>NZ_JDFF01000001.1 GCF_000565015.1 Porphyromonas catoniae ATCC 51270
TTGCTGATGGTGTGCCCCACGCGCTGACGGATGCCATCGATGAACTTGTCAAAGACAGGGAGAAAGGTGCTGAACTCCTGGATTTGCCCGAGGTAGGCGGAGCGGAGCTTGTCCAGCGAGATCGTTTGGTCGTCTTGGTACTTGTGGTAGAGGGAGTGGAGGCTGGTGGAGATGGCATCTAGGCTAGCATTGACAGCGAGGGCTTCTGAGGAGCGTCCCTTCTGTCGGCTGGTTCTGCTATTCCACTGTGCCTTGTCTACGAAGATCTTCGTGGAGCCAAGATTGCTCATAGCTCCTCCGAGGAAGATCCGTAGCATGACGGGCGACTTGCCTTCTTTGTTCTCGTAGTTGGAGCGTAGGTAGAAGGACACCTTGAACGATTGTCTCATAATGCATCATTCCTTAGTGTAGCAGGTGCTACAAAGTTACTTACTTACACATTGAATGAGAGCATGTTGCTGCCTTCAATTAGCCCTTCATTTAGCCGTCACTGCTACACTAATTGCTACGCCTTGATTTGTGTAGCAGTTTCTGTAGCAGAATTTGACCGATTGATGACTATTAGACCCTAGGGGTAAGCCGTCAGGTCTATGGACTGCATACAAAGAAAAATCGTTGTAAGACCATGTCCTACAACGATTTACTCTTGTTTTGAAGGCTTCTCTGACGACCATTTTGCAGTCACTTTGAAGCCTCTTTGCGGAGAGAGAGGGATTCGAACCCCCGGAGCCTCTCAGCTCAACGGTTTTCAAGACCGCCGCAATCGACCACTCTGCCATCTCTCCTTTGGTCGTTGAAGTGACTCCTCATGCATCCCTCGTGGTGCTGGTTGAGCCACTTTTGCGAGTGCAAAGTTACTATTAAATCTGAAATAAACAAGACCTACCTACAATAACATCTAAGGCTAATACATGATAACGTCATGTATACAATGAGGGAATTGATAGCCAGCAATGATATTTTCTCTTAGTTGCATCTCTCATATGTTACCCAGCGAACGTTATAGTTGATTGTCAGAAACCTGTATTTACCACGTATTACCCCTTAAGCGTCTCGTGTGGGAGGATGTTGGGTATCCCTTTCCCCTTCCAGAACACCAGAATAAAACACTTACAATCAAGATATTACAAAATGCTTTAAAAGTGTCAACTACGAGTTACTATAACTCTCTTCGACGAGTTATGGTAAGTCGCTCAAGCGAGTTACGGTAAGTCGTTGCAAAGAGTTGTGGTAAGTCGTTAAGACGACTTATAGTAACTCGTCAAACACCTTTACAAACACCACATTCATAAGCTATTACAAAATAGCTTCATTCAGCTTGTATCATGAGCATACACCATTGCAGATAGTCAATCCCTTAATGATATACCCGAGGTTATTGTATGTTATCCTTGAATGTCTTCGGACAACCTACATTCTTAGTATCTTTGCGAGCATAGAGATAATTAGAATAAACTAACTAGACAGGAAGTGTGACAAAGTATCAGAGCGTACAGCCTCAAGGCGAAGCTCTACTTAAAACCCTGAGGCAGTATGTGGAGGCTTTCACAGAGGGGAAACCACTCAGCTCAGAGGTGGCTTGCCATGTGATTTACCAAGGGAGAAATACCCTCTACCGGGTCGAGTGCCCTGAAGGAGACTTCGTAGTGAAGCACTTTGGTTCACTACGGCTACTTCGCTCTGCCTACTACGGTTGGACAAATACGGGGAAAGCACGACGCTCATATCTAAACGCCCTCCAGCTAGAATCCCTTTCGCTGCCTACCCCCGAACCCATCGGTTACATAGAGCAGCATGATGCCCTCGGGATGCTTATCGATAGCTACTACATCTGTCGCTATACAGCCATGACAGAATCCACTCTACAGCCCTATGCAGCTGGGGAGAAGTATTCGGAGCCATTAATCAAAGCACTCGGGGAGTATCTGGCTAACCTACATGAGTGTGGTGTCGTACATGAAGACCTTTCACCAGGCAATATTCCTTACATACTAGATGAGTCTACGGGGACGTATACGTTCTATCTAGTAGACCTAAATAGGATGCATTTCTCCCCCTACGCTCTCTCTAGACAGGTGAGCCTACATAACCTGGAGCGTCTATTTCATTCCTACAAAGCCTGCGACTTACTAGCAAAGTCCTATGCGGAAGCGCGTGGCTGGGAGGTAGCTAGCTTCACTAGGGAGCTTCAAGCAGCATGTGATCAGTTCTGGCTAAAGCGTCTACCCAAGCTCGCCCGACGCTACTCTATGCGCACCTATGGTACCAGCACCAAGCAATACCTTCGACTATACGATCGCTATCTCTGGCGTAGACGTCTGCGCCGTATCTTGCCTTCCTCTAGCCTCAAGCAACGGCTCTTCGCCGAAGAGATCGCCTTTTACAGACGGCACCTTCAACCAGAAGATGTCCGCCGTGCTCTAGCTAACAGAGAAGGCTATCCCGAGTAATACAGTCATACAGGAAAGGATATGGACCTAAAGACAAAGCTTATCTATCAGGCTGCGAAGCTACGCCTCAACAAAATCGCCCGCTACGGGGATGAGGTAGAGGAGCTCCAGGTGAAGCAACTTCGACACGTACTAGATCGCTCCACAGTGACCTCCTTCGCCAAATGTCATGGACTAAGTCGGGCTACCAACTACCGAGAGTATGCAGAGCGAGTAGCGGTACAGGACTACGAGGGAGTCAAGGCTGACATTGAGCGTATGATCCAAGGCGAACGGGATGTACTCATACCCGGTGTATGCACATGGTATGCAAAGTCTAGTGGTACGACAAGTGATCGTAGTAAGTTCATTCCTGTACCCTACCTTCACCTCCAAGATTGCCATTACCGTGGAGGAAGTGATGCCCTATGGATATACCTAAGGAATAACCCAGATAGTCGTTTCTTCTCTACAAAGGGACTTGTCCTCGGGGGTAGCCATTCTCCTATCAAATTAAATGGCCAAGCAAAAGCCGGAGACCTCAGTGCCATCCTCGTCGAGCACATGCCCATATTGGGAAATATCCTTCGTGTACCAAGCAAGCAAACCCTGCTCATGAGCGAGTGGACAGAAAAGATGCAGACCATCGTACGGGAGGTAGCACACACCCGAGTGGGAAGCCTATCTGGTGTCCCCTCGTGGATGTTGGTTCTGCTCAAGGAGGTACTTCGCTATACGGGAGCTGAGTATATCACTGATGTTTGGCCAGAGCTGGAGGTATTCTTTCATGGAGGTATTAGCTTCAGCCCCTACCGAGAAACATATCAGTCATTGATCCCCTCGGAGCGCATGCACTACGAAGAGACCTACAATGCCAGCGAAGGCTTCTTTGCCATACAAGATGACCCAAATGAGTCTGGTATGCTCCTGATGCTGGACTATGGCATCTTCTATGAGTTCATACCTATGGAGGAGCTGACAGAAGACCTCAGCCTCGCTCGCACACTCCCTCTCTGGGAGGTCGAGCTGGGGAAGGACTATGCCCTTGTAATCACGACACTAGGAGGTCTGTACCGTTACCTGATCGGAGACACTGTGCGTTTCACATCTTTGGCACCCTATCGAATCACAATCTCTGGCCGAACCAAACACTTCATCAATGCCTTTGGAGAAGAGCTGATGGTGGCCAATACAGATGAGGCGATTGCCCGAGCTTCACGAAAGACGGGTGCACTGGTATCAGACTATACAGTTGCACCACATTTTTTCTTTGAGGAGGGGAAGGGATGCCATGACTGGTTAATCGAGTTTGAGCGTGCACCCGAAGATGTGAGTGCCTTTGCCCAAGTCCTAGATAATGAACTACGTCAGCTTAACTCCGACTACGATGCTAAGCGGTACGAAGATATGACGTTAAAACCACTTCAGCTAACGCTTGCCCCAAAGGGACTCTTCCATCGATGGCTTGAGCAACAGGGTAAGCTCGGTGGGCAACACAAGGTACCACGCCTCTCAGGCAATCGGCGGTATCTAGACGAGCTACTCAGCCTACTTCCCTCTACCACACAACCATCACAAGAATAGAAATGAAACGAATACAAATCCGCATTGCTCTACTGCTGCTCTATGTCGGGGTATTAGGCTATTTCTTCTATCCCAAGGGATACTCACCTCTAGAGGGTGAAGGTCTTCGCTGGGCACTCACCTTTGCAGGTGTCCTCATCCTTCTGATTGCGTTATATCTCATACTACGCTATCGGGAGAAGAAGCGGAGCAAGTACGAATATGGACAATACCCAGAGAAGGGAGAGGGGCAAGAAGAAAAGTAAGACATACATACCCATTAAATAGATGAAGGGGCAAGCGAAATGATTCGCTTGCCCCTTCATTGTATGGGTAGAGCCAGAAGCCTTACCCTACAATCAGCAGGTAATAATTCTTCTTTCCTCGCTGGACAAGTAAATAACGCCCTGCGATAAGCTGCTCCGTTGTCACTAGGTCATCGGGTGAGGTGACCTTCTCCTTATTGAGGCTCAGTCCACCTGCTGCTATGAGCTTACGCAGCTCACCCTTCGAGGGGAGCACAGTGGCATGCTCTGTCAGAAGCTCTGCAATCTTAATCCCTGCACTAAGTGCTTCTCGAGAGACTTCAAACTGAGGTACACCCTCGAAGACGGAGAGTAATGTCCCCTCGTCTAGGGTCTGAAGCTGTTCCTTTGTTCCCTGCCCAAAGAGTATCGAGGAGGCGGCAACAGCTGCATCGTAATCGGCTCGACTATGTACAAGAACCGTAAGCTCCTCGGCCAAGCGCTTCTGCAGAGGGCGAAGGTGCGGTGCCTCAGCCTGCTCCTTCTCTAGCTGAGCAATTTCTTCTTGCCCTAAGGTTGTGAAGATCTTAATATATCGGGCAGCATCAGCATCATTTACATTCAGCCAGAATTGGTAGAATACGTACGGACTCGTGCGAGCTGGATCCAACCAAACATTCCCAGATTCCGTCTTACCGAACTTACCTCCATCGGCCTTCGTGATAAGCGGACATACTAGGCCAAAGGCTTCACCGCCCTCTTTACGACGAATAAGTTCTGTACCGGTAGTGATATTCCCCCATTGGTCAGAGCCTCCCATCTGTAGACGACAACCATAGTTGCGATAGAGGTATAGATAATCGTATCCCTGAAGGAGCTGGTAGCTGAACTCGGTGAAGGACATACCGGCAGAGTTCTCTCCGCTGAGGCGTTTCTTCACTGAGTCTTTGGCCATCATATAGTTCACGGTAATATGCTTGCCGATGTCTCGGATGAAGGTCAGGAATGTATAGTCCTTCATCCAGTCGTAGTTATTGACAAGGACAGCGGAGTTTGGGGCATCACTATCAAAGTCTAGGAACTTTGCCAACTGCCTCTTGATACACTCTTGATTGTGGCGGAGTGTCTCTTCGTCGAGTAGATTACGCTCTGCAGACTTCATTGAGGGATCTCCAATCATCCCTGTTGCTCCACCGATCAAAGCCAGTGGGCGATGACCAGCACGCTGTAGATGACGCAACATCATCACTCCAACAAGGTGACCGATGTGTAGTGAGTCCGCAGTAGGGTCAATGCCAAGGTAAGCAGAGGTGCGCTCCTTGAGCAACTGCTCCTCCGTCCCTGGGATCATATCATGGATCATCCCACGCCAGCGAAGCTCTTCAATAAAGTTGGTCATATCTATCTTTTCAATCGATTTGATTACCTAATAATGTGTGCAAAGGTACACATAACCTTTAGAAAAGCACGCAATAGACAGCACAATAGGCTCTGGTCTAAACTCGCTACACCAGAGCATCTATCCCTTGAGTAGCTGTACTCACTACCTCATCACTACAAGCGCGAGATAATAAACCGAGCTACGAAGGGCGTACGCCACCAATCGTCGAGGCTACAGACGCACCATCCCGCTGAAGCCCATGAAGGCCATAGCTAGGATACCTGCTGAGATTAGTGCAATAGGAATACCCTTCATCGAAGGGGGAAGAGTCGTGCGAGCAAGCTGTTCGCGTATTCCAGCGAAGACTGCTAGCGCAAGCGTAAATCCTAGAGCAATCGATATGGCGTAGACAACGCTCTCTAGGAGGTTGAAATCCTTCTGAATCACCATGATTGCCACCCCAAGTACACAACAGTTTGTCGTGATAAGAGGAAGGAAGACTCCAAGGGCTTGATAAAGGGCTGGCGAGACCTTCTTGAGGATAATCTCTACCATCTGTACCAAGGCAGCAATGACGAGAATGAACGTAATCGTCTGCATGTAGGTCATGTCCAGTGGCTCCAGTACAAACCTCTGCAAAAGGAAGGTACACATGGTCGACAGAGCCAAGACAAAGGTCACTGCTGCCCCCATGCCTAGGGCTGTGTCAATCTTCTTCGATACACCTAGGAAGGGACAGATACCGAGGAACTGTGAGAAGACAACGTTATTGACGAAGACCGCTGCAACAAAGATGAGCAGATAGTGTATCATAGGACGAATTGCTTAGTAATGGAAGGGACTATTTCTTCTTGGCAATCTTATTCGATAGCGCAATCAGGTAGCCGAGGACAATAAAGGCTCCTGGGGCAAGGACAAAGAGCAACGCTCCGTATTCCTTAGGGTAGACGTTCTGTCCGAAGACAGTCCCAGCTCCCAACAGCTCACGAACAAGGCCCAAGAGGGTCAGCGAGCATGTGAAGCCAAGCCCTATCCCAAGTCCATCAAAGGTCGAATGCAGCACACTACTCTTAGCTGCTACGGCTTCTGCTCGCCCGAGTACGATACAGTTTACTACGATGAGTGGGATAAAAAGCCCTAGAGATGCATATAGAGCTGGCACAAAGGCCTGCATCAAGAGCTGTACAATCGTTACGAAGCCCGCGATCACAACGATAAAGCTCGGGATACGTACCGCATCTGGTACTAGGTGCTTAATCATAGAGATAACAGTGTTCGAGCAGATGAGGACGAACATGGTGGCAAGTCCCATAGCCATCCCATTTGCTGCTGAGCTGGTCGTGGCAAGAGTGGGACACATGCCAAGCAGAAGGACGAAGGTAGGGTTCTCCGTCGTAATGCCATTGCGTATAATCTCTAATGGTTTCATAGATGCTGGAGATAGAGTAGCTGGGAGGATAAATTCGGGGGATGAGGGAGAGTCGAAACAGGTACCGAGGCAAACTGCATAGAGGTTATGGGGATACCTTAGTCGAGGTTACGGGGGAAACTATCGAGAGGTTACGGGGAAAACTGAGTTCTGGGTCAAGCTATACTTCCTTGGTCATACTTTGTACGCTGCTCCTTAGGTAGCAGAGCTAATTCAATTGAGGGATTAGCTCTTTGTCTCAGAGTTTGCACTCTCTGCTGTACTCACAGTGGCAGAGCTAACTGAGTCGGAGGACTTGTTGCCACTCACTTTGCTGCCCTCGGGATCTTGCACATACTTAAAGACGCTCCATGCACGATTGACTGCGTCTAAGAAGGCTCGGCTACTAATTGTAGCCGCTGTGATGGCATCGACCTTTCCTCCGTCCTTCGAGACAGAGAGCGGAGCCGAGGCTTTCATATCTAGTCCTCGCATATCACGGATACCACCCGTCTCACTCTTTTCGTGGAACCATTCGGGGATCAGCGATCCAAGCCCTGGGCTCTCTGCGTGCTGAAGGACGGAGAAGTCCACGAGCTTACCTGAGGCATCAAAGCCCACCATCACAGAGATCAGTCCACTGAAACCTCGCTGTGTGTAGCTCTCGATAGCAAAGCCCACAAGCTGTCCCTTCATCTTGGCAGGATAAACGGTAAGCGAATCGGTTTCCCCCTCGGGAAGGACACGTATCTTTTCGGCGAAGGGGTTATTATCAAACTTCGGTGTCACGGCACTAATTGCCTCGACTTTGGCCTTGACTTGAGCCTCCTCAATGGGGGCTTTTGTCACCTTATTGACCAAGGCGAGGATACCGGAGACGATGATGCAGATCCCCGTTAGGGAGAGGAGCATGTTGCGGAGTGTCGAGCTGAGTTTTGCCATAGCCTATCGTCCGCCGAAGTGTCGAGGGCGGATATATATATTGATCAGAGGTGTGAAGCCATTCATGATGAGGATGGCGAATGACATCCCCTCTGGGTAGCTACCGAAGAGGCGGATAAGGATCGTCAGAAGACCGATAAGTGCCCCATAGAGGAGCTGACCACGTTGGCTCATTGGACTCGTCACATAGTCGGTGGCCATGAAGATAGCTCCGAGCATCATCCCCCCAGTGAGCAGGTGGAAGAAAGGCGAGGGATAGAGCGCAGGGTTGATGAGGTGCATTAGGCCAGAGAAGGCAAAGGCCGTCCCCAGCACCGAAACAGGGATATGCCAAGTGATTACCCGCTTATAGAGGAGAAATGCCAAGCCCAGCAGTAGGGCGATCGCACTGATCTCACCGAGACTCCCCCCGTGTAGCCCGAGGAGCATATCCAGGGTAGAGGGGACTTGATCCCAAGACATACCTGGTGCTCCAGACTGGATAGCCTTCGCCACACCCAGCGGTGTAGCCCCAGTAGTGGCATCGGTGTAGTGAAGTATCTGTCCAGCCTTGGGCCAAAGGGTCATCTGCGCTGGATAGGCGATCAAGAGGAAGACACGACCTACAAGGGCAGGATTGAAGATATTCCCCCCGAGTCCCCCGAAGCTCATCTTCCCCACTCCTATAGCTATGATGGCACCGATAGCGACGATCCACCAAGGGAGGCTAGAGGGAAGGTTCATCCCCAGTAGTACGCCTGTCAGGATGGCGGATCCGTCACGGATGGTAGGCTCTGTCCCGTAGAGGTACTTAGTGATGAGCCATTCGACGATGATGCAGGAGAGGACACTGACTGCGAGGACGACAAGCGCTCCGAGCCCAAAGGTCGCCAGCGATACGAGACAGGCTGGTACGAGGGCAAGGAGGACAGCGTACATGTTGCGCTCCACGCTATCTCCGCTGTGTATGTGCGGGGAGGGAGAGATGATTAGTTTATCCATGTACTACTTAGCTTTTGCGTGAACGTATAATAGCGGTGACCTTTTGCTTGCCTATGCGGATGAAGTCGAGTAGCGGGCGATTTGATGGGCAGGTATAGCTACAAGAGCCACACTCGATACAGTCCACGATATAGTTCTTCTCCGTAGTCTCCCAGTCGGCATACTGCACGTCTCTCATGAGGAAGGCTGGGTTAAGCCCCATAGGACATACCGAGACACACTTGGCACAGCGGATACAGTTTCTCATGGGACGGCGGACAGCATCCTCTTGGGGAAGGATCAAGATCCCCGAAGTCCCCTTAGTGACGGGAACCTCGGTGCCCAGTAGAGCCTTGCCCATCATAGGTCCTCCGCCGATGATCTTACCGGTATCCTCGGGGAGTCCACCAGAGGCCTCTATAAGGTGTCCGATGGGTATCCCAATACGAGCGTGGTAGTTGGAGGGCTTCTCTAGGTGCTTCCCCGTCACAGTCACGATGCGCTCTACGAGGGGTTTGTTCTTCTGGACGGCCTCGTAGACGGCGAAGACTGTCCCTACATTCTGCACAACAGCACCAGCTGAGATAGGGAGGGCTCCGCTCTTAATCTGCTTGCGAAGTACAGCATCAATGAGCTGCTTTTCTCCCCCTTGAGGATATTGAACCTTTAGGGGCATGACGGTGATGTCCGTGTAGGCCTTGGCCAGCTGGGAGAGGTGCAGGATGGCATCCTTCTTATTGTTCTCTATGCCGATGACAGCTCTAGAGACACCAAGTGCCTTCATGAGGATCTTGACCCCAACGAGTATCTCTGCCCCCTTGGAGAGCATGAGCTGATGGTCAGAGGTGAGGTAGGGCTCACACTCCACAGCATTGATGATAAGTACCTCTGCCTTTTGCCCAGGAGGTGGAGAGAGCTTGACTTGCGTCGGGAAGGTAGCTCCCCCTAGCCCTACGATACCTGATGCGGCAATCCTGTCAATGATTTCCTTCGGCTCTAGCGTGCACTCTGTAACCAATTCCTCAGAGCGGTCTATCCCCTCCTCCCACTCTTCTTCTGGGGCAACGGCGATGACGATCGCGGGGCGTTTGTATCCGCCTGAGTCGTAGAAACCATCAATCTTAGTCACCTTCCCCGTGACGGAGGAATGGTTATTAGCTGAGACAAAGCCACCAGCCTGAGCAATCACAGTGCCTACCTTGACCTGATCACCCTTTTGGACAGTAGGTACGGCTGGTGCACCTATGTGCTGTCCTATGGGTATAATGACCTCCTTGGGCAGGGATATAGGCTGAATAGGACATCCTGCTGAGAGCTTGTTCTCGGGGGGATGAATGCCACCGAGGCGAAACGTGCGTAGCATATATCTGTAAGGTATGAGCGTTTCTGATGATGATACTACCCTGCTAGGGAGCAGTAGGGGTAGAGGGTGTCGTAGGGGCTACGGGTGCGGGAGGTGTCGTCTCGGCGGTAGGGGTAGCCTCGGGGGTAGAAGGTGGGGGCGTAGCTCCAGCTGAAGCCTCTTCCTTCGGAGCCTCTTTCTTGGGGGGAGGGAAGCCTATCTCGTGGATCGCATGAGTAGGACATACCACCACACACTTACGACAGAGCTTGCACTTAGTATGGTCGATATAGGAGAGGTTGTCGGCAATCGTGATAGCCTCAAACTTACACTCCTTGAAGCAGAGCGAACAGCCGATACAGGCATTTCCACAGGCCTTCTTTGCTACACCTCCCTTGTCCTTATTGACGCAACTGACAAATATCCTCCGTCCCTTGGGGCCTCGACGTCTTAGTTCTATGATGAACTTGGGACAAGCCTTGACGCAAGCACCGCAAGCGACACACTTGTCCTCAATGATTACGGGAAGTCTAGTCTCACTATCCATATACATAGCGTCGAATTCGCACGCATGTACACAGTCTGCCATACCGAGACATCCCCAGCTGCAGTCGGTGTCCCCCTTATAAAGGGCTGAGGCAACGGCACAGCTGGATGCACCATCATAGACATTGGTCCGTGGGCGAGCCTCACAGGTACCATTACAGCGTACCACGGCGACAAGTGGATCTTTTTTCTCTGCAACCATCCCGAGGATCGTTCCGACCTTCTCCATCACAGGTGAACCACCGACGGGGCAGAAGAGTCCGTCTAGTCCACCCTCGCTCTTGGCACAAGCAGCTGCGAAAGCTGCACAGCCGGGGAAACCGCAACCACCACAATTGGCCTGAGGCAAGACCTCTGCAACCTCTGCTATACGTGGATCTTCCTTGACCTCAAACTTCTTTGATACGATGTAGAGCAGTCCCGCCCCCAGCGCTCCGATGAGTGCAAGTATAGCAATCGTGATACCCATAATATAATTGGCGTTAATATGTGTCTGATGGATTGAGCGGACGTACCTCTAGCGCAAGCGTACGGCTCAAGATCGGTGTCAAGGCAAAGAGTATCAGGAAATAAAGGACGAGTGCCACTAGGGCAAGCAAGGCCGATGCCCACTCTCCCCAATGCAGCACCTCTTGCCCCACCCCAAGCATAAAGGGGATGAGAAAGAGTGGCAGGACGAAGGCAAGCAAAATAGCCCAGCGACCGACGCTGTCCTTTCCCTCAACAATTACTGCTTGACCTACTTCGTAGTGAATACCGTGTGTCTGTACCCTAATAAGTCGATCCTTGCAGTCGGCAGTAGTGCAAAAGTCTTTCGCATGACACCCAGAGCAGGCGCTCAGCTGCTGAATCCTCACGACAACCTCATCAGGGTGCACCTCTGCCACGATGCCCTCACGACGTTCGGATCCAGTATTCTTTCCGTTCATAAGTGGTGATACCTTGAATGGTGAGGGGCTGTAGTTATCAGTCCAAATCAGGACATCCCATACCACGTACGGCATGTCCCCATACAAATCACATCAGCAAATGTAGGTATTCTTTTAGAAAGAAACAAGGCTCTTCCTCCTTACTTTTAGGTAGACTCAAGAGGGGGGATTATCAAGTACTCCCCCATGACTTCCTATGCCAGATGAAAACAGGTATCGGGGAAAACGATTGAGGGGTACTGAGGGTACCTCTGAGGAGGTAGCGGGGGAAACTATCATGAGGTATCGGGGATACCTCACCGAGGGAGTAAGAAGTCTGTATCCCTGGGTGTCTAGAGCTGTCAGCTCATCTCAAGAGAAGAAAAGGCTTGGGGTCAGCCGAATGACCTAATTGGTCTATTCGACTGACCCCAAGCTCTGTATACCCTACAGGCTATACAGGTCTTAATAGGTAGAGCGTACTACCCTAATAGATGGTCTTATGCCTTACCTCCTAGTCAAATGGTAGGGTAACATTCTTAGCAATCAGTTGCCCCTTCTCATTGCGATCTAGCTCTAACTCCACCCGATCTCCAACGGAGAGATCACTGAAGGTAATACCTGCAAGGCTCTTGTAGTGGAAGAATGCATTCTCCCCTATCCCAACATCAATGAAGCCAAATCCAGCCTTGAGGGCATTGACATACCCTTCCTTAATATCAGGTAGTGGCTCACTAGCCCTATCGAGATGCTCCTGAAAGTCTGGGAGCTCAATCCTCCCTATAACCTTCACCTCTGGAGACGGGAGGGATTCCTGTACGGTCATCGTCAGTTCAGGTAGTGGCTCACCAGCGAGCTTCACACCCTCCTCATCGGTGGATACCTCATCACCATTCCCCTGTTCCTCTAGAGGTTCATTTGAGGATCGAGTATGTGCCATAGGTGGCTGATAGGGGCGACCCTTGGTGTCTCTGAGGCGATCATCTGCACCACTTTTCGAGACGAAGAGTCCATTGATGATGGGGTCACTACGGTAGGCTCGACTATCAATGAGTTCGTTCATCATCACAGGATAAGTAGCCTCCTCCATCAGCTCAAATGAAGTGTAGGTCGTAGTAGGCTCTCTCTTTGCCTCCCCCTCATGCTCCAGATCCCATCCCAGTACCATCACACGGATACCTAAGGCATGGAGTTTCTTTACAAGAGGGATATAATCTCCATCAGCAGCAATAAGTACGACAACATCAAAGTCCTCGTGAATGGCACGCTCGTATGCCTCGAGAGCGAAGAGTACATCTACGCCCTTCTCCTTCTTCTTCCCCTTGCCTGCACGCGAGAGAGGTAAGTGATGCTGGGTAACACCTTCGGCGTTGAGTACATCATCGAAGAGGCGTTCATAGAAGAGTACATCCCCAGCAGCCTTTGCAGCTTCACTAGCAGAGAGGCGGCCACGGAAGTAATGAGCATCCACAATCTTACACAACTCAGGCTGGGTGGCCTCCAGCTGTGCAATCTGATAACGGAGGAAGCGATGTAGTCCCCCAACACTAAGGCGACTCCTACGCTCGTGATGCTGGTAATAGAAGGTACTTACATGCCAAAAATAATTCCCGTCATAAAAAATGCCTACACGGGTCAGGCGAGTTTTTTTCTCTTTTGTCATAATGTAATTGGTAAAATACTATTCCATGGTGGGCCCAGCGCTCTCTGCCATGGATCACAAAGATACTTCTTTTACAAAGAAGCTCCCGTATCTACATAGCAATGGGATAGCCAGAGGAGGGCTCTTGTCCCTTACCTCTGGCTATTCCATAGTTGATTTACCGAGAGTAATAACCCGTGTTTAACTGAGGTAGTATATACCCACTTCGGTAGCAAGCAAAACAGACTTAGTCAAGCACGTGACGCTCGGCATGGTAAGACGAGCGAATGAGTGGACCACTCTCTATATGACGTAGCCCTCTCTCTAGTCCAAGCGTACGAAGGCGAGCGAACTGCTTTGGATGTACATATTCGACGACAGGTAAGTGCCTCCTCGTTGGCTGTAAGTATTGCCCGATGGTCATGATTGACACACCTACAGCATGAGCGTCATCGATGAGCTCCAACACTTCTTCCTCCGTCTCTCCTAGGCCTAGCATAATACCCGTCTTAGCTGGGATGCCACTCTCAGCGATACGCTTCAGCACAGAGAGGCTCTGGTCATATGTGGCGATGTGTCGTACCTCAGGTGTGAGACGTCGTATGGTCTCTAGATTATGTGAGATGATGCGTGGTCGACAAGCAATGATCTGATCCACATAGTCAAGCCTCCCGTTGAAGTCAGGGATAAGCACTTCGATTGTCACCTCTGGGGCGACACGACGAATTTCCTCAATAGTGCGAACCCAGTGAGCAGCACCGTAGTCCTCGAGGTCATCACGGTCTACACTTGTGATGACAGCATGTCGGAGGTTCATCTTCTTGATACTCTGAGCAACCTTCATTGGCTCCAGAGGATCAAGCGGTGCAGGAGTCTTGCTTGAGAGGGTGTTGCAGAAGCGACAAGCTCGTGTACATACTGCCCCTCCAATCATGAAGGTAGCTGTACCGGCACTCCAGCATTCACCTTGGTTGGGGCATTTCCCACTGTGGCAAATGGTGTTTAGCCCATGCCCCTCGATGGTTTGCTTGGTATCAGTAAACGTAGAGTTATCGCCAAGGCGTATCTTGAGCCACTCAGGCTTACGTACACGCACCACGGTGCGCTTAGATGCTCTTGCTTGTTCCTCCTGCATAGTCAATATAAATGTCCCCTTAGGGCGAGCAACACTCACCCTAAGGGGAGCTATCATCAATTAAAGATTTGTCTGTAGGTAAGAGATCATCTTCTTGAAGAGGTGGTCTCGTGTCTTACCGCCATATATACTGTGGTTCTTGTCCGTGTAAAGAGCCATATCAAAAGGCAGGTCACGCTGGACAAGGAGCTCAGCGAAGTCCATGGCGTTCTGCACATGTACATTGTCATCTGCACTCCCATGAATTAACAAGAGCTTACCACGAAGGTTGTGGGCAACCTCTAGCACGGAGGAGGCTTTGTATCCATCTGGGTTCTCCTGAGGCGTACGCATAAACCGCTCAGTATAGATTGTATCGTAGAAACGCCAGTCTGTGACAGGAGCGACGGCAATCCCTACTTTAAACGTCCCATCTCCGTGGCACAGGCTCATCAGCGTATTGTACCCACCGAAGCTCCAGCCCCAGATACCGATGCGACCTGCATCGACATAGGGTAACTTCCCGAGGGCCTTTGCCGCCGCGATCTGGTCAGCACTCTCCTTCACCCCTAGACGAAGGTATGTGCACTTGCGCCACTCTTCTCCTCGTGCGCCTGTACCTCGACCATCCACACATACCACGATGAAGCCATGGCTAGCGAGCACCTGCTCCCATCCGTAACCATACTGATCAAGCACCTGCTGAGAGTCTGGACCACTATACTGAATCATCAGCACAGGATAGCGACGAGTGAGAGAGAAGTCATGAGGCTTCACAATCCAAGCATTCATGGCTTGTCCCTCTGCCCCTGTGAGCGTAATAAATTCCTTTGGAGAGACACGATATTCCCCGAGCCTCTGCTGTAGCTTTTGGTTATCCTCCAGCACACGAAGGGGCTTGAGGTTACCCGTAGCGTAGACAGCTGTCACCGTAGGGGTGGTGGTGTTATTAAAGGTGTTGATATAATAGGCGAAACTATCACTAAAGATTGCTTGATTTGAGCCCTGCCCAGGATGCAGTGCTGTACGCTTCCCCTTCGGATCTATGCGGTAGATGGAGCGACGCATTGGAGACTCATCAGCAGCTTGGTAGTATAGATTACCAGAGGCATCTGCGCCGTAGAAGTTCGTGACATCATAATGCCCCGAGGTCACTTGCCTCAGTAGCACACCCTTATCTGAATAGTGGTAAAGGTGGCGGAAGCCATCACGTTCACTCGGATAGATGAAGCCCGAAGGGATAAAACGGCTCCAGGTAACGTTGTGGCTATCGACATAGGTCTTGCTCTTGTCCTCTAGGATAAGCTTAGGTAGAAGGGTCTTATTCTGTACATAGAAAAGACGCAAATGGTTCTGCTGTCTGTTTAAGGTAAACACCGCCAGCTGTCCCTCACGCCCCACGAACTCGATACGAGGGATATAATAGGGAGCTCCGTCTCGGAAGTTCACCTCCTTGCGCGAGCGATCCACCACATTATATATGTGCAGTGAGACTCGTGAGTTAGGGGTACCAGCCTTCGGATACTTATAGGTGTAGGAAGTTGGATACTGCGAAGTGCCATACATGGGCATACTGTACTCCTGTACCTCCGTCTCATCCGTGCGCACGAAGGCTAGATAGCCACTGTCTTCGCTCCAGGATAAGAGGCGAGTCGTCTCGAATTCCTCTTCGTACACCCAGTCGGTAATTCCATTCATTACCTTGTTTCGCTCAGCATCGTTGGTTACCTGTACCTCAGTGTCAAACTCAAACTTCTTGATGAAAATATTCCCATCCCGCACGAAGGCCACCATCCGTCCATCGGGACTAAACGTAGGGATCATGACCTTACCCTTCGTCTCGCTTAGTGGCTCAACGCGATTACGTCTTACATCATAGTGATAGGCATTCCCCTTGTGTGAGCGGCGATAGATCTGCTCCTGGTCGGTGATGAGCAAGATATGATGTCCCTTCGGCTCTAGGCGGTAGTCATCAAACTTCTGGAACTCGCAGTCACGAGCCCGATCTACGCTGAAGAGTGTATCAATGAGCTTACCTGTGGCAAAGCTGTAGCGTAGGATCGCCTTATGCTGCGTATCCATCATCGTGTAGTGAAGGCCATCGCTCATCGAGCGCATCCCACGCCCTGCAGGTTGGGCAGCGAATTTACCAGAGTTGACCTCCTCGATCGTCATGGTACGTGTGCCTCTTTGGGCGAAGAGACTCCCTGCTCCGAGGCTGAGAGTGAGTAAGGATAATACAAGTAGTTTGCGCATGATTGCTATCTGTGTAATTTGTCTTTCGCAAAGATACTAAAAGGGATGATTAGCCACTTGTAGCCTCCTAGCTCGGACATGTAAGGGCGACCGCATCCCACAATGCCCGTGTCAGACAAATAACATGGCACGCTATGCCCTCCCAACAAACCTCTTCACCAATATCTAATAGGTCACTCCCTAATACTCACACAACAGTAAAAGCAAACCACAACCACAGGGAAAATCACCTCCAAAACAACCTCTACAAACCACTGACTATCAAACCACTACAAGGAAGGCTAAAAGCCCCTTCAACGAGTTACCATAAGTCGTCATAACGAGTTACTATAACTCGCTTAGGCGACTTACCATAACTTTTCATAGCGAGTTACCACAACTCTTCCGAGAGACTTATGGTAACTCGCTAACACCCCTCTTAAAACGACCTAAATAAAGGGGATATGAAGACTTCATTACTCATCAAGCAGAGAGCTCCATACGGGCCTTTTGACTTTCCTCTATCAAGCACCTCCCCCTTGCATTTTAGCTACCATACTTGTTGTACCTTTACCAACACAGAGACTACAAACAATGTATTTGTCTTGGAGCACTAAAGGACAGGAAATAGCGAGGAAATAATGAACGAATATCAGATTGGAGGGAAGACCATCACAGAGCACCTCCTGACGCTTGCAGAGCGAGGCAACCGCCCCTTTACCGAGAATCTACACCCTGGGATATCAGGTGTCCTCGGTGTACGTATCCCAGACCTTAGGAACCTGGCCAAAGCAATCGTGCGAAGTGGATCATGGCAGGACTACCTCACCGAGGCTGAGCGTGGGGCGAATAGCCCAGAGCAGGACTTCATGGAAGCACGAACACTACACGGACTGGTATTAGGGCTCATCCCTCATCCTGACCTAGAGGAGTACCTCAGTCGTGTAGCACGCTGGGTGAAGAGGATTAACTCTTGGTCCGTCTGTGATTGCTTCATCTTCTCGGGGCGAGATCGCTTCGTTTCCAAGCATTCAGACCGTATATGGCAGTTCTTACTTCCTTATCTTAATGAGGCTGGGGAGTATGAAGTCCGCTTTGGTGTCGTGGTGCTGATGCAGTACTTCATTGATGAGGAGCATGTGCTTCCTTTATTGCGTCACTATGAGGGAGTACAGCACGAAGGCTACTACGTGCGTATGGCTCTGGCATGGGCAATTGCGGAATGCTACATGCATTATCGCAAAGAGACATTACCATTTCTCACAGCACAGCGGTTCCCCGTCTGGGTACACAACAAGGCCATCCAGAAGGCATGTGAATCCTTTCGTGTCACCCCAGAGGAGAAAGCCACCCTCAGGTCACTGAGAGTAAAAGACTAGAGAAAAAGGAACCTCGCCTAACCTAAATGAACGAAGGTTGGGCATAATAAAAGCCACCAGACTAGGAGTGTCACTAGTCTGATGGCTTTATTTGGTAATGATGATGTCATACGCTAAGTTACCCTCATCTCCCATTAGTAAGGGAGGAAGGTCGCTCAGCGTCTACGGGGCTTAGTCGATGGCGTAGGTAGAGTTAATGGTGATGGTGGCTGTTTTCATCTTTGAGGTGGTGTTGAATGAGCCTCCCCAACTGTAGTCTTCATCACTATTCTGCCCTACAATCTGGAAGACCCCCATGCTGGAGCGCTGGAGCTTCCCAAGGCTCACTGATCCCCCTTCGGCAATGACCTTAGCACGATTGCGTGCATCCTCACTTGCATCCTTGAGCATCTGAATCTTCAAGTCATTCAGCTTGGTGTAGTAGTAGCGAGGTGAGCCAGATTCGATCTCAATGCCTCGGTTAATGAGTTCGGAGATCTGACGAGAGACGGCTTCGGTGGCATCAATATCCTTTGAGGTGATGGTGACACTCTGCGTGAGTGAGTAGCCACGGAAACGATAGTAAGAGCGACCATCAGAGTCTTCGTAGCGGTCACTTTCACGTGAGATACTTATGCTACTATAAGCAATGACATCAGCAGGGACTTTCTTACCCTCAAGAAAGGAAGCTACTGCCTCACGTTGCTCTTTCAGCTGACTGTAGGCTACGGAGAGATCAGAGGACTCTGCACTGAAGGAGGCAGACCAAACAATGAGGTCCGACTGGAAGTTGCGCTCGGCCATGCCCGTTACACTGACGCTCTTCTTGGACTGAGAGCGGAAGCCCTTCAACCCGCCCGAGAGTAGGGCAACGGCACCGAGGAAAATCAAGGCAACGAAGATAATCGTCGCATAGAGGAAGTTCTTGTTCATTGTCGCTATTCGTTTATATAGTGTACAGAAATGAGTTCATTACTTACCACAAATATATACCTTATCTACATACGTTAGAAGCATCCAGCTCACACCAGTGATAATTAGGTTGGCATGCCCCCTGATATTGTGGTGAGAATACCTAAAAAGCAAAGTAACCCTTACATACTCAATATAGCAGGAAGTAGCCACTTTACAGAATAAAGAAAGGAGTCATCAGGTTAAAACCTATCGTCATGATGTCTAGACGACCAAGATGATACTTCTAGCGGCTACTTATTTGCCTATTTCTTCTTAGTTCTTCTCATTGGATTTCCACACTTCACAAACGCCCTAGATACGAGGATTATGAAAGAGTTGTAACGACTTACCATAACTCGTCGAAACGAGTTACCATAACTCTCTTTGACGACTTACCATAACTCGTTGAAGCGAGTTACCACAACTCTTCGTGACGACTTATGGTAACTCGTCACCACTCGTTTATCTACCTTTCGTATTCCACTCTGTGTGAGCTCAGTATAAGTCCTAGCTAAAAGGGCTGAGGCATCTATACACAACTTACATTGACCACCAAAGGCAAACAACACCTCTGATGAAGGTAAAAAGTACCCTATCTTAGCACTCTATCTCTAAGTGACAATGCATAACCCTTCTGTTTTTATATACCGCATGCTAAAGCGTCGTATCTTTGCACTCGAATACAAAGAGTAAGATAGCTCATAGTGGCACAATATGGACTTTAGACTGACAGAGCAGTTTACAAACCTCAGTTACCTAGCAGTGATTGTGATAGGTCTACTGACCCTATTAGTGCGTACACTCTCGCCGAATATGTGGCCGCTGATATGGCTCAGCATGAAGTATCGGCATATTGGCTCTCTGCGCTCTCGTGTAGATAGGATCGTACCTATGTGGGCTTTTCGTACGCTCCTTTATCTGTTGGAGGGATTGGGCTACGGCTTTGTATTCTACCGCATCTTTACACTGATGGGGCTAATCCCTACGTCGGGGTATAACATCCTACTCTATGCCTTAGGGGGAGCTTCGCTAACGATCTTTGTCCTTACCCTCCTACATGCGAAGGTCTTTAACCTATGGCGGTACATCTTCTTCACAGGGGATAGTGGGGAACTACTAGATCAGGATTACCTCTTCCAAGACTGGATACGTGCAAGCATGGCATTCCCCCTCGCCCTTATAGCCCTCCTCCCGATCCCAACACAGTATGTATTATACTCCGTACTAGCCATTATCTTCACCACTGAGCTTGTGACGCTATGGAACATAATGCGCAGATTAAGGCAGGTGGCAGGCGGCTACCTCCTTCTTTTTTTGTACCTTTGCGCCTACGAAATCATTCCATTCCTATATATCATAGGGGCAGGAATCTATTTGACGAGGAGTGATCTCCTCCCGAATTTGTTTCAATGAGTATCAAGAAGATTCTAATCACTCAACCTAAGCCTGAGTCAGGTAAGTCTCCATACTACGACATCGCCTCACGCTATGGTGCCGTAGCTACATTCCGGGCGTTCATCGAGGTGGAGTCCGTCACTACTCGAGAGTTCCGCAACCAGAGGGTAAACATCCTAGATCATACGGCGATTGTCTTCACCTCACGCAAGGCTATGGAGCATTTCTTCGGCCTCAGCGAGGAGCTTCGGGTTTCGATACCTGACGACATGAAATACTTCTGTATCAACGATCATGTAGCCAACTACCTGCAGAAGTTCGTCGTCTACCGTAAACGTAAGGTCTTCTTCCCCGAGCAAGGTGGACAAGTAGAGCTGGTAAACTTGATGGGCAAGCACAACAAGGAGACGTTCTTCCTCCCCATGGCAGAGGATCACAAGAACGACCTCATAGAGCAGCTCACAGCCAAGAAGCTCCTTTTCTCCCATGCAGTGATGTACCGCACGATCAGCGCAGAGTTCTCCGTAGCAGAGAAGAAAGAGAAGTACGACATGATGATCTTCTTCAGCCCTGCTGGTGTAACATCCCTCCTACATAATCACCCAGACTTCAAGCAGGGTAAGCTCCAGATCGCTGCCTTTGGCCCTGCTACCTGCAGTGCTGTAGAGCAGGCTGGCTTACGCCTGGACCTTGCGGCTCCCACACCAACAGCCACCTCTATGGCTATGGCTCTGGACACCTATCTAGAGCAGCAGAACAAGTAGGTATACGCCCCCTTGTGTAGCACCTCTTCCCCCCTTCGCTATACGCTAGATAAGAAAGAGCGTCTGCATCTCAAGCGAGATGTAGATGCTCTCTTTGCTTCTGGCCAAGCCTTCATAGCCTATCCTCTACGTGTCATCGTAGATATTCGCCCCATCGTAGAGGGGGAGCAAGCTGGATGTGCCATATTGGTCGTCGTAGCAAAGAAGTACTTCAAGCGAGCCAACAAGCGCAATCGTGTGAAACGACTCATCCGAGAGTGCTATCGTCTGAACAAACATCCGTTAATCCACTTGGCTGAGGAACGTGGAGTACGCGTACATATAGGTCTACTCTCCGTAGCAAAAGAGCTTCCCAGCTACCATGAGGTAGAGCGTGGTATGCTCAAAGCTCAAGCACGTATCGAGACGCTACTTACAGATGAGTGGAAAAAGGACAACGAGATATGAGACGCATCATACAATGGGTAAGAACGCTCTTTATGTGGCTCCTCCTCTTGCCTATTTACTTCTATAAAGTAGCAATCTCGCCACTCACTCCTCCCTCCTGTCGCTACACTCCCTCCTGCTCGACCTATGCCGTCGAAGCTATTCGCAAGCATGGGCCACTGAGGGGGCTCTACCTCACCGTACGACGTATCCTACGTTGTCACCCCTGGGGAGGTAGTGGCTACGATCCCGTGCCCTAGTAAGTGACGATATGATGGATACGTCAGCACCTTACATCAACCTGCACACGCACCACACTCCACAAGCGACAGAGGACTGCCGAGTGATTGTGAGCCATAGCCTCCTGGAGCACTCTTCCTTCTCCGAGCATCCTCACATCTACTACAGCCTTGGACTTCATCCTTGGGATAAAGAGACACTCACAGAGGCTTCCCTTACGGAGCTGGAGCAAATACTGCAGACTACACCACGCATAATTGCCCTTGGGGAAGCTGGACTTGATCGTGTTTGTACCACAGATTACAGCCTCCAGCTTCGCTTCTTTGAGCGACAGATAGAGCTGAGTGAGACCCTGCGACTTCCACTCATCATTCACCTAGTCAAGGCACAGGATGAACTACTCAGACTACACAAGCTCTACCACCCTACATGTCCATGGGTCATCCATGGCTTCCGAGGTAAGGCACCAGTGGCAACACAGCTCCTAGAGAAAGGAATATACCTAAGCTTCGGTCGACATTTCCATCCCGAGAGCCTCACCCTTGCCCTAGAGCAAAAGCGAGCCTTCTTAGAGACCGATGATCTCCCCAACCTATCAATTCAAGAAGTGTACACCCATGCTTGCCAAGCCCTCTCTCTTGAAGAACTGACGCTGCGTACCGAGCTCTACCAACAAGCTCAACAGCTCTTTAAGGTGTCGTGAGACAACAACAAGAAAGAAAAGAAACCCACAGAGGGCATACACCCAACCATAAGCAAAAGAAAACTCCATCTGAGCCTCTCTTGAGTCACTCTGATGGAGTTTTCTTTCACTATTTATATCCGCTCCTCCCTCTAGGCTTCGCAGGATCAGTCATTGGGTAAGCTCCTAATAGCTCCACTATGAGCAAATACTATCCTTCAATGAAGTACCACATTATCTGTTTTTGAAATACACCAAGCCCCTAACCTTGTTTACTCATGAGAGCAAATACTTATTCCTTAGGGAAGAGGGCAGAGAGAATTGTCTTAGTTGCACCTCGCTGCGTAGCGAAGTAAGCTTTAGCTCGCTCAGAGAGAAGCTGGGCTTCCATTGGATCATCAAACCGAGAAATGAGCATCGAGAGTTCACTTTCGGTATGCAAGATGAAGCCTGCGTCATGCTGACAGAGCTCCCTCACCTCTCGGTGTTTATGGATCTCTGGGCCAAAGAAGACAGGGATACCATAGACTGCTGCCTCCAATGTATTATGCACGCTCTTTCCAAAGCCTCCCCCGACATAGGCGTAACGGCCATAACGATAGATCGAGGAAAGAAGGCCGAAGCAATCAATGATGAGACAGTCGTAATGCCCAATCTGTTCGCCTCGCTGAAGCGCAGAATAGCGCACTGAGAGCCGCTGGAGCTTGGTCTCAATAGAGCGCAGATGCTCCTCGTGTATCTCGTGTGGTGCAATAATCAGCTTGAAGTCTTGGGGTGCCCCATTGAAATAGGGAAGGAGTATCTCTTCATCCTCGGGCCAAGTGCTTCCAGCCACAAGGACTCGCCCTTCGAGACAGGAAGCCTCAGGGATATCTTTAGCCTCTTCAGCAATCTCAAAGACTCGATCGAAGCGTGTATCCCCCGTGACACTAACCTCCTCCACACCGAACTCATGCAATAGCTCTTTCGAGGCTTCATCCTGCACAAAAAGATGACGAAAGAGAGAAAGTAGCCGCAGATACCATCCTCCCCAAGGGCGGAAGAAGAGCTGATCTCTACGGAAAATGGCTGAGACTAGATAGGTCGGGATGCCTCGATTAGACAAGGCATAGAGCATCGTCGGCCAGAAATCATACTTGATGAAAATAGCTAGGTCAGGATGCGCCAGCTCAAGGAAGCGACTCACCGAGGGCTGTCGATCAGAGGGTAGGTAGACGACTACATCAGCACCATCATAGTCATGGCGCACCGTATAGCCCGATGGACTAAAGAACGAGAGTAGGATTTGATACTCGGGATGCTCACGGCGTAATGCCTCCATCAGAGGGCGTCCTTGTTCGAACTCTCCCAATGAAGAGGCATGAAACCAAGCCACAGGTCGATCCTTCTGAAGCACACACAACCGCTCTGCCGTCATGCGTCTACCATCGATGATAAGACGTGCCTTGCGGTTGAAGGGTGCTACAAGATGAAGGACAGCGGAGGCAAGGATACCCGCGAAGCTATAGAGTGGGTTCATCAATCGAGGAGAGCGTTTAGCCAAGGACTTCAATAATACGAGCTAAGCGACAGAGCGTCTCCTCTCGCCCGAGCAGAGCAGAGATGTCAAAGAGATGTGGTCCCTTTGCTGCTCCTACCAGAGCTAAGCGGAAACAGTTCATCACAGCTCCGAGTCCATAGCCCTTTTCCTCTATCCAGGCCTTTACTGCCTGCTCGGTCTCCTCTGAGGGAAGAGCCTCAGGCAGAGTCAAGAGCAGATGAGAAAGCTCTCTCATCTGGTCAGCACTCTCAGCCTTCCATCGCTTGGATACCGTCTTCTCGTCATAGACTGTAGGTGCAGAGAAGAAATATATAATCTGCTCGAAGAGCTCAGGTAGGACCTGTGCACGCTCCTTAACCAAAGCGACGCAACGAGCCACACGAGGCGCATCAAAGGGATAGCCTGCCTCATCAAAATAGGGTCGGAGTAGCGAGGCAAGGCGATCATCCGATGCCTCTTGGATATAGTGATGATTGAACCACTTGCCCTTCTCATAGTCAAACTTAGCACCGGCCTTACTACACTTCTCTATATTGAAATGTTGCACCAGCTCCTCGAGGCTCATCACCTCACTATGGTCATTCCCAGGGTTCCAGCCAAGCAAAGCAACAAAATTCACTACGGCCTCAGGCAAATAGCCACTCTCCCGATAGCCCGATGACACTTCACCTGTCTTTGGATCCACCCAACGAAGGGGGAAGACAGGGAAACCTAAGCGATCTCCATCACGTTTACTGAGCTTACCATTGCCCTCTGGCTTCAGCAGGAGTGCTAAGTGGGCAAAGCGAGGCATGGTTTCCTCCCAGCCGAAAGCCCGATAGAGGAGGACATGCAGAGGAGAGCTAGGAAGCCATTCCTCCCCACGAATGACGTGTGAGATACCCATCAGATGGTCATCTACAATATTAGCCAAGTGGTAGGTAGGTAGGTCATCGGCACTCTTATAGAGCACTTTATCATCAAGCACGGAGCTATTGAAGGTCACACGTCCACGAATCATATCATCGACCTCAACCTCTAGCTCTGGCTCGATGAGGAAGCGGACGACATACTGAGTACCTGCCTTCAGGAGACTCTCTACCTCGTCCTTGGGTAGACTCAAAGAGTTGCGCATCGAGCCACGTGTCGTCGCATCGTACTGGAAGTTTGCCACACTACGTCGCTTAGCTTCCAGCTCCTCAGGAGTATCGAAGGCAATGTAAGCCTTCCCCTTGTCTAGTAGCTCTTGCACATACTTACGATAAATATCTCGGCGCTCACTCTGACGATATGGGCCACAGTCCCCGCCGTAGCTCACGCCTTCGTCAAAGCGTATACCAAGCCATTCCAAAGCCTCAATGATATAAGCCTCTGCTCCTGGAACGAAGCGTTGGCTATCCGTATCCTCGATACGTAGGAGCAGGTCTCCCCCATGAGCTTTAGCAAAGAGGTAGTTATACAGAGCTGTTCGTACCCCTCCAATATGGAGAGCCCCTGTAGGACTAGGGGCAAAGCGTACACGGACTTTTCGTTCAGACATATAAGATGTGTCGTTAATCTTGTTCTTATTGTAACTACCTTGTCTCCCTAGGTAGGAGAAGCTGCCACGAGCTGTGCTGAGAGAGCAAACGCTCCAGCTCCGATAAGGTGATTGGCTCTTCTCCCGCTTCATTCAATGGACAAGTGGGAGAGACAAGGGCTATAGTACCATTTATGAAAATCGTGCGCTCCGTTTCCTCTGTGAAAGGACGGATGTCTAATCCTCCACTAGGGAGACTTTGTACCGCTATCGAGCGAGTAAGGTAGCTTCCAACCCGTAAGTAGTGGCTGGCGTAATGGGGATGAGGAGGAGAGGAGTGCCTCGGGCTATAGGTCATCGGTATCATCGGTTATAAGAGGCTCCTCTTGCTCTTCCATAGATGGTGTAGGCTCGGAGATCGCTAGTGTCGTACGAGCGAAACTAAAGCTATCTACTGCTAGGAAGTGCCCTTTCAGGCTAGGAGCAAAGCCTCGCAAGCTCCCGTAGGCTGTACGCATCCTCTTCCCTGATGGTAGCTCTAGGGTAATCAGGTGAAGCCCCGAATGCTGAAGGGTCATTTGCTCTGAGATATGCGTGGAGTCAGCCAGATAAAGTTGTAGGCGAAGAACAAGAGGTTTGCTTCCCTTCACCCCTAAGCCAAGCACTCGAACAGCAAATGTAACTCGTGTATTTGCTTCATAACTCTGATTAGGTGTGTAGGCGAAGGTTCGTTCAACATATCGCCCTGCTGGATAGTAGCTCACACTATCAGGCAATAGGTTTACCGAATCTATATCCCCTGCACGCCAACGCCAGAGTCTATTCTGGACGCTATCTAGACTATCCACCTTACGCTTGAGTGGGGCTTGCCTGCTGGTGAGGTCATTTAGCGCATACTCATAGATCTTGGTATAGTTCTCCAACTCATGCGTACTGTACCAGACAAGGGAGCTATCCCAGTCCTGTAGAGTGAGGCCATGCCGTGCTAGCAGAGCCTCATAACCAATAATACGCAAACTATCCGACAGTCCCTGCTCTGAGAACGAAGCCTCCGCCATAGCCATCTCACCCATGATACTCTGCATGGTGCGGACGTCTACTCGCTTCCAGCCTTGGGAGCGACAACCTATCCCAACGCAGATCACGAGGAATAGGAGTGAAAGATAGGCTAGGAGCTTCGGTCGCATGAAATGGACATCCGCGGGCATGGCTAAGCTTCTGGGGGAGTAGAGGAAGAATGCTTCTTCTTTTGAAGCAGCTCTAGGGCTGTGGTGCAGGTCTTACGGTAGAAGAGGAGCAAGGCAAGCACCCCAGTGGTGATGCAAGAGTCGGCGAAGTTGAAGATCGGACTAAAGAAGATAAAGGGTTCACCTGCATGGATAGGGCTCCAACTGGGATAGGTTGTCCGTATGATTGGGAAGTAGAGCATGTCTACGACCTTACCTTGTAGGAAGTCCCCATAGCCCTGCCCCCAAGAGACCAGCTGTGCCACCGACCCATGGCTTGAGGTGAATACCTCTCCGTAGAAGAGGCAGTCTATGATATTACCGAAGCCTCCTGCTATGACGAGTGAGAGGCAGAGGTAAAAAGGTAGGCTGAACCGCCCTGTACGGATAATCCTGATGAGGAAGTATAGGCCTGCACTCATGGCTAGGATACGGAAGAGTGTCAGTAGGAGCTTACTCCCAATAGTAATCCCGTACGCCATCCCCTCGTTCTCCACGAAGTAGATCTTGAACCACGAGGTGATCTCGTGCATCTCACCCTCGATCATCGTCGTCTTGACCCAGATCTTAGTCACTTGATCAATGACTAGAAGTAGGACGACAAATGCGAGGCAGATAAGTAGGTTGTTCCTTGTACCCTTGCCTTCGGTCATGCTTATTTCTTCTCGTTGAGCTTTGCCTCTATGCTCAGAGTGGCGTGAGGCACAGCACGTAGGCGTTCCTTAGGGATGAGCTTACCCGTCTCACGGCAGATGCCATAGGTCTTATTCTCTATACGGCGTAGGGCAGCCTGGAGGTTGTGGATGAACTTCAGCAGACGCTCAGCCATACGTCCAGCCTCACCCTTGGAGAGCGAAGCTGCGCCTTCGTGGACAGCCTTAAAGGTAGGGAGCGTATCGGCTACATCATTCTCCGAGGAGTTTGTTGCACTGCCTCGCAGCAGCTCGTAGTCCTTAATAGCCTGATCCAGTTTGTGTAGGATCAGATCCTTGAACTCCTGGAGTTCCTCGTCCGTGTAGGAGGTTTTTTCTGTACTCATGGGACAGTATAAATTAAATAGATGAGGAACGAGGAGCCTCAGAAGAGGCTTCCCTCGCTCTACTTATTTCACTAGTTGTTAGCCTGCTCAATGAAGATTGGGATGATTCGATCATCTATATCTAGCTCGAGGGTCGGAGTGAAGCCCATACGCTGGTCGATGCTGACGGCTTGTACCTCATGGGCGATGTAGGAGCCGTAGAGGGTAAGCACCTTCGCTAGCTCCTCATCCTCGGGCAGGAGGACTCGGATACGGTCACTGACCTCGAAGCCACTCTGCTTCCTCAGATTCTGTATGCGGTTGATGAGTTCTCGTGCAGTACCCTCCAGGCGCAGCTCATCAGTGACCGTAATGTCTAGGGCAATGGTGAGTGTCCCTTCGTTGGCCACGAGCCATCCGGGGATGTCCTCCGAATAGATATCCACATCCTCACGTTCGAGGGCGACCTCTGTGCCTGCAACATTTAGGGAGAGCGTACCTGCACGCTCCAGCTCTAGGATCTGAGCCTGCTCAAGGGTAGAGAGTGCCTCTGCTAGGGGCTTCATGATCTTACCATAGCGTGGCCCTAGCTTCTTGAAGTCGGGGCGAATACGCTTGACGAGGATCCCTTCGCCTCCGTCCGATACGAACTGCAGTTCCTTGAGATTGACCTCGCTAAGGATCAATGGGATGATGGGCTCGATCGCAGCACGCTCCTCCGCACTCGTCACGGGGATCATAAGGCGCTGTAGGGGCTGACGCACCTTGATATTCACCTTACGTCTTAGGGCTAGCACCATAGAGCAGATGCTCTGTGCTAGGCTCATGCTTCGCTCTAGTTCGGCATTGATAGCAGAGCGATCTGCCACGGGGAAGTCTGCTAGGTGCACTGAGTGCTCCGTAGCATTCGTCCCTCGGCTGACGAGGTCTCGATAGAGCTGGTCAGCATAGAAGGGGGCAATAGGAGCCATGAGCTTCGCCACGGTGACCAAGCAGCGATAGAGAGTCTGGTAAGCGGAGAGCTTGTCGGTCGTCATCTCGCCTGCCCAGAAGCGGCGACGAGAGAGACGTACGTACCAGTTGCTCAGTTGCTCGGAGACGAAGTCCCCGATAGCACGAGCGGCCTTGGTGGGCTCGTAGTCCTCGAGATCACGGTCTACCTCTAGGATGAGGCTATTGAGGGCGGAGAGGATCCAGCGGTCAATCTCTGCTCGCTCGCTGAGGGACACTTCTGCAGCCTCTGCAGTGAAACCATCGAGGTTAGCATACAGAGCGAAGAACTGATATGTATTATAGAGTGTGGCGAAGAACTTACGGCGCACCTCATCTATCCCCTCTAGATCAAACTTGAGGTTATCCCAAGGAGAGGAGTTGCTAATCATGTACCAGCGTAGAGGATCTGAGCCGTATTCTTGGATTGTAGAGAAGGGGTCTACGGCGTTGCCGAGACGCTTACTCATCTTGTTCCCATTCTTGTCTAGTACGAGGCCGTTAGAGATAACAGCCTTGTAGGAGCTCTGGTGGGAGACCATCGTGGCGATGGCGTGAAGGGTGAAGAACCATCCACGGGTCTGGTCTACACCCTCTGCGATGAAGTCCGCAGGGAAGGCTCGGCCACTCTCCAGCAGGTCCTTATTCTCGAAGGGGTAGTGTAGCTGGGCATAGGGCATAGCACCTGAGTCAAACCATACATCGATGAGGTCTGTCTCCCTGCGCATAGGCTTACCTGAGGGTGAGACGAGGATGAACTCATCCACATAGGGACGATGCAGGTCGATCTTGTCGTAGTTCTCCTGTGTATAGAGGCCGGGGGTAAAGTCTGCCCAAGGGTTCTTCTGCATGAAACCTGCCTGCACGGAGCGTTCTATCTCGTTGTAGAGCTCCTCGACAGAGCTGATGCAGATCTCCTCCTGCCCATCCTCTGTACGCCATATAGGTAGGGGGGTACCCCAATAGCGGCTACGGGAGAGGTTCCAGTCCTGGAGGTTCTCCAGCCACTTGCCAAAGCGTCCAGAGCCAGTGCTCTCGGGCTTCCAATTGATTTTATTATTGAGCTCCATCATCTCTTCCCTACATGCAGTGGTGCGTATGAACCAACTGTCTAGAGGGTAGTAGAGGACGGGCTTGTCTGTTCTCCAGCAGTGGGGATAGGAGTGTACGTGCTTCTCGATGCGGAAGACCTTACCCTGCCCCTTGAGGTGTAGTGCTATGGAGACATCTAGGCTCTCATCGCTCTCGGTGAGGGTCTCATCGTAGGCATTCTTGACAAATCGTCCAGCAAACTCGCCGTAGGCATCGACGTTCACTGAGGACAGTACGAACTGAGGGTCGAGGTCCTCTATACGGTAAAGTCGCCCACGCATGTCCACCATCGGACGCTCGTTGCCGTCTCTGTCTCGGACGAGGAGTGCCCCGATATTGCTCTGCTTGGCTACCTTGTTGTCATCAGCCCCGAAGGTAGGAGCGATGTGTACGATCCCCGTACCATCACTCGTGGTAACGAAGTCACCTGAGATCACTCGGAAGGCATCCCCATTAGGGGTCATCCAGGGAAGTAGCTGCTCGTAGTGCATACCCACGAGTTCACTACCCTGCCAGCGTCCGACGATCTGATAGGGGAGCTCCTTATCGCCCTTTTGGTAAGCCTGTAGTGCCTCTTCTCCCTCAAGCTCCTGAGCGAAGAGGGTATGCAACAGGGGCAGAGCTAGGACTATCGTGATGGGGTCACCGCTATAGGGGTTGAAGGTGCGTACGGCTACGTATTCGATCGTAGGCCCGACACAGAGAGCGGTGTTGGAGGGAAGTGTCCAGGGGGTTGTCGTCCAAGCGAGGAAGTAGGCAGCCCCGTGACCCTTCATCTCTTCCTTGGGATCCAGGATGGGGAACTGTGCGATACAGGTCGTATCCTTCACGTCCCGATAGCATCCGGGCTGGTTCAGTTCGTGGGTACTGAGTCCGGTACCAGCTGCGGGGGAGTAGGGTTGTATGGTGTAGCCTTTGTAGAGTAGCCCCTTCTTGTAGATGACGCTAAGGAGATACCAAAGACTCTCTATATATCTATTGTCATAGGTGATGTAGGGGTGCTTCATGTCCACCCAGTAGCCCATGAGACGTGTCAGTTCCTCCCATTCCTGAGTGTACTTCATCACCTCACGGCGACAAGCCGCATTGTAGTCAGCGACACTGATACTCTTGCCGATGTCTTCCTTGGTGATCCCGAGGGCTTTCTCTACGCCTAGCTCCACGGGCAAGCCATGGGTATCCCAGCCTGCCTTACGGTCTACACGATAGCCCTTCATCGTCTTATACCGACAGAAGATATCCTTGATTGAGCGAGCCATGACGTGGTGAATACCCGGCATACCATTAGCAGAGGGTGGGCCTTCGTAGAAGACAAACGAGGGAGCACCCTCTCTCAGTGCTAGGCTTCGGGCGAAGAGATCTTCTTCTTGCCACTGGTGCAGGACCTTCTGGTTGATCCCTGCTAGCAGTAAGCTCTCGTATTCAGGGAACTTATGGCTCATATATCTGTACCTGTTATAAATATGTAGTGGGCAAGAGCGACTGCTACAGCAGCCTATCCTCCCCCGCAGTATATACTAAAAAACGCTACAAAGATACATTTTTACCCCATACGACCCGAAAGGTAGACCTCGCTCTACCCTTCCCCTTTTGCCACGATGTAGGCGTACAAAAAGGATTAGATGAGCCTTCCTGCTCCTCGAGCGTGAGCATATACCACACCCCTTTCTGTCCTTGCTCTCATACAAATTGAGAAGAATACTCAGCCTTACCAGAAAAGCCACCCCGCCTCTCCTTCATTTATCCCTCATAGCCCCTCTCTGGGTCTCCTCCCTCCCCTAGAATAGGATTGTTTCACTCCCCCTAAATAGTTATCCCCGTAACCTCGGAGGAGGTTACGGGGATAACCCCCTAGAGGTTCCCTCAGTACCTCTTATGAGATTACGAGGATACCTATCTGAGGGCTTATCTATTGGGGTAAAAGCACCCTAGGAAACCCTACTCAAAGCTAAAGGAGAGAAGAACCATACGAGACGCTGCTCGCTCAATGGCGTGTGTGTAGTAGATGCGATGGTCATCACGAAGGTCTGTACGCTTGGCATCTAAGGCGTTCGAGAGTCCGTAGCTCAAGGTAAGCTGGGGTGAGAGCTTGAAGAGGCGAAAGTACAGGTCACAGCCAAAGCCAAGCATGGCCCCATAATCCAATGCCTTTAGCCTCAGCACATCCCCCCTTCGTCCACCGAGGAAACTACCAGCATAAATCCCAGCAGAGATGAACGGACGTATATTGCCGAGGCGCATCGCCCCCCACTTCAACTCCAGTGGCAGAGTCACGGAATGCATCTTCACCGAGTGGCTAGCAACCCGACTGCGCCCATCCGTATAGTCCACCTCCGTCTCCCCCAGATGAAGCGTGGGCATGAGCCGAAGCTCAAGACTAGGTACAAGCACTACCCCACCGATAACCCCCACACTAAAGCCAGGCTGGTAGCTCGGGGTATCTGCCCAGAGTGACGTACCCTCGGGTGTCATATAGCCTCGGTTCGTGATCCTGAGATCAGGGGCGTGCATCCCAAGCCTAAAGCCCAGATAGTACTTGCGCAGATCAACGTAGGGCTGGTGCTGAATTACCTCCCTTTGCGCCCAAGCCTGCCCCCCTCCCGAACAGACGGAGACAAAGAGGGTCAAACCAGCACACAACAGGGAGAAGGGACGACGCATAGGGAGATGGAGTGGACGGGTTAAGAGCGCATGTGCCGCTTGAGGTGACCTAGTGCATAGCGCATGCGTCCGAGGGCAGTATTGATACTGACACCCGTTTGCTCTGCGATTTCCTTGAAGCTAAGTTCCTCCCAATAGCGCAGGCGCACGACCTCCTGTTGCTCGGCAGAGAGGCTACTGATACCCGCACTGAGCTCGGAGAGGTGCTCTCGGAAGATGATTGCCTCCTCCGCGCTGAGATCACCAGAGGCTACCTGCAACGTCTGTACAACGCCCTCAGGATTGTCACTCTCAAGAGGCTGGGAGGTGCCACGAGCTTTCTGCCTACGGAAGTAGTCAATCACAAGGTTATGTGCCACCCTACCTAGCCAGCTCTTGAACTTACCCTCGGCCGTGTACCGACCTTGTCTGATGGTAAGCATGACCTTGATGAAGACGTCTTGAAAGACATCCTCTACTTGGTCTTCGTCAGAGATGGAAAAGCGGATAAAGGTGTGCACGTAGGCATCGTGCCTCGTTAGTAGCTCGTTGAAAGCCTCATCGCAACCTTTAGCATAGAGATGAACGAGTTCATCATCCTTCATGCCTTCATATCGTTTCATTGTCGTCTTGTTTTTAAGCCCTGATACTCCGGTCGGCATAGGGTAATCACCCCGAGAACACGGCATCAAAGGCTCGACTATACATTATTCAGATATGTAGAGTTGCTTCTATAGGCGCTTTCAGCTTGTTGTACTAACTAATTCTATGATGGTTGATAAATGTATTCCCTTACGCATCAAGGGCTTTACTGATTGCAAATTAAATGATATGTTTCGATAGTTCCAAATCATAGCTCCCCTAAAGTAGCTGAAGGGCAGGCAAATGGGAGACAGGGAGACCCTTAGTCAAGATGAACATAAACCCATAATTATCAATCATATAAAACAAAAATATAGACAGGCAATAGGACAAGTATATTCCCCTCTATATCCTCCCTATCGATACCTCTGCCGACGTCTCACTCAAGACCTATTCCGACGAATAATGTATCTTAGTGGTGCATTTGCTTCGTTATTACACTAAAGTTTTTTCCCTTCCACCAAAAGAATGAGTACAAACAAGGTATATCAAATCCTCTGGGCAGACGATGAAATCGACCTGCTCAAGCCCCATATCCTCTTCCTCCAGAGCAAGGGCTACGAAGTAACGCCTGTCCTTAGTGGCAATGACGCAATAGATGCAGTGCAGAACCAGAGCTTCGACCTCATCTTCCTCGACGAACACATGCCTGGCTTAACAGGGCTAGATACCCTACAGCGCATCAAAGAGCTCGCCCCATTCGTCCCCATTGTCATGGTGACCAAGAGCGAAGAAGAGGAACTGATGAATCAGGCAATCGGTGGTAAAATCACAGACTACCTAATCAAGCCAGTAAATCCCAATCAGCTCCTCCTTTCACTGAAGAAGAACTTGCATCAAAGCTCTATCATCAACGAGGCAATGACGATGAACTATCGCCAAGAGTTCGCCCAACTCAGTGCCCAGATGAGTGACCGTCTCAGCCTAGAGGAGTGGAAGGAACTCTACCGACGCCTCGTCCACTGGGAGCTCGAGCTAGAGAATGGAGATACCCAGATGAGTGAACTGCTGGAGATGCAGAAGTCCGAGGCTGGACGTCTCTTCTGCCGCTTCATTGCCCGTAATTACGAAGGCTGGATACGAGAGCCATCTACTCGCCCGATCATGAGCCCAGACCTATTCAAGACAAAGGTCTTCCCCCTCCTTGATGCAGGCGAGAAGGTCTTCTTCATCTTGATCGATAACTTCCGCTATGACCAGTGGGAGACAGTCAAGGGGATGCTGAGTGAGTTCTACACCTTCGATGAAGACCTTTATCTCTCGATCCTGCCAACAGCGACGCAGTATGCTCGCAATGCCATCTTCTCGGGGCTCATGCCCCTTGATATCGCCAAGATGTTCCCCGACCTGTGGGTAGACGAAGAGAGTGAAGAGGGAAAGAACCTCAACGAAGAGCCAATGATCCAAACACTCTTGCAGCGTTATCGCAAGAACTATACCTTCTCTTACAACAAGGTCTATGAAGCACGCTTCGGTGAACGATTACTCGGTGGTCTAAATGGGCTCAAGCAGTACCCTCTGAACGTGATTGTGCTTAACTTCGTCGATATGCTCTCGCATGCACGTACCGAGAGCAAGATGATTCGTGAGCTAGCAAACACAGAGGCTGCCTACCGCTCGCTGACGAAGAGTTGGTTCCGCCACTCCACAACCTACAACCTCTTCAAGCACATCGCAGAGATGGGCTATCGGGTCATCCTCACGACTGACCATGGTACCATCCGAGTGAACAACCCCGTGAAGATCATCGGCGACAAGAACACGAACACCAACCTTAGGTACAAGGTAGGCAAGTCCCTATCCTATAATCCCAAGGAGGTATATGAAATCGCAGTACCTGCTAAGATTGGCTTACCCCAAGTAAACCTCTCTGACAAGTATGTCTTCTCCTATGGGAACGATTTCTTTGCCTACCCCAACAACTACAACTACTACGTGCAGTACTATAAAGATACCTTCCAGCACGGAGGGATCTCGATGGAGGAAATGCTCATCCCCATCATCACCATGCAACCCAAATAAGTTTAGATGATAAGAAACATAGTATTTGACCTCGGCGGCGTGCTCTTCACCCTAGATAGGGAGGAGGCACTTCGTCGCTTTGAGGCCCTCGGGGTGCCTGACGTCGAGAAGATGCTTGACCCCTACTTACAGAGTGGCTATTTCCTACAAGTGGAGGATGGTCGGATGACCGAGCCAGAGTTTCGATCAGCACTCAGCTCTACCTCGGGCAGAGAACTCTCCTACGATGAGATTGCCCATGCTTACTTTGGCTTCCTACGAGAGGTGGATGTGTACAAATTTGACTTCATCGCTGAGGAGCTAGGGGACTATCGCATATTCATCCTCTCCAATACCAACCCCTACGTGATGGACTTCTGCGAGAGCGACCGCTTCCTACCCAACGGACGGACTCTCTCCTCGTACTGCGAGAAGAAGTTTGCATCATGCGAAATGGGCTTAGTCAAGCCCGATCCCAAGATCTTTGAACGTATGCTCAGCGAAGGGAATATGGTACCGAGCGAGACGCTCTTCCTTGATGATGGGCCAAACAATGTAGCCACAGCAGCCACTTTCGGCATACATACCTATTGCCCCAAGAATGGTGAAGACTGGCGCCCCGCACTACGTACGCTACTCAAGGAGCTAAATACCAAGGGGTAATTGACTATCTTTGCCCTCGCACAATGTTTATAACTCAACCAATTAATAGAATTCGATTATGAAGAGAATCGTACTCATACGCCATGGTGAGAGCGTATGGAACAAGGAGAACCGCTTCACGGGCTGGACAAACGTAGACCTCTCCGAGAAGGGCGTAGAAGAAGCAAAGAAGGCTGGGGCTCTCCTGAAGGAAAACGGCTTCCACTTCACGAAGGCCTACACCTCTTACCTCAAGCGTGCTATCAAGACCCTCAATCAGATCCTTGACGTCATGGATCTCGATTGGATCCCCGTATCTAAGAGCTGGCGCCTCAACGAAAAGCACTATGGTATGCTTCAGGGGCTGAACAAGGCTGAGACGGCAGAGAAGTATGGCGATGCACAGGTCAAGATCTGGCGTCGTAGCTATGATGTCCCCCCCACTCCACTGGAGGCAACAGACGCACGTGCCCCACAGGCTGATCCTCGTTATGCCGGTGTTGTTCCTGCTTACCTTCCTCTGACCGAAGCCCTCTGCCACACAGTCGCTCGTACACTCCCCTACTGGGAAGGTGAGATTTTCCCATCGCTCATGGAGCACGATGATGTCCTCGTAGCTGCGCACGGAAATAGCCTACGTGGTATCATCAAGGTCCTCAAGGGCATCTCAGACGAAGACATCATTGAGCTAAACCTCCCCACGGCGGTACCCTACGTCTTTGAATTCGATGACAAGCTTAATCTTGTCAAGGATTACTTCCTTGGTGATCCCGAAGAGATTAAGAAGCTCATGGAGGCTGTAGCCAACCAAGGGAAGAAGGCATAAAAGCTAGCTACCACAAAAGAGTCTAAGATTAGTCCACCCTAGACGACTGAGGTCATCTAGGGTGGACTAATTTTTACTTATATGGCAACGGGTTATTTCCTTCTAGAAACAACCTATCTAAAGGGATTTACAGCAGGTACAAACGAGTTACCATAAGTCGCCACGATGAGTTACCATAATTCGTTTTGGCGACTTACCGTAACTTGCTCTAACGACTTACCACAACTCATCGCAACGAGTTATGGTAAGTCGTTAAGCCTTCTTTCTTAGCTCCTATATTTCATTTATTACCAATGTATTATAAACTTATACCGAAGGGGTATTTTCTAGTGAGCTACGGCACTATCCATCACTCTACTCTTCAAGTAGAGAAGTAAGTGCCTATGGGAAGCCTTAGCTCACCTCATTCCTCTATTAAGGGAATAAAAGTACCCAACTACGCGGGGATATACACCATCCTTTAGAAGCTATATTTTGCTTTTAGCCACAGCTCAGAGTTACGACGATAAGGATAAAAAAGGCTAGAGGAGCTCTCCGCCCCAAGAAGATCAAAGCCAAGCATCAGATGGATCTCATCTGTCAAAGCATAGTCTGCCGAGAAACGACTAAACCACCCTTGTCCCGTGACATCCCAATAGGTAAAGTCCGAGAGAGCAAGTTGGTCATTCATTAGCTTCTTCGTCAGGCTCAATGTAATGAGCGTCGTTGTCGCACGCTGTGCTACATAGGCCTTATACCCTAGGATGCGCTCTGCACTGACTTGAGCCATCACGGTCCACTGATGAGGAGCATACCAATCGACACCAATCAGCCCAGAGAGTGAAGTAAAGCCTTGTTGTGGTGTCATCTGGGCATCAGTTCGATAACTAAAATGCTTATCCAGTAGGCATGCACCTTCTCCCCGCAGGACAACTAGCCCTAGAGGTTTGGAGAAGTCTATCCCTAGCACCCCCATTCGGTAGTAGTGAGGGGTAGCAACAAGTCCCTTTGCCCCCTGTGCATAGCTGATAATGGGCATTTTTCCCCAAGTGTGAAGTGCTGAGAGACTAAAATCTAATCTAGGAAGCGTGAAACTCAGACGTCCACCATACTCTACGTTCGAGAGGCGTAAGGCTGGCTCGTTTCCTCCTTGCCACATAACACTCTCAGGTAGGACAGACCAAGGATTGGAAGTATCAATAGGAAGGCGAAAAGGAGTAAAGGTTGGCACAGCAACTAGGTCTAACCGTACCTTCTCATTGAAGAAGCCCAAGCGTAAAGCATTCACAGGCATTCGGATGTCATCATAATCCTGCGCTAAGAACTCGGTGTAGTCCATCGGTGCGATAAGATCCGTGATACGAACAGCATCAGCCACACCCCATAGGATCAGCTGTCGCCCTGCTCTCATAGACCAGTGTGTATCATGATAGTCTAGGTAGGCCTCCCGAAGCTCAAAGCCCGTATGACTAGGTAAGAGGGCATTATAGACCGCATTGAATGAGGTGAAAAGCGTTGCCTTCCCCACATCCCTTGCTAGCTCTCCACGTAGTCGTGTCCGACTACTCATCCATCGCCCCGATTGATTTACCCCTAGGGCGTGGTAAGTATCGACAAAGCCCTTAATCCGCCACTCTTGTTTCACATCGCTAGCAGGTATATCATCCTGAGCCTTCGCCCTGAGGCTACTCCCCCACATGAAGCAGGGAAGTAGCCCAAGGTAAAGGCTTTTTATATAGGCATTCATAGTAGTGTACTTAGAAAGACCCTTTCTCCAGAGTAGTGACGCTAAACTTCCCTTCGTCCATCGGCACATTATATCGCTGATGGCTAAACTCCAGTGTGGTTGAGTGTCCTGTCTGTACGTTCTCCATCCGCATACTCTGTGCCGAGTAGAACCCGCCTATCTTCACAATATTCAATACCTCAAGCCTTCGCTGGAGCTTATCCATCTTATCAAAATACTCAACTCGTACAGGGATCAGACAGTCCTTTCGTATCCAAGAGATACGTTTGGCATAGATATCCTTTGTGTCTTTGGGGTGAGATTCCAGCTTCCAGCATGCAGCTCCTCCGATGGTCTCTTCACCGAGGAGCGTATGCGTGTCATCATCCACACTACGACTCCCCATATCATCGTAAGTAAAGTCGCTACCCATGAAGTAATCTTTCTTCGCCGAAGAGCCACTGATGCGGCGGGTTTTCTTCATAGCAGGTAAGTAAAGCCACTTATCATCCTCACGGCTTGGAGTATCGTAATCCCATGTGAGGAAGCCTGTGCCTTTCACATCACCGGGGTAAGTGAAGAAGAGAATGCTCTTACGGTCTTTCTTCCCTTGCCCCACGTCGATAGAGAAGGTCGAGAGACGTCGCTCACGGCTACTGCCTCGCTTATTGGTGAGTGTCATCTTCATCTCAGCCTCACGACTGTCTCCATCTGGACGGTCCTTGACTCGTTGAGCGATATCTCGCCCCGTAGGTTGTTGGGCAGAGAGGGTAGTGAAGGCAAGCACTCCAAGCAGGAGGCTCTTAATTAACATCTGTCTCATGATTTCTGTGCTTATTAGGCGGAATTGAATTAATGTTTGAAAGACACTGGCTTATCCCCCTTCCCAAAGAGTCGGAACTGGCGAATAAGCACTGGCGTGATGAAGAGGTCAGCAAGTAGTGCAGTCAGCACACCGACTACCGAGAGTAAGCCCATGTTGAAGAACGTATTGGCCACAGACGTCATGTAGACGGAGAAGTTCGCTGCAATAACAACACTCGTCATGACAATCGGAGTACCAATGGTACGGAATGAGCGTAAGATGGCACGGCGATAGCTCCCATGTCGGTCATATTCGAGATGGCTATGGTTAATGAAGTGGATCGTATCATCTACCGCTAGACCAAGGATCATCGGCATAATCGTTGCCGTCATCATGTCTAGAGGATATCCCATCCATCCCATAAGCCCACCGACAATAAGTGCGGGCATGATATTCGGTATAAGCCCCACCAGACCTATGCGCACACTGCCGAAGACAAGCATCATAAGCACCCCAATAATGAGAAGGGAGATGAGGAATGAGGAGATTTGTCCACGGACAACATATTGCATCATAGCTGTGAACTGAGGCATGCTACCAACCATTGTGACCGTAGCACCAGGGAATAGTTGCTCAGCATGTACCTTCGCCTCTGCCAGCTCCCGCTCTACTTCAGCTGAATTATATGTTTTCAGCTCTACCATAGTACGCAGACGTCGGTAGTCATAGTCAATCCAGTACTCACTCTCTGTCCCACCAGCATTCTCATAGAGCAACAGGAGCTGGGCAGCCTCATCGTTCGTCTCTGGCACAGCATAGTAGTGTGGGTCTCCTCCATTCGTTGTTTGACGAAGATCCTTAAGGATATTCAGTACAGAGGTTGTACGCTTAGTCAGTGGATAATGATGCAGGTACGTACTGAGGCTATCAAGTGCACGTAGCACCTCGGGGCTCTTCACCTTGCCAGCCTCTTTCTCTGGATACTCAATCATGATATCATAGGAATAGACAGAGCCCAGCTCACTCTCACCAACCTCCAGCATATTCTTGACGTAAGGGATCCCACGCCCCATTGTCTTCTCTACATCAAAGGCTGTCTCAATACGTGTAAAGCCATAGGCAAAGAAGCCTGTAATTAGAAACGAAGCAATGAGAATACCCTTGCCATGACGAAGCACTGTATGCTCAGCTAGCCTCTGTAGCATCCTATCTAAGAAGCCTTCACCTTCTGCTATTTGTTCGTCCTCCTTTACCTTCTTATCCTTCCCGAAGCTAAGCACCGCAGGCATTACAGTCAGTGTGATAAAGAAGGTAAGAAGCACACTTGAAGACGTCGCGATACCGACAAAGTGTAGCGGAAGCACAGGAACCACAAGGAACGAAAGTAACGCCACAAACGTTGTCAAGGCACTGAAGAGTATAGGCCAACCCATCTCCTCGATGGTCTCCACTACAGCTCTCTTTCGCTCTCCATGCGTACAGAACCGCCGGCGGAAGAAAGAATAGATATGGATGTTATAGGCTATAGCTACAGCAAAGGCAAGGAGCATTGGGACAAGGAGCATACTACTATCTATCTTGTACCGTAGGAAGCCCAGCGCACCGTAGACAATAACAATTGAGCCTACTGCCGTAATGAGGGGGACAACCACACCTCGTACCGATCGAGTCATAATGATTAGCACAAGAGTTGCGAGTAAAGTTGCTATCCCCATCACTCGAGGAAGCTCACCACCTATCCAGCGGTTCTTCTCACGATTGATATATGGCATCCCCGTACCACGTGGATGGAGAGCTGTGTACTCAGACTTCGTGACGATCTTGCGCAGCTCATCTCCTGTCACTGCCTCAGGTGAACGTGCTCCAGACTCTTTCATCCAGACACTGTCAGCAGGGAAAGGACGTAGTTTAACCAAGATCCAGCTCTGTCGTCCATCTCGAGAGATCAACCGCTCGGCAACATTCTGCTTAGCATAGGCTTTTGCACGGATTGCGGCAAGGGCATGTGGATCATTCGGTATATCCTCAGGGACGATTTGCTCGATCTGCATCCCATCCTCTGTACCCGTCATATATTCGATGTCTGTGAGGCTCGTGACTTTCTCTGCATAGGAGAGACTGTCACGCAGTTCGTTGCTGAGCTGGCGGATAAGCGATAGATTAGATGCGCTGAATGTATCGTCCGACGTCGTCAGCACTGCAACATAGGCATCGTTCCCAAAGATCGCTTTGAATTCGTCTGTCTTCTTCAGTACAGGGTCATCCTCCAAGAAGTAGCTCTCGGACGAACTAGTGAGATACATACGCTTGATCCCAACTACACCCAGCGCAAAGACTAGGGCAAAGAGTGCAAGTATCCCCCATCTTAGTGATAGGATATACCTCCCAAGACCAGCGAACCAATGGTTTACCTTTTCGATTTTCATTGTTTCTGTTTGATTTATATGGTTATGAACTTCGTGTTTCTCTCCAAGTTGAACATCTCTACGCTAAGACTCTGAACCATAGCCGAGAAACGTTCAATAACTAAAGAGCGCGATGCCCAAACCTGGACATCGCGCTCTTTAGACACGCGACTAGCTAAGAAGTAAGTCGCTCTAAACATAATATATCTCCATCTTTATACGGAAGACACTGCAAATATAAAAATTCTTCTCATAACTGCTGTTATGAATATGAAACGATAGAAGGTAACTTCTCCCCGCCCCAGGCAATAAAGATGCAAACTGTCTAAAATATTATTCTCTGCATTGAAGTGAAGGGATTCTTTCTCAATACAAAGACTACAACTACTGTGTCCAGACGACGGGGAAGTAACGCTCTAGTATGGCTTGGGCTGAGGCGATCTCCTCGTGTGTCGGCTCGTGTACCTCCTCTAGGAGGTAGGGCTTGCCCAGGGTCTCATACTTGTGCTTGCCATAGGTGTGGTAGGGGAGGAGCTCTAGACGCTCTATATTCTCGAAGCCCCCGAAGTGCTGTCCTAGCGCATGTAGCGCCTCGGGCTGGTCACTGTAGCCAGGGACGAAGACGTAGCGTAGGCGTACGGGCTTCCCCATGGCTCTTAGCTGCTCGGCTGTGAGCAGGGTGTTGGTATTGGTCTGCGTGGTGAGACGCTGGTGCTCCTTGGGGAGCATGTGCTTGCAGTCGAGTAGCACCATATCTACGATGGATAGGAGCTCATCCACATATCTATTCCGGATGCTCCCCTGAGAGTCCAAGCAGATATGTATCCCCTCCTCCTTGAGCGCACGGCAGAGGGGGATAAGAGCCTCGGCCTGTACCGTGGGCTCGCCACCGCTGAAGGTAACCCCACCTCGCTTACCGAAGAAGGGACGTTCGCTGATGGCTCTGCGGAGTACCTCACTCTCTTCGATGAGCTTCCCTCCCTTCCCTATGGGGATGGTGTCGGGGTTGGCACAGTAGAGGCACTGGAAGTTGCAGCCCTGAAGGAAGACCACGAGACGAAGGCCAGGACCGTCGAAGGTACCCATGGACTCAAAGGAATGAACACGAAGCATAGCTAAGTAAGGAAGCAGAGCGGGCGAAGGGTCGGTAGATCCTTCGCCCGCTACTTGTCAGATAGATATAGTGAGGGATGAGCCCTTAGCGCATGCGCTGGTGGAAGGAGCGAGAGATGACCTCGAGCTGGTGCTCACGGCTGAGCTTGACGAAGTTCACCGCATAGCCCGATACACGGATGGTAAGTTGAGGGTAGTTCTCTGGGTGCTCCATAGCATCCTCGAGCATCTCTCTGTTGAGCACGTTCACATTGAGATGATGTGCCCCCTTGGAGAAGTAGCCATCCATCATCGAGATGAGGTTCTCGACCTGCTCGTGCTTGTTCGAGCCCAAGGAGTGTGGGATGATGCTGAAGGTATTGCTGATCCCGTCTGCAGCGTCCGTGTAGTCGAGCTTGGCCACAGAGCTAAGCGAGGCGATCGCACCATGATTATCACGTCCGTGCATGGGGTTAGCTCCAGGAGCGAAGGCTACACCAGCGTGACGTCCATCGGGCGTAGCACCGGTCTTCTTGCCGTACATTACGTTGGAGGTGATCGTCAGAACGGACAGCGTAGGAGCAGCATCCTTGTAGATGGGGAGCTCCTTGAGCATATCAGAGAAGAGGTGGGTGATGTCGTAGGCGATGTTATCGGCACGGTCATCATCGTTGCCATAGCAGGGGAATTCTCCCTCTACTACGAAGTCCTCTGTCAGCCCAGCCTCGTTACGCTTGGGCATCACCTTAGCATACTTGATTGCTGAGAGGGAGTCTGCAGCGATGGATAGACCAGCCACTCCGTAGGCGAGGTTGATCTTGGGGTTCGTATCGATGAACGCCATCTGAGCTGCTTCGTAGTAGTACTTGTCGTGCATGTAGTGGATGATGTTCATCGACTCATTGTATACACGAGCGATCACACGGAGCACCTTGAGGTAGTTAGCCCACACCTCGTCGAAGTTTAGGACATCGCCCTTGAGCTCGGGGATACCCTCTACCATTAGAGTGCCGGAGATCTCACAGCGACCGCCATTGATAGCGAGTAGGAGAGCCTTGGCGAGGTTGGTACGTGCACCGAAGAACTGGATCTGCTTCCCGATCTCCTGGAAGGATACACAGCAGGCGATCCCGTAGTCATCCGAGTGACGTGTACCACGCATCAGGTCGTCATTCTCATACTGGATCGAGGAGGTGTCGATCGACACCTGAGCAGCGAACTCCTTGAAGCCCTCGGGGAGTGATGGACTCCATAGCACCGTGAGGTTAGGCTCTGGGCTGGGGCCAAGGTTGTAGAGTGTCTGTAGGAAGCGGAAGCTGGTCTTGGTGACCTTGTGACGGCCGTCGAAGAGACGTCCCCCGATGGACTCCGTAACCCAAGTGGGGTCACCAGCGAAGATCTCGTTGTAGGAGGCCATACGTAGGTGGCGTACCATACGGAGCTTGATGACGAACTGGTCGATGAGTTCCTGAGCGAGCTCCTCGGTGATCGTACCGTGGTCGAGGTCGTACTGGACGTATATGTCTAGGAAGCTAGAGACATTACCAAGCGACATAGCTGCACCATCCTGATCCTTAATCGCTGCTAGGTAGGCGAAGTACACCCACTGCACGGCTTCCTGTGCATTGTAGGCTGGGCGACGGACATCGAAGCCATAGCCAGCAGCCATCTCTACGATCTTCTTCAGTGCCTTGATCTGCTCTGCTACCTCCTCACGTAGGCGGATGGTAGCCTCAGTCATGGGACCATGTATAGCGTGTAGGTCTTCGTTCTTCCATGCTATGAGACGGTCTGCACCATAGAGGGCTAGACGGCGGTAGTCACCGATGATACGGCCACGTGCATAGTTGTCGGGAAGACCCGTGAGGAAGCTATTGGAGCGGAAGGAGCGAATCTCCTCGGTGTAGACATCGAAGACACCATCGTTGTGCGTCTTGCGGTAGTGGGTGAAGATGTCGGTAACACGTGGATCGACCTCTAGCCCGTTCTCATGTACAGCCTTCTCGACGACCTTGTAGCCACCGAAGGGCTTCATGGCACGGCGAAGTACCTGATCGGTCTGTAGACCGAAGACGACTTCGTTCTCCTTGTCTATATAGCCGGGGGCAAAGGCGGTGATGCCAGATACCGTGCTGGTGTCTATGGAGCGGACTCCGTTGTTATCACGCTCTTCCTTGAGAGCCTGAAGGCAATGCTCCCACACGCGGCGGGTCTTCTCTGTGGGACCACATAGGAAGGAAGAATCCCCGTCGTAAGGAGTGACGTTTTGGGCTACGAAGTCACGTACGTTCAGTTCGTCTACCCACACTCCAGTCTTAAACTTTGGTTGCTCTTGCATAGAGATATGCGCTGGTTGGTTAGTGCAGTTTTGCTGCGTTAATTGATTGATGTAGTTGATCTCTATAAAGGCCTTTCCCGCTTGGAAAACCCTTCACACCGCAAAGATAAAATAAATATCCAAATTGCAAACTCCGCTTATCATTGTGACAAGTTAAAAAGAAGCATAACATCGCTCACCCACCCTCTCCCATTACCAATGAAAGCAGCTGTTCATTAGAAGAGATTCGCACAGCTCAAAGGAAAGACAACAGGCTATAAAACAATGTCTTACAACAAGTCCTCAAAGGAGCTCTAATGACTTACCATAACTCGCCTTAATGAGTTACCATAACTCATCCAAACGACTTGCCATAACTCGTCTAAGCGAGTTACCACAACTCGTCATGACGACTTATGGTAACTCGTCGGAGTGATTATTTAGACACATCCTAACACGCTCTATTCCAGATCCTAAATCAAGGCTTCAGTAGATAGCATAAGACGTCACATCTTACTGTCAGACATATCACCACACTTCCCCTCGCTACAAACAAAATCTCCACTATGAAACTCTCATGCATTTCTCCTCCAGCTCCATTTTCACCCAATCTTCTGCCATAGGCATAGATGAGAGAGTAATCCAACAATATGCATGCGAAATGAGGTCACTCAATCAGCACAAAAGGGACATTAATCAACTAACAACCAAAGGCATAACTTCCTTCATTATTTTATTATGTATCTCCCTCCTTGATTTAGCCTTTTTGCATAGGAAATTGCTCTATATTTGCCTCTGCATAAGCATACTTTACTAACCGTAAATGACTTCATTACAATGAAGAATGAAAGACTTTTTTTTCATCGAGGTCAGTTGACTAGGTTCTTATCCTATTCACTGCTCTCAGTTGCCCTCTTCATGCCCACTGCTACCACATGGGCAGAGACACACACGACAACGCTCACCCAGACAACCAGCAAGCTACGTGGACGTATCGTGGATGCTAAGACAGGTGAGGCGATTATCGGGGCAAGCATCCAAGTAAAAGGGAAGAAACAAGTAGGGACAGCCTCCGATATACAGGGGGGCTACACGCTCTCTGCTTCCCCTGGTGACCTACTCGTCATCACCTGTATTGGTTACCAGACGCTCGAGGTACGTGCCACTGCTGGTGAACAGATAATTCAGCTCAAGGAAGATGCTAAGATGCTCGTCGAACTTGTTGTCGTCGGTTACACCACACAACGCAAGGAGAGCCTCACAGGTGCCATGATTAGCCTCAAGGACAGCAAGCTCAAGGATCTCACCACTCCCTCCGTTGGTAATCTGCTCAATGGCAAAGCCCCTGGCGTGTATGTTTCACCTGGCTCTGGACAACCAGGCTCAGATGCAGCTGTGGTCATCCGTGGGCAAGCAACCCTCAACGGGAATACACGCCCCCTCTGGGTCATCGATGGGGTAATCGTTGGAGATAGCCCTGGACAGCTCAACCCTCAGGACATAGAGAGTGTTACGATCCTCAAGGATGCCGCCTCTACCGCTATATATGGATCAGCTGGTGCCAATGGAGTTGTAGTAGTCACAACGAAAACCAGTCGCTCAGGGAAGGTACGTATATCAGCTTCTCTTCGCGCAGGAATAACCCAGCTCACCAATGGTAATCTGCGAATGATGAATGGGCAGGAGCTATATGACCTCTTTGCCTCTGCGCAGAATGCCGGGAGCATAGCTTTCTCCCGCTGGAAACCCGAACTAAGGAATACGAACTTTGACTGGTGGAAGTTTGCCACACGTACAGGCTTCACACAAGACTATAACGTTATGCTTCAGGGCGGAAGTGAGACACTGAACTCACTCTTCTCCCTAGGATATTATGATGAAAAGGGAGCGGTCAAGGGATTCGATTACAAGCGATACAGCTTCCGTCTCAAGACCAATTATCAGCCTCTCGAATGGCTCACCATTCGCCCCTCTCTCAGCGGTGCGATGCAGACCTCTGATGATCGTCAGCATAGCGTCACTTCCATGTACTCCATGCTCCCCTGGGATAAGCCCTACGACGACGAAGGCAAGCCCGTCCCACATAAATCCCCAGGCTGGGTCAATAGCAACAGCACAAACTACGTGTATGACTTGCAGTGGAACCACGGTGACACACGTAACTATGAGTTCATGGGCAACCTCGACTTCGATGTCCGTATAGCACCATGGCTGACGTTCTCCTCAGTCAACAACTATAAGTATCTGCACAGAGCGCAGCACGGCTACCAAGACCCGCGCTCTAATGCAGGTCAGAGCGTAGAGGGGCGCATCACAGAGTATCATCTAGAGGTAGCACGGCGATACACAAACCAGAAGCTACTCACCAATAACAGCTGGGGCTCACACAATCTAAGTGGACTAGTCGCATACGAATTCAATGACTACTGGCATAAGACTCTAGATGTCTATGGGCGAGGGTTTACCCCTGGCTTCGAGGTACTGGACATCGTGGCTAAACCAGAGAGGACAAAGGGTGGCATAGCTGAATGGGCAGTACAATCCATCTTTGCCAATGCTCGCTATAGCTATGACAATCGTTATCTCCTAGAGGGATCGGTACGTCGTGATGGAGCCTCCAACCTAGGCTCAAAAGCGAAGTATGGCACCCTCTTCTCCATCAGTGGAGGGTGGAATATACACAGAGAGTCTTGGTTTAAGGTCAAGGCCTTTGATCAGCTCAAGCTACGAGCATCATACGGCTCTGCAGGGAACCGCCCTTCAGCTCTCTATCCCCAATATGACCTCTACTCCGTATCCTCCAGCTACGATGGTAGGCCAGGTCTCTTAATCTATCAGCTCGGGAACGACAACCTTACCTGGGAGCGTACCTACACCGCAGGTTTAGGTCTAGATGCTTCTCTCTGGGAGAATCGACTTCACTTCACCATTGATATCTACTCTAAGAAGACTGATAACATCCTCTACAATGTTCCCACCACGGGTCTCGTAGGGGTCACACACATCTACCGCAACATCGGGAAGATGGATAACAAGGGGATCGAAGTCTCCATCGGTGGGGACATCATCCGCACCAAGGATCTTACATGGAGCCTAGATCTCAATATCGGGCATAATGCCAACAAGCTAACTGACATCTACCGTCAGTATGATCCGACCACAGGTAAGCTCGTTGCTAAGCCCGTCATCATCAACGATGGCACCTCTATATCTGGCTCAGCAAAGCGAATCCTGGAGATTGGTTATCCCATTGATACCTACTACATGCCTGAGTGGGCAGGGGTAGATCGAGAAACGGGGAAGCCTATGTGGTACAAGGATGATGCAAACGGGAATAAGGTATCCACCAGCAACTACGCAGAGGCTAAGTACTACAAGCTCGGCAGTGCAGCACCCAAGGTCTTCGGAGGAATATCCACCAGCCTACGCTGGAAAGAATTTGACCTCTCTGCTACCTTTGGCTACTCACTAGGTGGACAGATCTACAACTATTCTCGCCAAGAATATGACTCCGATCTTGCCTACGCAGATCGTAACCAAATGGCACTGCAGAAGGGTTGGTCACGCTGGCAAAAGAAGGGAGACATCGCTACCCACCCTCGTGTACTCTACAACAATAAGGACGCAGGGCAGAAGGCTTCCTCACGCTATCTGGAGAACAGCTCATTCTTCAAGCTTCGCTCACTTGCTCTAGGATACAACTTTGCCCTTCCTCAGCTGAAGGTGCAGAATCTTCGCCTTTACCTCAACGCTGAGAACTTATTCACCATCACAAAGTACTCAGGCGTAGACCCTGAGCTACCAGCCTCAGATGGTGCTGTGATGGGGACAACAGGCCCTGGAGTATATCCTCCTGTACGTCGGTTCGTCATTGGGCTAAATCTCTCACTCTAACATCTGCTACAGACATGAATAAGATAGTCACATTCTTAGTAGCCATAGCGTTACTCATGAGCTGTTCCCTTGACCGAGAACCCAAGGGATACGCCACTAAAGAGAAAATCCTAGAAGAGCCAGGTAAGGTCATTGGCGACCTAGTAAACGGTGTCTATGCTCAGCTCAAAGCTTGGAGTGACCCCATGCACCGCTGTGGTGAATATGCTGGGGATAACATCATGATACGAGGTGCCTCCACCGACCCCTTCTTTGAGTTCATTACGTTCAGCCGTACTCCAAATAACGACCGCTTACAGTCCTTCTGGGATAATAGCTACAAGGCTATTGCTCAGGCCTCAAACATCGTTGAGATGCTCGGTGCAAGTACCGACAGAGAGGTGAAGGAAAAGATTGGAGAATGCTACTTCGTGAGAGGGCTTCTCTACTTCTACTTAGTACGAGCCTTTGGACGACCTTACTACCAAGCACCAGAAACAAACCTTGGTGTACCGGTTGTAACCCAGATCCCAAAGAATGTCTTGGGCGACTTCAGCCTCCCCGACCGCATGACCGTAGAGAAAACCTATGAGCAAGCCATCGCTGACCTAAAGAAGGCCGAGGAGCTCCTCCCCAGTGCATCTGCACAGCCATTCCGAGGCTCTAAAGAGGCAGCTCAAGCTCTCCTCTCACGTGTGTATCTCTATATGAGTGGCACGTACGACCAGCCAAATGTGGCGTACGCTAAGCTCGCAGTAGAATATGCGACAAAGGTTATCTCTAGTGGCAAATATGCACTCTTACCTCGTGATGAGTTCATGAAGTACAACACAATCCTCCCCGAGAACAACAAAGAGTCAATCTTTGTCATCCGTCGCTTAGCTTCGGAGTTCTCTGGCTATGACCACTATTATGGTGTCGGGGGTATGTACGCGAATATCGGGGGTATGGGCTGGGGAGAAATGTACGCCAGCGCTAAATACCTTGCCTTGCTGGATGAAACAGGGCGCAACGACTATCGTCCTGATCAGAGACGTATCGTAGATGCTCGTGCAGCCTTCATCGAACCCGTCTACAAAGAGGGCAACAAGGAAGTATTTCGCTTCATCAAGACCGAAGGAAGTGGGGATCAGAACTACCTCCAGCTCCCGACAAAGCACACGGGAGGGAAGATAACCGTCAGCGAAACCATTACAGACGGGAACAACCAGCAGAGGGAAATAACCTACGAGCTAACGGCAGTAAATGCAGCACAAGGGATCTATAGCATCAACTATAAGGGCACAACATATCAGGGGGTACTCGACTACGACATCACCCTCAACCGAGCCTATCCAATGTTTTACATCACCAAGTGTTCTCGTGAGGGCGAGGATAGCCATCTGCACTCACCCGTGATTAGTCGCCTAGCTGAGATCTACCTCAACCGTGCCGAGGCCGAGGCCAAACTCGGCAACTACAGCGCAGCACTCTCCGATCTTAACCAGGTACGTACACGCTCTCTTCCTAGTGCTGCGTACTCCAGTCTAGATGCCACAACGGCGGCAACTCGTATCGACAAGGAGCGACAGCTTGAGCTCGCCTTCCAAGCAGAGCGTAGCTATGACGTATTCCGTAATGGTGGTTCACTCGTGCGTCGCTACCCTGGGGCGCATAACCAGACTGAAGACATTGCTCCTACAGACTATCGAGTCATCTACTTCATTCCGCAGAATGCCATCAACTCTTACCCAGGTAAGTTAACGCAGAACCCAACTCACTAGAGCAAGAAATATCCTACAAAAAGCAAACAGCCTCTACTCTCATTTGAGTAGAGGCTGTTTACGTTACAGTGCGAAGGATTTACACTGCTATCACATCGCTCATCACATTATTCTTTTGGAAGCTCCTCGAAGTCCACGTACTCATCGGATGCGGCACGCTCAAACTTGCGGGCTTCGATATCGTCTAATTCCTGCTTCTGTTGGCTAGCTGAACCGGCACTCGAGCCTCGACTACTACCTCGGCTTGACGTACGTTGCTGCCGAGAGTAGTCTCCTGCCCCATCGCCTCCCATACGCTCCTGCACCCGACGTAAGATGTGGCTGAGAAGCCATACCTGGATGCGTGCACGGAAGAACCAGAGCACCCATAATATAAGTAGGAAGATGATGAATCCTTTCATTGTTACCTATTATAGATGATACATGCTCTAGCAAGGGCAAAGAGCGTGCCAAACTAAGCTTCCCTAGCGGGGAGAAGCGAAAGGAAAATGTAGGCAATGATAGTCAGAGTGCAACCAAACCAGCCCTCGAAGACCACAGCCACAAGAGCTATGACAACAAGGACAATCTGACGCCAAAGAGCCTTCAGGGGTGCTTTCTTTAGCTTAAAAGAAAACATTGGGAAGTCACTCACCATAAGCGCAGAGAGAATCACTGCTAGGACAAGGTATGTGATGAGCGTCAGCTGGGAGCCAATCGTAAAGCTAATTGAGGGAATGGCAAACGCACATCCAATCCAAAAGAGCGCACTTGACGGCACGGGCAGGCCAAGGAAGGAGGTGGCTTGCCGTGTGTCGTTGTTAAACTTCGCTAGGCGCAGGGCTGCAAAGGCAGGCAGGATGAATATCCCATAGGCCCAAGGACTACCACCCGTAAGCTGACTCAAACCCTGATAAACAAGAATGGATGGTGCAACACCGAAGCTCACGACGTCGGCAAGCGAGTCCAAATCCTTACCAATCGCACTCGTTACGCCGAGAAGTCTTGCCACAAGCCCGTCGAAGAAGTCAAATACGGCAGCTAGGACAATGCACCGTGCCCCAAGCGTTATATCTTGCGTTTGGAAGGAGAGTACGATGCCAAGTACTCCAGAGAGGAGATTGGCGCAAGTAATAGCGTTGGGGATATGTCTCTTGATACTCATGAGTAGAAGCTTAGCGGGGGAGCGTGGCGATGTCGGTAATATTCCCCTTTACACGCTGCCCGACCTTCACGTGCACTTCGGTGCCGAGAGGAAGATAAAGGTCCACGCGCGAACCAAACTTGATGAAGCCCAGATTCTCGTTGATACCAACCTTTTGCCCGACCTCGGGATAAGTAACGATGCGACGTGCGATAGCACCTGCTACTTGGCGCACGAGGATGGGATCTCCTCCCTCACTACGAATAACGACAGCTGAGCGTTCGTTATCGGTACTGCTCTTGGGGAGGTGCGCAGAGAGGAAACGCCCTGGCGTGTGTGATACATGCTCAATCGTCCCATTGCAGGGAACCCAGTTCACGTGCATGTCGAAGACGTTCATAAAGACAGAGACCTGCAGGCAACGGCAACCGAGGATTTGGGTTTCGTCCGTCTCCTCAATCACTACGATGCGTCCGTCTGCTGGGCAAACAATTTCCCTATCTCCTGTCGAATGCTTTCGTGGCTCGTAGCGGAAAAAGTTCAGCACTCCGAGGAAAAAAGCAAGAGAGATAACGACAGGGATGACACTAAATGCACCAGCATAGAGGGCGATGAAGGCATTGATGCCAATCAAGCCGAGAGCAAAGCCACAGAGTGGGCCTTTTCCTTCCTTGTGTAATAACATTTCTATTTTGTCTGTAAGCAGATGTCTGATAATTCTGTGCAAAAGTACGGAAAAACGAGGGCTTTCACAGCTGGATGCTTCATTTAGGACGTAGCTCGCTCCAGCTCCCTAAGGTTCTCCAGCTTCTTTCGTTGCATGAACTCGTAGATACCTTCTAGGTGCTCGGTCACTTTCCCGCCCCCAAATTCGTAAACCTTGCTCACCAGTCCGTCGAGGAAGTCTCTGTCGTGCGAAACGAGGATGAGTGTGCCATCATACCGCTGGAGTGCAGCCTTGAGGACTTCCTTCGTCTTCATATCGAGGTGGTTCGTCGGTTCGTCGAGGATCAAAAGGTTGTAGGGCTCCAGCAAGAGTTTCAGTAGGGCAAGGCGTGTGCGCTCACCCCCGCTGAGGACCTTGACTTTCTTGGTCGATGCCTCGCCACCGAACATGAATGCACCGAGCAAGTCCTTGATCCGCGTGCGAATGTCGCCCTCTGCCACATCATCTATTACTTGGAAGACAGTGCGGGTCTCATCCTCCGTAGCGGTACTATTCTGGGCAAAGTAGCCAACATGCACGTTGTGTCCCAGCTTCAGTGTCCCTTCATGGTCGAGCTCGTTCATGATGCAGCGCACGAGCGTACTCTTGCCCTCACCGTTCTTCCCAACGAAGGCAATCTTGTCTCCACGCTCGATCATCAGGTCTACGTGCGAGAAGATCCGCTTGTCTCCAAACGCTTTGCCTACGCCTGCCATCTCCACGGGATAGTTCCCCGAGCGTGGAGCTGGTGGGAAGCTCAGGCGGATAGCAGACGTATCAATCTCATCCACCTCTACTCGCTCCAGCTTCTCTAGCATGCGCACACGGCTTTGCACTTGGTTGGTCTTTGAATAAGTTCCCTTAAACCGCTCAATGAACTCCTCCGTCTCGGCAATGAACTTTTGTTGCTCGTCGTAGGCACGTTGTTGCTGTTCTCTTCGCTCGGCTCGGAGGCGTTGGTACTCAGTATAATTGACTTTGTAGTCGTAGATGCGTCCGCCAGTTATCTCGATGGTGCGCGTAGTAATGCGGTCCACGAACGCTCTATCGTGGCTGATGACCACGACAGTCTGATTGCTCTCCACGAGGAAGTCCTCCAGCCACTGAATAGACTCGATGTCGAGGTGGTTAGTAGGCTCGTCGAGCAGGAGCACATCGGGGCGACGCAGTAGGAGCTTCGCTAGCTCGATACGCATACGCCAGCCACCCGAGAACTCTGAGGTCTGCCGTCCGAAGTCCTCTCGGCGAAAGCCCAAGCCAAGCAGTGTCAGTTCGACCGCCTTATCGTAGTTGATTTCTTCGATGGCGTAGTACTTTTCTCCCAGTGCAGTGACCTCCTCGATAATCGCCATATATTCGGGACTATCGTAGTCGGTACGGCTTGTCAGCTCCTGATTCAGCACCTCCATACGCTCTGCCATCTGATGGATGTGGCTGAAGGCTTGCTCGGCTTCCTCGAAGACCGTACGGCCATCCTCGATCATCAGATGCTGTGGCAAGTACGCCACGGTGACGCCCTCCGGCACGGCAACCTTCCCACGTGTGGCCTCACGGCTACCGCTGAGGATCTTCAGCAGTGTACTTTTCCCAGCACCGTTCTTGCCCATCAGAGCAATGCGGTCCTTCGGGTTAATTACGAACGAAATATTGGAGAAAAGTGGTGCCCCACCGATCTCTACGGTTAGGGAATCAACTGAAATCATCGTGTTATAAATTACATTTCAAAGGCCTTGCGAAAGGGAAGCCCCGTCTCGCCCTGCCAACCTACCCCCAAACGCCTGCCAGCAATACACCTTGCTGACGCTCGCCCTATGGTTGCAAGGCCGAGGATTAGTCCTTGCCAAGGCGACCCTTACTGGGGGCTTTTGCGACCAATATACCTCGCATTTGCGACGTATATACCTCGCACTCGCGACCAATATACGTCGCAAATGCGAGGTATATTGGTCGCAAACGGGAGGATAAGTGCTTAATTTTCAAACCCTCATACCCTGCAATCAGAAGGTATATACCGTGCATCAGCACCGTATATTGGGTGCGTTTGCACCGTATATTGGGTGCATCAGCACCGTATATAGGGTGCACTTGCACCGTATATACCTAATTTTTGCACCGTATATAGGGTGCAAAATCAACCTAAAGACTTAGGGAATTATTGCCCGATCTGAAGCAGCGTAAAACCTGCCTCCACAGGCTCTCGGTCGAAGACATTCCGCCCATCGATCAGTAGGGGCTCTCGCACCGAGCGTCGTAGCACTTCCCACGTAGGCATGCGGAACGCTTTCCATTCGGTCACGTGGAAGATAGCGTCTACATCCAGCGCAGAGCTGTACAGATCTTCGGCGTAGCGAACACGCTGCCCTAGGTAACGGCGGGCTTCGTCCATCGCCACGGGATCAAAAACCGCCACCTCGCAACCTGCTTGTAGCAACGATTCAATCAAAACTACCGAAGGTGCCTGGCGCATATCGTCCGTCTCTGGCTTAAACGCCAATCCCCAGACGGCCACCTTGCGTCCCTTGACCTGCCCGCCGTAATGTACCACGAACTTCTCGAAGAGGACGTGCTTCTGCGCTTCATTCACCGCCTCCACGGCCTCGAGGATTTGCATCCGCGAGCCATGCTCACGGGCGGTTTGGATAAAGGCCTGCACATCCTTCGGGAAGCACGACCCGCCATAGCCACAGCCCGCATAAAGGAATTTGCTCCCAATGCGTGCATCGGCACCCATGCCCTTACGCACCTCGGAGACGTTCGCCCCGACAGCTTCGCACAGGCGTGCGACCTCGTTCATGAAGCTGATGCGTGTGGCCAGCATGGCGTTGGCAGCATACTTCGTCATCTCGGCCGAAGGGATGTCCATGAAGAGCACACGGAAGTTGTTTAGCAGGATGGGCTTATACAAACGGGTCATTAGCTCCTTGGCTCGCTCGGTATTCACACCGACAACGACCCGATCGGGCATCATGAAGTCACGAATGGCGTTACCTTCCTTGAGGAACTCGGGGTTTGACGCCACATCGAACGGGATGCTGACACCACGCTGCCTCTGTTGCTCGGCAATCACTGCTTGTACCTTTTGCCACGTACCCACCGGCACTGTGCTCTTCGTCACTACGAGGCAGTAGTCCGTCATTGCCTCCCCGATGGCTCGAGCTACGGAGAGCACATGTCGTAGGTCAGCCGAGCCATCCTCGTCGGGTGGCGTGCCCACAGCACTGAAGACAATCTCTACGTGCGGTAGGACGTCAGCGATAGACGTACCAAAGTGTAAGCGTCCAGCCTCCGTGCCTTGGCGCACCAGCTCCTCCAGCCCAGGTTCGTAAATGGGAATGATGCCCCGACGTAGCCCATCAATCTTCTCTGCGTCCACATCGACGCAGAAGACCTCCACGCCCAGCGAAGCAAAGCACGCCGCACTGACCAGACCGACGTAGCCAATACCAACGATAGCAATACGCATAGCAGGGACTAGTGATTAGCTTTGCGCAGAGCCTCGGCAATGCGCTCCATCTCCTCCTTCGGTAGCTGGAGCTTGTGCTTCAGATCAATATCCCCCTCGGTGTTGATTGGGACCAAATGGATGTGTGCGTGATTTACCTCCAAGCCAAGCACAAGCACAGCCACCTTACGACAAGCCGTGACATCCTGAATGCGCCGAGCCACCTGCTTAGCAAAAGCTATCATGCGACCAAGGTATTCATCGTCCAAATCAAAGAGATAGTCTACCTCCTGCTTCGGGACAACGAGGGTGTGGGCGGGCTGAACGGGGTTGATGTCAAGGAAAGCGTAGAAATCCTCGCTTTCTGCCACCTTGTATGAGGGAATCTCACCCTCAATGATGCGTGTGAAGAGCGTTGCCATAGTAAGGACAGTCCTTCGAAGGACAAGCTAAATGGAAATATCCAGTATCTCAAAGGTCAGGAGACCACCGGGTGTCTGTACCTCGGCAACGTCCCCGACTTTCTTTCCTATGAGCCCCTTAGCGATTGGGGTGTTCACGGAGATTTTCTTTTCCTTCAAGTTCGCCTCCTGATCCGAGACGAGTGTGTAGGTAAGCTCCGCCCCTGTCTTGACATTGCGTATGGTTACCTTCGTCAGGATCTGTACGCTGTCGGTGGAGAGGCGTGACTCGTCGATGATACGAGCATTTGCCAGCGTTGCTTTGAGCTGCGCAATCTTACCCTCGAGTAGTCCCTGCGCTTCTTTGGCAGCATCATACTCTGCGTTCTCAGATAGATCGCCCTTGTCACGAGCCTCGGCAATCTGGCGTGAGATCTCGGGGCGATGAACTGCTTCGAGTTCGTTGATCTCAGCTACGAGCTTGTCGTAGCCAGCTTGGGTCATATAGTTGTATGCCATATTGGGTAGTAGGAGGATGAACCTCCTTTTAGTTTGAAGCCAGCCCCAGAGAGGAGCAGGCTGTATCCATATTTTCGCTACAATAGCGAACCCTACTCCAGCCATTAGCTGTCGTAGGGTTCGCTCACAAAGGTACGATAAATTATTGTAAAGGAGAGACAGGTAGGATGAGCCTCAGACGCAGGAGGGTCTTCGTCCGAGGAGTAAGGCAATACCGTCTGTCAGCTAACCGCCCTACAAGCCAAAGGATCTCATCTTCCTTGCAGACAACGAGTGCTACCTCTCGCTCCTGATGAGTGTATTTCCCGTCGATGAAGATACGGCGCAGGAGCTTTCGCCCCTTCATGCCGTAGGGATAGAGAGCATCTCCTGCTCTTCGTCTACGGATATGGAGCTCGGTAGTGGCAAGAGCCTCGTAATCAAATACGGCCTCGTTGGAGGAAAGAGGGAGCAAGCTCTCATAAGGCTGAGGACAAGGCTCGATTGTCCATTCCAGCACAGCCACCCCTACCCCTAACTCTGGGGAGACCTCAACAGATGGGAAGGAATGCTCGAGAGAAATTGACAAGGAGGCTTCTTCATCAGTTAAGGACAAATCCCCTAGAGGAAGCAACGGTGTAGAGGGAGATAGCGACGATGAGGCTAAACGAGAAGATCGCATGTCTCCCCAAGGAAGGACAAGCCTCCCATCCATAGATATATCTAGCGTAGCGACGAAGGACTCTTGCTCCTCTCCTCGAGGACGAAGCTCTAGATACTGGCTTGCCCGAATAAGCGTGTACTGAGGAGAAAAAAAGCGAGCACCAGCAGATCCCTCACGAAGATTGGAGGCTATCTCAAGCAGAACATCCCGGGAAAAGCCATAGGGTCGCAACAGCTCGAAAAGGAGGGTCTCGGGGGAAGGTGAGGCTAGGATACCTGCTATCTCTATCCCTCGCTCTCCAAGCAACTCGGCACGGTAACGCTCTATATGCTCTAAGAAGAGTGCCTCTACCCCACGAAGGTTATCAATGGTACGTAGGGCGACACTGCGAAAGGAAGGGTTCAACTCCTCCAGTGTAGGCAGGAGGCGATGGCGAATGAAGTTACGCCGATAGCGTACGTCTTCATTGGTACTGTCTTCACGGAACGCTTGCCCGAGGGACTGAAGGTAGTCCAAGACAAGTGCCCTCGGACAGTCCATCAAGGGACGAATAATCCCCTCCTCTCTTTTCAGGTAAGGCATCCCACTCAACCCCCTTAGCCCCGTCCCCATGGATAGATTAAGAAGCAGAGTCTCTATCTGGTCATCTGCATTATGGGCAACGGCAATCAGAGTAGGACTCTTCGCTTCTTTTCTCAGGGAAGCAAACCAGCCATAGCGTAGCTCTCTTGCCGCCATCTCCAGAGACATTCCTCCGTGAGATTGCGCGTAGGCACGAGTGTCAAATCGCTGGACATAAAGGGGTAAGTGGTGTGTGGTAGCTAGAGCTCGAACGAACGCCTCATCTCCATCGCTCTCCTCTGCTCTCAAGGAAAAGTTGCAGTGCAGGAGCGTCACTTGCTCCGCATAGCCTAGAGCAAGAAAAGCCATCAGTAGGGCTACAGAATCTGCACCCCCACTGATGGCAAGGTATATCTGCTCCTGCCCGCTAGGCAGGAGCTGGTGAAAGCGAATCGTCTCTGCGACCCGTGCTACGAGCCGATGAGACATAGAGCTAGGGGTGCTGGTGAGCCTCCTCAATCAGCTCAGGATCGACCAAGATACGTCCGCAGTACTCGCAGACAATGATCTTCTTGTGGAGCTTCAGGTCTACCTGACGCTGGGGGGGAATTTTATTGAAGCAACCTCCGCAAGCATCGCGGTCAATCGGAACAACAGCCAGTCCATTACGGGCTCCTTCACGGATACGGCTAAAGGCATGAAGCAGACGCTCCTCAATCCCTTCCTCTAAGCTGATGGCCTCTGCTCGTAGAGCTTCCTCCTCTTGCTTGGTTTCGTTCTTGATACGTGCTAGCTCCTCCTGCTTGGCCTCTAGGGCGGTACGTCGCTCAGCAATCGTGGACTTCAGTTCAGAGATGCGCTCGGAGCGTTGCTGGAGATCTACGTTCCCCTCGTTGATACGCTTCTGCGAAAGCTCAATCTCAAGACCCTGAAACTCTATTTCCTTCGCTAGGTTATCGTACTCACGGTTATTCTTGACGTTGTTAAGCTGTTCCTTGTAGCGCTGGATCTTCTCCTCTGCGTCTACGATACGAGCCTTCTCGGTGGCAATACCTTGCTTCTGACGTTTGTTGTCCTCCTCGAGGTGCTTTAGACGTGTCTCCATGCCAGCTAGCTCATCCTCTAGGTCTTGTACCTCCAAGGGGAGCTCGCCACGCAGGGTCTTGATGTGGTCGATCTTCGTATAGGTCTCTTGTAGACGGCTCAGAGCAATGAGCTTATCTGCCACACCAGGATCACGAGGGACGCTAGTAGGCTCTACGACAGCTTGCTCTACGACAGGCTTTGCCTTTGCCTTGCTGGTCGTAGCCTTCTTCGCTGGTTTCTTTGCTGTCGTTGTAGTCTTTTTCGTTGTTTCTTTCGCCATTGTAATTGTGCTAAAGCACTGTTATAGGGTTCGAGTCTAGCTCGCTTTGATAGACCGCAAAGTTAGCTATTTTCTCTGAGATGACTTGGGCAAAGAGCTGGGAGGCAATTCGCTCGCTCTCATAGTGACCGACTGTGACGAGGACGGGAGCGCCCTCGCAGTCGAAGTAGTCGTTATACTTTGCCTCGCCCGTGATGAAGATATCGGCGCCTAGTGCCCGAGCCTTCCTCCAGAGGAATGCCCCTGCTCCCCCGCATAAGGCCACTCGGCTGACGCACTCCTTCGTCGTAACACTATAGCGTAGCTGTCGTGTATGAAAGTAGCTCTCTACCTCGGAGAGGAAGGTGCGCAAGGGGAGAGGCTCTGGGAGATCCCCGATGATACCACTACCGGTAGTCCGATCCTGATTCTGCAGACCCACAAAGCTATAAGCGGGGGTCTCGTAGGGATGGGAGCGAAGGAGAGCCTCCTCCACACGGCTCTGAAGGTAGGCAGGCAAGACAACGCTCAACCGATCCTCTTGCTCTCTATGTAGGGTACCCACTTGCCCTACAAAGGGCTGTGCACCATCGAGCGCACGAAACGTACCTTCGCCCTGAGAGCGGTAGCTACAGCTATCGTAAGCTCCTAGACGGCCTGCCCCTGCCTCCCAGAGAGCAGCTGAGACAGCCTCGGTATGGGCACGGGGAACAAAGGTCACCAGCTCCACGAGCAAATTTGGAGAAGGCTCTAGTACCCGCACCTGCTTGAGACCAAGGTCACGAGCCAGCAGGTAGTTCAGCCCCTCGGGGGCATTATCCGCCGAAGTGTGAGCAGCATAGATACTGATGCCATGTTGGAGGGCTAGGCGCACACACCGCTCGATATAGCTCGAGGTGCCGATGCGTTTCAGCCCCTTAAATAGGAGGGGGTGATGGGCTATAATGACATTTGCTCCCCGCTCTATGGCCTCTTGGATAACAGCTTCGGTGACATCTACACAGCAGAGGACACCTGTAGCTACTGCCGAAGAATCCCCAACCTGAAGCCCACAGTTGTCATAGCTCTCTTGCAGAGCCGAAGGAATCTTTGCCTCTAGGGCCTCCCATACCTCGTGTACTCGTATCATAAACTGCTGTTTCTAGTCCTTCTTTATTTTCACCCCCAAAGGTAGCTAATTTTCCCTCGTACCTTCAGCTCCTTTCCCTACCTCTCCATGCCTGCCATACAGTCACTAATATATCCCTAAAGAGGTTACCCCGATACCTCTCCATAGGTACCCTCAGTACCTCAGAGAAGGTATACCCGATACCTCAGAGGAGGTACCGAGGATACCTCCTAGCAACCAGAGACAGTATCATAGGACGAGCCCACCCGATAGGATCGGCAGAGAAAAAAGTATCCCCGAGACTTAGCCTACACGCAAGCTAAACCTCGGGGGAAGGGAAAAGTAATGGGAGGGAGCGGGGCTACCGACTAGGAGGTAGTTTCGCTGGAGGAGGGAGGTTGCTCGGCCTTGCGCTTGCGCCTTCGTGAGCGAAGCCCCGTGACGAGGACAATGATAGATGCCAAGCCAAGGAAGAAGATAAAGAGGTCCGTCCCCCACTTACCCAAGAAGGGCTTATAGAGGCGACCTGCATGGAGCTCTAGCGCAGCCTGCCAGAGGGAGAAAGGCATACGGTTCAGTTCGCTGGGCTGGGGAGTAAAAGCCGTCTGCTGAGCCTTGTCCTCGCCCTTATCCGTACGTCTTACCGCCCCCTTGTCGTAGAGGAAGACGAGGTCTTGCTCTGCATTTTCCCCTGCAAGTAGCCCAGAGACAGCGTAGGTGCCTACGGGTCGCCCCATCTTCACCTCACGGATTACCTCGTGGGTGAAGTAATTGCGGACAGCATCAGGATGTCCAGGACGCACCTCAAAGAGTCCCGTGAATGATCCCATGAGCCAAGAGCCGTCAGGTCGCTGGGCGAAGGCATTGATCCCCATTGGACTGATCTGTGGCTGGTAGATCCACTTCTCGGGCTTCGCGGTAAAGGAGGAGAGGGTGAAGAAGCCTTCACTCGTAGAGAGAAGCCACGAGCCGTTCACCTCGTCATATCGGATGGCTCTAAGGCGATCAAACCAAGGGTTATCGCTGTAGAGTGGGCTGAAGCTATTGGGTCTAGCCTCGGTGAAGATGAGGGGAAGCATCATAGGAGGACGCAGTAGCCAGCCCGTAACGAAGACAAAGAGAACGATGTAGAAGAGCTTAGTGCCAAGCCTCTTATGTAGCTTGAAATGGAAGGAGAGTTTCCGAGAGAGACGTTGCTTGGCCTCTGAGGCCTTCTTCGTCCCTCGCTTATTCTTCTTCCCCATCAGCCTATGACTATACAGAGAGTAGAAGATCCCCGTCAGACACAGCGCCATCACCAGCAGACCGATGAAGTCCACTATGAGGCGACCTGCTAGACCGAAGTACTCTCCACTATGTAGCGCCCACACAATCTGGAAGAGCAGGATGCGCCCGGTATATCCATCGGGCTTGCCCAGCTCGTAGGTCGTCCATTCGGGGCTAGATAGGGAGCGTGTATAGAGGAGCGAACGGCTAAGGAGCAGTACACTGTCCCCACGGATCTGCAGGTCAGCTAGTCGCCCCTGTACGGAGGAAGGCATAGGTTGCTGCTCCCATCGCTCCCCCGAGCTATCGAGTCTATAGAGACGATACTGCGAGGCTACCCAGATTCGACCCTCTCGGTCTCGTGCCATCGACATGATCTTGGCTTCATCCCCACCCTTGACAAAGCCCTTATCGAGGCGTACCGCAGGTGCCGACAGCGCGCTATCGGTGCGCCATACCCCAACCCCTCCATAGATATAGGCAAGGCTATCAGAGCGCAACACCCCTCGGACAGCACCATTATTCCAATGATCGAAGAGGTAGCCCTTCGGGAGCAGAGTACGGGGGACATCTACCTGCTGCAGCAGGTCACGATGGTTGAGGATAACCCCAGAGAGGGCAGCGAGGAAGAGGAGGAAACAAAGGGGGATGCCTAGGTACTTGTGTAGCTTCTTAGCTCGGATCATGGGCCCTTAGCTTGTTGTACACAGGGTTGGCATACATCGTTAGAAGTGCCTTACGGAGGAAAGGCTCATCGGGGGCAAGGCCTTCGGGCAAACGTATGAGCGCAATACGGGTATCGATGTAGCGGAGAGCCTCGGCACGTTCGTCGGGCGTATAGTGCTGGCTGAGGGAGGTCTCGCCCCGTAGCTCATCGGCAGCTACATAGTTGATTGGATAGAGGGCATAGCCCCGATGGATCTCCCGATCCAGTACAGCCGCTAGGCTGGCATAACGGGCTTGATCACCCTCGGGCAAGTCGATCCCCACGAGGAGCTCTGAGAGAGGTCGCCCCACATGGAAGGAGACACGTCCCTTCCAGCCAAAGACCCCCGTCTTCATATTTATGCCGTCATCCTCGGAGCTCTTCTTGAAGCCGTCGACATCTCGCTTGAGTTGCATCTCCTGTGCCTTGAGATAGTCACAGGGATCATACTCATAGCTACAAGTCACGGGGACGATATTCAGGGGCATAAGCGCAGCTACCGCCTCTCGCTGTCCCGAGCCTAGACTAAGCATCTTCAGCAGAGCAGGCTGTGTCTCATCGGAGGAATCCTTGGCACGTCCCTCACGCTGAGCGATCCACAGGCTCTTACCTTCGCCCACCGCCTCGTGCATGTATTCCGAGAGGAGTTTGGCAGCGAGCAAGACTTCCCTGCCCTGCAGGTTACGGCGCACGAGGAAGCTCCCATTGAGCTTAACCAAGGTCTCTACCCAAGGATAGATCATGAGGTTATCCCCGATAGCTATCTCGGGGAAGACTGCCCCTACATCGGCAAGGAGTACGTTGAGGAAGGCTGAGTCTAAGATAATATCTCGATGGTTAGAGATATAGGTGTAGGCACCCGCCTGTGAGATATGCTCCGTGCCGGTTAGCTCGACAGAGCGACAGCAGTGTGCCATGATGTGCTTGACCCAATGGTAGCTGACCTTACGTTTAAAGTCCTCGACACTGCGACAGGTCTTTAGCACAGCCATCAGTTCGTCCCAACTGGCACTTAGCCCGAGGCTCTCGTAGACCTCACGCAGGGGAGCTAGAGAGGTGAGCTGAGCAGTAGCAGCAGGTACTTCCTCTGGAGTCAGAGGGCGAATGCTCTTATATTTCTCCGTATCCATAGTGGTTGTAGAGATTAAGCCTGAGGCAGGCGTTCACGAATAATAGAGGTGAGCACCTTAGGCATCGTAAGCCCAGCAGCTGCTACCTGCTGAGGGATGAAGCTCGTAGGAGTCATACCTGGGGTCGTATTGACCTCTAGAAGCGTAGGCAGGCCATCTGCCTCGATGATATAGTCTACACGTATGATCCCCCGAGCATCTATATGGCGATAAATCTCCGAGGTCAGCTGCTGGATGAGCGCAGTAGCTTCGGGAGATATGCGTGCAGGGGTAATCTCCTCAACTGCGCCGTTATACTTGGCATCGAAGTCAAAGAAAGCCCCCTTGGGGACAACCTCCGTCACGGGCAGAGGATGAAGGGCTCCCCCAGCCTCATAGCACCCGCAGGTGACCTCCACGCCAGCGATGAACCGCTCGAGGAGTACTTCGTCACACTCGGTGAAGGCCTCACGGATAGCTCGCTCCAGCTCTGCCTCTGTATCCACCCGAGAAGTCGCTACACTCGACCCTCCCGCATTGGGCTTGGCGAAGAGAGGAAGCCCAAGACGCTCTACGAGCTCATGCGACGAGGGCTGTGGCATGTCCTGGCGCAGACGTACCGAGTCCGCTACCCGCAGATGAGGGAAGGAGGCAAGGTAACGATTGCAGTGATACTTACTGAAGGTCAGCGCCTCGGTCAGTACACCCCCCGTATTGTAGGGCACACCGACCAGATCAAGGTAGCCCTGCAAAAGCCCATTCTCCCCTGGGGTACCGTGTACCGTGATGAAGGCATAATCAAAGCGTATCCGCCCCGTAGGACTGAGGAAGCTAAAGTCATCCTTGTTCACTGGGATAGGCTCGCTCCCCTCCTCCAGATGGACGTACCAGCCCTCCCGCTCCACAACGACTAAGTAAGGAGAGAAAGCACTGCGGTCGATCCAAGAGAGGATACCAGAAGCGCTGCGTAGAGATACGGCATATTCGCCCGAATATCCACCTGCTACGACAGCTATATTGGGTAAGTTCATATCTAGAATTGCTTGTTTAACGTCCTTGTGGACACTATCAATCAGTGACAAAAGTACCTCATTTCTCGCTTCATGACATCATACTTTCCCCCGATAACACCATTCTCTCCTTATCCTCTACCCATAACTCCAAAGGCAGATAGGTGGCACTTACGCATGCACATTGGTTTATATGAGGGTTATTTCACGTGTATATCTAGATATCTAGGCCATATATCTACCCGCACCCTATACCTATATATCAGATGCCATCAACACATCAAACTCCAGCCAAGCTCACCTCATTATATTCTACTATCTTTGCGTAGTACTTGAGGAATAGCTACATGAAGTTTAGCTAGCTCCTCAGCTACGAACAAAACATATATGGCAAGCAAGAGACAACTAAAGAAAGAGGTCATCGCCGAGGTCATGTTACTCTTTGATGAGGCGCTGATTATCCGCTCCGTCGCAGGGAGTGAAGCAATGGAAAGTGAGCTGGAGGAACTGATGGATGACATCATGATCTTCACCGATGATACCCTCCGTCGTATCGATCATCCTGATGGGAAGGACACCCCCGCTCTCGTCAAGAACTACTATCGACAGCTTAGAGAGCATATCCAGACCTCAACCCAGAACATCTCCGATCGCTTAGACCAATTCATTGAGGGGCTTTAGTCAGCACTCTCCATAAGTATCACTTCTCCCCTTGCGAAAGAAACTAGCTCTAAGCCTACTACGTCTGCTCGGATGGCACATACTGCCCCTACCCCAAGATCATCCCTCGGGGAGCGTCATTTGTGTGGCTCCACATACGAGTAACATGGACTTCTTGATTGGCCTCCTCTACTCTTGGGCTGTCGGGATTAAGTCTGGCTTCTTGATGAAGAGTGATTGGTTCTTCTTCCCGCTTAGCTACCTACTTCGTGCCCTCGGGGGCATTCCCGTCAATCGCAAAGAGCGTAGCCAAACAGTAGACCGCATCCAGCAACTACTCAAGCGTAAAGGACAGATGCACATCGCCATCACGCCCGAAGGAACGAGATCTCGTTCAGAGAAATGGAAGAGTGGGTTTTACCACATTGCTGTTGCTGCAGAATTGCCTATCGAACTCGCTGTCCTAGACTATCAGAAGCATGAGGTAGGGATCTTCGAGGTCTTCCACCCAACAGGTGACCTAGAGGCTGACTTGGCCTACATCCGTTCTCGCTTCTCAGCTAATCAAGCTAAGTATCCAGAGCAATACACTCCATAGGCCACCCCCTCTCGCACCATGCCTAATCAGACACCCTCCCCCATACGTATAGCTGTAGTACAGTGTACCATCCTCTGGAATGATATTTCAGGGAACTGTCAGCAAATAGAACGCTACGTACAACAGCTACAAGGGCAAGCTGACCTCATTATATTTCCAGAGACAATCACCACTGGTTTCTCGGCAGAGGCTGCAAAGAGGGCGGATAGTCAGAAGGGGGAGGTTTATACCTTCTTGCAAAAGATAGCCTCAGAGTATCAAGTCGCCTTGGCAGGAAGCTACCTCACAGAGTGGGATGAGGGAAAAGTCTACAATATGTTTTTCCTTTTCGACCAAGAGGGGAAAGCACAACTTCAGCCCAAGAGACATCTCTTTGCACCAGGAGGTGAGCGTGCCTTCGTCTCTCCAGCTATGGAGCGGACAATCTTTACTTTCCACGGCTGGCGTATCCTACCCGTTATCTGCTACGATATGCGCTTCCCTGTATGGTGCAGGAATAGGCAGAATGAATATGACCTCATGATCTGTGTAGCCAATTGGCCACGCCCTCGCCGTAGAGTCTTCTCTACCCTCCTCCGTGCTCGTGCTATGGAAAATCTCTGCTACGCCATAGGGGTTAATCGGGTGGGAGAAGATCCACAGGGCTTGTTTTATACAGGAGACTCCGCCGTTCTTAATGCACGGGGAGAGACCTTAGCCGAAGCAAAAGAAAGCCAAGAAGAGATACTCCTCGCCACTCTAGACTACACTCCTCTCTCGGAACTTCGTCATAAATTCCCAGTGTGGGAAGATGCTGATAGCTTCACCCTGCACCTCAACTAATCAACCGCCTACTCCTTCTGTAGTCTAGGCAATAGACCTCACATTTCCCAATGAATATAAAGACAACCGCAGAGCGTATCGCAGAGGCTCTACTCGCTGTAAAGGCTGTTAAGCTCCAGCCCAACACACCCTTCACATGGGCCTCGGGATGGAAGTCTCCCATCTACTGTGACAATCGTGTAACTCTCTCCTCACCCAGAGTACGTACGCTCATCAAGGAAGAGCTAGCCGACGTCGTGCGCAACTCCTTCGGGGACGCAGAGGTAATTGCAGGTGTAGCCACAGGAGCTATTGCTCAGGGAGCTCTAGTGGCCGATTTACTAGATCTACCCTTCGTGTATGTACGTCCACAAGCGAAGGATCACGGCATGGGAAATCAGATTGAGGGAGAGCTACCTCAGGGGAGTAAGGTACTAGTCATCGAAGACCTTATCTCTACAGGAGGTAGTAGTCTAAAGGCCGTAGAAGCGCTTCGCCAAGCAGGGAGCTCCGTCCTTGGAATGGTTGCTGTCTACACGCATGGTTTCCCTCAGGCTGTCGAAGCCTTTGAGCAAGCTGCCGTTCCTCTTATTACCCTTAGCAACTACGACACAGTAATCACAGAAGCCCTAGCTACTGGATACATATCCCAAGAGGATGAAAGCCTGCTCAAGGAATGGAGGAAGTCCCCTGCGGCCTGGACGGGCAAGCCCTAGCTATCCTACTACATACTAAATCACAAAGAGCTGTCACACTCCCTTTACTAAAGTAATCAGCTCCTTCCTCCTCAAATTCGTCCTCCGCTCTCGGATAAATTATCTCCGTTACAGCAAAGTTGTTATCTGTAACCAAGTACAACGACAGAAGTATCTCTATGAGTGATTACATCAGTTCGATAAAGAGCATCCCTGCCCCTCGCCATCGTGTCTATGAGCGGCTCTCCGACCTCAATGGTCTTGCCTCTGTGAGAGAACATCTCCCAGAGGAAGCCAAGGAAAAGATTCAGATAGAGCCCATAGATAGAGATAGCTGTGCCTTCGTCATCCCAGGAGCTGGTAGGCTAGTCTTGCATATTGCAGAGCGAGAGCCCGAGGGAACAATCAAGTTAGCCACCAACCAATCTCCCCTCGACCTCACGATTTGGATTCAGCTTATCGAGCCAAATGCAAGTGACACTCGTCTACGTCTAACACTACGAGCAGAACTCAACTTCTTTGTTCAAAAGATGATTGGCAGTAAGCTCCAAGATGGCGTTGAGAAGCTTGCAGATATGCTCGCACGCCTTCCCTACTAAGGCGAAGATCTCCCTCTCCTATGGCACGCTACCTCATCAGTGTCTTCCTCCTTTTTTCTCTACTTTTCCAGGCATGTGGAGAGGCTGTAGAGCCGAGTGTCCCAGCTTCTCCTATCTACTACAACCTCTTCCTCCAAGATGCTCGTCACCGAGCCTTACTCTCTCCCGGAGGGATAGTACGCATCACGGAGCCAAGTACAGCTCAGGAGCGCATCGGTAGAGCAGGAATTGCTGTCGTGCGCTCTATAGAGCAGGAGAACACATTCTATGCCTTCGACCTGCAGTGTCCGGTAGAGACAAACGAGATCGTATCACTGATGGTAGAAAACTCAAGGCTTGTATGCCCCCGCTGTCGAAGTGCCTTCGAGGTACTCCAAGGAACAGGACGACCTGAAGAGGGTATTGCGCAGTCTCCTCTACGACGCTATACTGTACGCTCCCTAGGGCGTGACCACCTAGTAGTCTCGAACTAGCAAGCATCTTCTCTAGTTCCCTCACCCCACCTACTTTATGGATTACTCCAGCTGGCTAGTCATCGCCTACACGCTTACCGTCCTTGGGGTCATCGGCACTGTACTCAGCGAGAACCGTAATCCCCTCAAGGCCTCTGCCTGGATACTCATCGTCGGCTTGATACCAGTGCTGGGAATCATGACCTACATTGTATTTGGTCAGGATCAGCGACGTCTACATAGCATCAGTAGGCGCTTCTATCGTCGTCTGATGCGACGACCACAGCAGCTCTCTCTATCCAAGAATCTCCAACGAAAACGCCAAGATACCGAGGAGCACCTACGGCTCATCGAACTCATACAGCACAACTCAAACTCCCCCCTCCTCCAGCTCCAATCCCTCGATATCTATGCTTGGGGAGAAGACATGTATGAAGCTCTCTTCCAAGACCTAGAGCAAGCCGAAGAATACATCCATCTACAGGCCTATATCTTCGCTGCAGATAACGTACTGGATCGCCTCACCGAACTACTGATTCGCAAGGCCAAGGAGGGCGTAACCATACGTATCATCTACGATCACCTCGGCTCCTATAGTGTCCCCAAAGGCTACTGGAGCCGTATGCGCTCTGTCGGTATACAAGTCTATGCCTTCATGCGTGTAGCCTTCCCTCTCCTCTCCACCACAGTAAACTATAGAAATCACCGCAAGATCGTCGTCATTGATGGAGCGATTGGCTACGTCGGGGGGATGAACTTTGCCCAGCGTTACCTCACGGGCAACGAGCTAGGACGTTGGCGAGATACCCATTTTCGTATCACGGGAGTAGCAGTTGCAGGTCTCCAAAGCTCCTTCCTCATAGACTGGTACACGGTCTCTCGCAAAGTGGTGAACATGGATCGCTACTTTGCCCCCGCTGTCCCGGCCAACGAATATTCCCCCTCTGTACAATTCGTCTCAGGTGGCCCCATCAGCCACTGGCGCTCCATTGAGCAGGCAATCATTTACATGATTTCGAGAGCGAATAGACGAATCTGCATCCAGACCCCCTACTTCCTCCCCACGGAGAACCTAAACAACGCCCTCGTCACCGCAGCTCTGGCTGGCGTAGAGGTGGAGCTCATGCTTCCTGAGCGGACAGATTCCAAGCTCACTACCTACGCTGCCAATTCCTACCTCAGCCTCCTGCTGGAGGCAGGGATAAAGATTTACCGCTACACAGAGGGTTTCCTGCACTCCAAGCTCCTCATGATTGACGAGAGCCTTGCTTCAATTGGCTCTGCCAACATGGATTTCCGCAGTCTGGAGCATAACTTCGAGATCTCGGGTATTGTCTACGACTCTGGGATAACAAAGCGCTTGCTCTCCCTCTTTGAAGCAGACAAGAAGTCCTGTCAACTACTCACAGCCACAGAATGGGAGAGACGAAATGGGCTCACTCGCCTAGCAGAGTCCTTCATGCGTCTCTTTGCTCCGATGCTCTAGTCCCCTCCTCCTCTCAAAAACTACTAGGGATTTCGTGGCAATTCTCTGGTGCGGTCATAACGAATCACTAGAGTTCCTTGGACAGATTTATAGAGCTTCTAAGAAACAGCACTGCCCCCATGGTTTTAAGACCATGGGGGCAGTGCTGTTTCTTGGGTACCGTATAAGCAGAGACTATAAGGTATATTGGGATAAATTACTCACGCCAGTAGCGACGCTGGACACGAGAAGAAATGCTGGTCAAGATTTCATAGGGGATTGTGCCACAAACTTCGGCCACCCCCGCTAGTGGAAGGTCTTCACTCCCGAAGAGTGTTACCTGATCCCCAACCTCTACCCCTGGCACATCCGTCACGTCAATCATGCACGCATCCATACATACATTCCCAAGCGTTGGGCAAAGTACACCACGAACGGAGACTGAATACGCCCTACGACTAAGTCTCCGACTGAAGCCATCAGCGTAACCAACAGGGATGACCGCAATACGCGAAGGACGATTTACTTGCCCCATACAGCCGTAGCCTACATACTGTCCTGGCTGAAGAGTCTTGACCTGCAGGACAACAGTAGTGAACCGAGCAATCGGCTCTACCTCACGCCTGCCCGTCGGGCTAAAGCCATAGAGACCGATTCCAAGGCGAGCCATGTCAAGCGCATATTCAGCATAGCACTCGATACCTGCTGTATTAAGGATATGTCGTTGGGGTCGATAGCCCAGTGCAGCAGTCAGTTGGTCACTCGCTGTCATAAAGGTCGCGTACTGCTGATGGACATATTCGCTCTTTTCTGGCTCATCAGCCGTAGCTAAGTGGCTAAAGATTGTGCTCACTCTTAACTCAGGACAAACGGAAAGTAGCTGTCCCAGTTGCTCCATCTCCTCTAAAGCAAAGCCCAATCGATGCATACCGCTGTCCACTTTAATATGAATTGGGAAGTCCCTGACACCTAACCTCACGGCCTGCTCTCTTAAACCAGAGAGGAGCTCAAAGCTATAAACCTCGGGCTCTAGATGGTGCGTGAAGAGTGTTTCTGCACTTGCGACCTCAGGATTCATAATCATCAGGTGCGTACGGATACCCTTCTCCCGAAGCTCTCTCCCTTCATCTGCGACCGCCACTGCAAGATATTCCACTCGGTGCTCCTGCAAGGTACGAGCCAGCTCAAAGGCACCGATGCCGTATCCATCAGCTTTAATCATGCAGACAAGCGGATGATTCGGCGGAAGGAGCGAACGATAGTAGTTTAAGTTATGCACCACGGCGCTGAGATCAATATCTAATACCGTCTGATGTTCCTGAGTAGAGAGGCGGCGGTAGACCTGCTCGAAGGCGAAGCGACGTGCGCCCTTAATCAGAATACAGCTTCCTGTGATTGTCCTTAGAGCCTCAGAGTGTAGGAGCGCATCGGTCGTAGGAAAGGGAGTGACCCGTATCCCCGTGAAAAGATGCGCATGCTCGGTGATGTGCTTACCTACTGCAATGAGATCACTTACTTCATAACCTCGGAGCAGACTAGCCACTTCGCTGTAAAGTTCCTCATCGCTGAGGCCACTTCCCTCAATATCCGAGAGCAAAACCACTGGACGAGCGGCCGTAGCAGAAGCACGTCTGCGCAGGAAGTCCAGTGCAATCGAGAGCGACTGTAGGTCACAGCTGTAGGCGTCATTGATGAGTGTGTTTCCCGAGACACCGTTCTTCACCTCCAGACGCATTTCTACAGGTCGGAGCGTTGCCCAAGGAAGAGGGTCACTGATCAGTTCAGGTGCGACAAGACTAGCTACTGTGATGGCACACAGACAGTCCTCGATGTAGGCGGCGTCGGTGAACGGGATGACGATTTGGTGTCGCTCTCCGTGGATAATACATGAGAGATGCGTGCGATCACCCTCTGCGACGGACTGCTGTAGATAGAGCGTGGCCTTGGGGTTCATTCTACTCCAGGTCAGATGACGAGCCTCGGGGAAGGTCGCCTGCATCATCTTGCTCACCTCGATACTATCTTCTCCGTAGACAAGAGCATGGCAATGGGTGAAGAGCTGTATCTTCTCCCGGAGCTTTTCTTCTAAAGAGGCGAAGTTCTCTTGGTGCGCACTGCCCAGATAGGTAAACACGCCGATGGTCGGCTGAATAACATCTCGGAGCGCTTTCATCTCATGTGGCTTGGAGATGCCCGCCTCGAAGAGCCCCAATTCATCTGATGCTTCGATGCCCAGTACAGATAGTGGGACGCCGATCTGCGAGTTGTAGCTCCGCGGGGAACGTATAATGTGTAGCGTGGGGTGCAATAGTTGGTAAAGGAACTCCTTGACGACGGTCTTCCCGTTACTTCCCGTGATGCCAACGGTTTCTAATCGAGGGAAGCGAGCACGATGCAGAGCGGCGATCTGCTGCAATGCCTTCACAGACGAAGGTACTACGAACCAGTTCGCTTGCCACTCACCCCTACGTGCTTCGTCTGGTAAACGCTCGATGACGAAACTTCTAACACCCCGCTCATAGAGCTGAGCAACGTATCGATGCCCATCGCCCGATTCGGTGGGGATAGCTACAAAAAGCGTGTCCTGCGGACTGACAAGGGAGCGGCTGTCGGTCAAGATGTGTCTCACACTACAGCTTCCCTCGAGCGTCGGAAGCTCTGTCTTCAGAAGCCTTTTCAGCTCCTCTGGGGCAAAGGCTGGGGTAACTAGTCTATCCATATCATGATGTCTAACTATCCACAAAGGTACAAAGAGCCTCCTATCAGTATATCTTCGGAAGCAAACTTCCTTCACTCAAGCCTCAAACAGTAAATTATTGTTTCCAAACCACAGTTCATTTTAACGATTGGTTTAAGGTATTTCCAGACGAATAAGGGGATACATCCAGTCACAATTAGCTAAACCATTAAGAGAACAAAGCTGGTCTCTCGATGAGAAGAAGGTGCAAAATTCAGTCGAATTTCAACCACTTCTCATCCAACATAAACTACTCTATATCAGAACACAACCAAACAAGCCATCAAAAGTAATTGACCCACCTCCAAAAAGTACCTAATCAATCTGGAAAAAGTACCTAATCATTTCAGAAAATTATTAGGTACTTTTTCCAGATTGATTAGGTAAATTTCTTCGACTGATTAGGTACTTTTAGAAGCACCCTAAATGAGTTCGTCAAAACACTTCAATTTCTTCCCTTAGCCCCATGAATTTACTCTAGAATGATTTAACTTATAAATGAAAACAATTGTAATACACCCTCTTTAAGAATCTAAGCCATTTTCATATAGTACATCAGCTACTTTAGAGGAATCCCTTAGCTATTCTAGTCCCGTACCTAAGCTATATTGCATCGTATACTAGGCTACGTTCTCTTGGTACTATAGTATCTTTTCTTCATGTCTTCAATTGCTTATACTTCCTGTCCTTATACATTTCGTCATGGAGAGAAGGTTAATCACGTCATTTTACCTCGGTAATCGAAGTGATTTATCCTAATAATTACAGTGGTTTATCTTATAGAGAAAGCAAAAAGCACACCTATATTATAGGCATCGCTCAACTTATTACGTGACTTACTTCAACATGTCTGCTCTGTAAGTTAAGGCTAATCGGAGCGGTTTATCTCGGTGAGACAATAAAAAGCCTACCCACATCACGCACGTGGGTAGGCTTTTTAGTAAGGAAATACGCTGATGGACTCGGCTAAAGGTCAAGTTTCATCGCCAGTTCCTCCCAACGAGCTAGCAGGCTCTCTTGCTCGGAGCGGAGAGCTTGATAGCGACTGAAGAGCGTTGCATCAGTAGCATGCTGGGGATCGGAGAGCTGGGTCTCGAGCATGCGCAACTCAGTATCGATCGCTTCACTACGCTCTTCGGTGGCCTTGATTTCCTTCTCTAGGGCACGGCGTTCTTTAGCCTGCTCCTTTTGTCGCTGATAGTCCTCCGCACCTGAGCTAATGGGGGCAGAGGTCGTGGCCTTTGCACTCGGCGAAAGTTCAGATAATGAGCTGGGGAATGTATTGTCCTCTCGGTCGCGTTTCTGTAACCAATCGTAGATACCCCCAATATGCTCGGTCACACGCCCCGAGCGAAACTCGTAGACACGTGAGACAAGTCCGTCAAGAAATTCACGGTCGTGCGAGACGACAATCACTGTCCCCGTGAAGCGAGTTATTGCTTCCTTGAGGACTTCTTTAGAACGAATGTCGAGGTGGTTCGTCGGTTCGTCGAGGATCAGCAGGTTCGCTGGACGCAATAATAACTTAATGAGCGCAACACGACCACGCTCTCCGCCACTGAGGACACTGATCTTCTTCTCCGATTCTTCGCCACCGAACATGAATGCACCAAGCAAATCGTTGATCTTCGTGCGTATCGGGCCGTGCGCCTCTCGGTCAATTGTCTCGTAGACTGTGAGATTGCCGTCGAGCTCCTGGCTCTGCGTCTGGGCGAAGTAACCAACCTCGACATTGTGCCCCAAGCGTAGAGAGCCAGTGTAATCAGTGACTTCGCCCATGATGCACTTGATGAGGGTGGACTTCCCAGAGCCATTTTTCCCAACGAATGCAACCTTCTCGCCCCGCTCGATCGTCATGTTCACGCCCTCGAAGACGGTATGTGTGCCGTAGCTTTTACTCAGTCCCTCGATGATCACAGGGTACGCACCCGAGGTAATGGCTGGCAGGAACGAGAAGTGCATAGCTCGACGATCGATGTCCTCCACCTCGATGCGCTCGATACGCTCTAATTGTTTGATGCGACTCTGCACCTGTACGGCCTTGGTGGCTTTGTAGCGGAAACGCTCGATGAAGTCTTCGGTGGCTTGTAGTTCCTTCTGTTGGTTCTCGTACGCACGCCTCTGCTGCTCGAGCCTTTCTTCTCTGAGCGTGAGGTAATGACTGTAATTCGTCTTGTAGTCATAGAGCTTGCCGAGCTCGATCTCTAAAGTTCGGCTCGTCGTAGCATCAATGAACGCCCGGTCGTGCGAGATGAGCACAAGCGCAGTAGAGCCAGAGGTGATGAATCGCTCCAGCCAACGGATGGACTCAATATCTAGATGGTTCGTCGGCTCATCCAAAAGGAGCAGGTCTGGTCGCTGTAAAAGGATCTTCGCAAGCTCAATGCGCATGCGCCATCCACCAGAGAACTCAGAGGTCGGTCGGTCAAAGTCCGTGCGCTCAAAGCCTAATCCAAGGAGCGTACGCTCTATATCCGCCTCTATGTTCCCACTCGTCTGCATCATGAGTAAGTCCGTGCGCTGAGCATGTCGCTCAATCAGCTCCATATACTCTGGGCTGTCGTAGTCGGTGCGTGTCGCCATCTCCTCGGCTAGTCGCTCTACTTCGTGCTCCAGCGAGGTGATGTGGCTGAAGACCTGCTGGCATTCGCCGAGCACCGTACGCTCATCGCTGGTCTGCATCACCTGTGGGAGATAACCGATACGTATGTCTTTTGGGCGACTAATTACCCCTTCGGTCGGCGCATCGATGCCAGCGAGGAGCTTGAGCAGAGTAGATTTACCTGCTCCATTTTTACCCACGAGAGCAATGCGCTCCTTAGCGGAGATGACGAAGGAAATATCCTCAAAGAGGGGCTTAGCCCCAAAGTACACGGAGACGTTATTGACGCTAATCATTGGTTAGAGTGGCGGGGAACAATGCCCTTCGGGTGTATCCCCTCGTCCTTTGGATACATCCCTTCGGCAGAGCGGCCTTCACCTGGGAGCTGTACCTCCTCGACAAGGATAATCGGGCGGTTAGGAGCAAGCGTAGTGAGTAACTGCTGGAGCTGCTCTCGGGCATCAGCCTTGGCCCTAGGCAGGAAGCGAGGATCATTCATTATATCCTCGTAGGCTCGAGATAGTATCTTCGTCTCCAGGTCCTTGATTGCAGTCCGATCGGAGGTGGCTTCAGCTCGTGCGCCAAAGAGCGATTGGGTGATGCGGTAGTACTTGATGCTGTGCGAGCCACTTGGTCGACGGCCTAGCTCCACTTGGGGCATAGGGAGCGAGACGTAGAGTGTATCTCCCCCACCCTCTTGTATTTTTAGGTGCTCCAGATCAAACTTTACGTACGCCACGAGATCAGCCACTCCTTCGGCCATGTAGTCACCCGAATAGGCTTTAACCGACTGTCGATAGGTAATCTCCTGCGTGATGAGTCTAAGTCGCTGGGTAATCTTTGCCCGTAGCTCTAGAGGCGTCACTTCGGGCTTCGTCTCTGACTCCCGTGTACAGGAGCGATAGAAGTAGATACCTAGCCCTGATCCGACGAGGAGCAGAACAAGCAGGGCTAGGCTTGTACGGATAATCTTCATTTTGTAGAAGCAGGTGGTGCGGGTATATTAGGAAGATGGTGTAGGCGTATAAGAGGGATTGCGTAGGCTCTCCGCCTCATCGCTCGGGGAAAGGCTGACATGCACCGTCACTCCAAGCTCCCGTAGCATCGAGCCGAGCTTGGCCTCAGCTGACCTGCGTGCATCTAGGAGGAGCTGGGGGCGTATGCGCTGGAGACTTTCGTCTAGGAAGCGAGTGACCTTCGCCTCTTGCTTGCGTAGGATCTCCTCAATCTCATTCTCCGTTAGTCGTGAGCGCATCGGGTCAGCCTCTCTCTGCACCACCCTATGGATAGACTCCATTTCCCGTAACACCTCTATTGGAGGCAAGACAAGATCTAGGACACTATCATTACGCTGGTGTACCATCGAGGCCGTTAGGCGACTAAGGTCACAGTACGCAGAGGCTTGGCTCACGATCTCTATCGTCGTCTCCCGAGTCCCCAAGAGTCGCTTCCAGCCGAAGAGACCATCCTTTTTCGGATCTAGGGTCAGTGTGGTACGGAGCTCACTTGTGGCAAGCTCCAGGCGAGAGAGTCCCTGCGCCTCCGTCAGGAGGACTTGTACGGGTGTGGTACGCTCCTCGGCACTCTTACCCCGGCAAGAGACAAGGGTAAGGAGCAAGAGGCACACGCTGAAGGTAAGCCATGTATAAGGTCGGGAGAAAGACATATCTAAGGTAATCTGGTGCAAATAACTACTGTAGAGTGAGGCTCAAACCCTCGTCACTACTCTTCATGCTCCCTACGCTCACGTTGCTCACGCTGATGGTAGGGCTCGACTGGGATGTTTCGCTTGAGGATGAGGCGAAGGGAGCGGTCGTAGGTCACGTAGTTCCATATCCAGTTCAGTAGGACAATCACCTTATTACGCACCGAAAGTATGGAGCGCAAGTGTACGACGAGCCACAGCATCCATGCCGTGAAGCCTCCCCACTTCGCACCTCTAATCTCTGCGACGGCTCGGTTGCGCCCAATAGTAGCCATCGAGCCAAGATCCTTATAGTGGAAGGGTGAGAGGGGCTTTCCCTCTTGTCGAGCACGTAGGTTACGAGCCAAGAGACGTGCTTGCTGGATAGCTACCTGCGCCAGCTGTGGGTGTCCGTTCGGATAGTTAGCATCTGCCGTCATGAGGCATTGGTCTCCGATAGCGAAGACATTCGTCAGTCCCTTCACCTCGTTATGCTCATCGACGAGGATACGTCTACCACGCCCCAGAGCCTCAGCCTGAATACCCTCCACGGCGTTTGCCACAATACCACTCACCCAGATGACCGTACGGGTCTTCATCTCGGAGCCATCACTGAGGCGGAGCGTCTTACCATCGTAGTCTGAGACCATCGTCCCTGTATGGATCTCCACGCCCATCTCTCTGAGGCCTCGGGCTGCGGTCTCGGAGCTCCGCTCGCTCATCGCTTGGAGTAGTCGAGGCGAAGCGTCTAAGAGGTGTATACGGAAAAGGGATGAGTCCAAGTAAGGATAATCCTTCGGTAGCACATACCGCTTCATCTCTGCCAGCGCCCCTGCAATCTCTACGCCAGAGGGGCCACCCCCGACGATGGCTACCGTAAGGAGTGCATTACGCCGCTCTTCATCATCGGAGACGAGTGCCTTCTCAATGTTCTGTAGGAGTACATTGCGTAGGTTCATGGACTCGTAGAGCGTCTTCATTGGGAGGCTATGACGAGCAATCTGGTCGTTTCCGAAGAAGTTCGTCGTACCTCCACAGGCTAGGATCAGGTAATCATACTTCACCTCTCCCACAGAGGTCAGCAGGAGGTTGCGCTCTGGTGCTACTCCTTGGACCTCTGCCAGACGAAACACAAATCCCGTCTTCTTCCTCAGTGCAGAGCGAAAGGGGAAGGCGATCGAGCTTGGCTCTAGTCCCGACGAGGCGACTTGGTAGATCAATGGCGGGAACTGGTGGTAGTTATGATGGTCAATGAGTATAACCTGAAAGTGGCGACTGTCCAGCTCCTGTGCGAGCTTCAGACCGCCAAATCCCCCACCAGCGATAACGACACGAGGCAGGGAAGACTGAGGAATATTGATACTCATACTGCTAATACTTATTGAGGAATAATTTCTATGTATAGCTAAAACAATCCAAGGAGTGCAGAATGTTCTTTCCTCTCATCCTCAGGTTAGTCGAGCTACAAAGATACGGATATAAACCCATGCTATCACCCCAGAGAAGGCTCTAGCAAGGGTTACCTCTCAGACCCATGCAAGCATTACCTTCATAACCCTTGCATGGGTCATAAACAAAACCCTTGCATGGGTTCCCTACCCTACCCACAAGCGCATTCTCAGCCCTCCTTACTAGCTCTCCAACATGAATAAGTGACGGGCTACGCAATAGCCCCGTATGTGATGCTCTGTATAGACAAAAGAACATTGGGTGAAGCAATCCATGAGGATGCTTCACCCAATCGTAGTTATACCTTCATCCCACGTACCTCCATACAAGCGTATGGAGCGAGATAAGGGTGGGAAGGGAGGTTACTTAGCCTTATAAATCTGAGCTATGGTCTCCTCAATCTGCTCCGCAGTCAGATCCCCGACCGTCTGCACAGGTGTACCCTGCATGGGGATGAAGAGTACCATCGGGATGCTACGTACGCCGAAGATGTTAGCAAGCTCTGCTTCGTTATCGACATTAATCTTATAGACATCTACCTTGCCTGCATACTTCTTAGCAGCAGCCTCAAGCTTAGGAGATAGGCTACGGCATGGTCCACACCAGTCGGCGTAGAAGTCCAGTATAGCAGGACGAGAGCCCTTGAAGACAAATTTATTGGGGTGCTCCTTGTAGTCATAGATATTCGCCCGTAGGAAAGCGGCATCAATGTGACGCACAGCGGAGGCCTTAGCCTCGGGGGCTGCCTCAGCAGATGCAGTAGCCTCTGCCGTAGTCTGTGTATCTGCACTGCTACCGGAGGCCTTGGCCGTGCATGCCGAAGCAGTCATGAGGCTTAGGGCGGAAAACCCTAGGGTGAGCAAGATCTTCTTCATAATAAGTTACCTTTAAATTCGTGTTATTACTTGTCTAAGTAAGCATATAAGTTGTGCTTTTGTTCATATTTCAGGCTAAAGCACACCAGATAGAGAGAATATGCCGCACCTAGACCGAGCTAAGTGCGGCATATCAAAGAGGGACAGTCGGCGTGAGCCGACTAGGTTTGGGAAGGGCTACTTCTTAGCCTCTGCAGTGGTGGACTGGAAGGTGATGACGATCCGATCACGAGAGTCGTAGAGACTCTTGACTAGAGCCTTGACATCGTCAGTCTTGATGCTCTTGAGCTGTGCCTCATAGTCCGTCACGAAGTCGAACCCATGGGTATAGTAACGCTCGAGCTGGTTCAGCCAGTAGTTATTCTTACGGAGGCTCTCAGCATGCTCCTTACCTAGGTTGGCAATTGCCTTCGTGAAGTACTCTTCGCTAGGCCCTTGCTTGATCATGTCCTCCAGCCCCTTAAAGACAAGCTTGTTGAGCGTCTCTACCTTCGTGGGATCGGTCTGGAACTGTACGGTGAGCGAACGATGAACAGTTGGGTAGCGGGAGACATTAACACGTACACCGACGCCGTATGTACCGCCCTCATCCTCACGAATGGTCTTCGTGTAGAGCTGATCTAGGATGGACTGCAGCGTAGCAGCTACGAGGAGCTCCTTATGAGTGTATTCGCCTGCCGTGGAGAGGATATCAACAGCAATCCCCGTAGGCGTAGTCATAGCCTGGCTGTAAGCCTTCGTATGTGTACCTGGGATAGCCCTTACTACACGATCGGTAAAGGACTTGTAGGTCACCTTCGTAGCGGGTAGAGAAGCGATGTAACGCTCTACCAAGGGACGGAGCTTAGCCTCATCAATGTTACCAACGAAGACGAACTGGAAGCCTCTAGCGTTAGCAAAACGGCTACGGAAGAGCTGGAGTACACGATCGTAGTTAATAGCCTTCACTTCACTCTCGGTGAGAGGATAGTTCTCGGGGTTATTAGGGTATAGGAAGCGAGGGACAGAGTCCATCAGTGTGGAGAGGGGATTAGCCTTATCAGCCTCCAGCTTAGCAATCATACGCTCCTGCCAAGCCTTGAACGCTTCCTTGTCTGAGCGACGTGCGGTGAAGTTCAGGTAAAGCAGCTGAAGCATCGTCTCTAGGTCTTCCTTGGTCGTCGAGCCAGAGACATCATCGGTAAGCTCAGACACACTTAGACCAGCGGAAGCGATACGCCCTGCGAGTGCTTTCTCAAGCGCAGAGTCATCGAACTTACCTAGCCCACCAAGATCGCTGACCATGTTAAGCACCTTGAGATCGAGAGTAGCTGGCTTGGAGAAGTTAAACGACCCACCAGGACGAGTACCCGTAAGGAGTATCTCATCATCCTTGTAGTCTGTCTTCTTCAGGATTACCTTCGTACCATTGCTTAGCGTCCAGACCGTAGAGCCAAACTTACCATTCTTCTCTTCCTTGACGATGCGTCCCTTCATAGGGAGCTTGTCAATGAGCTTCTGATTGCTGACTTCCTCCTTGAGGGGTGTTACCTCCTGCTTCATGCCAGAGAGGAACTGAGCCTCTAGCTGGGATGTGGAGGGGAGCTTTACCTCAGGCTTCTCGACACTCGTCATGAGTACGACTACATTTTTCTCAGGGATGAGCTCTGTCAGAGCAGCGTTAATCTGCTCAACGGTTATTTGCTCAACGACGCCATTCATCAGCTGATAGTAGGAAGCGATATCCATAAGGTAGCCCCCATTGATGAAGTACTGGACATATTCGTTTGCCCAAGCATCATTCTTACGCTTATCACGCTCGTTGTAGAGATTCTTAATACTTACGAGGAAATCCTTCTTAGCTCGGTCGTATTCACTCTTATTGAAGCCGTACTTACGTATGCGTACGATCTCTGCCGTGAGAGCCTTAAGTGCTGGCTCCCATGCCCCTTCCTTGAAGGAAGCATCGAAGTTGACAGCATCTTTGGTCTTCGCCACAATGAAGTCCCCCATATCCATGCTGGCTGACGTAAAGGGAGCGTTAGGCTTCTTCACGAGGTCAGAGAAACGCTGATTAGCCATCTGGGCGATGACACCCTTGGTATAGTCCTCTACGGGACCGAGGAGTGTGGCTCGTACGAAGAGGGGAGTAATGTCTTGCTTGAAGCAGATATTGATAGAGTTCTGCGTTGCCTCTGGGTCTGCTGCAATCCCTACTATCGGAGTCTCATTATCGGGCACCTCAGTATAAACACGCTCTGCTGGGTTAACAGGGGCAGGGATGTCTGCGAAAATCTTCTTGATCTGAGCCTCAGTATAGTCTACATCCACGTCGCCAACGATGACGAGGGCTTGTTGGTCAGGACGATACCACTTCTTGTAGTAATCACGTAGCACCTGATAGGGGAAGTTACGGACAATCTCCATCTTACCGATTGGCATGCGTTGTCCGTACTTGTTATTGGGGAAAGCGAGCTCGAGCATCTTGGTCATGTTGCGCATGTCTCCGTTGTCTCGGCTACGCCATTCCTCTTCAATCACCCCACGCTCTAGATCGATTTCCTTGTCCTCTAGGCTGATGAAGTTACTCCAGTCGTGCAGGATCAGCACACAGCTATCCACTACGCTCTTGCGTGGCACAGGGATATTCATCAGGGTATAGACGGTCTCATCAAAGCTGGTATAAGCGTTGATGTTACGCCCGAAGCTTGCCCCAATGGATTCAAGGAAGTGATCAATCCCCTTACCAGGGAAATTCTTGGTACCGTTAAAGGCAATATGCTCTAGGAAGTGAGCGAGCCCCTGCTGGGAGTCTTCCTCTTGCATCGAGCCTACACGCTGCACGATGTAGAACTCTGCTCGCTCCTTAGGCTCTGCATTGTGACGGATGAAGTAAGTCAGCCCATTAGGGAGCTTCCCTATACGCACTGCCGAGTCGATTGGTAGCGGAGGCATACCACCTCCAGGTTCCTGTGCCTTCAGAGGTAGAAGACCTCCTGCCACACCTGCTAGAAGTAGGGCAGAGAAGAGGGTTCGGATTTGTTGTTTTAGCCGCATTGATTTGTATGTATTTGAATTGAATTAGGATACTAAATAACTCACTCGTGGCTTATGCAACAAATGTAATACAATTATCCATAGACTGTATTCTGCCCATTACACAACATGCTCAACCTGCTTGATCGTAGTCGAGCGTCTTCCTATACCTATAATATATATGGCTCCATGGAGCGATGAACTTCCCTGCACTTCGAGAGCTCCTTCACCTTCCACTGGGGTCCATTCTAAGACAGCTCAAAGCAAGTTCGCAACACACTGTGGACAAACAAGATACAGACGATCCTTAAATCACCTAAACGAGTTACCATAAGTCGTCGCAACGAGTTATGGTAACTCGTCACAAAGAGTTATGGTAAGTCACTTTTACGAGTTATGGTAAGTCATGATGACGACTTACCATAACTCGTAAAAGCTCACTCAATATCCCTTTATCTGGGCGCATCTCAATGAGACAAAAGAGGCTGTATAAAGTTAGCTCACTCCCCCACCAACACTCCCGTCCGTTGAATCGGGGCATTATTCGTACTTTTGCGCCACAGCGAATTGGTGAAGCCTCTTGTTCCCAGCCTCTGGGAAACAAGTGTACTTGCCATTTGTCACTGATATAAGACTTCATTGATTTTAGGCGCAAAGGATAAGCGATGGCAAAGAAAAAAGCCCTTCCCTCTACACAGATGAGCGACAGACAGGATACCTCAGCAGGCATCCTCCTGCATCACGTACGGGTCAATAATCTAAAGAACATTGACCTAGAGATCCCCCGTGGTAAGCTTGTAGTCATCACAGGCGTAAGTGGCTCGGGGAAGAGTTCGCTAGCCTTCGATACGCTCTATGCCGAGGGACAGCGACGCTATGTAGAGAGTTTATCTTCCTATGCCCGACAGTTTGTCGGCAGGATGGCCAAGCCCGAGGCAGACTGGATACGAGGACTACCTCCTGCCATCGCCATAGAGCAACGTGTGGTTAGTCGCAATCCACGCTCAACGGTAGCTACCTCAACAGAAATCTATGAATACCTACGCCTGCTCTATGCTCGTGTGGGCAAAACGATTTCCCCAGAGACAGGCGAAGAGGTACGTAAGCATACTGTGAAGGATGTGCTTCGGTTCGCAGGGAGCCTACCCATAGGTAGTCGCATCTATCTCATCGTCCCCCTACACATACCGAAGGGAAGAAGCCTAGCTGCTCACCTAGAGATACAATTACAACAAGGCTACAGTCGCCTATGGACTCCTGAGGGTGTACTACCCATTGAGGATGCTCTATTGTGGAAAGACACTCGAGCTAAAGATGTATACCTACTCATCGACCGTCTTGCTATCAGCGAGGATCGCTCTGCCATAGACCGCCTCGGCGAATCTGTGGAGACAGCGTTCTTCGAGGGACGTGGTATATGCTCCCTTGCTGTGGAGGAGATGGAGGGAGAGAAGCGGAAGCCAACCTATATAAAAGAGTTCAGCAACATATTTGAGGCTGGGGGAAGAGTCTTTCAGGAGCCTTCGCCCGAGATGTTTAGTTTCAATAATCCTATCGGTGCATGCCCTGAGTGTGAAGGCTTCGGTAAGGTGGTAGGCATTGATCATCGCTTGGTCATACCAGACCCTTCTCTCTCGGTATATGACGATGGTGTAGCCTGCTGGAGAGGAATGGTTTCCTCTGAGTGGAAGCAGTTCTTCATCCGCTATGCCGAGGAAGTAAATTTCCCCATTCATCGACCATACAATGAACTAACAGAGGCTGAGAAGAAACAGCTATGGGATGGTATCCCAACTAAAGAATACGGCCCGATCGGCATCACCCCATACTTCGACTACCTACGTGGGCATCTGCACAAGATCCAGAATCGTGTACGCATAGCTCACTTCACTGGCAAGACCGTCTGTCCTATGTGTCATGGTGGCAGACTTAAACCTGATGCCCTCTGCGTGTATGTTGGAGGAAAGAATATTGCCGAGGTCGTGGGGATGACACTATGGGATGCTCAGAAGCATTTTGAAACGATCGAGCTGAGTGAAGCTGACTATCTTGTAGCCAAACGCTTACTTCATGAGATACGCTCTCGCCTTACCTTCCTAGATGAAGTTGGCCTAGGTTACCTTACTCTAGATCGCCTCTCCAACACACTCTCAGGTGGCGAAAGCCAGCGTATAACACTCGCTACACAGCTAGGTAGTAGCCTCGTTGGTTCGCTCTACGTCCTCGACGAACCAAGTATTGGTCTTCACCAAAGAGATACAGAGCGACTCATCCATGTGGTCAAGCGACTCAGAGATCTAGGGAATACTGTCGTCGTCGTTGAGCATGATGAGGAGATGATGCGTGCTGCAGATTACATCATTGACATCGGGCCCAATGCAGGTCGACTAGGTGGCGAAGTCGTCTATGTAGGCCCTGCAAAGGACATCAACGACACCACGCCAGGCTACACAGCAGCCTACCTCACGGGGCGGGAGCAGATACCTCTGCCCAGCATCCGCCGATCATGGAAGGATTATATTGAGGTTGAGGGTGCCACGATGCACAATCTCAAGGACATCACCGTCCGCTTCCCGCTACACACGCTTACAGTGGTAAGTGGCGTAAGTGGCTCAGGAAAGAGTACACTGATGCGAGAGATCTTCTACGAAGCTGTGCAGCGCACCCTCAATGCAGAGCCGATAGACAACCTTGAGCTTCGTGGAATACATGGTGACTTCAAAAGCATCCATCAGGTAGAGTACGTCGATCAAAACAACATCGGCAGAAGCTCTCGCTCCAACCCTGTGACCTACGTTGGCGCATTCGACGCCATCCGTGAGCTGTATGCAGGTCTTCCGCTATCGAAGCAAATGGGATACAAGCCGTATTACTTCAGCTTCAATAAGGAGGGAGGACGTTGTGAGACGTGTCTGGGTGCAGGTGTACTCACCATCGAGATGCAGTTCATGGCAGATATTACCCTGCCGTGTGAAGCATGTCACGGCACACGCTTCCGTAAAGAGCTACTTGAGGTGGAGTATTGTGGTACCAACATATCTCAGCTACTAGACATGAGTGTGGATGAGGCAGTGGAGTTCTTTGAGAAGAACAGGGCTTCATCGCCATTGACCGATAAGATCATTGATCAGCTAAGACCACTACAACAGGTAGGACTAGGCTACATCAAGCTCGGACAAAACGGCTCCACACTCTCTGGGGGTGAAAATCAGCGTGTCAAGCTGGCTTATTACCTAGGCAAGGGAAAGAAGCTCTCTACGCTCTTCGTCTTCGATGAGCCAACCACTGGACTACACTTCCACGACATCCGTACACTACTTGAGGCTCTGAATGCCCTAGTAGACCAGGGACACTCAGTCATTGTTGTGGAGCACAACCTCGAGGTAATCCGAGCCGCAGACTGGGTCATTGACCTCGGGCCTGAAGGAGGAAGTGCTGGTGGTTATATCGTAGCGGAGGGCACACCTGAGGATATAGCCAAAGCAAAGGACTCTGCTACGGGTCGCTACCTCAAGGACTCATTATCCTCTCACCGAAAGGGTAGCTAGACGAGGAGAGAGCCTCCCATACGGCAGGTCGTATCCTGCACAGCAAAAACTCTAGAGTTTCCACTGCGGGACTCTAGAGTTTTCTTTTGTATTCTCTAGAGATGTTTCCGGGCATCGCTATTCTTTTCTGCTGGCTATTCAGATGTGGGCTTACGGAGGCTTCTGCTCTACGCTCTAAGAGGCAACGAGGATGGCATAGACATAATACTTTGGCTCATTCATCTTCATCATTCCCTGCCCCAAAGCACCTTACTTCACCTAGGCTATTCCTCGTATTTATCGCCTAAATAAGATTGGAGAAAACGGAAAAAATTGTTTTCTTTGCACTAGGCAACATTGTAAGGACTCATCCAGTACCTTCCCTCTGTCCCTCGGGGATGCACAATCATCCCGTTGGGAATGCTGAGGTCAGGGAGATTGGATTATATTTCACAGAAAAGAGATTATGGAACTTCTTCAGAACTCAGAGCAGACACAGCAGACAGAGGTCTCTGCACCTCAGCCCAATGATACGACCACCTCTCAGGAGACATCGACCAGCTTTCAGAGCATGACTGCACAGCAGCTCGTCGATCAGCTCGCTCTGCTTCTGCAGCAAGATGAGCTCCCCGAGCGCAAAATCGTCGAACAGATACGTGGGCAATTTATCCGCAGGAAGGAGCGACAGAACGAGTCCAACGCCACCGAGCAGGGAGATCTCGAGGCTCAGGAAATACGCCTCGGTGAGCTACTAGCGAGCTTCAAGGAGCGTGACCGCAAGCGTCAAGAGGCTCTGGAAGCACTTTATCAAGAAAACAAGGGCAAAAAAGAGGCACTCATCTCCCGATTTGAGGAGCTATTCAAGAGTAATGAGGAGGGAGCAGAGTTCGGGGAACTTTATGCTAAGTTTACCCATATCCGTGATGAATGGAATGCTGTAGGAGCTCTTGATCCCAAGGAGCAAGCAGCACTAAACAAGCGTTTCTATGAGCTCCGCGATGAGTTTTATGATCTCAAAGCCATCAACGACGACCTCAGACAATACGATTTCAAAAAGAACCTTGAAGCCAAGCAAGCTCTCCTCCAGGAGCTCCGTTCGCTAGACGATGTGAAGGATGTCATCACCGCCCATCGTAAGCTCCAAGAGATCACGGCGCAATGGCACGAGCTAGGCCCTGTGGCCAAGGAACTAAGGCAAGAAATCAACACAGAGTTCAAGCAACTCGCAGGCGCACAGCACAAGCGTCACCAAGACTTTCACGATAAGCGTAAGGCCACCGAGGAAGAGAACCTCCAAGCTAAGACGAACATCTGCGCCAAGGTAGAGGAGCTCCTCCTAGACGGCGCACTTACTACGCACAATGCTTGGGTGAAAGCCACAGAGCAAATCAAGGAAATGCAGGCTGAATGGCGTACCATCGGCTATGCTCCACGCAAGGATAACGATATGATCTACCAGCGCTTCCGTGCGGGTGTAGATGCGTTCTTCCGTCACCGCAGTGAGTTCGCCAAGAAAGCTCGAGAGCACAGCGATGAGGTTCTCAAAGTCAAGCAGGAGCTGATCGAGCGAGCCAAGGCTCTGAGAGAGAGTACCGACTGGGAGGCCACAGCCGAAGCCTTTAAACAACTACAGAAGGAGTGGCAAGAGGCAGGGAGTGTTTCCCAGAAGTATAGCCAGAAGATTTGGGAGGAGTTTCGTGAGAACTTCGATTACTTCTTTGATCGCCGTAAGAAGGAGGGGACACGCAAGTCTGACATCTATCACGAAGCACGTAAGAGCCTAGCTATAAAACGAGAGATCCTCAAGGAGCTAACTACCATCAACGAGGGTGAAGAACCCGAGAATCTCCGTGACCTACTGGCAGAATATAACGACCGCTGGAAGCAAGCAGGTGCTGTCCCTCACAAGGATAAGGAGGCCATCAACGCTGCCTATCGTGAGCTACTCGATGCCCTACATGGCAAGCTCCGTAAGCACCGCTCCGAGAGACGTCTCTCTGGCTATGGTGCTTCTCTGGGGAACCTCGATGCCATGGGTAGCAGTCTACAGACCGAACACGCTCGCCTGCAGCGTCACCTCGACCGCCAGCGTGCCGAGCTACAGACGTATGAGAATAACCTTACCTTCCTCAATGTAAGTAGTAAGAGTGGCTCTTCACTCCTCTCCGAAATTGAGCGCAAGCGGGATCACCTCATCGCAGACATTGAGCTTACCGAGCAAAAGCTACGTCTACTCCTACAAAAGGAGCAGGAAGCTGGACAAGAAGTACAGGAATAGCTCTCCAGTAAGAGGTCGCATCATACCTCAATCGGAATGCCCTCTCCCTAGCGAAAGCCAGCGAGAGGGCATTCCTTGTGCGAAGCAATAGATCCCACCCTATCAACTAGAGCATATAGCTCGGCCAAGCAACAGACACAAAGGGACAAGGATCTCACACGATAATAGGCTCAGCTAACACGACATCACCCCACCCCAATAACATGACGAAGAAGATATGCTACGCACACTAGTACACTATGGGTTGCATTTCCTCGCTCCGTTGCTCCTTGCACTTCTATGGAGAAAGGAGAAGTGGTGGCGAGTAAGTCTCATCCTGCTTGCAACGATGCTCGTAGACCTAGATCACCTACTTGTGCGCCCCATCTTTGATCCGAACCGATGCAGTATCGGCTTTCACCTCCTACATTCTTATCCGATGATTGGGTTGTATGCACTTCTTTGTATTCTTCCCCTAAAAAGGTTGGGGCTACCCTCATGGTTACGCATTGTCGGAGCGGGTCTTCTCTTCCACATGTTCACCGATTGGCAGGACTATTATCTATGGAGGTAAATATCCCACACCTTAGTATTTCAATTATTTTCTTACCTTTGCACCCATAGAATTTAGTGTAAGAAATGGTAAACCATCATATACATAATATGGTAGATACTCTGAGAGGCAATGCTTCCCAGCATCTTTCTTTTGCCATATTCTACCAAAAAGTTAATACAATTTTACCCCCCCCCCTAAAAAGCAACAACATTTTACGCTTACCAATTCTAAGGGACACTGTATGGCCACAGCTATGCAGCGTCCCTTACTATTTATGTTTAATCACTAAAGTATTAAGATCAGTATGAAGAAAAATCTTTTCTTCCTCTTACTTATGGGGCTGACCTTTGCATCATGCTCAAAGGATGTCCCCCAGAACGAGCCGAAGATCTTACCTGCAGGTAGCACTCTTGCTCTAGACCTCGCAGGAGACATTTTATCGGAGGCTCCCTCTGGAGAGGAAAAGGCTCTGGACTTCTATGTTGCTAACAACAAGGTTCAGGCTACACTCAAAGGCAAGACTAAGGCTAAAGTCAAGACCTACCTCTACAGCAATGGCAACCTAGTCTGGTCTGCTGACGCAGATTGGAAGGTAATCAACAATGGAGCAGGTCTTCGCTATGAAGGAGAAATTACCACCTCTGCGCCTCTGCAGGTGGGTCAGGTTAAGCTCATTGCTATCCTAGCAAATGACAATTCACCGCTATCCGCTCCGAACGCATCTACAGCGTACAGCGTTAAAGCCATAGCTGTAGGGAATGATAACACAACAAGCATTGATGTCCCCTATGCGATGCTGTCAGATATCACCATCAAGGATGATGGGAACATCTCCAACGTCAAGTCAGCTGCAACAAACAAGGTATTTAAGCCTTATGGTAATATCCTTCGCTTCCGTATGCAGAATACGACAAACGGAGAAGTCAAGGTAAATACCCTAAGCATCAGCCTCCCTAATACATCTTATACGCTCAAGCCCGATGAACTCAGTCAGGGTCTCAAGCGTGAGAGTTCCTACGCCCCCAGCTCAATGCGCGACATCCCGTTGCAGAACCCTGTCGTTATCCCTGCCAACGGCACGAGCGATAAGAACCTCATAGTTTGGGTTGGGGAGTTAACCCAAGCTCCTCGTGTGACGCTCATCTGTGAAGGACCAACCCTCGTAGGATACTACGCCGTTTATCAACCACAGAAAACGAGCTACACCCCAGGTAAGCAGTACACAGCCCTACTCAAGATACGCGACATTAAGAATCCTCTCTGGTACTTCGACACAACAACAGAAAGAGGCCCATATACAGAGCTCCAAGTACGTCAATACACACCACCTACTGGATATGCCCTTGTAGCACATTCCCAGTACTATATTCTCTGGGGTAGTGATCTAACTCACTTCACCCCACAGAAGAAGAGCTTTATGGATGCCTATGGTAGAAGATCGGATATACGGTTTGCTCCTGGATTCTATATTATGGACGCACCATTCAGCAGCATACGGGTAGGGAACGCCGATCAAAACAACCTACTGAAAGAGAACATGGGCCCTATTTGGCCGGAGAGCCAGCCAGACTGGACCCCAAAGACTGCATATACGGGCTATAGTATGGTTTACTTTTATAATCAAGGAGCAATGGCTTCTCCTCCAAAGGAGCAAAGACCGAGGGCTGCGTTTAGGTATGACTGGGATCCCATGGTACGGATAGATCGTCAGAACTATGGGGTAATGACAGTAACGTGTAAGCTACTTCCTCCCATGAACGCAAGCAATATCCAAGGGATTGAAGACCTTGCTGATAACACCAAGATGAGCTGGGGTGGACCAAATGTAGAGGTCAGAAAGTTCTATAGCGAACGATATAATGATGGGGGAGACATCACGTTCCAAAAAAAGCATCCTGTTATTTCGTATGATGGTCAACTCCTTGATCTCAAAACTGGTCGAGAAAATTACATCGTACTCTACAAGACGGATCTATAAGGTGGACTACTAATCGATATAATGATGGAAAAGGAAATATATCAGCAGCCACTGGCTGAAGCTATACATATAGATCATCCTCTCCATAACTCGTTGAAGCGAGT
>NZ_JDFF01000002.1 GCF_000565015.1 Porphyromonas catoniae ATCC 51270
CTCTATGAGATCCTTCGTAGACATCTCGAGCTCATCATCGATGTCTTGTAGAAGGTGTGTGGTACGCTCTACATACTGCTCAATTCGATTAAGCCGGTCTATCAAGTCCTGATAGGCACTGCTCTCCATAGAGATTACTTCCATTACTGCAGTTGCATTGTGACAAATTTAATGTGGCCATCCTCCTCTTCAAGCAGTTGCTCAACAAGACGCTTGAAGCTCGCTTTATCGTAGGCTGAGATCTCAATCTTGCCCACTGGCTTGGAAACTTCAGCTGGCTCATTTGCGCTGAATGCAAGAACCTCCTGGACAGTGAAGTCCAAGAGTGAGGCATACTCGAAGAGCTTGTCTATACTGGGGAACTTCCCCTTAGACTCCCAGCGTGAAATGGTGCTGGAGGAAACGCCCAGTTTGACAGCAAGATAGTCTTGCGAAATCCCTTTGTCCTGGCGAGTGGATCTTAGGTGCTCGAGTAACTTTTTCATATACTCAAAGTTATAAACGCATCCGAGCTCAACCAACCCGTTTCGTGCAAGTTTGTGCGCCCAATGCAAGAGGTCTTGCATCAGATGCAACATGATGCTATGTCGGGCTGCAATGGGACCAACATAAGATAGGGACTGGGCAGGTCTTTTCATCATAAGTGCACGTGAATTTTCCCTAGCTACCCAGGAGACACTGGTGCACGGTGCAAGCCCCCTATATATAGGGCTTGCACCGTGCACCAGACTGTGTAGCAGGGATCTGAGTAAATACTTATTATAGAGGAGCTTTGCTTATCGTTCGTTTTTCTGTACCTTTGTAACTAGGAAAAGAGAGCTGTTGCGCTTTCAATAGTCCGTCAGAATGGTAGTCAAGAGTCGGTCAAAAAACTGCTACATTTTTGCTACACTACCGATTGACTGGATTAGATAGACATCTGTGATACAACGAGATAAAGGGGGATGGTACATTTCCCTCTCTCTCCGCAGAAGTAAAGGGTGTGAGTCAGGATAGACTCACACCCTTTATTATTGTTCATCTCTGAGTTGGGCCGTAAGCATACGAGGCAACAGATTCTGGCTGATTACACTAGTAGCCTTGCAGGTGAAGTGGCAAGCTTGGCTAGGGAAGCCCTATGTGAGTGTCGGTGCAGGGGTGGGGAATACTAGAGGCGGTAATTGAAGCCGAAACTTAGGAGCTCATTATACTGTAGATGGCGATTCCATGCCTTCGTGGGACGGACAGCGTCATCGTAGCGTAGATTGAGGTTGAAGCGTGTAGAGAAGTAACGTGTTAGAGCCATATCTAGGGTGTTCTCCCATTCTGCTTCTATCGCTTGGTAAGAGGTGTTGAAGAAGAGGCGCGAGGTCCAAGTAAGGTTCATATTCACCTTCCATTCCCAGGCTGCTCGAATCGTTGAGCCGAAGCGTTGGTACCAAAGCTGATCAGGGGCTAGCCCATGACGTGCGAGCTCAATAGATTGTCTTACGGTGCCACGGTAAGTGTAGGAGAGTGGTGCAACATTGATGGAGAAGCTCACAGAGCGTCCGTAGACCTTCGTAGACTTCTTCTTGTAATCAAACTTGAGACCGAGACCGACGTTAACCGTGAATGGCGATAAGAAATCTGACTGCAGGCTCGTCTTATTCTCCCGATATGAGCGCAGTAGCTGTGTGCGCAGCTCGGCATCAAGGGTATAGTAGATTTTGTTGAAAGCCCTAATACCATAGTTGGTGCGTAGACGGAGGAGGTCATCAGCGATGCGATAGCGATGTACGGTATCCTTCTCGGCATTGTAGACGCTGAGCTTGCTCTCTATCTCATTTTTCCACAGCACACGATCCTTGATATAGCTTAGGGCAAAGTAATTGCGCATGTACAGGTTCAGGTTCGATGCGCCTCCTTTATACCAGTTGTCAGAAACGCTATTCTGAGAGAACTGGATGGCACTCTCGAGTTGGGGGATCCACTTCCTCTCTCTTAGCTCAGAGTAATCCCTCTTCTCCGATATGTAGATAGGGGTAGGCTTTGTCGCTGCTGTATAGCCCTCGAGTGCACGCTCTACGGAGCCTCCACTTGGAGTGGTGAGGGCAAGGGATGGGGGGAGGGTGAGCTGCTTATCCGTGAAGTATTTGGGGTGACTCTTGAGCGTAGAGGCAAGGAACTGCCCCAAGAGGGATAGACCAGCCTCCTTGCGGTAGTCGGTAGGACTTGGAGAAGCCTCACTCACCAGCTGGAGGAGCTTTGCTTGATTGACTGTGATCGACAGGGGGGGAAGATGAAGCAACTGCTTGGGAGGAAGAGCCCAAGGACGTGGCATCATCAGCCAAGGAAGAAGCAGGGAGCGTCCCGAAGGAGTATCTATCCCGCCCGAGGCATAGTAGCCCAAGAGCTGACTCTCGATACTTGGAGCATCAGCGATGGCCTGTAGGAGGGTGGGGGAAGAGACTTCACGGGGCATATAATAGCCCGAGCTACCTAAGCTAAGGCTATCAAGTGTAAAGGGCTCTCCTAGGCCTCTACCAGTCTGAGCCTCCAGAGTGCTAGTAAAGAAGAATAATAGCAATCCCAAGAGGGCATATCGTCTAGTCGGTATCTTCATCTCTATGAGTCTTCGTCTATTCACTTCAGGTGCAAAGATAAGATAAACCCAAGGGCTATGGCACCTCGAGCTAGCTCTGAGCTAGGCGGTATCCTGCAAAGACTGCACCCAGAGCTAGTATGCAACTAGCGAGACTATAGAGTAAGGCATAGCCATATTGTCCCTCTCTCAGCAGGAAGAAAAGCTCAGCCGAGAATGTAGAGAAGGTTGTGAAGCCTCCACAGACGCCCACAACGAAACACAGGCGATAGCCCATTCCCCAGCCCTCGTTTCCTAGTGAAAGCCCTAATAGGTAGCCAATCAGCAGTGACCCAAGGATGTTAACCCCCATCGTCACATAGGGTGTCGGTATCCCTATTAGAGTTGAACTGAGTACGGAGCAGAGGTAGCGGAATAAACTTCCCACACCTCCGCCCACGAAGACGAGGGCGAAGGCAGAGAAGGATAGCGGTTGCATGGGGTGGTGAGGTGCTAGATGCGCTCGAGAACAAGGTCGATGAGTCCCTCGATACTGCCCTTGTAATCGGTATTCATATTTTGAGCCTTTCGCCCAGCGATGATGCAGCATACTGTCATCGCACGGTGTCCCATGAGGGCAGATAGACCTGCTAGTGATGAGCTCTCCATCTCGTAGTTGGTCAAGCGGCGACCCTCGTGCTGGAAGGCTTGAATCTTTTTGTTCAGTTCTGGGTCTTGGAGCTGGAGGCGTAGCTGTCTGCCTTGTGGCCCATAGAAGCCATTTGCTGCAATGGTGTTGCCTCGGAGGATGTCGCTCCCACAGATCTGATTGATTAGCTCGGGGCAGGCTGGGATGACGTAGGGTTTCAACCCATCGACACGCCAGTCAAGCTGTTTGAGGAGTGCCTCCTCGAAGGAGCGGTTGCGTACACGCTCTGAGCCCGCATAGAAGTAGAGTACGCCATCAAAACCTATCGAATGCTCTGCGGCGACATAGGTGCCAATAGGTGTTTCATCTTGTAGCCCTCCCGAAGTCCCTACACGTACGAGGGTGAGCTGACGGAAGGTGTCCTTCTCTTGGCGGGTCTCGAAGTCAATGTTTGCCAGGGCGTCTAGCTCATTAAGGACGATGTCGATGTTGTCCGTCCCGATGCCGTGGCTCACGACACTGATGCGCTTGCCTCGGTATAGCCCTGTGATGGTGTGAAACTCTCGGCTAGAGACGTTGCACTCGATGCTATCGAAGCGTTGTGCCACCATGTCGACGCGCGCTGGATCTCCGACGAGGAAGATCTTGTCTGCTAGTTGCTCGGGACGTAGATGAAGGTGGAAGATGGAGCCATCCTGATTGATAATCAGTTCGGAGGATGGAATGATGCGTTTGTTGCTCATAGGGCGTCTGAGTTTACGTTATTCGTATGATTTATAAGGCAAAGGTACGAGAAACCGAGCATTTAGAGGTCTATAAGCAGGTAGGAAGCAAAGCCAGAGCAGATACCCACGGAAGGGTGGAGGTGGGGAGTGGGGACGTAATGTAAATCTTGTGTAAAGGAAATCAAGGGAGTTGCTATAAGTCATGCCCCAACGACTTACCATAACTCGTCGTGGCGATTTACCATAACTTTTCTCAACGAGTTACCATAAGTCTTTGATGAGATTTGCTATAACTCGTTGCCAGGAGTTATGGTAACTCTCTGAGGGCTTCTGCTGTCGCTTTTGTATCTCGCTATTTTCCAGTCTTTTATGATTGTATGCTTTGTGATGGTATGAATATGTCCATTTCTCTCCCTTTTTGCGTTTCTTAATCTTCCACTTTACATTTATAGGAAGGAGTAGGCGAGGATAGGGTAGAGGCTGGGAACTTGTACCAGGTGGAGAGATCGTGGTCTAAGGAGAGGAGTTGAGGGGGCTATGGAGTGAAGTGTTAGGTAGGGATGTGGGGTAGATGATTTTATGCAATGTAGAGGAAGAGCTGTGAGATAGCTAAGCATGTGCATATCAGTGATTACGAGTTTATTCCTATCTTTGCCTCAACAACGCCGGTACATAGTTGTAACAATTATAGCCTTTGATTTCGCCCCCTCATGCGACACGAATCGGGCAAACCAAATGTCATTGTACGAGCCTTCCGCTTTTACCGTGATGGATTTAGAACCCTAACCCCTGTGAGCCGTAAGCTTTGGCTCATCATTGGTGTTAAGCTCTTCGTCATGTTCGCTATCCTGCGGGCTTTCTTCTTCCCTAACGTGGTGAAGCAGGAGGCAGAGCGGCAGCGTGTGTCTCGCTCTGAGTTCGTCGAGGAGCAGCTTATCGAGCGTAGAGCTAACCTACCAACGGATACCCTTCCTCCCGATCGCTTAGACAGTATCACTCAATAAGAACCCCAACAAATAAACTATTTACAATGGATGTAGAATCACTCGTATCGTGGTCAAGAGCGCAGTTCGCTCTGACGGCCATGTACCACTGGCTCTTCGTGCCGCTTACGCTAGGGCTGGGGATCATCATGTCACTTGCCGAGACAAAGTACTACCGTAGTGGTGATGAGTTTTGGAAGAAATCTACCAAGTACTGGCAGAAGCTCTTCGGGATTAACTTCGCCATAGGCGTGGCCACGGGGATCATACTGGAGTTCCAGTTTGGTACGAACTGGTCGAACTATAGTTGGTTCGTAGGAGATATATTCGGGGCACCGCTGGCGATCGAGGGGATTTTGGCCTTCTTCATGGAGTCCACCTTCATAGCAGTGATGTTCTTCGGTTGGGGGAAGGTGAGCAAGGGCTTCCACCTCGCCTCTTCGTGGCTCACCATCATTGGAGCAACGATCTCAGCCGTGTGGATCTTGGTTGCAAACGCCTGGATGCAGAACCCTCGTGGGATGGTCTTTAACCCAGAGACGATGCGTAATGAGATGGCAGACTTTTGGGCTGTGGCTCTTTCGCCTACCGCTATCATTAAGTTCTTGCATACGATTACGACATCCTGGACGCTGGGTACATTCTTTGCCCTCGGTATCTGTGCCATCTACCTACTTCGGAAGAAGAATGTCGAGTTCGCTAAGCGTAACCTGAAGATTATCGCTCCCTTTGGGCTTCTTGCAGCCCTCCTATCTGCTGTCACGGGGCATAGCTCAGCGGTAGATGTGGCAAATAACCAGCCAATGAAGCTCGCAGCTATGGAGGCGCTCTATGATGCAGGTGTATCTACGCCCGAAGGAAAGACCGCAGATGGTAAGGGTCTCGGTCTCGGTATGGCTGGCGTTCTTAATCCCAAGAAGCAGCTCCCCGATGATGCACATGCCCCATATCTCTTCAGTGTAGAGGTACCTCGCCTACTTTCCTATATGGTAGATGGTACGCCTGATCGCTATGTGCCAGGGGTCATCAATATCCTCGAGGGAGGCTATCACAAGCCAGATGGTAGCGTGGCTCTGTCTACAGAAGAGATGATGCGCCGAGGGCGAATTGCTATTGATGCGCTGAATGCCTTCCGTTCGGCTCGCAAGGCTGGCGATAGCATTGGTGCTGCGCAACATCGTGCCGTGCTGGAGGAGAATTTCCCTTACTACGGCTACGGTTACTTTACTAGTAAGTATGAGTCTGTACCCAACATACCGCTGACCTATTACTCCTTCCGCATCATGGTTGGGTTAGGCGGTGCCTTCCTCCTGCTCTTCATCCTACTCACATGGTACACATATAAGCGTAACGAAGAGCTCCCGAGGACTAAGTGGCTACTCTGGGCTAGTCTACTACTCACGCCTTGTGCCTGGATAGCTAGTGAGGCTGGCTGGGTCGTAGCAGAGGTCGGTCGTCAGCCATGGACAATCCAAAATCTACTGCCTGTGAAGGCTGCTATCTCAAAGATCGAAGCCTCATCGGTGATGATTACCTTCACGCTCTTCTTCCTTCTCTTCACGATTATGCTCGTAGCAGAGATCAATATCATGCGCAAGGCTATACGCCAAGGGCCTGATGCTCACTAGGTACTCACAAACATCAAAGAGAAAAAACGATGGATTATTCATTCTTACAAGAGTACTGGTGGCTACTGGTCTCTGTGCTGGGTGCCCTACTGGTCTTCCTGCTTTTTGTGCAGGGTGGGCAAAGCCTGTTCTTTAGTATTGGTAAGGAGCAACTTGAGCGAAAGCTCCTCGTGAACTCCGTTGGGCGTAAGTGGGAGTTTACCTTCACTACACTTGTTGTCTTTGGGGGGGGCTTCTTCGCCTCATTCCCTCTTTTCTACTCCACGAGCTTTGGGGGAGCATATTGGGTGTGGATGCTCATCCTCTTTTGCTTCATTATCCAGGCCGTCTCATACGAGTATCAGAATAAGAATGGGAACGTCTTGGGGAGTAAGGTTTACCAGAGCTTCCTCTTCATTAATGGATTGCTTGCTCCGATTCTTCTTGGGGCAGCCGTATCAACCTTCTTCACAGGGTCAACATTCACGGTCAATAGAGAGGCCATTGCAGACCTTACAGGGGCAAGCCAAGTTATCTCTGCTTGGCTCCCATACAAGGGGATACAGCTACACGGACTAGAAGCCGTACTTAATGTGTGGAATGTTGTGTTTGGGCTTGCTGTCTTCTTCCTCGCTCGTACGACGGCTCTGCTCTTCTTTATCAACAACATTGATGATGAGACGATCTACAAACGTTCACGTAGCGCCCTGGCTTGGAATGCTGCAGCATTCTTGCTACTCTTCCTTGCTTATCTCTTCTTCCTTTTCACAAAGAAGGGCTTTGCTTATGACCCTGTAAACCCAGAGGTGACATTCCTTGTCGACTATAAGTACTGGCATAACCTCACTGATATGCCTCTAGTCTTCGCTACGTTTGGTATTGGTGTTCTTCTAGTCATTGGGGGTATCCTGCTTACTCTGCTTCGTGATGGCTATAAGAAAGGTATTTGGCTCGAGGGTATAGGTGTTGTCCTGACGGCACTTGCCCTTTTCCTCATCGCAGGATGGAATAACACCTCGTATTACCCAGCTTATAGTACAGTGATGCCAGAGATCATCAACCACTCTCTAAACATCCGTAATAGTTCCTCGAGTCCCTTTACTCTGAAGGCCATGGGCGTTGTCTCACTCCTCATTCCTTTTGTCCTAGCCTATATCATCTATGCTTGGCGGGCTCTTGACTTGCACAAGATCACGAGGAAAGAGATGCTTGATCCTAATGGACATAATTACTAGGTAACAGTATAACTCTATATGACGATGCCGTGGAATTGCTCCTTCATCTGGAGCAACTCTACGGCATCGCTGTGTTAATCTCTGCTCGCTGAGTAGTAGGAGGGGATGGAGCTAGTGATGAGCTATAGGATTAGATTCCCATTACCATCAATCTCCCAGAAGGGGTTATAGGCAACCTCAAAGACGTATCCATCTAGATCCTTGAAGTAGCCACTGTACCCACCCCAGAATACTTTCTGAGCTGGTTTCACTATCGTAGCTCCTTGCCGCTCTGCCTCTCTCATCACGGTATCGACTTCCTCCTCTGATGTGGCGTTGTAACTAATCGTCATGCCAGAAAAGGTCGTCCGTTGATGGCGTAACGTGGTGTCCTCCTCCAATTCATGAAGAGGATACAGTCCCAAGACTATTCCTCCTAAAGGAAATAAGGCATAGTCCTCTTGGCTCTTTGGAGATTTGGCCCAGCCTAGCCCTTCGTAGAAGGTCAATGCTTTGGAGAAATTAGCTACTCCGAGTGTGATTAGAGTGAATTTCTGTCTCATAATAGTTTGTCCTTTTGGGATAAAGTTACTCCTTTACTGGAATGTAGTTGATTTTTAATATGGTAGTTGTCGGGTTGATTTACCTTATTCTCGTTGTACAGGCACTATCGTTTAGGTATCCTGTAGGGGCAATTGGCGCGCCGAACCTCCTCGTTGCAGGTAGAATGAAATGATAAAAGCCAAGTGCCTAAAATCTCATAAGGACTTTAGGCACTTGGATCTTGTTTGTGCTGGAGATTATCCTACGACATGGAGGCATAGGCTGCTTCATAGTAACGATAGAAGTGTTTCCAGTCAGCTTCTTTCGCTAGCGTATAGGCGAGCTTCCTTTGTGCAAGAGCTTCCTCTGGTGTTAGGGAGACCTGTAGTCCAATGAGCTGTGCAATGGATAGGATTGCCTCAGCTACATTCGTGTCTGTTCGCTCTACAATATGTACGGGTAAATGTTTCGCCTTGTTGAATGGCTTCTTTGTTTCCTCCTCTTCTGCCCAGAGACCGAAGCCCGCAAGGTTTGTTGTGATGGTAGGGACACCATAGCGAATACTCTCCAATGGAGTATATCCCCATGGCTCGTAGTAGCTCGGGTAGATAGTTAGATCCATCCCGACAAGGAGGTCATAATAGCTCTTGTCAAAGATGCCATCAATTCCATTCAGGTAGCATGGCACGAAGATGACCTTTACCCTCTGCCCCGCTCTGTCAAGTCCACGATGGCGGATGTGGCATACGGCACGGTCATGCTCTGTATTATACAGCCAATGGGTAAGGCATGGATATTGTAGGGGCTGAGTACGCTCCTCGCTTGGGTGACTCAGTAAGTAGTGGAGATCCATTCGGGCGCCTGCCTCCCAGGCGGGTACAAGTAAGAATGCAACGACTTCACGATTCCCTTTGTACTCCTCTGAGAATTGATAGAGTGACTCAATGAAGAGATCAATACCCTTATTTCGATATTCGTAACGCCCACCAAGTGAGATGAAGAATGCATCTTCACCAATTGCTTCCCCATAGAGCGTCGAAGCTACGCTACTAAGCAACCGCCGTGCACTGCGTCTCTTGGCTTGTAAATGGGCTGCAAATGGGGAAGAACCGACTCGGAATCCATTAGGTAAGACTACAGGGCGACGACCTAAGAGTTGCTCAGCTTCTCGTGCTGTCTGTTTGCTGACAGTAGCGAAGACTGTTGCCTCATGGGCTGCAAGTTTCTCTATAGCGTGCTTTGCCTCCACGCTTAGCTCTCGTGCCATCTGATCACCATCATAGTGCTCCATCCAAGCATACAGGTCTTTGTCATTCCCTGCAATGGATCGTCCTACGGTAGTAGCATGGGAGATAAAGAGTGAATGTATAGAGGGATCTTGTAGCTTTAGGTAGAGAAGCCCCATCGCAGTCTGCCATTCGTTGAAGAGAGCAATGTTCTCTTCGTGTCCTCGATAGTGAATGATGCTCTCCATCACACGGGCAGCAGCGACCGAGAAGAGACAGCATTCATCATAGTCGCCATAGCCCTTATCACTCTCTAGAGCATAGGCTTTCCACATCTGAAAGAAGAGGTCATTCTTTTCCTCCTCCAGCGTATGGAAGTCTACGAGTACAACGGGTGGCTCTCCTGCTACAGCCCAGCGACCAACTCGTATACGCAGACCTAGCTTTGCTGATTCGTCTCGGCACCAAGCTCCTAGCCATCCATCCTTAGTATCGATGAAGTCAAGGGGTAGAGCATCTTTATCCTGAGTGAGTAAAGGACCGACGAAGACCACCTGGTCAGGGTGGTGTTGGGTCATAATATCTGCTCTTGAGGACAGGACAGTATAGATACCGCCCATTTTGTTGCAGACTTCCCAGCTTGTTTCGAGTATCATAATGCCCAAGAGAGTTAAGTGTGAATAAGTCAAATGAAGGGAGCTACCACCAGCAACCTCTATCCCAAAGTTAGGTAATTAGTTGCAAATCCTACACGCCTCATGATATATGCCATCCTATCCTCCTATTTTGTGCTCCGTTTCCCACTACTATTACATTGGGACTTTATTTGCAAGGAGAGGGAATTTATATGTAACTTCGTAGCGCATTAGTCGTTCAGGCTAGTGGTAATCGGAGAGATGGCAGAGTGGTCGATTGTGGCGGTCTCGAAAGCCGTTGAGCTGCAAGGCTCCGGGGGTTCGAATCCCTCTCTCTCCGCAATAAAGGATGTAAATCAGCAGGTTATGCGATTTGCACCCTTTTCTACACCCAAAAACTTGAGAGCGGTTAAAAGGGTCAAAAGAGTTGTCTTTGGGAAAACATCAACAACAAATCGTCTCAGCGAAAGTCTCATAGGGGCATCCTTGGTTGACCAATTCCTGTGCCTGGTATATCTCCTTTCCATTATTTGATTCTTTCAATTAAAGGACTCATCTTTAAATCGTATTCTTGATTTCCGAAATTGATCACAATAAGATTACGGCGGCATCTAGTGAGACCAGTGTATAGCAATTCATCAAATGAAAGATTGAACGATGTAGAAGACTCATATTTGGGTTCCAATATAAGGAATACTACTTCACTTTCCCATCCTTTGAAAGAGTTGATGGTTGAAATCTTCAACGTGCCACTATTCATCCAGAAATGTATTTTTTTATTGTCACGGATGTTTTTATAACTATCTGAATATACCTCATGCTTGAATCGATCAAGTATTTCCGCGTAATGCTCTCTGAATGCTTTAAATACATCAATACTTATTCCACACTTCTGACACTCTTCTGCTAAGCGAGAATCAAAGGTGTCTGCGAAGTCTGTGCTCAAATCATATATCGAAAATAGCATAGCAACATGCTGCCGCACTTTAATGATGTCATTATCATATAGTTTTTGTCTATTTGGGAACAGTTTCTTCTTAAAGTGTTCGCAAATATTGTTAAACCATCCAGAATGTGGATTGTTATCACTATTCTTGCCAATGTAGTTAAGATGCGTCATGTACATTATCTCTACAGTTTCAATCATAGAGTTTGTCTTTTCACGGCTTGCATAGCGGTAATAAAGATCAAATGTACGTAATAGGCTGGTTGTATAACCTAGAATGGTTATGTCATTAGGAGAGATATTAGAATTTTTATTGAGAATGTTGCCTCTAATTATATTATATAAGGTAGTAACAGGTTGATCTTCCTGTAGGTACATATAGCTGATGTAACCTTCTTTTTCTTGCTCTTGGCCAAAGAAAGAGTAAGTACCATTTTCAGAAAAGTCATCAACGTCATATTTGTCCTTAAAAATATTCTTTTGGAATGATTGTGCAAGATCTCGGACTTTGAAGTCAGAGCGATAGCAATATTTCAAGTCATTTACACCTCGAACATTTGTTACAACGTCTTTGTTTTGTGTTGATTGTCCATAGATATTTTGTTTTACATCTCCAAAAAGGACGTAATCACCCTGAGGATCACGAAAATAGTTTTTTACTATTTCCATCCATGAACGATGATAATCCTGAATCTCATCAATCAATACTGCATCATATTTGGTGATTTCATTCTTGTGCGCGTCAAAGAGTTTGATGTTGCCATAATATTTTGATTCTAGATATTGTGACAAATGCCCAGGATCTATACCCTCAGGAATTTCAAATTCGATATTTAAATTATTCAGTTCTGCATTAATGAACTGATGATAGTTAATAATAACAAAGTTTTCAATTGGGAATGTCTCGTCAACTCTATTCATTTTGTCATGAATAAAGTTCTTTAGAGTAATGTTAAAAGTTAAAATGAGCACCCTCGGATTATTATTCCTTTCCAAGGCTCTTTTATAAGCTTGTACGGCACGGGCTGCTAAAACGGTTGTCTTGCCAGATCCAAAGACTCCGCGAACTCTTTGCTCAAGAGTTGTTGAATATATAATTTCTTTCTGTTTCTGAGAGTAACTATATGGAACACCTTGAGAACGTAGATGAAGAGGAGGAGAAAGAAGCCGTTTGAAATTATCATACAATTTGTCTGTGAAGAACCAAGAAGGACGCTCCGCTATCATATACCTGTTCTTCAACAATATATTAAAATCTTCTTGGTTTAATGAGTCATGTCCAAGGAAATCAATGTTGTATTTGAGGAAGGTTTGATACTTTTCATCGTCTTTATATGGTTCTACAAGCATTCCTTTAAGGTATGATTTGCTGGCGCAATGAAAATATACTGCGCATGACACAATGTTAAAATTGCGAAAGTCCTTGATTTTTACTTGCAATAAATCATCTACATGGAGGTCAAATAGATTATGTTTATATTTTAAGACTTGGTCTATGGGTGATTTAACGACAGAGTTGTTAGGTATATAAACCCATTTTCTCTTTTCATTCAGTTGAAAGTTGTCAAGATTCCAATCTTTGACCTCTATTACTATCACACCATAGCCTTTCCTCATGATTAGAATATCCGGGCGATCCCCATTGAGGAAAGGATTGAAATAAATCTCGAACGAATCGTCGAGAGTACGTTCAAGAAAGTTCAGCAAGGATCTTTCACCATCTGTGGGTTGAACCTTGAACTGGTTGATTTTTTCTATACAAGGGTAAAAAATAGCCATTATACCAACACACAAGTGAGGGGACTCTGATTTAGGGAAATAAGAGATAAAAGAGTGGGAGTTTAGAACGTTGTTTTAAACTCTTTGGCGAGCCATGTTTGGGTGATACCTCGTTTCTTCAAATGCTCCTTGATGAGGTTACTATGCTCTTTCTTTTGTTCCATAAAGCTGTTTTATATCTATTATAGCTGCAAAGCTATGAACTTATATTGAATATAGCGAAAGAAGGTGAGGGTTTAACACTACGGTGAACGATTTTCTTGAAAAGCAGAACAAAAGAACCTCTTAAGACTTCAAAAAACGATTATCTATGAGCTTTCCAACCTTAGATATTCGTCCATTATTTAATGCGCCACAATTGTTTCTGAGACCTCTTGATTTCCCGATTTATCCCTACTACTCCCACTATATTTCTGAGGCTTGGAGACAGTCTTTTTACCTTCTACATTTGCATCGTCAGATCTGACAAATGCCCTATGCGCAAGGGCAAGTTATTAACTTCAAGACAAAAGAAAGTATGACGATAAATGAATTACTGGACAAGCCTGTGTGGCAGATGACAGGTGAAGAATTACTCTTCCTGGCACAACATGGCAACACGTCCCCAAAAGCAAGGGAAGAAAACAACTCTGCCAAAGAAGAAAGACTATATGTGTATGGATTGGCAGGTATCGCACGCCTATTTGGATGCAGTTTACCTACTGCCAATCGTATCAAGCAGAGTGGTAAAAAACCGTGCCATTACACAAGTGGGGCGCAAGATTATTGTGGATGCAGACCTTACTCGCGAGTTGGCTGGTCGTAAAACAGGAGGACGAGGATGAATATAATAGACTATGAAAGCATTTGGCGACAGTCTCTCATTCACGTTACGGATGAGTTTACGCTTCCGCTCATAGTGCTACAAGCTGGCAAAGCCATTATTGGGACATTGGATAATTTCAGCGTATCGACAGGAAAGGCAAAAGCCCAAAAGACGTTCAATGTGAGTGCCATAGTTGCAGCAGCTCTTGTCAATGGACAGGTGCTGGACTATCGGGCATCATTTCCCGAGAGCAAACGTACCATCCTCTACTATGACACAGAGCAAAGCCCTCATCATTGTCAATTGGTTTTGCAGCGTATCTTGAAATTAGCAGGACTGCCGATAGATCAAGAACCTGAGTATTTAAAGTTCAGCCATCTTAGAGCGATAGCAGGCCTCAACCAGCGCAGAGCCATCATTCGCTACGCCATCTACCACACCCCTGATGTAGGGCTCGTCGTCATTGATGGCATTCGTGACCTTATCCATGACATCAACAGCTCCACAGAAGCCACAAAGCTCGTCGGAGACCTAATGCAATGGACAGGCGAGCAGAACATTCACATCCAGACGGTCTTTCTCCTCAACAAAGGCGATGACAATGCACGAGGGCACATTGGCACGGAACTAAACTACAAAGCCAAGAGCGTACTACTTATTGCCAGGGATAATGCTGACGCTGATAGAAGCATCGTATCCCCTGCGATCATTCGCTCAAAGGCTTTTCAGCCATTCGCCTTCAGATTATCAGAAGACGAAGGCATCTGCTTACCGAAGCTGGATGGCGATTATACCGCTCAGCATCCGCAAGTAGTCGCTTACCAGGAGCTCTCCTATGAAGTGCATCACCAAGCCTTACAGGAGGCGTTCGGTAAGGACACAGAATTAGGATATGGCGATCTACTTGTCAGACTTAGCACTGCCTACTCTGCTGAGACTGGTCATACATACCGACAGACAAAGCTCAAAGAGCTCCTCCACTTTCTCCTCCGCAAAGAAATAATCATCAAAGAGGGGCGAGGACGCTATCATTTCAACTCAGACCACCATCACTAAGTCCTTCGATTGGTCGGTCGGACGCAGGCTATATATATCTGACCATCCGACCAACCATAGATATAGAATGGTCGGACGGAAGGAGTGCCTATAGTAAACGTCCGACCGACCAAAGAAGAACCGCCAAAGAAAAAACAGCATGGATCTACACGACATCAAGCAAGTCTCCATCGTGGACTACTTAGCACAAGCTGGCTTTGAAGCAAAGCTCATCAAGGGCGTGAACTATTGGTATTGCTCCCCTCTACGCTCAGAGCTCACGCCTTCCTTTAAGGTCAACGTGGAGCGCAACCAGTGGTATGACTTCGGTACAGGAGATCACGGAGACATCATTGACCTCGTTTGCGCTCTCCAGCATTGTTCTACAGCAGAAGCTATGAGACGGCTATCTGTACTGAAGGGAGTACGGCTAGCACCGTCTTTTTCTTTTGGAGGAATTACTCCCCTAAGGTCACAAGCTCCCTCAATGGAACTCATCAGCGTACAAGCAGTGAAGCACCCCAAGCTCTTAATGTATCTCTCGGAACGAGGGCTACAGCGCTCTGATGCCTCCCTCTTCTTATCTGAAGTCTATTACAAAGTCTCTGAGAAGTATTTCTTTGCTCTGGGATTCCCAAATGATGCTGGAGGATGGGAGATACGGAATCCCTACTTCAAGGGCTGTTTTGCTCCTAAGGCCATAAGTACAATCAAAGGAACCGATAGTCACAAGCTACAGCTCTTCGAGGGCTTCATGGACTTTCTCTCTTGGCGGAAACTCCACCCCGAGGGGCAAGCTGACAGCATCATGCTTAATTCACTCATCCTGCTCCCCAAACTCATTCCCTCGCTTCATCCCTACTCTATGATTGAGAGCCTTCTTGATAATGATGAAGCAGGGGATCGAGCAACGAAACAACTCTTCGACGCTGGCCTACCCGTCAAGGATATGCGAGCGTGCTACGCTCCCTATAAAGACATCAACGAGTATCTCATTCTAGCCGAGCAAAGGAAGCAGATCCTCACTCTGCGCAAGCGAGGACTTCATCGATAAAGCAATGTTCTCAGCTCCGCAATTAGGAGAGGTCAATCTCGAGACCTCGAGACCTCGAGATCTCGATTAATTAATTTCTCGAGATATCGACGTCTCGAGCCCAAGCTCGAGCACTAAAGAAATAGAGTGGTCGGTAGAGGCCATGAAGCATCCCTTCTTGATACTGGCAAGGTGTGTCTTTGTACCACAAATTGCCATTTGTACCACAAAGACCCTTGCCCCTTTGGGGGATCAATCACTCCGAAGTCATGATAACGAAGCCAGACAAAAGATGAAACAGAACAAGCCTGATGGAAGATGTGCCACCTGCCCTCGATGGGACAGATGACACATCAGAATACCCAACCCCCAAGACCAGCAGAAGCTCATCGAGCTATACCGAAGGTCGGGAGCAAAGAAAAAATCAGACTTCCTCCGAGCTCGCCTATTGGATGAAAGCTTTAAGGTCATCATCGAGGATAGATCAGTAGAGCCGTACCTAAGAGAGTTGGGTAGCATCCTTACTAAATTGAGAATTATCGGGGTTCGTTACAACTAAGCCGTTAAGACGTTCAATAGCTATCATACGGTCGCTACAGCCCAGAGAATGATCCGCCAGCTTAAAATCTATTCCGGGGCTATCCTCAAGATACAGGTGCAAGCGATACAGCTGACAATGACACTCAATAATCGAGAGAAGAAATAGGGAGAAGGTTTTAAGTAGGGCTACAAGACTTATAATACCATAGTTATCTGTTCAAGGTCTCACGATTTTGTCGCTCACTAGCTGTAGTAGCAAATAGGCTCTCTAATGTACAAAGGGATATATCAATGCCAACATCGCAATAGTTATAACAACTCCATTGAAGATACGAATACCATCGTGACCCAACAATCCTTTGAACACATGAAAATCAGCTATTTACCCACCAAATAGCCTAAATCTCAATCACAGATTGTTCCCCAAAGAATAGTACCCAAGAATACCAGATAACTCCCACCAATCCTTCCATTCTCCATATACTCGTTGAGTGGCGAAAGGCTTACCATCTCGAAAGATGATGGTCGCAACTACCTTTACAATCTTACTTGGCATATTATTAATTCGGCATAATGTAACCCTTATCTTCTGCCTTTGCTATAATCTTCAGCAATCGCTTGCATTGTGAGGAAGACGGAAGATTTCCGCGTTTAATGTAATCAACAATTCCCTTGATAAAACTGCAATCACCATAAGACAATACGTTTTCCTTGACAAGGTCATTATAAACTCTCATCCAATACTGGGCACCAAGTTTAAATACTTCTACAGAAGCATCGACGTCTAAATTGAACTTGTGTGCCCTCTTTGCTGATTGTGCAATAGCCTTATTCTCTGCCATTGATGCGAGTGTCCCAATAAATTTGTCGCTGAGCTTGTACTTGTAATCTTGGAAATTCTTCCAAACAGTCTGGGTACGTGAGATCGTACGCACAATACCACCATTAGCTTGGTCCATGAGAAAGTTGTGGGTAACATACGCAAGTTTTAGCAGCTCTTCTGCAAGTTCTGGGTAGAGAGACTGCTTCTGCCAGATGTAATGCCAATCAAGATCACGATCCTTTGGAATAAGAGTCATCAACTTTGAAATTGTATAAGGTACAATCTGTGCCTTGTTACCACCCTTTGGGTACCAAGAAGCCTTCCCGACTAAGCTATCGAGTGAATCAAATAGAATAACAGAGCTAACACACTTCTTAAAGAAATCTTCGTTAATACTATCACGTTGCTCTTCATAAATCTTTTCAATAACCGAAGCAAAACGATTGAAGTTAATAGCAGAACTCTGGCACACCTGATTAGGATTCATCAAGATGGCATTGTAGCACTTTGCCAGTTTCTCCTTCTTAATAACCTGATTTTTGGGATGCATCTCGCAGAATTTCTTCTTCTGTGCCACTGTCAGTTTCATCTGTTCTTGTTCCCATTTGCCTCGTGAGCGCTCATAGAACCAAATTGTTTGGAATGGGCTACCATCAACAGGGGGAGCCATCACCTTACGTGACAACGTCTCCATCATAACATGGAATGGATGGTTAGAGAAGAAGTCTGCATCAGAAACTGCATTCTGACTATTGGCACATTGTGAAATCGTCTTTGTAATGGTATTGTACTGCTCAATTTGCTCTTCGCTCATATCATTTTCCACATTGAGTACAGTGAGCTTCATAGGAACAAATAGCGTATCCATACCATAGCGAGCCTCCTTCTTGATAATTGCATTGGCAAGTGAAGCCGTTGTCTGACCGCCATTGATAATCTGAGGATCCTTGAAGTGAACAATACGACTACCATCTGGCGAAAATGTTACGGAACGAGCAACAATAGCAATACCATTGTTGAAGGTAAAGAAATTCTCGGGATGATTTATAATGGTATCACGAATACCCTTGTTTACCTTTCCTCGTACACTAAGGAATGCACGAACGTTACCTTGCAGTAGCTTACTACCATATTTCAGATAAATATTTGCAAGAAATTTACCTGGGACAATCCCTAGATAAGCGTCATACTCAGAACCTTGTCCAAGGTCGGCCTTCAGACATTGAATACCCTGACAGTCAAAATCGGCAGTATCTATCTCTATAATCTCGCTGGAGTTTGATGCAAACGTCTGGTAGAAACGTTCAAGCGTCCATACATTCAGTTCTACAGGACGTTCTAGTAAATCCGGTTTGCTGAGATTCTTTACCTGCTTACTCAATGTTGCATTGGAAATAATGAAGAACTTGAAACGGAGAATTTCCGTTGAAAGCATACCCGTTCCTATTTTCTTTCTAAATTCGTTGGCTATCAAAAGAATAGGATCAGAGTCATCACAATACTTGCTAATGTTATCTTGTACGCTTTCTTCTACGAAGTTCAACATACGACCGTACAACTCCTCAATACGAGTATTGGTTAGCGTGGGAGCAACATTACGCTGATTAGTGAAGTCACTTGCAATAAGCACTAATGCACCATCGGCCTCATCGTAAGCATATGCATCAAATGCCAAAATACGATTTCTTGAACCTCGCATTTCCACAGACATTGGAATTGGATCGGTGAGTTCACCAATCTCTTCCAAGTCATTAAGGGTTTTCTCTATAAACTGAGTTTCGGGTTCTGTACCTTCATGTTCCGCATTGAATCTCAATTCATCAATGAATTGTTGTCTGTATTCTTCTATTTCCATTGTGCCAACGTATTTATAGATTATGGTACTTTGAACTTTTCTATTTCTGAGAGTATAATGTCGTATTGTACTTTTATAATTGGGGCAGGAAGCAAACCTCTAGTTACCCTTGGGAAATCGGCATTATCTACTCTATATGACGCTACGGATTTAAGATCGTAAACGAGATTATCATTCTCTGGCGAGAAATCAAATCCGTATAAACTCAGCTTTGCAAGAAACGTTTCTTTGTAGTGAGAAGGTTTTATCATAGCAATTAACTTGTTCACCAAAGCATTCAACTTGATTCCGTTGAATGAAGGGCTCATGCGTTCCAAGGAATACACAATCAGATATCCTTCTGTTCTACCATCAAGTTGTTCAATAGATGAAATATGAACCGACTCTTTGCCAAAATTGAGGGTCTTTACCTCGTACCAGTCATTATCGTATGAGAAATCTTTGTGAGTCTTCTCTGGTCCCATCCAGCTTTCAAGAGCTGCATCAAGTCCCTTTGTAGGAATCATTTCGTCTCTAAGGAAGAGCAACTCACCAATAAGCCCCATCACCTCAATCTCCGTAAGATTACCATGATTTGGTTTAAAGAGTTGCTTCCAAGAGAAATAACGAGCTCTAAGCGTTTGATAAGCAGTTTCGTCATCGCTTATTACTTGCGTAGAGGTAATCAGGTCTTCACAGAAGGTGCAGAAGTATTCGAGCAACGCAGGATTCTCTAACGAGAAACGTATAAAGTTCTCATCCCCACTATTGATGTGAGTAACAGAGATTACCTCTGAGCTCTTAGTACGAGCAACCTTGAATCGACCTCTGAAATCAAAAGCATAACGCCCCATTTCATCTTTACCCACATACAAACTAATGTTGTGGTTCTCACCAATCCTAATGAAATGGCTTGCCTTGAAATCCCCAGATAGAAGTGTGTAAATCTTAATCTGCATCATCAACCTCCTCTTCTTCTGCGTCTTCCACATTAAGACGTTGGTACACCTTATTTATTGTATAATGAACAGCATTTTCTATTCCCTTCACTCCTGGTAAACCTATTGCAAAGGCAATAATATGATCATTACCCAACTCTTCTCTGAACTTGGTTAGTTTCTGATTCTCTTCTTTTCCTTCACCTGGTTCTGCAGGTACAGGATGAATGGGCATAATGATGAAGATTGGTTTACGTGTTGGCAAGAATTCAAAGTATGCCTTCAACGGAGTATTCTCACCTCCGCTACCTTTTCTATATTCATCTTCTGCGCACTTTATCTGTTCTTTCGTGAGTGCGTATTTTCCTTCCGCACTACCACTAAGTGCTCTTCGGCGTGAGCTTATCTGAACAACATTACGAGTACCATAATAGATGGAACGCTTAACGCATCTGATATTCTGCAATTTGTCAAACTGGACATATTCTTTGCTTTCGCCACCTTCAATTACAACATCCCAATTCTCTATACCAGGATTCTCAGCCCCTTTTAGAAACTCAAGAATGTTTGGCACATTGAAATTTCCATTTGCCATTGAACACTTTATCTTTTCAATAAATGCAATGATGGTTTCCTTTGGAACATTCTCGAAGAAGCGTGAGCTACTATCTGAAGTGTCATTCACATCCTTGGTAGCCTTTCCTACGAGATCTGTATAACGCAATGTATAACCACCCTTAAACAACGTACCAATAAGAATTGCGGTTTCCCTCAAATTGTTACGATTGTGCTCAATGTTAAAGCTTACGTAGGGGGTATCATAAATGTTGCCGTAGAATGAATAGCGCAAATCCAACCCGCTTGCTGCTCTCATCTTGTTTGAAGCCGTAATTTGCAATTCACTACAGTTATCACGAACCTTTATACCAAAGTCTTTTGGCGTAAGACGTTGGTCATACATGTTCTTAATATTATCTTTTAGCTCCTGAGATGAGCCTGCAACTTCAGCGTACCATTCTGCGCTTATTTGGCTTGTCCATATCTGGAAAATATCGTCATAGCCGTTACGATAGCCAAACCATCGCCCCATCTGCATAAGCACATCAAAGGTAGAGGTGTTCCTGTAGAAATAGCTTACAAGAAGACCTTCGAGAGTCAAACCACGAGAAAGTGCCAAGCCACCAACGGCAATTACCCGAAGTGATTTATTGGTTCGATAATCAAGGCTATTGCTTTGCTTCGAGCCATTGACTACCATCACCTTAATCTTCTCAATCGCATCCTTGATGGTTTGTTTCTGGACAACTCTATCAAAGGTAATATCTGTTACATGCGAGAAATGCTTCTTCCAGAGCTTCTCGAATATTTGATAGAGAGGCAACTTCCTGTTGTCTGTATTACTATCGGTAAAGTTGAAGCGAATGTCATCAAAGACCGTTTCGTGAATACGCTCTACGTGCTCAGTTATTACACGTTGCACCTTGATGAAACGGCTCATATTTATAAGCATACTTCTAGGTGCTGAATGTTGCCCTCTAAGGTCGCGAATGGCATTTGCCAGATAGAAGCAATAGATGGCATCCGTCAATGAAGCAGGCAATTCGCCGTCCCATTCTTTCTTATGGCGATAATAGAAACCTCCTGAATTTAGGGATTCAATGTCATTATCAACCTGGTCAAGGTATTCTTCCGAGGTATAATCCGGCTCTTCGATATCGGTAATGTAGCGCAAGTTGCGGTAGTACTGACCTTCGGGGTAGAAAATCTTTTGAGCACCCACGTAATTAGAAGGTGCCTCCAAGGCATAAATGAAGTGTTCTGGAAACAAGTCTGCGTTCTTCATGCTGTCCACAGAGTCTGGATCAATGAACACATTTGCAAATGGTGTAGCAGTAAATCCCACATACGTTGTGTCCTTAAAGAGAGTACAGATCTGACGTATCAGCTGATTTGTCTTTGTCGGGTCAGTTTCGTCCTTCTTTGTGTTGACAGACGCATTATCTGCTTCATCGTCAATCAACAACATCGGAATATCTATGTAATCCTTCACTGGGTCTAGATTTTGGTCTTGAAGCCACTTGTGAAGCTTCTGCAAAACGGAAACGTTCTTCTTAATGACAAATACAACCAACGAATTCTGTGAGTTCAACGACATTGCAATTTTATCATGATTGCCAACGAAATCATTAACACAGGATGTAAATGAAGTCGCTCTGAGTTCCTGATTATCCTTGCCAACACCAACACGTTGAAGAGGCAAAACCGTACGACCATGCTTCTTGCAGGTAATGCCAATAATACTTTCATCAATACGCTCTTGTGTTTGCTGACGAAGGCTTTCTGTAATACCAGCAAGCAGTATGACTACTTTGTAGCCAGCATCGGCAGCCTTACAAATCAAACCTGAGTATGTTGCCGTTTTCCCAGATTGTACGTCACCAATGATAAGACCTCTACGGAATCTTTGACCTTCAAACTTGTCATTGGGATTTCCAAGACAGTTCATTATGTTGGGCAGAGTGTCCTCATCTAGAAGATTTATACTCTTTATATTGAAGGATGGATTAGCAAGAAGCAATGCTTTGTATTTATTCCAGAAATAAGGATTCTCAATGCGCTCATTGGAATACCACTCTTGTCTGCTGTCATAATCATCAAAGATTACATTTCCCTTGGCATGAGTGATTTTGAACCGATACTCCACATCCGTGAAAAGACGTTTTCTTGTCTCTTCATCACAAGTGATTTTGAGCGACATGGTCGCTCTATCAATATAGGAGTTGATGTTTTCAAATTTCACTTCATTACCTACTGCTTTATCAGCATCGATGAGGCAAAATGTTATTTGCCTCAATGAAAGGTATAAATTATCAGTCATTGGTTTCTTTGAAATTATCGGTTAGTTTATCCTTCAACTTTTGATACTTGCAGAATGGCTCAGATTTCATCAGGTCGTTAATGATGCTCTCTGTAGGACTATTCATTACGCTCTTTAATGTACTTACTATTGTTACGGCATTTTGGAAGACATCATCAAAACGACTATCTGTTTCTTCTACTGCAATTACTTCATTTGATTTGTCAATGTACATTTGTTGAATCGGAATGTTGTTCTCAATCTCTGTTACCAGCATTTCAAGATAGTTGTAATCCTCTTCAGACATTTTATCCTTGACAAACTGAAATAGTTTGCTTTCTCTGTTTATCTGGTAATAGAACATTTGGTTACGACCTTCTTTTCTACCCCATATATAATCTATGTCATCGTCAATCTTTGCAGTTCTTCCTCTGTATGTTTGCTGATTAGTGGATGCTTCGAGTGTATCAAGTACTGTTTTGCGTAACTGATTAAGAATACGCTTAGGGATAGAAGCATTTTGCTTCTTAATGTCAATACCCCATATGTCATCCAGCGTATTAGGAATGTCAACACGTATTCGAGCATTCTTTGTCAACTCAGCACGTTGCTTCATGCCAAACCAAGTACCCCAGATAATGAGACGATTATTTCGGTAAACGTAGAATCCTTGCTTTGCTCGTAGGTTTTCTATACCTCCAATCAGCTTCTTGTCGTTATCTGAAAGATCGGTAGCAAAAGGAAGAACAAATGGTTTTACATGAATCAAGCGCTCAACTCCTTCACTATCGTTGATTGCTATGGTTCGTTCCTTCTTGCTTGAAGTTTTTGGATGACATTCGAGGAATGGATCAAGTGGTTTTACGCCCTGATTATTTATCTGGATTTTGAGTTTAGCACTACCTGTGGCAGAAAGGAATCTGTGGAAAATAAGTGCAAGAGCTTTGTCGAGTGATGTCATTAGATCAACAAGGGTTTCGTAAACCTGACCATCACTTGATTTAGACAAAACATCAAAGTCTCTCCAGATAACAAGTGTACCTTTTGCTTGCTTGGTAATCTGGCTAACGTATGGAAGTCTGTCTATTTCCTGTGACGTAAGCTCTTGGATTATCCATTTCTGTTTTTTCTGAATGTAATCGTAATCCCAAGTATAGGCACTTCGTTTTCCTTTGCTATAACTTACAACCGTCAAATTTCTACATTGGGAGAGGGAAGCGGCCTTCATGCCCATGCCGAAACGACCAAGGTCATCTTCGTCACGTTCTGCTTCTGATGCCATGCTACCATAACGCATCGCCTCAAACAGTTTTTCATCACCCATTCCTTCTCCATCATCCAAAATACCTACAGCTGTCGGTTCAAATGGATTGGTGGGAAAGAGTACTTTTACGAATGTAGCATGCGCGCTGATACTATTATCAATAACATCTGCTACCGCAGATTCAAAGGAATACCCCATTGATCTGAGAGAGCCCATTAAGGTTGATGCTACTGGTATGTTTTCTCTATCCTTGGCCATCGTGACGAGACATTTTTATAATCTGGTCAAATACTGCCTTTGCAAGTAGTGGTGGTACGGCATTACCTATCTGTTGCTGGATGTGCGAGATAGGTCCTTCGAAATAGAAGTCATCTGGGAAACTCTGCAAACGTGCTGCTTCACGTACAGACAAACCTCTGTCTTGATAAGGGTGAATGAGCATACTCTTTCTGTAGTTGGAGATTACCACAGAAGGTTGGTCGGCAATAAGACGTTTGTAAATGCCACTATGAGTGCGTCCTTTGTCTGCATAGTTCTGCATCAGTTCATCTGGGATTGCACGCCAGTTCTGCCCTTGCTTTATATGCCTATAGCGCTGAATTACAAGGTCATTATTACGTGAAACAAAATTCTGAGTTGGGGAATGAGAATGTTCTCGCATAAGCTGAGCGTACTCACTTGCTTCAGAATGAGGGACTTTATATTCACCCTTTTCGAGCATCTCGCCATTTTCCAAATCAGGCAAATCTCCAATAGCTTCTTCGACCGTAATTTTCTCTTCAAATGGTTCTGGAAATTCAAACTTTATTCCAAGACGATTGCCCACCATGAAGAAACGGTTTCGATTTTGGGGGACACCATAATCAGAAGCCCACAGCACCTGAGAATTTACCTCATAACCTAAAGCTCCGAAACAATCCTCAATCATATTCTTGGTTTTACCCTCTTCCAAGTTAGTTAATCCCCACACATTTTCAAGAACGAACCAAGTTGGCTTCAACTCCTGAACAAAACGCACGAACTCCAAGAACAAAAAGTTCTTTTCATTCTGCATATTTCGTGTACGAGTATTCGAGAGCGAAAATCCTTGGCAAGGAGGTCCTCCCATAATGACAAATACTGGATCATTGCCTTCTTTGAGTTTTGATGGGTCAATGTCTTTGATGTCTCCTTGAAGAACTTTTGCCCCCTTATGATTCCTGGTAAATGATTTCGCTGCACTTGGATTTATTTCAATTCCATAGCTGATTTGTATTCCAGCCATTTCTGCACCAAGGCTCAAACCACCTGCACCTGAGAAAATATCTATTCCGTATAACATTGTGTCCTTGGTCTAAAAACCAATTAAGTATACTACTCCCCCCCCAAATTGACAACTAGTTTAGGGATTCTTTAATTTGCTTAAGCTGTTTGTTATCCAATGCTTTTGTAAAGCTACTTCTTTTTCTTTCACTGCTGGGCTTATCCCATTCATGTCGAGCCTGCGCGACTACACCTCTTCGTCCCCAGCGTTGTAAGCCTCTGTAGGCGTGCCGAGCGGGTCTGTTACGATGCCGTACGCCTTTCCATCAGTGTAAGTGAGTTGCGGCCTCTCCTCTATGCCATTTTCCATAGCCCCCGCCTCAACAGCATGGAGCGAAGTCACCATAAGGAAAAACCACAGGATGGGATAAGAAGACAGAACAACATACTATGTCTCAATAATTATAGGGCAAAGGTACTGCATCTAGCTTATAAAGTTCACAAACGAAAGATTTAGAGAATCATTTTACAGATGCTATATTTTCTTTAATCTCAGTTATTTTTCATCAGATAATCAGCACCTTTTCCGCATCAAAACAAGTGCTCATTGAGGTATTGCAAAAGAAAGAAGGAGAAAGAAGTTCGCTCGTTGACAAGTCGTACTCCTTCCCCCTCAAGAAAACTTATCATTTTGATTTTCCGACAGATATTTCCTTCTGTATATCTTCTACCAGCATTGGCTGCAACGTTGCTAATTAGATGTTCACAAATAAAGCCTAATACATCATAGTCTTGTCTACCATCGGTAGGAATATCACCGACCAAAACCAAGAGCTCACGCTCGGCCTTGCACTGCTCAGCCTTGGGTGCTCCGAGTTTACTCAAGCCTGTATGTAGGGTATCGAAAATTCCACAGATATACAGAGATAGATAACCTATCCATCTTCTCAGAGTCTCCAACTCCAAACTACTTTTGCTGCGCCACGAAAGCAAAGCCACCTACCGTCTCCAGTGAGCCTTCGTGATATATGAGACTATCTATAGTTCGATATCCTCTCCAATGCTTTTATACGATAGAGTGCGCTCCCCAATAACTCTCTGGACGGAAAAGCCTGTCGTGCATACTTTTCGTACATAACCAATCTATAGTTGATTGAACTTACTCATGGCATTAGCCTTAATGTCGTCCGCAATATCAATGTAGGGCTTCATCGCCTTGTAGTCGCTATGCCCCGTCCATTTCATCACGACTTGAGGTGGGATGCCGAGGGCAAGGGCATTACAGATAAAGGTGCGTCGGCCAGCGTGCGTACCGAGCAGAGCATATTTAGGCGTCACCTCATCAATGCGCTCATTCCCTTTGTAGTAGGTCTGACGAATAGGTTCGTTGATACCAGCAAGTTCGGCAAGCTCCTTGAGGTACTCATTCATCTTCTGGTTGGTGATCACGGGGAGCACCTTATCATGCTCAAATACCACATCCTGATACTTCTCCAAGATAGCTTTGCTATGCTTGTTGAGCTTGATGACCAGGCTGTCAGAAGTCTTGATCGTAGTGACTTCGATATGATCTTCCTTGATATCGCTTCTTCTGAGATTGTAGACATCTGAGTATCGCAGTCCGGTAAAGCACTGAAAGAGGAAGACATCACGCACACGATCAAGCGACTGCTTAGCTGGAGGGATGGCAAACTCTCGAAGCTTAGTCAGCTCCTCCCAAGTCAAGAAGATGATCTTCTTCTGCGTATCCTTGAGCTTAGGTCTGAAGGTATCGTAAGCATTGTTCCCATGCATTCCCTGGCTGAAGCTCCAACGCAGGAACCACTTCAAGAAGCTGAGTTGCTTCCCGATCGTGCTATTGCGCATCGCACGTACCTCTCGAAGGTAACGCACATACTCTGTTAGCCCAGCCTCATTGAAAAAGGAGAAGCTAAGGTCTGCTCGGAAGGCTCTTAGGTGATTCTTCACCGCAGCGAACTTCTCATAGGTGGCGTGCGTCCAGTCGTTCTGTCGACCACAGACACGTCCGAACTCATCAAAGGCCTTATAAAAGTAAAAGTCGTTCGAAGGATCGAGCTTATCGGAGGTTCGTTCCAGCTGTACATCGTCAGATCTATGGCGGGCATTGAAGGCGCTCTTAACATCCGCAGGGCTTGGCATGATCTCCGCCACTTCAAAGCGCTTGAACACCTCTTGCAGCTCGGTATAGTACCCCAAGAGCGCAGCGTTGATCTCTGAGGCAGATTGCTTAAGCTTATTTGTACATCCGTTCTTTACTCGTTGCTTGTCCGCATCCCATTTAGCCACATCGATACGATAGCCCGTAGTGAACTCTATTCGCTGGGAAGCAAAATTCACTCGCATACGGATAGGGACGTTTTCCACAATCAGGACACCGTCCTTCTTCCGGCTCTCCAGAGCAAAGATGATATTGCGCTTGATATTCATAACTCTCGGGTGTATAGTTTACACACCCAAAGATACACCCAAATAAGGATATAGCAAGGGAGATTCTATGATACTCCACTTTAAGACACACGCCCACATACATACTGATAAACAGCGCTTTGACACCAAACAAGCATCTATGATAGTTCAAGAAAAAGAGCCTCTCTCTCCGCAAAGAGGCTTCGAAGTGACTGCAAAATGGTCGTCACAGAAGCCTTCAAAACAAGAGGAAATCGTTGTAGGACATGGTCTTACAACGATTTTTCTTTGTATGCAGTCCATAGACCTGACGGCTTACCCCTAGGGTCTAATCGTCATCAATCGGTCAAATTCTGCTACAGAAACTGCTACACAAATCAAGGCGTAGCAATTAGTGTAGCAGTGACGGCTAAATGAAGGGCTAATTGAAGGCCGCAACATACTCTCATTCAATGTATAAG
>NZ_JDFF01000003.1 GCF_000565015.1 Porphyromonas catoniae ATCC 51270
CGGTGGTAAATAATTTACTACCGAGGTGGTGATTTTTTTACCACCGAGGTGGGTATAGCACTTACCTACTAGGTGGTGATTTTCCCCCTCATGGGTGAATACCCTAGAGCCTAGTGAACCGAACTAATCTAGCTCTCCTTATAGCTCTGACTAGACCTTGAGCTAGACCCCTTGGGTGACTCTAAGAGACCGAGTATGTCTAGGAGGGAAAGGTCAAGCCCCAAGTAGTCACTTGACTACTTGGGGCTTGACTGAAGAGAAAGTAAGAGAAGGGAACTCTAGATCCCGACACCACCACCCCCTGGCTTAGAGGGATTGGGCGTGGTATCCTCACTGCCAGGCTTACCAGCCTTCTTGGGGTGGGGGACATGCTCTTCCTTGATTACCTCATAGCTAATCTTCTTCGGTAAGTCACGGAGGCGACCTCGGAAGAAGAACATCATCTTAGCACGCTTAATCGTAGAGGCTGTTACCTCCTTGAACGTATCCATCATCTTACCGATACCTACGGCCTTGATGCTCCCAAGGTCTGCTAGATCAACGGAGCGACCTTCGCCAACTTCCTCTTCGATGATGTCGGTCAGGGCGATGATTACCGCTCGAAGGTCTGCTCGGCTAATGCCCGTACTGGAGACAATACGCTTCTCGACACTCTCCCACGAGGTGTGGGGATGCTCCTCCTGCACAGCATAGTAGAGCGTTTGCCCCTTACGCTTGCCGATGGACATCTTCTTCTTGCCAATCTTAAACTTCAGCATGATTATTAGTGTATATGGGATAAGCAAATAGGAGTCCTACACTCGATGTTGCTAGTCTTCTTCTCCTATATCACCCCATCCTCCTATCGTGCCATCAGCAGAGAGGTCAACGAGGATACTTAGAGGATGCGCTAGCTCTATGCGCTCAGCCTTAGGCTGTTGATATATCTCTTTGTACATATCTTATCAATTAGAAGCTCTTAACAAGGAAGACTGGATAGCGACCAGTAGAGGAGATAGGAATCCAACCAAACCCCAAGGGTCCAGTAAGAGCTCTACCAGTATATTTCCCCATGGGAACTATCATGAAGTCTTGGATTTCATATTTTACCATAGGGGTAGGCCCTTCTATATCCTCAGGCTCTACGCTATTATTGGGCGAAGTATCATTCACAAGGAATTTAACGGTATGCTGCCCTACCTTGGGGGAGCTGGTAGCCGACTCCTTCCATCCATACATCGGGATAGTACGTGTCGTTAAGCCAGGTGTCGTCCAATCTATTTTTGCCTTTACATCCACAGCATCCTTAATGGTAGGATCCACACCCACATACTTAGATTTGACTACATACACCTGCTTCGCATCATCGTACTTAGCATAATAGGCATATCGCTTGTCATCCCTTAGCTCCATAGCAGCACCACCCACAAGGTTTGATTCAATGCTTCCATCTGGCTTAGTTCGAACATATGCCGTCTCTTTAAGTGAGCCAAAGGTAAGGCTGTAGATTTCCTTGCCGCCATCATACGGAGCATAGCTGTTAGCAACAACAGCGTAGTAATTTCCCACCCGTACTCTCTGCGTATGATTATAAGGGCCAGACAAACCAGCACCACCTCGGGGATCCAGATATGCCTCAAAGGGGAAGATAGCACTCATCTCATTCCACGTAGGCACATGCCACTTAGCACCATTCCCACTTGGATAGGTCTTTGGAGCTCTCCCCGTTGGGAGGGTGGAAATAAGGTCTCTACCATTGAAGTATCCTACAGCCGGGTCATTCGCATCATGTAGAAAGTCTGATCCATTACTATTAAGAGCATACTCAGAGAGAAGGCTTAGAGGGTCAGGGAATGGGCAGAGCTTAAGGGTTACCCTACGCAACAGACCATCACGAATCCGTAGCGCACTTTGCGTACCGTACACTTTCCCTCCTTCCTCTTGGAGTACATAGTCCGTATTATAGTAGGTTCCCGTACTAGTGTAGTAGGGAGTAGCAACAGCTTCATTAGGCATGATATTAATTTGAGCATCGTCTCCACCACCAGTAAGCGGATTAGACCAAAAGAGGAGGACCTTACTGTAAGTCTGACCTGGAGACAAGGATATAGGGCCTCCCTCTATCACGTACTCACGTGGCGTAGTTTCGTTCAGTTGACTTCGCTTCTGCCTCTCTGCATCAAATTTAAGACCCCAACCAGCTTGCACCTTTGACGAAGCAACAGGTATCCATTCCAGCCCAATAGTTTGTATCTTGCTAACAGTTACGGGCTGATTCAGCTCATTGCGTAGACGTACACGCACCAAAGTCCCCATAGGCAGGAACTGCTTAGTTGGCTTTGGCAATTCCAGATTATGCAAGCTTCCCCCTCGACCAATCTGTAGCAGACTAAACATCTGGTAGGGAACATTGATATTGAAGGATGCATTCTCATCATAGAGCTTAACCTTTGAGAGGTCATGCGCTGGTATCTCAATGCCATCAGAAGTCTTTGTCCCATCTACGATGTAAGCTCTCAAGATTGTCTGTTTAGCAGGATCAATAGCCTTCCCTAGAGTGATCTTCTCTCTACAGAGAAGGGTCTTACCATCGTCCTTGACCACCCACTGTAGGGTCTGAGCATATACCTGATCATCTCCATTATAAATGTACGTATGCACAGGCACTTTTGCCCCTGCAGTAAGCTCAGTGACAACGGTATTGCCAACAAACTTATGATCTAGACTACGGGGTGAGGCATCCTCCTTAAATGAGGCATCCTCCTTATTCAATTCAGCGGATAGATCAAGCTTCATCTCTGTCCCCTGGGGGATTAAATCTCTTTGTCCTTGCTGCGACTCAGGAGTTTCCTTCTTACAGGAAGCAAACGCAAGGATTGCAAAGAGAGCCATGACTACTTTCTTCATAAATTACTAATTGATTATGATTGTACATAACAAAGCAGGCACACTGCATGGCGCATATCGCCATGCAGTGTACCTGCTTTCACCCTTCGTAAAAGGATGTTTATTTTTAGGGGGGGGG
>NZ_JDFF01000004.1 GCF_000565015.1 Porphyromonas catoniae ATCC 51270
TTGCTGATGGTGTGCCCCACGCGCTGACGGATGCCATCGATGAACTTGTCAAAGACAGGGAGAAAGGTGCTGAACTCCTGGATTTGCCCGAGGTAGGCGGAGCGGAGCTTGTCCAGCGAGATCGTTTGGTCGTCTTGGTACTTGTGGTAGAGGGAGTGGAGGCTGGTGGAGATGGCATCTAGGCTAGCATTGACAGCGAGGGCTTCTGAGGAGCGTCCCTTCTGTCGGCTGGTTCTGCTATTCCACTGTGCCTTGTCTACGAAGATCTTCGTGGAGCCAAGATTGCTCATAGCTCCTCCGAGGAAGATCCGTAGCATGACGGGCGACTTGCCTTCTTTGTTCTCGTAGTTGGAGCGTAGGTAGAAGGACACCTTGAACGATTGTCTCATAATGCATCATTCCTTAGTGTAGCAGGTGCTACAAAGTTACTTACTTATACATTGAATGAGAGTATGTTGCGGCCTTCAATTAGCCCTTCATTTAGCCGTCACTGCTACACTAATTGCTACGCCTTGATTTGTGTAGCAGTTTCTGTAGCAGAATTTGACCGGTTGATGACGATTAGACCCTAGGGGTAAGCCGTCAGGTCTATGGACTGCATACAAAGAAAAATCGTTGTAAGACCATGTCCTACAACGATTTCCTCTTGTTTTGAAGGCTTCTGTGACGACCATTTCGCAGTCACTTTGAAGCCTTTTTGCGGAGAGGGCGGGATTCGAACCCGCGAAACGCTTTTGGCGTTTACACACTTTCCAGGCGTGCCTCTTCAACCACTCGAGCACCTCTCCTCTCCGTTTTTCCTTTGGGGCTACCCCGAAAAGACCCCGCAAAGATAGAAATATATATCCATTTAGCCAAAAGCCCTCGCTCTATCACCTATTGCTCCTCCGCTCCCCAATGGCATTAGAGTTATCGGTGCGAAACACCTGCTCAAAGAGGGCTGGATGCACTGCCTACGGAGGGCATTTCCCCGTCCAAACAAAACCCTTGCAAGGGTTCCCCCGAGAGTCCTTGCAAGGGTTTGCGAGGAAAGGCTTGCAAGGGTTTCAAGCCAAGCCCTTGCAAGGATTATGGGAGAGCTCCAAAATAGGAAAAGCAGGGAGGGCAAAGGACAACTAAGAGGAGAGCCATAGTCAATCACCTGGCTAGATGATGGGACATTACGAGGAGAATGAGAGCATCCCCAGGTTGGAAAACTACGTAAAGAAAAGAGGGGCAGATTTACTATCTTTGTAACTTAAACGAGCGTAGAGTATAGACGATAAGCTTTGGCAACAACAATACAAGCAGTACCCTCCCCCTGTTACATCCTCGAGGAAGACCTCCTGAGGAGGAACCTTACCCTCATACAGAGCGTGGCTAAGCGGGCAGGCGTGGAGATCATCCTAGCCTTCAAGGCCTATGCCTTGTGGAAGACCTTCCCCATTATCCGGGAGTACATCACCCATAGCACAGCTAGCTCCATCTGGGAGGCACAGCTTGCCTTCGAGGAGATGGGCGCACGTGCCCATACCTTCTCCCCAGCCTATACCCTGGAGGAATTCCCTAGCTTCCTACGCTACAGCTCGCATATTACCTTCAACTCCCTAAGCCAAATAGAGCGTCTTCGCCCACTCATGCCACGGGATGGGAGCGTATCCTTCGGGCTTCGGATTAACCCCGAGTATTCGGCTGTCGAGACCGACCTCTATAACCCTTGCGCTCCAGGCTCTCGCTTCGGTGTGCCAGCAAGTGAGCTACGGACTCTGCCCGAGGGCATTGAAGGGCTGCACTTCCACTCCTTGTGCGAGGGGACAGCCGAAGACCTAGAGCAAACGCTCGCTATCATTGAGCAGAGTTTCGCCCATATCCTTCCTAAGATCAAGTGGCTAAACATGGGTGGGGGGCACCTGATGACCAGGAAGGACTACGACGTCGAGCGACTTATCCGAGTACTTCGGGACTTTAAGGCTCGTCATCCACACCTCTCACTCATCCTCGAGCCAGGCAGTGCCTTCGCATGGCAGACGGGCTACCTTACCTCCTCCGTAGTAGACATCGTTGAGCATCATGGCATACGCACGGCCATCGTGGACGTATCATTCACATGCCACATGCCCGATTGTCTTGAGATGCCCTACCAGCCAGCCATCCGAGGAGCGAAAAGCACTACGGAATACAACCGTGAGGCACATAGCTATCGCATCGGGGGAAATAGTTGTCTCAGTGGAGACTTCATCGGCTACTGGGAGTTTGATCGCCCCCTACAGATCGGCGACGAAGTAATCTTTGAGGACATGCTCCACTATACCACGGTGAAGACAACAATGTTCAATGGTATCACACACCCATCGATTGCCCTCAAGCACAGCGATGGTAGTATTGAATGCCTTCGCTCCTTTAGCTACGAAGACTACAAAGGACGCATGGACTAAAACCAAACCGACTATCAGTAATAACCAAATACAAATATGATCTTCGATAAACGGACGGAATACAAGCCCTTTGAATATCCAGAGGTACAGCGGTTCATCGACAACATGAATCGTACCTTCTGGGTACACTCTGAGGTGGACTTCAGTGACGACATCCAGGACTTCAAGACCCTACTCACCGATGAGGAGCGTGAAGTCATCAAGCGTAGCCTACTAGCGATAGCACAGGTAGAGGTAACGGTGAAGACCTTCTGGGGGAAGCTCTACGAGTTCTTACCCAAGCCAGAGTTCAACGACCTAGGGGCAACCTTTAGTGAGTCTGAATGCCGTCACTCATCAGCCTATGCTAGGTTACTCGAGGTAGTGGGCCTAGAGGAGGAGTTCAAGAAGCTCTTGGATATCCCCGTCTTCCGTCGCAAGCTCGAGCTGACAGAGGAGCATTTGAGTTCGCAGCAGGACTTTATACACAAGCTCTTCTTCTTCACTATCGTCATCGAGAACTCCTCACTCTTCTCTCAGTTCGCCAACATGGTAGCCTTCTCGCACTTCAAGGGCATACTGAAGAATACAGCCAATATGGTCTCATGGAGCAGTGTGGATGAGCAGTGTCACGCCGATGCCGGTGTATATATCATCAACAAGATCTTCACAGAGTACCCAGAGATGCGACTTAGCACCGAGGAGGTAGAGCGTATGGTACGCCACTACCTGGCCTACGAAGAGGAGCTCTTGACATGGATCTATGAGCCTGGAGAGCTAGAGTTTTACTCTGCGAAGGACATGCTCTCATTCATGAAGTACCGTGTAGATAATGCTCTGACGCAAATGGGCTACGACAAGGTATATAACATCTCTACCGAGGAGTACCTGCCCATGCAGTGGTTCGATGAATACGTCTATGCTAATGACCTAGACGACTTCTTTGCCAAGCGACCCACCGCCTATACTAAGCACGATAGACCCATTACCGCAAATGACTTATTCTAGACAAGAGCCTTGGTGGTACAACGAGGAGTCCAAGGCCGTCCTCGATAGAGGCTATCTCCTCAACGGAGAGACCATACACGATGCCATAGATCGTATCACCTCATCTGTCTGCTCGTACCTTGGGCAGAGCGTAGGCACAGATAGCCTCAAGGAGGAGTTTAAGGATGCCATCTACAAGGGCTGGCTCTCCCTCTCCTCTCCTATCTGGACCAATGCTGGCACCTCCCGTGGGCTCCCTATCTCCTGTCAGGGATGTTACATCGGGGATAGCATCGCCGACATCACTACGAAGCTAGGTGAGGTGATGATGCACACCAAGCTAGGTGCTGGTACATCTGCCTACTTCGGTAACCTCAGAGGTCGCGGGGCATCCATCGCAAACAACGGGAAGTCCTCTGGTGCAGTCTCCTTCATGAAGCTCTTTGACACGGTGATGACCGTCGTCACACAGGGCTCCCGCAGAGGGTCATTCGCTGCCTACCTAGACATCGACCATCCCGACATCGAGGAGTTCCTACGCATTAAGGATATAGGTAGTGATCTGCAGAACATCTTCTACGCTGTCTGCGTACCCGACTACTGGATGGTCGAGATGATTGAGGGTGATGAGGAGAAGCGCAGGATCTGGGCGAAGGTCTTGGAGTCTCGTGTGCAGAAGGGACTACCTTATATATGGTTTAGTGACACCAATAATATTAATAAGCCTGAGATCTATCAGTATCTAGGTTGCAACATCACCCATAGTAACCTCTGTAGCGAGATCGCTCTACCAGATGCGGACAAAGAGACCTTCATCTGCTGTCTCTGCTCTCTGAACCTCGCCCTCTACGATGAGTGGAAGGACACCAACCTACCCGAGCTAGCAGTGATGTTCCTCGATGGTATCCTCTCGGAGTACATCGCCAAGACGGATGGGAAGAAATTCCTAAAGTATGCTGCCAACTTCGCTAAGCGACATCGGGCAATAGGTATCGGTGTACTCGGGTGGCACTCCTACCTACAGAGCAAGATGATCCCCTTTGGCTCATTGAAGGCTAATGCCCTCACCACGGAGATCTTCGGCCTTATAGAGCGAAAGACCACTGCTGAGAGCCTTCGCCTAGCAGAGCTCCTAGGCCCTGCGCCCATCTTCGAGGAGAATGGCTACCCTGGCGTCAAGTATCGTAACACGACACGCCTTGCTATTGCTCCGACGACATCCTCTTCTTCTATCCTCGGACAGGTAAGCCCAGGTATCGAGCCTTACTCCAGTAACTATTATAAGGTAGGTCTTGCAAAGGGGAACTTTATCCGCAAGAATGTCTACCTACGCCAGCTCCTCGAGGCTAAGGGCAAAGACACCTATGAGGTATGGCGTGAGATCATGATGAACGCTGGCTCGGTACAGCACTTGGACTTCCTCTCGAATGAAGAGAAGGAGGTCTTCAAGACCTTCCGTGAGATCTCGCAGAAGGACATCATCATCCAGGCATCAATTCGTCAGAAGTTCATCGACCAATCTCAGAGCCTCAATCTCAACATCCCACCAGAGATGCCAATCAAGGAGGTGAACCGTCTCATCATCGAGGCTTGGAAGCTCGGCATCAAGGGTCTGTACTACCAGCGCAGTAACAGTGTCTCAAAGGACATGATCACAAACCTTGTCACCTGTACCAGCTGCGAGGCTTAGCATTTCCCCTAGGTCTCTGCTTCCCTCTCCCAAGAGGAGCAGAGACCTCCTCCCTACCCCAATGATAAGGAACGAGTTTTAAAATATGGGACTATTCGGACTTTTCTCTAAAAAGAAAAAGGAGACGCTTGACGAAGGACTCGCCAAGAGCAAGGAGAATGTCTTCACTAAGATCGCACGTGCCGTAGCGGGTCGTACGACAATAGATGACTCAGTGCTTGATGAGCTAGAGGATGTACTAGTCACTAGTGACGTCGGCGTGGAGACTACCCTAAAGATCATCCGCCGCATCGAGGAGCGTGTCCAGCGAGACAAGTATGTCTCTACCTCGGAGCTGACAGGCATCCTACGAGGCGAGATCGCTGAGCTCCTCACCGAGAACGGAGCTACGGATGGTGAGGACTTCTCTCTACCTGCCGATAAGAAGCCCTACGTAATCATGGTCGTAGGGGTAAATGGTGTCGGGAAGACCACAACCATAGGCAAGCTCGCACATCAGTTTAAGCAGAACGGATACAAGGTGATGCTTGGTGCTGGAGACACCTTTAGGGCTGCAGCAATCGAGCAATTAGATATTTGGGCAAAGCGTGTGGACGTCCCACTCATCAAGCAGCATCAGTCTGCCGACCCAGCCTCCGTAGCCTTCGACACGCTAAGTGCCGCGATGAAGGCGGGCTCCGATGTCGTAATCATCGACACAGCGGGTAGACTACATAACAAGGTAGGCTTGATGAACGAGCTAACGAAGATCCGCAGGGTCATGCAGAAGGTCGTCCCTGATGCTCCCCATGAAGTCCTCTTAGTCTTAGACGGAAGCACAGGGCAGAATGCCTTCGAGCAGGCCAAGCAGTTCACTGCAGCTACCGAGGTCAATGCTCTGGCCATCACTAAGCTCGATGGTACGGCCAAGGGTGGTGTAGTCATCGGTATATCAGATCAGTTTAAGATCCCAGTCAAGTATATAGGATTAGGTGAAGGCATTGAAGACCTTCAGCTTTTCAGAAAGAAAGAGTTTGTGGACTCCCTATTCGGAGAATGAGAAAGAATCAAGTAGACGTCATCACACTCGGGTGCTCTAAGAACCTAGTAGATTCCGAGCAGCTCATCCGCCAGTTCCTAGCTAATGGATACAAGGTAAGCCATAATTCATCAGCGGTGAATGGTGAGATCGTTGTCCTCAACACCTGTGGCTTCATTGGCGACGCACAGGAGGAGTCGATCAACATGATACTCAAGATGGTCGAGGCCAAGAAGTCTGGGCGCATCGGGCAGGTCTATGTCATGGGCTGTCTGACGGAGCGTTTCATGGATGAGCTGAAGAAAGAGATACCCGAGGTTGACGGATACTATGGGAAGTTTAACTGGAAGAACCTCCTCACCGACCTAGGCAAAGCCTACCATCATGACCCGCTAGGTGGCAATAGGAGCATCACGACCCCTACCCACTACGCCTACATGAAGATCTCGGAGGGCTGTAACCGCAGCTGCTCCTACTGTGCCATCCCTATCATCACAGGCAAGCACAAGTCTCGTCCTATGGAGAGCCTCCTCGAGGAAGCTAAGGCCCTAGTTGCCTCTGGAGTCAAGGAGATCCAGCTCATCGCTCAGGACCTCACCTTCTATGGTCTAGACATTTACAAGAAGAACTGTCTCGCCGAACTGATGCAGCGTCTCTCTGACGTCCAAGGCCTCGAGTGGCTACGTCTACACTATGCCTATCCAGCAGATTTCCCCAGAGAGATCCTCGATGTGATGAGGGAGCGTGATAACATCTGTAACTACCTCGATATAGCCCTACAACATATAAGTGACCGAATGCTTCGGGCTATGCGTCGGCGAGTGACCAAGGCTGAGACCTATGACCTCCTATGCTATATGCGCCAGAGCGTCCCAGGCATCCATCTAAGGACCACCCTGATGACTGGGCATCCTCATGAGACGGATCAAGACTTCGAGGAGCTGTTACAGTTCGTTCGGGATATTCGCTTTGATCGCATGGGGGCCTTCGTCTACTCACATGAGAGTGGTACCTATGCCTACGAGCAATATGAGGACCACATCCCCCTCTCTGTCAAGCAGGAGCGTATGGATCGTCTGATGCAGACTCAGGAGCAGATTGCAGGAGAGCTGAATGCTGCCAAGGTCGGTCAGACCCTACGCACTCTGATTGATCGTGCCGAGGAGGAATACTTCATCGGTCGCACAGAGTACGACTCTCCTGAGGTCGATGGGGAAGTGCTTCTTGCCCGAGGCGAGCATCCAGATCTTCAGGTAGGTCACTTCTATCCCGTAGAGATTATTTCGGCGGATACCTTTGACCTTTACGGACGCATCCACTAGCACATCGCCCCATGCTACAAGAGGAACTATGGACAGTGCGCCTTGCCAAGGCCTCCTCACTACACCCCAGTAGCTCTCAGCAGCTCTGGCAGGCACTCGCAGCACAGATCGAGCAGCGTTTGCTCCTCGGGGCAGAGATTGCCTTCCCCTGCATTGGCGTTTTCACACTGAGGCAAGAGGGCGAATTCCTTGCCCAGCTCCCTGATGGCACTCGCTACCTCGTCCCTCCTAGGCTTTCTCTAGATCTGCGCTGGGAGAGGGCAGGAAGAGAGGAATCTGCTATTCCCCTCACCTTCCTCATCGAAGCCCTGGTAAACTCCACGAAGCTACGGGCTGAAGTCATTCAGGTTTGGCTTAAAGCTATCCCCATCCTTTGGGAAGAGCTGATGCGAGAAGCAGGCTCAGTAGCTTGGCCCCGCCTCGGCCTCTTCCATACAGTTTCAGGGGATGCTTCCTCTACCTCTTCGGGCTATACCTTCACACCTCTATCAGTCTTTGCCGAGGCACTCAACAAGCCCTTCAGCATGTTTGTCCCCGTAGAGGTTGCACACGGGGAGCAGAGCAATGACCTCGAGATACGTGAGGTTACAAGTCTCGAGGTCTTAGGAGAAATCCACCCCATTACACTCCTCATGCCTACGCCATTCCCTGAAACAGAGGGTGAAACAGCGGTGGAGGATACGAAAGGAGTGGAACAAGAGAAGATGGAAGCCGTTGTTGTGCAATCCTCGTCTGACCCTGTCTCGCAGATAGAACCAGAGGAAGAGGAAAAGGTAGAAGCCCCCACTATACAGGCCTCATCTGACCCTACACCACAGGCAGAACTAGAGGAGGAGAAGGAGGTAGAAGCCCCTGCCGTGCAGACCTCACCTGACCCTATCTCGCTGACAGAATCAGAGGAAGAGGAGAAGGTAGAAGCTCCTGCCGAGGCGACAACACCCGTCATACCCCCAGTACCCTCGGTATCCGTCACGACGCCCACAGCCACCTCTTCACCCCGTAAGTCTCGCTCTGGCTGCTACATCTGGCTCATTGTGGCCATGCTCCTACTCATCGGAGCTATACTCGTTATCTTCTTGCTCAACAACCAGCAGAAGAACAAGAACGAAGCTAAGCCTCTCCCTCCGAAGCCCGCTCAGCAGACAACCCCAACCACAGTCATTCCGACCGCCGAGCCTAGAGAGAAAGATAGCCTCATGATCCAGGCGGACAGCTCCAGCGGGACAGCTAGCGACGCCCTCGCCTCTACACCTGCCCCTGCCCCTCCCTCTGCCTCTAAAGCCCAGCCTGCCTCCAGCGAAGAGACCGAAGTTGTGCGCATACAGGCTGGAGACCGCCTCACACGCTTCTCTTTGAGGAAGTATGGGCATAAGGCCTTCTGGGTGTACATCTATGAGGAGAATCGAAGTCGAATCAAAGACCCCGACAATATCCCCATTGGCACCACCATCACACTACCACAAGCCTCGAAGTATAAGATAGATGCACGTGATACGAATTCCGTTAATAAGGCGTTGATACTACAGCGCTCTATTAAGAATAAGTAGCACAGCGAAATAGATAGTAAGAATACTCCAAACTAAGATAAGGATAGACTAACAATGGAATCAACAGACATCCGTATCCTCACTGAGGAGATTGAGCGTAAAGGGCACCTCGTAGAGCAGCTACGTACAGGGATGCACCAGTCAATCGTCGGCCAAGCGCACCTCGTAGACTCCTTGCTCATCGGGTTACTTTCAGGTGGACACATCCTCTTGGAGGGGCTCCCGGGGCTAGCGAAGACCCTAGCCATCAAGACCCTGGCGCAGCTCATACAAGCCGACTACAAGCGCATTCAGTTTACCCCTGACCTCCTACCTGCTGACGTGGTAGGGACACTGATGTATAGCCAGCGAGAGGAGGACTTCCAAGTGAAGAAAGGTCCTATCTTCTCTAACTTCATCCTTGCCGATGAAATCAACCGTGCCCCAGCGAAGGTACAGAGTGCCCTGCTAGAGGCCATGCAGGAGCATCAGGTGACCATCGGCGAAGAGACCTTCCGTCTGCCGAACCCATTCCTTGTCATGGCTACACAGAACCCCATCGAGCAAGAGGGTACCTATCCTCTGCCCGAGGCTCAGGTAGACCGCTTCATGCTGAAGGTCCTCATCTCCTACCCCAAGAAGGAGGAAGAGACACTCATCATCCGCCAGCAGATCCGCCCAGGACACGAGGATAAGGTCAGCCCCATCCTCTCCATCTCTGACATCCTAGAGCTACGTAATCTAGCTGCACGAGTCTACGTGGATGAGAAGATCGAACGCTACATCGTCGATATTGTCTTTGCCACACGACGTCCAGAGGAGTACGGGCTAGAGTCACTACGCCCCTTCATCGCCTTCGGTGCGTCACCTCGTGCTTCTATTAACTTGGCTTTGGCAGCACGCTCCTACGCCCTCATCAAGCGACGTGGCTACGTCATCCCAGAGGATATCCGAGCTGTGTGCTATGACGTCCTACGTCATCGTATCGGGCTCTCCTACGAGGCAGAGGCGAATGACCTCACTGCTGACGAAGTCATCAAGGAGATCCTCAACAAGGTAGAGGTACCCTAGCCTCTACCTCAGACCCTCTGTATAGATGAAGTCAAGACTGCAAACCTCTGACCTCCTCAAGAAGGTACGGCGTATCGAGATCAAGGCACGGGGACTCTCCGAGCAGGTCTTCGCTGGGCAGTATCACTCGGCCTTCCGTGGTCGAGGGATGGCCTTCAGTGAGGTACGAGGCTATCAGGTAGGGGATGACGTACGAGACATTGACTGGAATGTTACCGCACGCTACGCCAACCCCTTTATTAAGGTCTTCGAGGAGGAGCGAGAACTCACCGTCATGCTCCTAGTAGATATGACGGGTAGCACAGCCTTCGGAACTCGTAGCGAGAGCAAGCGGGAGCTGAATGCCGAGATCGCTGCTACCCTCGCCTTCTCCGCCATTCAGAATAATGATAAGGTAGGGGCCATCCTCTTCACGGATGAAGTCGAACTCTTCATCCCAGCACGCAGTGGGAAGAAGCACATCCTCTACCTCATCCGTGAGCTACTGAGCTTCGAGCCTCGGAGCAGGGAGACCAATCTAAATGTCCCCCTTTCCTACCTCAACCGCTTGATCAAGAGGCGGTGTACTGCCTTCCTTATCTCGGACTTCTTCCAGTGGGGTGAGCCGTATAGCCAGACGCTGATGCTCGCAGCACGTAAGCATGACCTCGTGGCTATCCGCACCTACGACGAAGGGGCAGTCGAGCTCCCACAGATGGGGATCGTCCGCCTCTTGGATGCCGAGAGTGGAGAGGAGCGTTACATCGACACCTCTTCCCCACGCCTAAGGAAGGCCTACCGCAAGAGCATCGAGGAGCAACTCGAGACCTTCCGCTCTAACTGCCTCAGAGGGGGCGTAGATCACATTGAGGTCTCTACGGGTAAGGACTACGTACCCGAGCTCATCAAACTGTTTGGGGTACGACGCTAGCCAGCTTGACCCTCTTCCAGCCCTCTATCTACAGGCTGTCTCTGGAGGCCTAAACGGGTATCGGGGAAACCTCTCTGGAGGTACTGAGGGAAACGCTCCCGAGGTATCGGGGGTACCTCAAGAGGGGTATCCTCAGTACCTCTAGAATGGAGCTGGAGGAAACAGCCCTCCTCTTAGTAATACGAGGGTGAGGAAGCTGGACCTTCTGAGAAGTAAGGACTAGCTCTACTAGAGGCGCAGAGCTATCAGACCTATCCCTACACTGCAGTCCCCGCTGTTTAGTAACAGCTTGACAAACAAAACGAAGCCCACCCCCACAGCTCCACAATGAAGTTAGCTGTAGGATTAGCCCACCGAAAGCCCTATATTTGTTTAGGTATAGGCATTGATTAGATGAAGTATTTAGCATATTGTCTCCTCCTTAGCCTTGCTTGGTGCCTTCCGTCCGTTGGGCAGAATGTCTCCATTCAGGCTCGCTTGGATCGACCAGAAATCAAGATTGGGGAACGTGCGGCCATTGACCTCACGATCCGCACGGACGATCTATCGCGTACACGCTTCTACCTACTCCAGGACTCCACAGGCGCTCCTGAGCGGTATCGTGTCCTCTCCTTTGGGGCAACCGATACCATTGACATCGGCAAGGGTGTACAGGAGATTAAGGCACAGATGATCGTCACCTCCTTCGACTCCACGCTCATCACACTCCCTCCCATTGTTGTGGAGACCCCCTCAGGACAGGCGATGACCAAGCCTCTTGCCCTGAATGTGATTTCCCCAGAGGTAGACCTCTCCCAGCCCGAGAACATTCGCCCCATTGTCTCGCCTTGGGACGAGCCCTATACCTTGATGGATATACTCATCTTGATCTTTACGTCTTGGATCTTCTACGCCGTAGCTGGGCTACTGCTCATCGCTCTACTCATCTATGAGTATCGGAATAGAGCTCGGTATCTCCAGGTCGTTAAGCCCGAGATCCTTCGCCCCGTGTCTGCATTGGAGCAGCTCAAGAGGAAGCTGGAGGCGCTAGGGGATGCTCGACTGGAGACACAGGAGGACTTCAAGCGTTATTACTCAACGGTAACGGATGGGCTAAGGGCTTACCTCGGAGCACGCTATGGGTTCGAGGCCATGGAGCGCACGACAGATGAAGTCATAGAGAAGCTCCATAGCCTCGGGCTGGGAAGTGAGCAGACGAGGCACGTAGAGCAAGTTTTGATGGAGGCTAGTTTGGTAAAGTTCGCCAAGAGTCTCCCCGAGCGTGGTGATGCACTCCTGCTCCGCACACAGACACTGGCTCTAGCCGAAGGCATAGAGAGACTCTTCATACCTAGCGAGGGAGAGTCACTAGCAGGAAAGGAGGTGACCCAATGACCTTCCTTCATCCACATCTACTCTGGGGCTTACTGCTTATTCCCCTCTTAATCGCCATCTATATCTTCTGGCGAAGGAAACAGGAGGCAACGGTACTGCTCCCCTCCCTCCGTGGGCTAAGTGGCAAGGGTGGAGGCTTGCGTGTCTACCTCAGGCACTCCGTCTTTGTCCTCCGACTTTTAGCCCTGAGTGCCGTCATTGTTGCGCTGGCACGTCCACAGAGTACCTCCAGCTGGCGTGAGAACCAAGTAGAGGGGATCGACATCATGCTCACGATGGATATCTCTACCAGCATGCTGGCGATGGACTTCCAGCCCAACCGTGTAGAGGCTGCCAAGGAAGTGGCAATGCGTTTCATCGCAAGTCGCCCAAACGACAACATCGGTCTCGTCGTCTTCGCAGGGGAGAGCTTCACTGCATGTCCGCTGACACAAGACCATGCGACGCTCATCAATCGCCTCCGAGACATGACCCCAGGGATCATCGAGGACCAAACGGCCATTGGCTCAGGGATTGCTACGGCGATTAACCGCCTCAAGGACAGCAAGACCAAGAGCAAAGTCCTCATCCTGCTGACGGATGGTGTGAACAACACGGGGAATATCTCCCCAAAGATGGCAGCGGATCTTGCTAAGACGTTTGGCATATCCATCTACACGATTGGCGTCGGATCCTCCTCGGGGGAAGCCCCATATCCTTTCCAGACTGAATTCGGCACCATCGTGCGCAACGTACCTGTAGACCTCGATGAGCCTACGATGAAACAAATAGCCGAGATCTCTGGGGGAGCTTACTTCCGTGCTACGGATAACAACTCGCTCTCTACAATCTATCAGAAGATCGATCAGCTCGAGAAGACCAAACTCTCGACGAAGAATCATCGTACGATTTACGAGGAGTACTCGTTGTTTGCCTTCATCGCTGTTATCTTCCTCTTGCTGGAGTTCCTCCTGCGCTCGACCCTCTTGAAAACCAACCCGTAAGGCGATGAATATCCTATTCTATTCTCCAGAGTACCTTTATTTACTCTTCGGGCTCATCCCCCTTACCCTACTCTCTCTCTTCGTCTACTACAGACGAAGGAAGCTCATCGCACGCTTCACCAGCAGGGAAATGAAGGACGAACTGATGCCTCTTGCCTCGGGCAAGCGTCAGCTCGTGCGAGATGCCCTCGTACTCTCAGCCTTGGCACTGCTCATCGTGGCTCTGGCACGTCCACAGGTACCTGGACGTACCTCCTCGGGTAAAGAGGACGACAGCAAGGGTATAGAGGCGATGATCTGTCTGGATATATCGAACTCCATGCTCTGCCAGGACGTCGCCCCTAGTCGCCTCGACTTCGCCAAGCGCACAATAACGAAGCTCCTAGAGGAGATGCGCTCGGACAAGGTGGGACTTATCGTCTTCGCTGGTAGCTCGTTTGTGCAGCTCCCCATCACCACCGACCTCTCTACCGCACAGGAGTTTCTCTCGGATGTATCACCGAGCATGCTCTCTGACCAAGGTACAGCCATTGGGAGTGCCATCACCCTAGCGCGCCAGTCATTCTCGGATAGGAAGGACTTAGGCAAGGCGATTGTTATCCTGACAGATGGAGAGGACTTCGAGGACAACGCCCTCGAGGCTGCTACCGATGCCTCCAAGGCAGGTGTGCACATCAATGTAGTAGGTATTGGGACAAGCGAAGGTGGCCCGATCCCAACACCTCAGGGACAGCTCACCGATGAGTCCGGGAACATGGTCGTCACAAAGCTCAACCTGGATATGTGCAAACAGCTTGCAGATACTGGGAAAGGCATCTTCGTGTCTTCGCAGACACAAGCCACCATCATCAAGGCTCTCAAGAAGCAACTTGACGAGCTACCCCGAGCCTCTGTCTCCTCTATGGCTGACAATGGCAACATCGAGAACTTCGAGCCATGGCTTCGTGTAGCTCTACTCCTTCTCATCGTAGAATTCTTCATCATGGGACGTAAAAACAAGTTCCTCATTCGCCATAACATCTTTGGACATGAGCAGTAAGATCATTGCCCTCTTGCTCCTCTTATCTTCCTCAAGCCTTGCCTATAGCCAAGGGATAAAGACGAAGATACGTCAGGGCAACAGGCTCTATAAAGAGAGGAACTTCTCCGAGGCTGAGACAGCCTACCGTAAGGCTCTTCTGCTAGATAGTCTCTCGGGCAAGGCAAACTTTGGTGTCTCCGCTGCCGCCTATGAGCTTGGTCGGTATAAGGAGGCTGCGAGCTACCTAGAGCGTGCCCTCAGAGACCCTCGCATCTCCACCAAAGAAGCTGCTGCCACCCTGCATAACTTGGGCAATGTAGCTATGAAGGACAAGAAGTACGAAGAGGCCATACGTCTCTACGAAGAGTCCCTCATCACGCACCCAGAGAGTGACGATACACGCTATAACCTTGCCTTGGCACAACGCCTCCTAAAGCAACAGCAACAAAACCAGCAAGGAGGCGGAGGCAACAATCAGAATCAAGACAAGGACAAGCAGGATAAGCAGAAACAGAACCCCAAGCAGGATCAACAGCAGAACAAGGATAAAGACAAGCAAGATCCTAAGCAAAACAACAATCAGGAAGGCACGCCCAAGGAGCAACAGAACGGGCAAATGTCTCAGGAACAAGCCAAGCAAATCCTCGATGCCTTCCGCTCCGATGATGAGCAGACTCGCCGACGTGTCGAGCAGCGACAGCGTGAGCAAAAGCAACAACAGAATAGCACTAAGAATAAAAAGCGATGGTAGCCCAACTTGCCCTACGTCATAGGGCGCTCTGGTATTGCCTCCTCTCCCTCACCTGCGTCCTCTCGCTACACAGCCAGAGCGTACAGATCGAGGTACCCGCCACCGTAATCCAGGGCAAGCCTTTCCAGCTCTCCTACTCCATCCAGGGTGAGGCTGAGCTCACACGCTTCGACAACCCTCGCCTGCAGGGTCTAGCCCTACTCTACGGGCCAGCCCAGGAGCACTCCAGTCGCTTCCAGAGCATCAATGGTCGCACGACCTCCTCGGTCTCTACGAGTGTGACCTACACGCTCCTAGCCGAGAACGTCGGGACGGCTACCATCGGAGCAACAACAGCGGTCATCGGGGGGCGTCAAGTGCAGGTTCGAGGAGCCAGCATCCGAGTCCTCCCCAGCAAGGGTGGATCGGCAGAGGCATCAACCTCCAGCACTGGGCGTTACCTCTATCGAGCCATCCCTGGGACAACTACCGTCTACGAGCAACAAGCCATACCCATACACTACAAGCTCTACTCCTCCACAGAGTTTGAGCTATCCAGCATCAAGGCTCCCGAGTACGACGGCTTCATCTCGGAGAGTGAACCTCCAGGGGATGGGCGGAAGCAACTCGTCCTCGAGAACTACCAAGGGACCAACTACCGTACCGTGGTACTCCGTGAGGACGTCCTCTTCCCTCAGCGCTCAGGCACCCTCACCATCCCCTCCAGCGAAGTGGGTATCCGCATCCCCGTTGCAATCGACACAGATGATCCCTTCTTCGGCTCAACGACCATCGTAGACCGTCTGCTCCGCTCCACCCCCATCACCGTGCAGGTTCGTCCCCTTCCCACAGAGGGTCGCCCGAGTGACTTCTCTGGAGCAGTCGGGGCTTTCCGCATGAAGGCCGAGCTCCTAACGAAAGCACCGAAGACCAACGAGTCCGTGACCCTCCGCCTCACACTCGAGGGGACGGGGAATCTGAAGCTAGCAAAAGCTCCTTTGATTAAGTTCCCAGAGAGCTTCGAGATTTACGACCCCAAAGAGACCTATGAGCAGAAGGTACTCCCAAGCAATGTCGAGGGAAAGAAGGTCATTGAATACTTCGCCATCCCTAGACGGATAGGCAAGGTAACGATCCCCTCGGTTTCCTTCTCGTTCTTTAACCCTCAGACCCACCGCTACGAGACACTCCACTCGCCTAACTTCACGCTAGATGTAGCACAAGGGAAGGCAAGCTCTGACCTCACCTCTGGTGAAGGGGGCGAAGGCATCGTCCACCAGCAAGGCCTCCGCCCTCAGCACAGCGAAGAGGGGCAAACAGCCATCCCTCTACTTGGCTTTGTTTCGGGGCTGGGCTATGGACTTATCTACTTCCTCCTCATCATCCTCAGTTTCGTCATCTACACTTATCTTGACCGCTCACGCCGTCTACGTGCCGACAGCCTCACCTACAACGCTACACGAGCCAGTAGTGTCGCCACGAAACGCCTACGCCTATCAGCTCAATACCTAAGAGAGGGGAAGCGTGAAGCCTTCTACGAGGAAGTCATGCGTGCCCTCTGGGGCTATCTTGGCGATAAGCTCCGCCTGCCTGTCTCCGAGCTAAGCCGTGCCTCTGTGAGCGAGATACTCACACAGCGTGGTCTGGAGGGAAACCTCATCCATGAGCTAACCTCTGTCATTGACGAGGCCGAGTTTGCCCGCTTCGCCCCTGTCAGAGAGGGGGATATGCAGCAGCTCTATGACAGGGCAGCCCAGATCATAGGGCAGATAGATAGCCACAAGCTCCGTAAGTAAATCCGACCACACGATGCGCTCATTCCTTATATTCCTCTTCACCGCCTGCTCCTTTGCCCTCTATGGAGAGGCTAGAGCAGCAGAGAGCTTGGTAGCTTTCGACGAGACCCAAGTCACCCCCCAAACAGTTTCCCCGGATACCTCCGAAAGGGTTACGGGGAAACCTCAATCGAGTTATGCCCGTAACCCCTCGGGAGTTTCCCCCGATACCTCCAAAGCCGATACGGAGACACCCCACTCCGAGTACTACTACAACCTCGGGAATATCTCCTACAACTCGGGGGATCTGGGGCGTGCTATACTCTGCTATGAGCGTAGCTTACACCTTGACCCTCGCAACAGAGATGCTCGGCACAATAGAGACCTAGCTATTCGTAAGACGGTAGATAAGATCTCCGATGGCAAGAGCTGGTTCGCCTCCGCTGGGGAAACTCTAGCCTATGCTCTACCGCTCACAGCGCTTGCCCCTCTTGCCCTTATACTCTTCGTTGGAGCATTAGCCTCAGGGATATTCTTTTTCCTCACCGAGAGCCGAGGCAGACGTAGGCTGTACTTCTACCTTGGCCTATCGCTCTTCGGTCTCTGTATTTTCACCAATGCCCTCATCCTGCATTGGGTGTATACAGACCGAGCCTATCGGAGCATCGCAGTCGTACTTAGCCCCGAGGTGAATGTACACATCTCTCCAGAGGCAACCTCTGGGGTAGCCTTCACCCTACACGAGGGCGCACGAGTGCAGCTCACAGACGAGCCACTGGATGGATGGCAAACGATCACCCTCCCCGATGGGCGAAAGGGTTGGATCACCTCCTCTTCGATTGAAGCCGTACTCCCTCATTGATACACGCTTAAAGCAAGGATATTCATGATAGCTATTTCACCCCCTTTTATTTCGGGAGAGCTAGACCTCCTTCGAGCTATCAATGGTTGCCATAGCCCCTACTGGGACGCAGCGATGTGGGCAATCTCGCACTTCGCTGCTTGGGTCTTCCCAGCTATTGCTTTGCTTTTCTTCCTCTTCTGGAGACGCCCAAAGAGTGAGGCGGTCTTGCTCCTGCTGTGCATCGGGCTATGTGTGGCGATTGGGGATGTGCTGAGCTCGCATATAGCCAAGCCCTTCTTCGAGCGTCTACGCCCAACTCATACGCCAGAGCTACAGGACTCATTGCACTATGTCTATGGCTATCACGGGAAGCTCTATGGCTTCTTCTCGGGGCATACGGCAAACTACACAGCCGTAGCAACACTGCTCTGTCTGACCTTCCGCAACAGAGCTTTCACCGGTGCCGTCTCCCTCCTTGTAGGCTGGGTCATTTACAGCAGGATATATATCGGGGCACACTTCCCCTCCGACTGTCTCATGGGACTTGCCGTAGGGCTCACCATCGGATGGCTGGTCTATAAGCTCTACAGCTCCCTCAGGCAACAGTTCCTCGCCACACGCTACAAAACCACGCCAGAGCTATACCGCGAGGGCATTGGCTACTTAGCCCTAGCCCTCATCCTCTCCATCCCCATCACGCTGGCTTTCGCACTAGAAATTACCCGCCTGATGCGGTAAGTCTTCTCCGGTCTACACAACGAAGTACAATCCTCCAATAAGCCCGTAGATCGCTAGTCGCTCCATACGCAGCACCGCCCCTATTTCTAGGCTTCTACCTCACCTTGTACACAGGCACAAAGCCTCCCCCTCATACGCTCAAACACAAACTCTCCCTCCTCGACCTCTCTTGTTGATGAGGGCAATAAGAGCTGAAAAGGATACGCATCACTCACGGAAGAGGAAATGGAGGTGCAGACACGTAATGAGGCCTAACATTTTCGCAATCGAGAAAAGCTATTCTCCTTGCGGTTTGTACCATCACCTTTGCTTCTTGAAGAATTTTAATAAGAAGCAAACCATTCGGTTAATTTATTCTATCTTTGCGGTAGAGAACTAAGTACAAAAACGTTTTTAATAAGTCAATAACAAATGGTTAGTTACAAGGAACTAGGCTTGGTCAATACTCGCGAGATGTTTGCCAAGGCCATCAAGGGTGGCTATGCTATCCCTGCGTTCAACTTCAATAACATGGAGCAGCTCCAAGCCATCATCGGTGCTGTAGTTGAAACGAAGTCTCCCGTCATCCTCCAAGTCTCTAGTGGCGCACGTAAGTACGCTAACCAAACCCTCCTCCGCTACATGGCTCAGGGTGCAGTTGAGTATGCAAAGGAACTCGGTTGTCCCAATCCTCAGATTGCCCTTCACCTAGACCACGGTGATAGCCTCGAGCTCTGCAAGAGCTGTATCGAGATGGGCTTCTCCTCTGTCATGATTGACGGCTCACACCTTCCCTATGACGAGAATGTCGCACTCACACGCTCTGTCGTAGAGTATGCCCACCAGTACGACGTAACCGTAGAGGGTGAACTCGGTGTACTCGCTGGTATCGAAGACGATGTCGTAGCTGAACACCACACTTATACTGAGCCTGCTGAAGTCATCGACTTCGTGAGCAAGACCGGGGTAGACTCACTGGCTATCTCCATCGGTACGTCACATGGGGCGAACAAGTTCACACCCGAGCAGTGCAAGCGTGATGCTAACGGCATCCTCGTTCCTCCCCCACTGCGCTTTGACATCCTTGCTGAGATTGAGAAGCAGATCCCAGGCTTCCCTATCGTACTGCACGGCTCATCCTCTGTCCCTCAGGACGAGGTAGCTACAATCAACCAGTATGGTGGTGCACTCAAGGACGCTGTCGGTATCCCCGAAGAACAGCTTCGTCAGGCCGCTAAGAGCGCCGTATGTAAGATCAACATCGACTCCGATGGACGTCTTGCGATGACGGCTGCTATCCGTAAGGTCTTCGCAACGAACCCTGCAGAGTTCGACCCACGTAAGTACCTCGGTCCAGCTCGTGAGTCGCTCAAGAAGCTCTACATGCACAAGATCATCAACGTCCTTGGCTCTAACGATCGCCTCTAGTTCGCTAGTAGCGTCACATACCAAACTTTAGGAGGGCTTGTCCTCCTCTCTAAGCTACCTGCCTTTCGCTTGCCCCTGAGGCAAGGGGTAAAGGCAGGTAGCTTATTTTCTCTCATATCCTAGTACAGCCCGATGAACAGCCTATTACAACCCACAACGACAGCGCATGGTGCTTATCCCTTCGATAAGATACAAGTGGAAGACTTCCGTGAAGCCTTCAGTCTCGCCATTGAAGAGAAGGAGCAAGAGATCAAAGCCCTAATTGCCTCTGAGGAGCAGCCTACCTTCACCAATACCATCGTTGCCCTAGAGCGTAGCGGTGCCAAGCTCGAGTGGGTATCAGGCATCTTCTTTAACCTCCTACACGCAGCAGCTACGGATGAGCTGATGGCGATTAGTCAGGAGATTACCCCTCGTCTCTCTGCTCTCTCCTCGTTCATCACCCTTTCTGATCCCCTCTTTGAGCGTATTCGCTCTGTCTGGGAGAAGCGTGAGATGCTTGGGCTAGATGCTGAGGACCTTCGTCTGCTGGAGCGTACTTATGAAGGCTTCACAGAGCGAGGAGCTCTGCTCCCAGCTGACAAGAAGGAGCGACTCAAGGCTATCCAAGCTCGCATGAGTGAGCTAAGCCTGACCTTCAGCCAAAACAACCTCAAGGATCAGCAACGCTTCCGCCTACACATCACCGATCAGCACTACCTCACAGGGATGCCCGAGACATCTTTACGCTCGGCAGAGGCTCTTGCACGTGAGGAGGGTAAGAGTGGCTGGGTCTTCACGCTTGCAGCACCAAGTTTCTTCCCCTTCATGCAGCACTGCCCCGAGGGGAAGCTCCGTGAGGAAATGTACCGTGCTAAGATGATGGTCGGCGCAGCTAGTGATGAGTACGACAACCGAGAGCTCATCCGAGAGCTCGTGAACCTACGCTTGGAATATGCTCAGCTCCTCGGTGCCAAGACCTATGCCGAGAAGGCTCTACGCCTTCGTATGGCACGCACACCAGAGGCTGTCTACCAGCTCCTGGATGAGCTACTCACAGCCTATCGTCCTATCGCCGAGGAGGAACTAAGGCGGGTAGAGACCTTCGCTAAAGAGCATGGCCATACCAAGCCTTTACAGCCATGGGACTGGAGCTACTGGGCACAGCAGTACCAGAAGGCTTACTACGAGCTGGACGAAGAGATGCTCCGCCCCTACTTCGAGCTAACGAAGGTATCGGAGGCTGTGCTTGGGCTAGCGACGACCCTCTATGGCATACACTTCACCCCTCGTCCAGAGCTTCCCGTCTACCATCCCGATGTACGAGCCTACGAGGTGACCGATGCAGATGGTAGCTACCTAGGGCTACTCTATACGGACTTCTTTCCTCGGGAGGGGAAGCAGAGTGGGGCTTGGATGAATAACCTCCAGGAGCAGTATCACACTGCGAGTGGAGAGGATCATCGCCCACACATCGTACTCGTCATGAACTTCACCCCTCCGACCGAAGGACACCCTGCCTTGCTGGCTCCGGGGGAGGTACGGACGTTCCTACATGAGTTCGGGCATGCCTTGCATGGTATGTTTGCCTCAGCACGCTATAGCTCACTCAGTGGCACGAATGTCGTGCGTGACTTCGTCGAGCTACCTAGCCAGCTGATGGAGAACTGGCTAGATGAACGGTCGTGGCTCCTGACCTTCGCCCGCCACTATGAGACAGGGGAAACGCTCCCAGAAGACCTCATACAGCGGATGGAGCGAGCTAAGCACTTCCTCGTCGGCTATGCCGCATGTCGTCAGCTCAGCTTTGGCTACCTTGACATGGCGTGGCATACGATCACCGAGCCACTCAGCGAAGGGCTGGACACGAAGGCCTTCGAGGAGCATGCCTGGCAGAGGGCTACACTCCTTGCGCCAAGCCCTGCACCCTGTCAGATGAGTACATCCTTTGGTCATATCTTCTCGGGTGGCTATGCTGCGGGCTATTATGGCTATAAGTGGGCGGAGGTACTGGATGCAGATGCCTTTGCAGCCTTCCAGGAGGAAGGGATCTTCAGCCGTGCTACTGCCGAACGTTTCCGCAGGGAAGTTCTTTCCCAAGGAGATAAACGGGATGCCGAGCAGCTCTACGAAGCCTTCCGAGGCAAGGCACCTACGGTCGATGCCCTACTCCGTAGAGACGGAGTGAAGGCCTAAGCCTTCGCCTCTTATGCTCCCCAGCAAGCCTCGATAGCATCGAAGAGTAAGGTGGTTTAGCTCCCTTCCCTGCGATGCAAAACCACAGCTACGCATGTAGAGTTATAGTAACTCGCTTGCATATTCGCAGAATTATACTACTTTTGCACTCGGGTAAGTCCTATACGACCAGCTCCCTTTGACTCCCCCAGGGCTTGATCGCAGCAAGGGTATTAGGTTGTAGCGGTGCGATATAGATCGCTTACCCACCTTGCCTCTTTAGCTCAGTTGGCCAGAGCACGTGATTTGTAATCTCGGGGTCGTTGGTTCGAATCCGACAAGAGGCTCAAGACGAGTGCTATCCATCTATGATGGGTGGCACTCGTCATTTATAAAGCCCCTAAGGACAAACAAACCTAACCCAACCAGCTCTAGCCATGGAGCAGACCCACCGAAACCCTAGCAAGGGTCCCCCGTTCAACCCATCCTAGCCTTTGACTCCAAACCCATGCAAGCCTCCTCGTGCAATCCTTGCATGGGTTCCCTCCTGCTCTCTAGACTCCACTAACTGCCCAGGGATTAACCAATCGCACCCTCCTCCTTTCTCGCCACAAGAGGCAAGAAATATACCCCTCCTCGGTCATGTATTTTATCTCCAAGGGGAAGGAGCGGAGCTGAGTGAGGACAAAAATAGAAGGGCTGGAGCGTTAAACGATGTAAAACTTTTGGGGTAAAAGGTGAGGGTTACTGAGGGTACCTACTTGAGGTGGATAACTTTTTCTCCCAGAGGGTTTGCTTGGGTAGATTTTCTTCCTACCTTTGCAATGACAAGGGGGTAGCGACCTCCATTATGTATCATTTTTTATTTATCTACATTATGTCTTTGAAATTCAAAGTTGCCAAGCGGAAGCAACCCGTTGGCAAGCGCAAGGGACAGACTGTCTACTACGCCATCCAGGACGAACACCCACACACCACATGGGCAGAAGTCGAAGAACGCATCTCACAGGCCACCACGATCAGCCGTGCTGATCTCAGAGCCGTGACCATCGCACTACATGACATCATCACTCAGGAGATCCGCGCAGGTCGCTCGGTCGATCTAGCAGACCTCGGGAGCTTTAAGGCGGTTGCCTCGGGGAAGATGATGGACACCTTCCAAGCCGTCACCGTAGATACGCTTCGCCGTGTCGGGGTACGCTTCTATCCCAAGCACTCCATCCGTGACGCCTCGAAAAAGATTGAGCTAGAGCTCATCCGAGAGGCCTACACCCCTCGCCCGAAGAAGGCAAAGACCCCAGGAGGGAAAAAGCCTGAAGGTAGCGAAGGTGACACCCACCAGCCTGGGGGCGGAGGAGTAGGCATCTAACCTCCCACTATACTCTAGAGAGGAGACCTCATCCCAAGGTGACTTTGGGTGGGGTCTCCTCTCCCTTTTTAGCCCTAATCCATCCAGCGTCACACCATGAGGGGGAAGACCACCCCAGCAGAGCTAGGATAACGATGGTCTCAAGAGCCTACACACTCGCAGCCTAGAAGGGTGACACACTGAAATAGTTGTACTTTTGTAATACATTATTTGGACAGACTTTACCACTACAGCTATGGTACATCAGGACGAACACGAAGGGCATTGTCTCTGCGAGGGGCATGAGCATCACCACGAGGCTCATGAGGCGCAACATGAGCATCAGCACGATCATGAGCACAGTCACCACGGACACGGACACCACCATAGCCATGGGGGACATCACCACCATCATCACCATCATGCCGAGGGGAACATCCTCATTGCCTTCCTGCTCAACCTCTTCTTCGCTATTGTAGAGCTGGTCGGGGGGCTATACACAGGGAGTGTGGCGATCCTATCCGACTCACTCCATGACCTGGGGGACTCCTGCTCACTCGGGGTAGCGTGGTATCTCGAGCGACTCTCTAAGAAGGGAAGAGATCGGTACTTTAGCTACGGCTATAAACGCTTTTCACTACTTGGTTCGTTACTTATATCGGTTATCCTACTCGTAGGCTCAGTGTTTGTCATCAAGGAGTCCATAGAGCGGATTATTACCCCAAGTACGCCAAGAGCTGAAGGGATGTTCCTACTGGCTATCTTTGGCCTCATCATCAACGGCTATGCGGCATGGAGGATGAGTGGCGGACATTCACTCAATGAGCGGGCCATGCGCCTGCACCTCATGGAGGACGTACTGGGGTGGATCGCTGTGCTGATCGTCAGTGTGGTTATGTACTTTGTCGATCTACCCATCCTTGACCCACTCCTCTCGCTGGGGATCACCGCTTGGATACTGTATAACGTCTACTTCAATCTAAGGGATAACTTCCGCATCCTCCTACAGGGTGTCCCCGAGGAGGTAGACCAAGAGGGCTTCGTGCAGGCCATAGAGCATCTCGACGGAGTATTATCGGTACACGACGTACATATCTGGACGCTGAATGGCGAGCAGCATATAGCCTCTCTCCACCTCGTCTTCAATGCACAGCAGTACCCCACCCCCGAGGCTTGGGCTGGACTCAAGCAACAGGTACGCGAGATTGCCCTAGGCTACGAGCTACAGCACATCACCATCGAGCTAGATCCTCGGGGATGTAGCTGTGGGATGGAGAACTGCTAGCACCCTGCTCCCCACGTGAGACGTATAAAGACATTAGATGACTATAAGACCCTTCCTTCTCTCCGTGCTGCTACTCGTGAGTGCCGCAGCATGGGCACAACGCCCAGAGCGTAACAACTACAACCCCTACGAGGTACGTGACATCGAGGAGATCCCTGATGAGATCAAGATGGTACGTGGTGATAAGCTACGTGCCTACCGCATCACACCCAGCGTTGCCCGAGCTACACGAGTAGAGATGCCCGATACGCTCACACACTATACCTTCGAGTACATCTCCCCAGAGTTTCGCTCCCTAGGGGTATCGTACCAAGGGAACATGAATCACGCTTGGCAGTCTAAGCTCTTCTTCGATCGAGCCCGCCGTGTAGGAGACTTCTTCTACACAGACGGGTATTACCGCATGCTTTATACCCCCGATGAGGTACGCTTCTACGACACGAAGACCCCTTTCACCTTCGTTCGCTACCAACGTAACTTTAAGACCAATGAGAGTGAAGACGTAGTGGCAGGCGACTTCGGTGTGAACATGGGGAAGGCTCTTAACCTAGGGGCAAACTTCGATTACCGAAATGCCCAAGGCTTCTACACCAATAGTCGAAGCAAGGACGCACGCTATCGGCTCTTCGGCAGCTACCGTGCCGATCGCTACGAACTCTATGCCTATATCGCCAACGACTACTACAAGCAGGAGGAGAATGGTGGTATCACCAATGCTGACTATATCCTCAACCCCGACCGATACACTAATGGGCGCACTAAAGTCAGTGCCAAGGATGTACCCGTCCAGATCACCGAGAGGCTAACGAACCGTATCCGCTCAGGTCATGCCTATCTAGCACAGACCTTCCGCCTCGGGCACTATACTACCGTACAGCGTAAACCCACAGGAAAAGAACATCAAGATACTGAGCTATTAGGTGACACACTAAGCCTAGACTCCACCTACTTCGTCCCCGTGGGAGGGCTTTCACTGACTACATACTACAACGTCCAGAGCCGCCGCCTACAGACTCAAGGAGAGAATGACCTCTGGAAGAACGTCTTTGGTGAGCCTGTCGTGACACAGACCCGAGTACCCGATGGTGGAGGTACACCTGTGGCGTATGCCTTCCCTAATGACACAGCACAGCTTACCACCCTGCATAATACGTTGGCCCTCTCACTGATGGAGGGCTTCCGTCCTTGGGTAAAGTTCGGTCTCTCTGCCTACCTTCGCCAAGAGCAGAACTGGGCCAAGCTCCCGAATGCTACTACACATCTCTATGGAGCGACAGAGCGTTTCTCGTCAACCTTTATAGGCGGACTCATCGAGCGTCGTGAAGGTACGGGGCTGAACTTCTCGGGACGTGGAGAGCTAGGCATACTAGGCTCTGATCTGGGAGCCTTCAAGATCGAGGGCAACCTACTCACAACCTTCCGACTCTTCAACCGCCAGTTCGCACTCGAGGCTGATACCTACATCGACAACGCACGACCTTCATACTTCGCAGCCCATCACCATGGCACCTATGGTTGGTGGGATAAGGACTTAAAGTTCACACGCCGTATAGAGCTCGGGGGGAAGGTACACCTCACCTCATGGGGCACACAGCTAGAGGCTCGCACAGCCAGCCTACAGAACTATATCTACTATGGAGCCAAAGGGGAGCCAAGCCAACTAACCGACCTCATGCAAGTCCTCTCGCTAAGGGCAAAGCAAGTAGGCTCTGTAGGAGTGCTGAACTGGGAGCTAGAGGCTGCTTACCAGACCTCCACCAATGAGTCCGTCCTCCCGCTACCACGCCTCGCTGTCGCTGCTGACATCTACGTACGCTTCCTCGTTGCCAAGGTCATGCGTATCGACCTTGGGGTCAAGGGCTACTGGCACAGTGCGTACTATGCCCCTTACTACCTACCCACGACTCAGCAGTTCATCCTGCAAAGCGAAGGTAAGGTTGGTGGCGAAGCCCCACTACTGAATGCATACGCTAACTTCCGTCTCAAGCGTGCTCGCTTCTTCCTTCAGATGTACAACGTTACCGAGGCCTTCACCACAGGTAGTCGCCTCTCCATGCACAAGTACCCCTACAATCCCATGTACCTAGCTGGTGGCGTTGTCGTGGACCTCAATAACTAACCCTCCTAGACTATGCGCTCACGACTCTTCACTCTTCGCTCTCTTACCTATCTGGCTGGGCTGGTGGCCATCATTGCACTGATGCTCTACCTGCATCACCAGGCACGCAAGCGAGCTGATAGCACGGACTCCACCCCTATCATCCGGGACTATCCCGAAATCCGACGTGAAGGGACACTCCGCCTCTGTACCTCATACAACGAAGGCGGAATTAAAGCACAAGGAGGTGAGCTCTCTGGTCTTGTCTATGATCTAGCCAAGGTGCTGCAGCAGCGAAGTGGACTACGCGTCGAAGTCGTGCTAGAGAACAACTGGGAGAAAGCACTTACCTACCTGAGCTCTGGACAAGTAGACCTCGTCACTCGTCCCACAGCCTCAACGTCCGACATCGACACCACACGCTTCCGCCTCTTCGGTCAAGAGCACTCTGGCCCCATCTTCCTTATTCAGCGGCGCGCAGACAGCACGACCTTCGTCACTAGTCAGATACAGCTCTCTGGACGAACGATCACGCTCCCTCTTGCTTCACCCTACCGCCTCTTCCTAGAGCACCTCAGCGAAGAGATTGGTGAAGCTATCCACCTTGAGGAAGATTCGCTCTACCAAGCCGAGCAACTAGCTATGCAGGTAGCATCAGGGAAGATTGACTACACGATCTGCACCGACAAAGAGGCACAACGGTTTAAGACACTCTTCCCAGAGCTGGACTGCACACTCCCGCTGAGCTATTCGTTCCGTACTGCCTGGCTTTTACGTCGTGCCGCACCAGCACTCAGTGATAGCCTCTCACTCTGGCTGAAGAAATAAACCCACACAATGCAGAAAGGGGATACACGTTAGACGTGTATCCCCTTTCTATATGTATCAAGCTCTTTTCTTACTTGAAGAACTTATACTCGATGGTAAACTTATTTTGCTCTTCTCTACCACTCTCTATACCCTCGATTGGCAAACCTTGGGCATTATACTTGGTATAAGTAATCTGATTTAGTTCACTTCTCGTGACAGCACCCTTTTCATCATAGCTCTTATTAAGCTCAAAAAGCGACTCTCCGAAGATACCATACTTTTTCTCCGAATACTCGTGGTACTTACGAGAGCCTCCATACCCGAATATCTCTGTTCCTTGAGCCTCTCGCTGTACGACACGCCCAAGGTCATCATAGATAGTCTCAACCATCCCAATCTTTTGTGTTCGAGCCTTGTCTGAGAATATCGTCTCAATCTCTTTTCCTTCTTTATACGTAAATAAAGAATATGTTTCCGTTTTCTCGGTTGATCCCTCTATTTGCTCTGTTGTAGAAGAAGAGACTCTTTTTCCCTTATCATTGGTGTATAAAACGGTCTTCGTATTACGCCCTGCTTTCTCTGAATATTCTTCGTAGCTCACAAGGAGACCATCACTGTAGGTGTATCTTTCCTCAAGTCCTGGGAAACCGACCTCACCATATTTATAAAGGACGAGACGTCCCTCTAAGTCATAGGTGTAGTAGCCATCTACAGATGGGACAAACTTACCATTCTTAAAGGTTGAATAAATATCTGTCAGTGGGCGAAATTGTCTATCATAGGTGGCAGAACTTGAGGAAACCACCTGTCCTTTTTCATTGTATCTATAGACAGTGATTTGCTCTAGCTTCCCGACGATGTCTTTCCTTTCAGCATGCTTGACATTGGGGACATCAGGGTTGGGGCTAGGGGTGTCATTCTTCCCCTTACATGAAGTGAATACTACTGTAGCTGTGAGAGCTAGCAGGGTAAAACGTAAAGTCTTTGTTATCATTCGTCTATTGGTTTATAAATACTTTGTTGGCCGTAGTTAGGTCATAAAGCCTATATGGCGCGATATCCAGCCTTGTAGCAAGCCGAGAGACCAAATCATACACGGCGCACAAAGATACTAATTAATCCTCATGTTCCACAGATTGAAATCCCATACACAGCTACACATTCTCCAAAGAGATAGCCTCTTTCAAACGTCCTAAATTGGGCGTTTATACAGGCATTGCAACGAGTTACCATAAGTCGTTACAACGAGTTACCATAACTCTCCGTAGCGACTTACCACAACTCATTTAAACGAGTTACCACAACTCTATGGAAAGAGTTGTGGTAACTCGTAGACATACCTTCTTAAAACACCGTAAACAGGCTATTTCTAAGAGATAAAATAGGAATGTAGAAGAATACAGATTGTGACTGAGGGTATTTTCTCCCCTTATATGACCTTTTCATCCAGCTCCTGCTAGACACTGCTCTTCACTCGGCTCTTAGTACACCTGCACGAGGCGTATAAGTTCGGCGTGGAGATAGGTGTTGAGTTGCTGGCGGAGGGTATTGAGTTGAAGGTTAAGCTCCTGACGTGCGATGGGCGAAGAGGTACGAATACGTAGTACGCCCTCGTCAATGCGTGCCTCCCGCACCCATTGGTGAAGCTTACCTAGTAGCACAGGCAAGTGCTCTAGCGCACGATGCACGAGGAGCTGCTCGTACATATCAGGATCTTCATCCCAGAGGTTGGAGAGGGCTTGGCGGAAGTCCAGCGTTTCACTACGCTTCATGCTCACTGAGGTATTTGTCGGATCTCCCCATCAGAGACTTCAAAGAGCTGGTAGTCTGTACCCCAGCCATGCACGAGTTCATCGAGGTGCTCTCTATTGGTATCCGTGATGAAGATCTGTCCAAAATCACGCCCCCCGACAAGCCGAATGATACGCCCGACACGCTCGGCATCAAGCTTGTCAAAAATATCATCCAGTAGCAGAATCGGACGCTCAGGGTTGGTCTCGGAGAGTAGGGTGTACTGGGCGAACTTCAATGAGATGAGGAAGGTCTTGTTTTGCCCTTCAGAGCCAACGCGACGGATTAATTCATCGTCCAGCAGCATCTGCAAGTCATCCTTATGTAACCCTACACTCGTATGTCCAAGTATGCGGTCACGCTCACGTACCTCCCTAAGAAGCTCTGCAATATGTCCCTCGGTAGCCTCAAGCGTAGAGGCATAGGCAAGGCTGACAGACTCCCTACCACCGCTGATCTCGGTGTAGTACTGCTGAAAAAGGGGAATGAAAAGCTCAACGAACTGGCAACGCTTCTCGTACAAGATTGGCGAGACTTGCTCGAGTTGAAGGTCGAGAATATCGAGGACGCTGGATGAGGCTTGTTGGTTTTTCAGCAAGGTATTTCGTTGCTCCAGCACCTTATGATACTGAGTAAGGGCAGCCATGTACACGCTGTCCTGCTGAGAGAGTTGTCTGTCGAGGAAGCGACGACGCTCATCGCTTCCACCGAGGATGAGCTGATAGTCTTGTGGCGAAACAATCACAAGGGGGAAAGCCCCGATATGCTCACTCAGCTTGCCATACTCCTTGCGATTACGCTTCAAGATCTTGCGTGCTCCAGGTCGTATCTGCAGCAGTAGATGCCGCTCATCACCATGGTCACTGAGGTATGAAGCATCCAGCACAGCGGATTCTTCTCCCCTACGTACAGCCAGTGTATCAGTGATCGAGAGGTGACTCTTCGTGAATGAGAGGTAGTGCAGCGCATCCAGCATATTCGTCTTGCCCATCCCATTGAGACCAATGAAGCAATTTACCTTGGGCGAGAACGTGCATGTTGCCGTGGCAATGCTCTTGAAGTTAATGAGGTGCAGGCGATTCAGTACCACGGGAGACGTTGGATTAGCGTGAAAGGGAGGTAGAGGCTCCTGCCATCTGCTCCTTGGTCGAGAGCATACCACATGCAGCCGAGATGTCTTCACCTCGAGAGGTACGGATTGTGGTCACGTAGCCTCGAGACTCTAAGTAGGACTTAAAGAGCTCCATCCCTTGGGCAGAAAGTGGACGTAGGGGGACATCTGGGATTTGGTGAAAAGGAATTAGGTTAATACGGCACGGAATGCCTCGCAACAGACGTGCAAGCTCCTCTGCATGCTCTCTACTATCATTAACGCCATCGAAGACAATGTACTCAAAGGAAACCCTTCTCTGGCCTGTAAAATCTGCTTCACGGATCATCCTCAGCGTCTCCTCTAGGGGCATTCCACCCTCGGCTGGCATGAGAGCAAGGCGGCCCTCATGGAAGGGATTATGTAGACTTACAGCGAGGTGGCACGTCGTCTCCGAGAGGAAACGCTCCAGCCCCTTGCGGACACCTACTGTAGAGAGTGTGATACGCTTGGGAGACCATCCCAAGCCCCATGGTGCCGTCATCACAGAGATGCTACTCAGGACATGAGCTGCATTATCCAGAGGCTCACCCATACCCATGTAGACGATGTTTGTAAGCGAAGCTGATTCCTCTACGGAGAGTACCTGATTTAAGATCTCACCCGAGGAGAGGTTTCCCTTGAAGCCCTGCTTACCCGTCATACAGAAGAGACAATCCATCTTACACCCTACTTGCGAAGAAATACAGAGGGTAGCTCTGTCCTTCTCGGGTATATAGACTGCCTCCACAAGTCCCCCAGAGCGTACTCGGAAGAGGTACTTGCGTGTCCCATCCTTGGATAGCTCACTCTTGACAGGTAGTGACCGCCCCACTTCGTAGTGAGCCATGAGTAGCTCTCGATTAGACTTTGAGATATTCGTCATCTCATCTATCGAAGTCACTCGCTTGTCATATAGCCACTGGGCGATTTGCTTCCCAGTGAAGCGTGGCATACCAAGTGCCATAACTTCGTGAGTCAATTCATCGAGGGTAAGCCCTAGGAGGATACGCTTCTCTGCTGGAGGGGTCATTAAAGAGGGTGATAAATCGTTTGTAGGAAAGGCTGTCCGCAGGTGTTGCACCCATCGGACAGCCTTTTATATAACTCGTGGAGGCTCAAAAGGGTTGTCTTCAGCTACTCCACTAAGATTGGTCTCTAATAGAAGCGAGCTCTGTTATCCTCGACCTTCATGCGTTGGATGAAGTCAGCAAACGCACGATAGCTGTACTGGCGTGCGAGACCTGCCTCCTGTTGCTTGATCTGAGATGCCGCCACAGCCTTATCTTGTGGGGTCTTAGCGATTGGTTGCAGTACCATCACCTCTGTGTTGCTTGCTGCGAAAGGCTTTGAGAGCTGTCCGATAGGAGTCGTCATAGCGATACCATTGAAGGTCGCAGGCTCACTACCACGCACGACATAGCTCACATCAACGAGCGTATCCACCTTAGTCTGCAGATCTGCTGCGTAGGCATCAAGGCTCGTGAGCTTCTTAGCCTCGAGGCTCTTGACTAGGTGCTCAGCCTTCTTCTGCCCAGAGAGGTAGGCAACGATCTCCTCCTTGACTGCCGAGAGAGGAGCATAGCCAGCTGGGGTATGTGTCCCTACTGCGGGGATGACGAGATAGTCTGTACCACAGGTATAGAGCTTGGGGCTGACCTCTCCATCCTTAGCATTAAGCGCCCAACTAACGATCTGTCGTGAGCTAGGGATCTGACCGAGCATAGGGCTCTGGGTAGTGATTACAACATCACGTGAGACATTGAAGCCTTCCTTCTCAGCCTTCTTCGCCATAGCCTCGAAGCCTCCGCCTTCACCCAAGATCTTGTTCAGTGCGCTATACTTCCCATTGTATGTATCAGGGGAGAAAGTAGCAGGGATTGTAAGGAAGGCAACCTGATACTTCTCTACTGCGGGCTGAGGGTTCTCTGCCTTCGCTAGGATTGTGATAGGAGCCTGTCCAAGGCGAACCACTGTACCTACGGGGACTTGGTAGAGGGTATCGAGCTTCAGACCTGAGTTAGCACTCAGCTGCTGGAGCATGAACTCCGAGAAGGTGCTATCCTCCATGCCGTAGCGATTAGGTATGGTGACAAGTCCACCCTTCCCTGCGGTCTGTGGGTCGATACTGTTCTTCTGTGCTAGCTCGGCGAAGCTTGCTCCTCCCTGCAGGAGGGAGAGAAGGCTGTCTGCTTGCCCCTTAACGCTATCGTTCAGCACAATCATACGCACAGAGAGCGATGCTGTAGAAGACGTCTTGCCAAGGAGCTTAGCGATGTCATAGCGATCACTTACGAGCTGTGGATCATTCACCGCCCCAACCTCTGCGCTCTTGATGAAGGCTACTTGGTCTGCGCCCAGCCCTAGCTCATCAAGTTCGGCACCTGTAAGGTAGGCCTTGCTGAAGTACTTGTTGGAGGTAGAGAAGCTACGCATAGCGTTCTCTATCGTAGAGACTGTAGCACCACGTAGCTCAGAGAGAGCCTTGTCCTTCTCTGCTTCGGCAGCCTTGTAGTCAGCCTGTGAAGGGACGACCTGTAGGCTGATATAGCTCACCTGAGTCAGAGGATATTGCATGCGGTAGAAGTCCTTGTGCGTATCGTAGTAGCTCTTCACCTCAGCATCCGTAGGACGTGCTGTGGAGTCTGCGATCATCGCCGATGATGTACGTACGAGGGCAACTGTGCGAGCATCTGCCCCGAGGGCTAGCTCACGGTCGATGTCATTAATCTTATAGGTGCGAGAGAGGAGGGTACCGAGCTTCTGCTGGAGACGCTGGGTGCGTATCTGCTCCTGCAATAGAGTGAACTGCGTCTGCATAGCACGCAACTGCTGGCGTTGCTCTGCTGGGGCAGCCTGGATCTGCTTGTCAGATAGCTGACGGATGAACTCATTGACTTGCTTCTCATCCGTTGTCCCAAAGAACTGTGATGCTAGGGGCGAAGGAGCGATTCCCTTACCTACAAGCAGGGCATAGAGCTCATCATCTGTCACGCTAAGACCTATATGGCTAGCGATCTTCTGGAGGGCATACTCCGAGATATACTGCTGAGCCAGTTGGTTGTTGAGCTGCATACGCTGTTCGTCTCCGAGCTTTTGTCCCTGAGCCTCGGCTTGGTTCTGTAGTTGCTCCAGACGTGCACTGTAGTCTTGGATGGAAATGTCCTTACCATCGATTGACAAGGCTACCTGCTCGCTTTTGCTCCAGAAGGTACGCCCGCTAGTAAAGAGGTCACCAATAACAAAGCCCGCGAGAGCAATACCAATGATGACAACGAGCATGACCGAGTGGCTACGGATCTTCTCTAATACTGCCATTGTATGTACTTACCTATAATTATATAATGGTGTTTTATTTCAAATATTTGAAGCACAAAGATACAAACACTCTAACGAATACTCAAATACCGCCTCTGCTCCCAGCCTCTGCGCCGAAATACCTCGATGGATCTCCCCTCTGATGAGTTACTCTCACCCCTCGGCTCCACTAGAGGAACATCCGCCAAAGCCCTATCCATCCACTCCTTCCCCCTCCACGCCGTAGAGCAAACGCCCCAGACAACATCCCTTCACACGCCATGGCGGATAATCGGGAGTAATCATGCAGGAGAGGCGAAACAAGGGATAACAAGGGTGTGACAAAAAGCACCACTCCCCATTATGGAGGAGTGGTTAGCTGAAAGGGAGAGACCCTTCTGCCTCAAAAAAGAAAAGGGTATTACCGAACCACGAGGACGAGAGGAGGCTATACACGAGTGAGGGTATAGCGTCTCGGGGAGGGGGTGATTACAGATTAGGCTGGGCGTCGCTAATGGTCGCCGTACTGATGTTGCATACGACGAGCATCCTCCTCGGTGATGCGTGGCTTAGGCGTTGGTACGGGAGCTGCCCCATCCTGCTTATGCACCTCGAGGCGGTAGCCCCCCACGAAGTCGTTCTTTACGGCACTGACGAGGATTGAGTGTGCGATCGGTTGCCCCCCCGTCGTCTGCATGTAGGAGATCAGGTAGCGACCACCCTGTGTGGCAGGCTGAATCTTTAAGGAAGAGACCCACGTAGGATCAAAGTCCACGTTGTCAATGAGTACATCGTAGTAACCATCGTCCATGTCCCCAGACTCACTACGCTCGTGGTGCAGGCCAATGGTGGTGAGCGTACAATACCTCTCCCGAAGCCCCGAGAGGATTGCCCCAAGGTCTTTGCTCATCGAGAGGTAAGCCGATAGATAGAGCCGATAGAAGGAGAGGATGAATGCCTGCTCCGAGCTATTATCAACACTCGTGGCTTGGGCAAGTGGGTTCTCTCTCAGATGCTCCCCATACGCATCACCATGCCAAGCTGGGGTGATGAAGTCAATCAGATACCGCCCTCCGACAGTCGTCACATGTAGGGGGATGCGCACCTGCTCTGCGGGTTCGCCCAGAGAGACTTCGTACCAGCCATCCTTGAGCTGTCTAGCACGGAAGGTCTTCTCCAAGCCTGCGCGTGCATCCTGCATCCTAAGGAGTGGATCGGCATCCGTTGCAGCGACGAGGCGGTAGACCTTCTCGTGTGCCTCCTGGGTTAGAGCAGTGGCGACAAGCGAATCCCTCTGATCTTGCTCAAACATCCGGTCTATGGAACGGATATACTGCGTATAGAAGCGTTGCAGGAAGGGGATGGGGCTGTTCTTCTGCGCATACATCTTAGTCGTCTGCCCAAGGGCAAGGGCTACGATAAACAAGAGGATATACTTTTTCATCTTCACAGCTAAGCATTAAAGGGTGAAACAAACCATAGACAAATGTACTAAAACCTGATGGACACACTCTTACCATCCCTTTACACATCTCCCCAAGGTATGCAGGCTCCTCCATGCTCAAACCTTTTTACCTCCTCTTATGAAGGCCTAAACAGGTGACGTATCTAGCCCTTGCATGGGTCATTCAGTTACCCTTGCAAGGGTTGGAAACCCAACTCATGCTAGGGTCAGCACGAAACCCTTGCATGGGTTCTCCAGCACCCCATCAGAGGGGTTATCAACAGCCCAACTACGGTCACGCCTCTCTGACCACCATAGGCTACACATCAATGGCATGATGCTTAGGTAATTATATGCAATAGATTTTGTATCTTTGTGAATATAAAGATTGCCCACTCCCCTTCACATACACTAAGCAGGGAAATCTGTGAGAAGCTCCTCGGATATACTCAAAGGCAATCCAAGGAAGCGAACAAAACCCATTCCCTGTTTTTTATACAAGGAGAATTAGGTACAAACAAAATATCGTATAGCTCGCTAGAGACACTGATTTCTCCCTAGAGGAGCCATGGTAAATAGACTACAATTAACTCAATGATTATGAAGAAATTATCTCTCATCTTAGGTACAGCCCTTGTGGTGGGTCTAGGCAACATCGCACATGCACAGGTGCAAGATGTTAGCTTCACAGCCTCTCCAGTTGTAGGGTACACACATTGGGACAGCAAGCTCAAGCTCGGCGATGCCCCCTTCTGGGGTGTACGTGCAGGCTTTGGCTTCGGTCCACTCTTCGAAGTACGAGGGCTCTATGAGCGTAGCTTTGACCTCAAGGGTAAAGGCACTGCTGGCCCTGACTGGCTAGCCAAGTGGCTCGATAAGCTCGAGGATGCTAACGCTGAGATCGAACGCTATGGTGGTGAGCTGAAGCTCAACCTTTGGTCAAACGCTATCGTTACCCCTTACCTCACCGCAGGCGGGGGTATTATGAAGTTCACCTACACAGGTACACCACAACCAGGGCTTCCCAGTGACTACAAGGAGGAGCAGATCTATGGGGCTGGTGGTCTAGGTGTGAAGTTCAACCTCGGACAGCGTGTTGCACTCTCACTTGAAGGACGAGACTTGATGTTTAACGTCAATCCTAATAACCGCTTCCTCGCCTCTGCAACAGATGGCAACAAGCTCCTTCATAACTGGACAGGGCAAGCCTCTCTGGATCTTTACTTCGGAGGCTCGGCCTCTCGCCCCGCAGATGCCGTATCCCGTGCCTACAAGAATATGTACACTGGGGGCTTCCGTGGTCTAAAGTTCGCCATCGAGCCAGGCGTAGCCTATGTGGACTTTGCTAATAGCACAGGCTTCAGTGACCAGTGGTTCTACGGAGGATCAGCTGGGGTGGATCTCTCCTCAGTCTTTGGTATCCGCGGCTTCTACTACATCGCAACAGAGAAGCCCAACAAACTTAGCTTCGATACCAATCGTGAGCTATCCATGTATGGGGGGAACTTCATCGCTCGCCTCAACATGCCTCTTGGCCTCACCCCTTACCTCAACCTAGGGGCTGGGTACCTCGATGCTAGTAAGCGCTACGTAGGTTCAGGGAATGGTGTCGATCCAAAGAGCGGTCTCTTCCTCTTCGGAGGTGCAGGCCTCGAGATCCCACTCCACCGTTATGTAGCTCTACACGGTAACGTGAATGCTATGCTGACCCAGCGTGGGAACCCCGACATTACCAATGTCACCAACCCAGAGCAAGTGAAGGTAAGCACCTTCTATCAGGCAGGGCTCCGCTTCAACATTGGTCACAGTGCCCACAACGGACGAGAGCTATACGAAAACTACAGTTCCAACAATGCTGCCACTGCCGTAGCTATAGCCAACGAAGCTAACCTACGTGAGCTAAACGAGCTTCGTGCCTCTTATGACGCTCGCATCAAGAAGCTCAATCAGGAGCTTGCCGATGCTGTCTCTCGTCGGGATACCATCACCATTACTCGTGTCCTCAGAGAGAAGGAGGATGTGAATACCCGCATCAGTACGGTAGACCACCAGACCACTCAGCTCGCAGTCGAGGCTCCTAAGCAAGTAGCCGTTGCTACCCCTATCCAAGCCCCTGCGACGACCTCTGGTGCCAAGACGGTGACACTTACCACTAGCCAGTTCGAGCAACTCGTACGCCGTGTCATCGCTGATGTCAACAAGGAGAACGCCTCTCCCCTCGGTGTAGCAGACGTTACCTCCAGCAGCCTCTCAGACCTAGATAAGATCCTTCTCTTGAACGCTCTCTATCAGGGTCAGCAAAGATTCGGTGGCTATCCTATCCAGCCCCTTCAGGCACAGCCCATCCAACAGGTTGCACAACCTCAGCAGCCTGCTCAAGTATCCACCCAGACCGCAGCACCAGAGGATGCAACGAAGGTAGATGCTAACATTGCGCTCATCAAGCGACTAGATCAAGTCATCGACCGACTAGATGCTATCAGCACAGGCCAAGCAAAGGCTACTAGCGCCTCCAATGCAGCTGCTAACCAAGTTGCACAAGCCCTCGTGACGAACAGCAACCGCGATCGTCAGACCATCATCGTAGCAGACCGCAACGACGAAGGAACGGTATATGCTAAGGAAGTACCTGTACGCAAGTCTTCTCACCTCGAGTTGAATCGTGCGGCTGTCTTTGTAGCACCAAACTTCGGTGATCAGTTTGCTCTGAACCTAGGTCTACGTGGCTACATCCAAATCGCAAACACGCAGTTTGACATCGTCCCTGACGTGTACTTCGGTCTAGGTAGCGGTACGAACTTCGGCATCAATGCCAATGTCCACTACAACCTCCCCACCCTATTGGAGGGAGCTATCAACCCCTACCTCGGTATTGGTCTTGGCTATAACAAGGTCGGCGATCTTGGTCGCTTCGTGCCTAACTATGTCCTAGGGACGATGCTTAACAAGGTACTGGGCGGTCACCTCTTCGTTGATTATACGATCCGTGGGGCGTTCCGCAACAACCAGATTGCCGTTGGCTATCGCTTTAACTTCTAGTTCATCCTTAGTCTCTAGCCAAGATGAATATGAAGTCCCTCCTGCTTTGCTTAGGACTTTGCTCCACACTCAGCGTAGGTAGTGCCTCTGGCACTACCCTCGCTCGTGAGAGCAATCAACTAGCAAAGCCCGACACGCTGATTACGCTGACGGAGGACGAACTCGTGGCAGGGCTACGTGCCATCGCTGAGGCTTATCGTGCTAAAGCTGCCCCAAGGAAGCAGAGCGAACTGACAGCAGAGCATCTTCGCATCCTGAAGTTTCAGATGCTGCTGAATGCCCTTGGCTTAGGCGCAGTCCCTCCTCAGGCTCAGCCTCTACAGCTACAGCAGGCTCCACAGCCCCATGTCTATAATCCTTCGTTACAGCCGACTCATAGTCTGCCACAGCAGATCTATAGCCTGCCAGAGCGTCATATCTATAGTCAGCCACAGCCCTACCCCGTCTATCCTCAGGGCTACTTACAGCAGCCCCAGGTAAGGGAGAGCCAAGACACCCGACTGGATCGTCTGGAGCAAATGCTCCTGCTCCTACTACAGCAACGCTCGAACGAGCCTCGTATCGCTACGGTGCTCCCTGCTCGCAACTCAGGGACAAAGACGGTGATACGTGAGACGGTTGCCCCCAAGCATGAGACTCAGGTCGTACATAATCGAGCAACAGACTCCCTCCTTCTAGCCCTACAGCAAGAGCTCGTAGCAATTCGCACAGAGCAGGAGAAGCTCAATGCAGAGGCAAACCAAGAGGCGAAGGCACAGCCCACGACGGCACCCCAGATCTCTCTACAGCAGCCTGTGGGACAGCTCCCCCAGACGATGCCCCTACAGCCTCTGACACCAGCGCAACCTATTGTACGGGTGGACACTGTTGTCGAGGTACGAGAGGTTACGCCCGAGCCAGCCCACTTCAAGCGTCAGGTTTTCTTTGCTGTTGGGACGAGCAAGCTCTCACCCAAGGCTCGCCTTACGCTCAATGAAGTCTACCGAGCTATGGAGCAAGATCCAGAGATGAAGCTTTACCTCACAGGTTATGCTTCTGCTGAAGGTAATCCAGAGCGTAATGCACTCCTCTCACTACGCCGTAGCCGTGCCGTCCTGAACTACCTCATCGAATGTGGCATCGCAGAGTCTAGGCTCTTCAGTGTCGCAGGTGGCGTAGATCACCACACCGAAGAGCGAAACAATGCTCGTCGGGTAGATATAGAGCTACGCCGATAGTCTTCTACAAGGGGTAAACAGCCCTTTACAACATCGCCCCCACCTTCCATTTTAGGAAAGGTGGGGGCGATCTTTTTCATCCCTATATAATCTCCTATAAGTCAAAGAATTACAGAGTCACAAAAATTACCCTCAACGAGTTGCCATAAGTCGCCATCACGAGTTACCATAACTCGTTTCAGAGACTTACCATAACTCACTAAAACGAGTTACCACAACTATTTTTAATGAGTTATGGTAACTCGTCACACACGCCTCACCAAGGCACGAAATACGCGTATTGTAGAGGGTGAAAGAAGACTGATTGGGAAAGTTTGTAGGTATTAGGGCTACTTAGCTGGGCGAAGAGCCTTACGCAATCGAGCTACAGGTAGGCGAAGTTGCTCTCGATATTTGGCAACCGTACGGCGAGCAATGGGGTAACCACGCTCAGCAAGAAGCTCTGTCAGGCGTTCGTCTGAATAGGGAGCTCGTTTATCTTCACCTTCGATGAGTTCGGATAAGGCCTTCTTAATCTCTCGGGTTGAGATGCTTTCACCCTCATCATTGAGCATACCCTCACCAAAGAAGAACTTGAGCATATACACACCAAAGTCCGTCTGCACAGACTTGCTATTACTCACACGGGAAATCGTGCTAATATCTAGCCCCGTAGCCTCTGCAATATCCCGAAGAATCATCGGGCGAAGATCCGTGACCTCACCCGAGAGGAAGAACGCACGCTGATGAGCCACGATCGCCGTCATCGTAGCACGAAGGGTATGCTGACGTTGCGCCAAGGCATCTATGAACCAGCGAGCCTGCTCAACCTTATGCTTGAGGAACGTCATCGCCTCACGGCTCTGTCGATTTTCCTTAGCCTTGGCCTTATTCTCCTCCAGCATCAATAGGTACGTGGGGCTCAGACGTAGGGCTGGCAGGTCACGCTCCTCGGCGAGCGAGATCAAGAGCTCTCCCGAGCGCTCAGTGACAATGAAGTCCGGAGTGAAGTGTGCAAAGCGTGCATCACTATCGTCCCCAAAGCCATTGCCTGGCTTAGGGTTCAGTCGACCGACATAATCATAGAGCTCCGCCAAGCGTTCCTCAGAGACCGAGAGTGCCACGCATAGCTTATCGAATCGTTTGTTTACGAAGTCGTCATAATGCGCACGCACCATGCGCTCGACCAAAGGCTTTAGCTCGTCTGATGGTAGACGCTCAATCTGTAAGAGGAGGGCTTCCTGTAAATCATGGGCAGCAATGCCTGCGGGATCCAAGGTTTTGATGAGGCGGATAAGCTCGGTGAGTTCATCAGCAGAGACATCAAGCCCCGCCTTGAAGAGCAAGTCATCTTGTAGCTCCTCGACAGAGCGAGTGAGGTAACCATCTTCGTTGATATTCCCGATGATGTAGCGTGCCACCTCACGGCGACGATCCGTAAGCGGAGTGACCAGAGAGAGCTGACTCATCAGCTGCTCGTCCAGCGAAGGAGCACCAGAGGCAAAGGGGATTTCTTCCCGCACCGACTGACGCTCCTGTAGCTCACGGAGCTTGTATTCGGGTATATCATCTTCGCTAGCATACTCCCCCAGCTCCCAGTCTTGGTCGTTGGTATCATTCTCCCCCTCCTCAGAGGACGTCTCCAGAGTAGGTTGCTCATAGTCCTCCTCCAGTGCTGGGTTCTCCTCCAGCTCATGCTCTATACGACTCGCAAGCTCAAGCCCTGTGAGCTCGAGGATCTTGATTGCCTGGATCTGTGCCGGCGTGAGCGAAAGCGTCTGCTCTGTCTTCTGCTGCTGGGTGAGCTTGCTCATTGAGGTTGGGGAGCGTTAGTCGTCGTTGTGGTCGTACGTCCAGACTATTTCTTGCCCGTGGATGCGAAGTACCTCCTTTCGTGCCAGAGCGAAGAAATAATCGCTCAGACGATTCATGAAACGAAGGACGTTGGGCTCTAGGGCAACTTCACTATTCAGCCTATAGATAATCCGCTCTGCTCGTCTACACACCGTGCGACAGACATGCGCAGCAGCGGTGATTGCACCACCTGAAGGGAGGATGAAGGCCTTTAGAGGAGGTACCATCCCATCTAGACGGTCAATCTCTCGCTCGATCTTTGCTACTGCTCGCTCCGTAACCGCTGTGACCTCATGGATCGCGTCTTGGGTTGTGTCTGTAGCGAGATAACCACCGACAGAGAAGAGCTTGTGCTGAAGCCAGAGTAGGAACTGCTGATCTGGCACCTCCAAGTCATGAGAGAGCAGGACGCCGACAAACGCATTCAGTTCGTCCACGGTACCGTAGCACTCTAGTCGAAGGTCATACTTCGGTACGCGCTGACCTCCCACAAGGGATGTGCGACCCTTATCGCCACCCTTAGTATAAAGTTTAGACTTCTCTGTATCCATAAGTGTACTGTTTTAGGAAAGAGGGTAATGTCAAGGCTCCAATAGATACATCGGTGAGGCGGTAGTACGTCTCAGGGCTGTAAGCGAAAGGTCCTTACCGACACGGATACCCTCGGAGAATAGTCGTTGCTCAACGCTTTTCCAGCACAAGTCTGGATGATTGTTGTCCTTACTCAGGTGACAGAGCCACACATTCTTCATCCGAGGATGATAGGTACGAGCCAATAGCTCGGCAGCCTCTTCATTTGAGAGATGTCCTTGTGGGCTGGCGACACGCTCCTTTAGGAACTCTGGATAGTTCCCACCACGGAGCATCTCCCGATCATAGTTAGCCTCGAGCACCACATGACTAGCACGAGCGATATAGTCCTCTATTATGGCTGTAGGATGCCCTATGTCGGTGGCTAGGGTGAAGCTGAAGTCTCCCTTAGTGATATGGTACCCGACATTCTCCACGCTGTCGTGGGGCACAGGGAAGGCCTCAATGGTGAAGCCTGCAACCTCAAATGGGGTACGAAGCGAAATATCTCTACGAGAGGCTCCAATCGGGTCTTGCACAAAGCGGCTCTGAGTAATGCTATTATGCACCAGTGTCGTGGCATATACGGGGAGGTGATAGACACCACCAATCACTCCGACCGTACGTATATGATCTGCGTGGTCATGTGTCACGATAGTCCCTCGTATATGTCCGTCATCGAGTGCAATGCCCTCTGCACGTAGTACCTTGGTGATTGTACGAATGGGGATACCTGCATCAATCAATAATCCCCCCTCGTCATCGCCTAGATAGTAGCAATTCCCACTGCTACCACTAGCCAAGCTCATGAACCGTATCACGCCTTACCTCCTACTTGTTGTTTGTCTCTTATCGTCTATATATGAAGGTCTCCCTATTCAGGTCTTCGTCTGTACGCTCCAGCGTCATCTCTCCTCGGAGCGGGATAGCCATCTGTCGCTTGACCTCTGCCTCAGTGTAGCCCCGAGCGAAGAGGTACATCATCTTCGTCAGTGCGGACTCCGTGGTGCAATCCCTTCCGCTAATAAGTCCAATCTCCTGCAATAGAAGCCCCGTCTCATAGCGTAGCATATCTACATAGCCCGTCACGCACTGAGTGACATTGACGATTACTAAGCCTCGTGCCACAGCCTGGCGTAGAGCATCAAGGAACCATGGGGTCATGGGCGCATTCCCACTGCCGAAGGTCTCCAGCACGACGCCACGCAGGGAGGGGATGCCGAGTACCGTCTCCACCACCTCACGAGTGATGCCAGGGAAGAGCTTCAGTATGGCTACATGCGAATCGAAGGTTTTGTTCACTGCAAACGGGATTTCCCCACAATTCCGATTAATCGAAGCATCGTGGTAGCGAATCTCTATCCCTGCATAGGCCAGATGAGGATAGTTGTAAGACTCAAAAGCACTGAACTGATCTGCACTAATCTTACTCGTGCGATTACCTCGCATCAGATAGTTCTCAAAGAAGAGTGACACCTCGGGTACTCGTGGGCGTCCCTCGCTGTCTCGTGCAGCGGCAATCTCTATGGCTGTGATGAGATTTTCCTTCCCATCGGTGCGTAGTCTCCCTACGGGGAGCTGTGAACCCGTGAAGACAATCGGCTTATCCAGCCCCTCGAAGACAAAGCTCAGCGCAGAGGCTGTGTAGGCCATCGTGTCTGTACCATGTAGGATCACAAAGCCATCGTAGCGGTGATAATTCTCCTCTATAATCGTGGCTAATCGAGTCCAATCATCGGGTGTAATAGCAGACGAATCTAGGGGGGGATTAAACTCTACAATCGATATATCGCACCCTAGGCGACGAAGCTCTGGGACATTATCTTTAAGATAGTTAAAGTCAAAGGGCTCGAGCACCCCCGTTGAAGGGTTCTCCACCATCCCGATTGTCCCTCCCGTGTAGACGAGAAGGATGGAAACACGATTTTCAGCCATACAGATCGTATTGTTAGTGTCGTTGGGTAGGTATGCTCTAGGTAGGGACATACCTCATGTCATTCTGTTACTAGGACAAAGATAAGAATAATAGGGAGCCTAGTGGCTTTCACGCTTAGTAAAGGGCTATGACGCCCTCCAGCACATCGTCCCCTAATCGTATTGCGTAAACCAAGGCATTGTCTTGGTCTCGTAACCACATGAAAGCGAGTAGCTCCATCCTCCCCGATGATAAGGCATGGCGACAGATACAAACGTGGGGCTTCCCCTCACACTCAAAGACGCACAACCCCTCTTTCCTTAACCAGAGAAACACATCATCACCACCCCTGACGCAACCCACTATAAACAAAGAATATACGAAGGCACAGGAATGCAGATCTACGAGTTACCATAACCCGCTTAAACGACTTACCACAACTCGTCATGACGACTTACCATAACTCTCCCAAACGAGTTACCATAACTCGTCTGAGCGACTTATGGTAACTCGTAGAGCACCCCTCACAACAGCCCTAAATAGGCACTTTGAGAAGGAGTATTTTCGACAACCCCTATCTCTCCCCTCAGCGCCTTCCCGAGAGACCTATGACCATTCCCAGACAACTCAGGCAAGATCGCTATCTTTGTACACACGTAATATATGGAGTACTATGGCTGAAAACTATATCGTCTCAGCACGCAAATATCGCCCAGATAGCTTCCAGAGCATCGTAGGGCAAGGCGCAATGGCCTCTACACTTCGTACGGCTGTACTGCAGGGACGTCTAGCACATGCTTACCTCTTCTGTGGACCTCGTGGTGTGGGTAAGACTACGGCTGCACGTGTGCTAGCCAAGACGATCAACTGCATGCATCTAAGCCCAGAGGGTGAGGCATGCAATGAGTGCGAGAGTTGTCGAGCCTTTAATGAGGGACGCTCGTTCAACATCTTTGAGTTGGACGCTGCCTCCAACAATTCCGTTGAGGACATCCGTCAGCTCACCGAGCAGGTAGGTATGCCTCCAGCTCTAGGCAAGTACAAGGTCTACATCATTGATGAGGTGCACATGCTCTCAGTCACAGCCTTCAATGCCTTCCTCAAGACCCTTGAGGAGCCTCCTTCCTATGCCATCTTCATCCTCGCTACCACAGAGAAGCATAAGATCCTCCCGACAATCCTCTCTCGCTGTCAGATCTACGATTTCAAGCGTATTACCGTACAGGATATCACACGCCACCTACAGTACGTGGCTACAAGCGAAGGGATCGAGGCAGACGAGGCTGCCCTAGGCTTGATTGCAGAGAAGGCAGATGGAGGGATGCGAGATGCCCTATCGATGTTTGACCGCATCTCGAGCTTTGCTGGAGGGAAGATCACGTATGAGCATGCCTTAGAGAGCCTAAACGTACTAGACTACGCCTACTTCATCCGTGCCTTTGACCTCCTGCTCGCTGGCGATTACCGTTCCCTACTGCTTCTGCTGGATGAGCTATTGGGTAAGGGCTTCGAGGGACAGACAATCCTCTCTGGGCTCGCAACCTTTGCTCGTGACCTACTTGTGGTACAGCACCCTGGCACAAGCTCACTCCTAGAGAAACCCGATCGTGTAACCGCCGAGTACGTTGCTCTAGCGAGTCGCTGTACAGCACCACAGCTCTTCGCTGCCATTCGAGCCCTCGTACAAGCAGATCAGCAGTACAGAGGAGCGACGAATAAGCGTTTGCTCATCGAGCTAACACTCCTTGGGCTTGTACCAGTCTTTCACAGCGAGGGGGAGCTTACCCCAACACCTAGCTCTTCCCCCAAGCCTGCTGTGACTTCTGCTCCTACAGCACCCAAGGCCACTACACAAGCCAGCCCTACCCCCTCCCCTCAGCCTACCCCAACCCCCTCGGCACAGCCTGTACCACAGCCTCAACCGACTCCCCCTACACCCCCACCACCAGCTCCTGCATCCACGCCTCAGCCCCCCATCACTCCTCCATCAGCAAATCCCAGCACCGGGCAGACACGACAGCTCTTTGGACGTAGACGCTCAGTACAAGAGGGTGCAAGTGAGACACAGCAGAGGGAGGTAAGTGAAGCCAAGGAGGAATCGGAGCCGTTCACTGAGCAAGACTTACAGCGAGCCTATGTGCGCTTCGTCGAGCAGGAGCTAAGCAGTGAGCAGGTTATATGTCGCAACATCCTTCATGCCGAGCTACCAGCTCTCACGGGTGAGCGTGAGGCAGAGCTAGCCCTACCCCCAGGCAACGCCATCCGTGATGCTGTAGAGGCTGTCCAACCACAACTCCTTACCTTCCTTAGGCGGACCCTGCGCAACTCACATCTGACCCTTACACTAAGGGAGAAGAACAAGCAGGAGCAGGCGCTCATAGCCCTCACCCCAGAGGATCGAATGAAGAAGCTCATCGAGATTAACCCCGAGGTACAGCGTCTCAAGGACGAACTTCAACTGCGACTCTCTTAGCATAGACTATACCCTTCTCTACATTCCCATACACAATGAAGATCAAACAACACATGGCAGCACTCCTGACTGCTACGGCACTTGCCTCATCGCTGCCTACACAGGCAGAGGAACGTCCGCACCTTACCCCCGAGACGATGCTCACCCTCGCTCGTGTAGGCTCATCCGCACTCTCCCCCGATGGGAAGCTCGTCGTCTACAGCGTAGGCTTCCCAAACATCAAGGACAATAAGATCCGTACCGAGTTCTTCACCGTTACCTCATCAGGCACCGCACGTACCCAGATCACACGAGACATCCCTGGCCTATCGTCTCCTCGGTGGATACAAGGCGGACGACGCATCAGCTACCTCTCTAGTGAGAGTGGGGCTACACAAGTCTGGACGATGCGCCCCGATGGCTCAGACCGCAAGCAAGTAACGAATATCGAGGGTGGGATATCGGACTACCTCTTCTCTCCAGACGAGACGAAGCTAGCCTACATCAAGGAGATTAAGTTCGGCAAGGCAACAAAAGACATTTACCCCGATCTCCCCAAGGCTACGGGACGTATCGTCACCGACCTCATGTACAAGCACTGGGATGAATGGGTAGAGACCATACCTCACATCTTCATCGCCAGCGTCGGAGACACTCCCATCACCTCGGGTAAAGACATCCTAGAGGGTGAGCCTTACGAAGCTCCCACCAAGCCCTTCGGTGGCTCGGAGGAACTGTCATGGAGTCCTGATGGAAATACCCTCGCCTACTCCTCTCGCAAGAAGGTAGGTCTCGACTACGCCCTCTCCACCGACACCGACATCTACCTCTACAATGTGATCTCAGGCTCTACAACAAATGCCACCGAGGGCAACAAGGGCTATGACACACATCCTCGCTTCTCTCCAGATAGCCGTAAGCTCAGCTGGATCAGTATGGAGCGTGACGGCTACGAAGCAGACCTCAAGCGTCTCTTCGTCATGGAGCTTGGGAAGAAGACCTACCTCACCGAGGGCTTCGAGTGTGATGTCGATGAAACCGTGTGGTCACCCGACAGCAAAAGCATTTACTTCCTTTCTACCAAAGAAGCAGAGACCCAACTCTGGCAAGTAACACTCAAGACAAAGAAGATCCGTCAGATCACCACAGGGCAACACGACTATACCTCCATTGACTTCGTCGCTGGGAAACTCCTAGCTGGTCGCCAGAGCATGATTGTGCCTAAGGATCTCTACCTTGTGGATCCTAAGACGGGAAGTAGTAGAGCAATCACGGCGGAGAATAAGGCTACGCTGGATGGACTCACACCCATCACCGTAGAGAAACGCTGGATACGCACGACCGATGGTGGTAACATGCTCACCTGGGTAGCCCTACCTCCAAACTTCGATAAGACGAAGAAGTATCCTGCTCTACTCTATTGCCAAGGTGGCCCTCAGAGTACCGTTAGTCAGTTCTTCTCCTTCCGCTGGAATATCCGTCTGATGGCTGAGCAAGGCTATATTGTCATTGCCCCCAACCGACATGGTGTACCTAGCTTTGGGAAGGCTTGGAACGAGCAAATAAGTGGTGACTACTCAGGACAAAACATCCGTGACTACCTCTCTGCTGTAGATGAGCTAAAGAAAGAGCCCTACGTCGATGCCGACCGCCTCGGCTGTGTCGGAGCAAGCTATGGGGGATACTCCGTATTCTATCTAGCAGGGGTACATCAGAAGCGTTTCAAGGCCTTCATCGCACATGCTGGTATCTTCAACCTCGAGATGCAGTACATGACCACCGAGGAGATGTGGTTCGCCAACTGGGATATGGGTGGTGCTCCCTGGGACAAGGAGAACAAGGTCGCTCAACGCACCTTCGCTAACTCTCCTCACCATCTAGTAGCTAACTGGGATACTCCGATCCTTGTGATCCATGGCGAACGAGACTACCGAATACTCGCTGGTCAAGGTATGGCAGCCTTCAACGCTGCGAAGCTAAGGGGAATACCTGCGGAGCTACTCATCTATCCAGATGAAAACCACTGGATCCTACGCCCACAGAACGCACTACTCTGGCAGCGCACCTTCTTCGGCTGGCTCGATAAGTACCTCAAGTAATCGAGCTGCCACCATACGATGACGCCCCGCTACTCCTCGATGGAGTGGCGGGGCGTCATGCTTATCTCACCTATATTAGACTAGGTCTTGCCCTGGTTGCAGGTGGAGCATACGTTTGGGTACGGATGCGGTGATCACTCGTGCCACAGCTTCGATTAGAGCGTGGCGGACGTACTCATGGTGCGTCACAAGGTTAATCCCTCTCGTTGGGCGGGGGAGAGCAAAGGGGCGGACTAGTGAACGATGACGCTCATCCAATTGCTCTACAGCTAGCTCAGGAAGGAAGGTCACACCATTGCCCCCCTCGACAAAGTGCATGAAGGTCTCCAAGCTACCTCTACTATAATTATGTCGTTGCGTTGGGTCGTAGCGCAGGTGACAGAACCTAACCAGCTGATCCCTGAAGCAATGCCCTTCATCCAAGAGCCACAGATGGTATTTCCCCACCTCTGCCGAGCGAATGACCTCCTCTGCATAGAGCTCTGAGTCTCGTGGCACATAGCCCATGAATTCCTCATAATAGAGCGGATGATCAACGAGGTAAGTCTCCTTTGCCTCGGAGGCTATGATTGCCATCTGCACCGTCCCTAGCCGCAATGCCTCCAAGCACTCACTAGTCTTCAACTCAACGAACATAATGCGAAGATTGGGAAGCTCTCGCTCCAGAAGAGGCAAAACACGAGGTAGGAGGTACGGCGCAATCGTAGGCAGGATACCGAGGGTAATCGTCCCTGCTAGTGCATCCTTCTCCTCTCGGACGATCTCGCGTACTTGTTCTGCCTGTATAAGGATGACAGCAGCTTGATCCAAAATACGTCGCCCGACCTCGGTGGGGATAATCGGTTGGTGGCTACGATCAAAGATCTTCACTCCTAGCTCCTCCTCTAGCTTTTGGATCATTGTGCTTAGGGTTGGCTGGGTAACATCGCAGTATTCGGCAGCCTTACCGAAGTGTCGGTAGCGGTCAAGCGCTTGGATGTATTCGAGTTGCTGTAGGTTCATTGTGTTCTGTTTTGCTTCTCTACAAATATAGTGTAGATGATACAATCATGGCTATCGATCTAGCCACCCCTAAGCCACAGCGACTCTTAACCCATTATCCTACGGACAGGGTGATGCCATAGAAGCCTTGAGCGTACCTAAAGCACTACTCCCACGGTATTGTCTTAGGGAGACTTATATACAACTAGTGAAGTTTGTGTAACTTCGTGCTAGAATACTTTTAGCGAATGATTATGGAGAAAGAATGGAACGGCTCAGTGACCCTCGTCTCACAGAAGATAAAGGCTGGCACCCGACACTATTATATCGATGCTAAGCTCGACACAAAAGGGAATAAGTACATCGTACTCTCTGAGACGAAGATGAGAGAGAGCGAGGGTAAGCCCGAGAGACATCGTATCTTCATCTACGAAGAAGACTTTGCCAAGGTCTCCCAAGCCTTGCTAGAGACCATCATGCAAATATCGGATGGTGTCTTGCAGGAGATGCCTGACCTAGGGAGAAATGTACCTAGTCAGCCCCAAGAAGAGGCCCACCATGCTCCTCAGCCTGAGGATGTGCAAATCGGCTCCTTCGACCTTGACTGGACGGACGAGGCTTAGCCCCTCATCCGACGAAGCAGCCTCCCCTTAGGTTCCTTTTTTCCCTATACCATAGGTTTCACATCTATGGTCACGGAGGTGTTTACCTCACCTCTTCACCCCTATTTCCCTTTACTTTTTTACCCCTCAGGACATCACCCCAGCACGCCTCGATGACGGATAGCACGGTATTCCTAGACAAGATAGCTGCCTACTACACCCTCGGGTGCAAGCTCAACTTTGCCGAGACCTCTACCATCGGTCGCTCGCTCCTCGCCCAAGGTATCCGTACTGCCAGACAAGGGGAGGAAGCCCATATCTGTGTCATCAACACTTGCTCTGTGACGGAGCAGGCCGACCGTAAGTGTAGGAGCGTCATCCGCAAAGCTCATAGAGAGCACCCTGGGGCATTCATCGTGGTCACGGGCTGCTATGCTCAGCTGGACCCCGAGGAAGTCGCAGCCATAGAGGGGGTCAACCTCGTACTCGGGGCGGATGAGAAGCTCGATGTGGCTCGCTACCTCGACCTATTGGAGCATCAGGGGCAGACGCCCCATGTCATCCGAGGCAAGACCAAGGACATCCACACCTTTCGCCTAAGCTCATCTTCCGACGAACGGACAAGGCACTTCCTGAAGGTACAAGATGGGTGTGACTACCACTGTACCTATTGCACCATCCCGAAGGCTCGAGGAAGAAGCCGAAGCGGGAGCATCAAGGAGATCGTGAAGGAAACAGAACGCATCGCCAGCGAAGGTGGACTAGAGATTGTCCTGACGGGTGTGAATATCGGGGACTTCGGGCGTAATACGGGTGAGACGTTCCTTGACCTAGTGAAGGCGCTTGATGGCGTAGAGGGGATTGAGCGGTTTCGTATTGGCTCTATTGAGCCCAACCTACTTACCGAGGAAATCATCGACTACTGTGCCTCATCCCGCAGGATTGCCCCACACTTCCACATCCCTCTACAGAGCGGTAGCGATGACGTGCTACGTCTGATGCGTCGCAGATATGATCGTGCGCTCTTCCGAAGCCGTGTGGAGCATATCCGTAGCGTACTCCCAGAGGCATTCATCGGAGTGGATGTCATCGTGGGGACACGAGGTGAAAGACCAGAATATTTCGATGATTGCTATCACTTCCTAGAAGACCTTCCATTCTCCCAACTCCACGTCTTTAGCTATTCGGAGCGAGAGGGTACAGCTGCCCTCCAGATCCAATATACGGTAGCCCCAGCAGAGAAGCATAAACGCAGTCAGCGGCTTATGCGTCTCAGTGAGGAGCATCTTCGTGCTTTCTATTCCTCACAGATCGGTAGGGAGCATACCGTCATTTGGGAACATGGGCAGTACAACGGACTCATGATGGGGCACAGCGAGAACTATACACGCATCGCCCAGCCGTATGATGCGGGGGCTGTCGGGACGATCTCTCGTATCACCCCGACGAAGATGGATGTATCGGGGGGCTTCCTCCTCTAATTGGTTTCTGATGGAACGGCTCGAATATCTCCTACTCAGACTCCTGCTTGGTCTCCTAGCTCGCCTACCATGGTGGGTCATCCATTGCCTATGTCGACTCTCCGCCTTCCTCCTAGAGCACGTCCTGCACTACCGCCGTAAGGTCATTCGGGAGAACCTTGCAAACAGCTTCCCAGAGAAGAGCGAAGCAGAGCGCAGGAAGATCGAGCGAGACTTTTACCTCCAGTTTGCCTACAACTTCCTCTCTACCCCTAAGCTCCTTCGCCTCCCATCCCATGAGATCATGGAGCGGCACTTCCTCATACCCGACCTTACGCCCCTACGGCAGGTCTTCGAGGAGCATCCATGTGCCTTTGCCGCCCTAGGCCACTTAGGCAACTGGGAGCTATTCAGCACGGGTCAGCTCTACTTCGATCAGCTGGGAGTGACGATGGATCAAGTGTATCGCCCACTCAAGAGCAAGCTGATGGATGAGTTCTTTGCTCGCCAGCGTCAAGCCTTCGGTGCTACACTCACGCCCAAGGCACAGGTCGCACGACGTTTGGTTGAGCATCTTAATGCGGCTGAGGGGAAGACCTTGATGGCAATGATTACCGACCAAGCACCGGGTATGGGGCATGTCCATTACTTCACCCTCTTCCTCAATCAAGCTACGGCTATCCTCGATGGGGTCGAGAGACTTGCTCGCAAATATAATTTGCCCGTACTCTACTTCGATATAGAGCGTGTGAGTCCCGTGCGTTTCGTCGGACGCTTCCGTCTCATCACAGATAGCCCTCGTGAGCTACCTCCCTTGGCGATCACAGAGCAATACACACGCCTCCTAGAGGAGACGATACGCCGTGATCCAGCCTCTTGGCTCTGGAGCCACCGACGCTGGAAGCGTCCTCTCTCCGATTACCCCGAGGCGACGCTTAGTGAGGCTTTACGGGATCAGGAATAAGACACACATACATCCACATCACTATGCATCACGAGCCACAACAGCAGGTCGCTGTCCTCGTCCTCAACTGGAATGGTAGAGCCCTCCTAGAGCAGTTCCTACCCTCCTGGGTCGAACATACCCGAGGGATTGCCGAACTGATTATCGTGGATAACGGCTCGACAGACGACAGCCTTCCCTTCCTCCACCAGTACTACCCCGAGGTACGGGTATTGAGCTTCGACACCAACTATGGTTTTGCCGAAGGGTACAATCGTGCCATCCGTGAGCTGGACTACCCAATCGTTGTCCTGCTTAATAGCGATGCAGGCCTCTCCTCAGGTTGGCTAGATGAACCGCTACGACTCCTCACGGAGCATCCCGACGTAGCAGCTATTCAGCCTACGATACGTGCCTATCATGAGCCTCAGCGGTACGAATATGCAGGTGCAGCAGGTGGCTATATTGATGCTCTGGGCTATCCCTTCTGTCGAGGGCGAATGCTCGATACGGTGGAGCTGGACGAAGGGCAGTACAACACTCCAGTGGAGATCTTCTGGGCATCGGGGGCATGCCTCATTGTGCGTCGGAGCGTATATCTAGAGGTCGGAGGGTTAGACCCCCATTTCTTCGCTCACCAAGAGGAGATAGACCTCTGCTGGCGCATGAATGCAAGGGGGCATAAGGTAATGCACGCACCGTCCTCTCTCGTCTACCACGTGGGCGGCGGTAGCCTCTCGATGGAGAGCCCAAGGAAGGTCTATCTGAACTTCCGCAACAACCTCTTGATGCTCTACAAAAACCTGCCCTCGAGGAAGCTCTACCTTGTGCTTCTCATGCGTATCTTCCTCGATTCCCTTGCCTCGCTCCTCTACCTCGTGAAGCTCCGCCCCCGACATGCGCTATCGGTCATCGAGGCTTGGCGTTCGTTCCTGATCGTCCGTGGGCAGTACGAGGCTGTACGTAGGGAGAACATACGTCTCACCTCCACCCCTCCATCACCTGACATCCTCAAGCCGTACAGCCTCCTCTGGCACTACTATGTACGCCGTGAGCGCACCTATAATGCTCTGCCGAGGTAGTGCAGGGTGCGGTTAGATTCACTCCCCTTGATCACGTAGCTAGAGACCCTTGCAAGGATTTATAAACAAGTCCTTGCAAGGGTCTCGCTTATACCCCATGCAAGGGTCTCGAGCGAAGCCTAGCATGGGTTTGTGAGACGACACAACAAGGAAGGAGGCTCTGCAAATTCATGTACTGAAGACTTACTCCTCGTAGGAGGAGCAAGGACACCACCCGAGACATCCTCCGTGAGCCTTTCCGCTAGTTGTGTTGTTTCCTTTTTGTAGCTTTGAAGGTTGCCCCTGAAGGGCTCCCAAACTAGTGCTGAGTAGATATGATGACGACCCTAAAACCCCTAGCCGAGCGCATGCGTCCTGAGACGCTGGAGCATTACTACGGACAATCGCACCTCGTAGGCCCCGATGGCATCCTAAGGAAGATGATTGAGGCTCGGCGTCTGCCCTCATTAATCCTCTGGGGGCCTCCGGGTGTAGGGAAGACCACCCTATCTGAAATCATCGCTCGGAGCTTGGGTGCGAACTTCTATTCGCTAAGTGCCGTACACTCCGGCGTCAAAGACGTACGAGAGGCTCTGGAGCAAATCGCCAAGGATGGGGGCGGGATATTTAGCTCAGACATTCGCCCGATCCTATTCATAGATGAAATTCATAGGTTTAGCAAGAGTCAGCAGGACTCTCTCCTAGGGGCTGTCGAGCAAGGGGTTGTAACGCTTATCGGGGCAACCACTGAGAACCCTAGCTTCGAGGTCATTCGTCCTCTGCTCTCCCGATGCCAGGTGTACACGCTGAGTCCCCTAAGCAAGGAGGAGATGCTCGCCCTATTACACCACGCCCTGACGAGCGATGAGATGCTGAGTAAGCGACACATAGAGCTGACCGAAACCGATGCCCTCATGCAGCTCTCGGGAGGGGATGCACGCCGTGCGCTCAACATCCTAGAGCTCGTCACGCTCTCCACCACCGCAGATCCCCTCTCCATCACCAATAGCCTCGTCTCCGAGCATGTACAGGCTAATCCGATTGCCTTCGACAAGGGTGGCGAACTACACTACGATATTGCCTCCGCCCTCATCAAAAGCATACGTGGGAGCGACCCTGACGCAGCTATCTACTGGTTAGCACGTCTCATCGAAGGGGGAGAGGATCCCTCATTCATCGCACGCAGGTTGATGATTTCTGCTGCCGAGGATATAGGCCTTGCTAACCCCAACGCCCTACTGCTGGCGAACGCATGTGCCATGACCCTCGACCGAATAGGTTGGCCCGAAGGAAGGATACCCCTTGCAGAGACTGTAATCTACTTGGCATGTAGTGAGAAGAGCAACTCTGCCTACAACGCCATCAACAACGCTCTCACACGTGTCCGTGCCACAGGTAATCTCCCCGTCCCGCTACACCTACGTAACGCTCCGACCGAACTCATGAGCGATCTGGGTTACGGAGCAGGATACCTCTATGCGCATGACTACCCTGGGCATTTCGTCCAGCAGCAATACCTCCCCGACGCAATCGTAGGGGAGCGTTTCTGGCAAAGTGATGAAGCCAATGCCTCCGAAGTTCAGATGATGAACCGCTGGCGTCTTCGCTGGGGTCAGAAGTCCGAGGAGTAGTCCCCTCCTCTCCGATGCCCCATATCTCCTCCTCTCCGATGCTTCATACGCTCGCATCATAATGCTTTATACCCTGCCATTATAGTGTATTATCCCATTTCCCCTTTAGTATAAGCTCAATCATGACGAAGCAAACCTATCCGCTCCTTGGACTACATTGTGCAGCCTGTGCCTCACATGCTACTAAGGCTCTGGAGGACGTCCCAGGGGTGGTCTCCGCAAGTGTTAATCTCTCCTCTGCTACAGCCTTTGTAGTATATGACGAGACAGTGTGTCACCCCGAGGCTCTTCGATCAGCCGTGGCTAGCATGGGCTATGAGCTACGCATCGACGAGGTAAGCCCTGAGACCATCGAGGCCATACGCCTTAGAGAGGAGCGACGACAGCTGTACAAGGCCATCGTCGCTACCGTCCTTTCCCTTGTCGTCATGGTGCTTATGATGGCTCACCCCATTACCCTAGCCAAGGCGGTCATCTCTGCCCTACTCACCCTCGTTGTCCTCGTCTGGGCAGGTTCGGGCTTCTATGCACGAGGGTGGAAGCAACTAAAGAGTAAAGCTGCCGGGATGGACCTCCTCGTAGCTCTCAGCACGGGGACTGCCATACTCTACAGCCTGACCCACCTCATGGAGTACCTCCTCTCGGGTAGCATGCATCACCTGCACCACCTATATTTCGAAGCAGCAGCGATGACTATTGCCTTTGTCCTCCTAGGCAAGGTCATCGAAGCACGAGCCCAGCGTAGGACAACCACGGCACTGCGCCATCTGATGGGTAGCCAACCTAAGCAGGTCATCCAGGTACTCCCTACAGGCGAAGTAACACTACCCATAGAGGAGGTGGAGCCAGGGATGATCTTGCGTGCCCAGCCCGGAGCGTTATTCGCCGTCGACGGAGAGGTCGTATCAGGCGAATCCTATGCCAATGAGCAACTCATCAGCGGTGAGCCTATCCCCGTCCCCAAGACCCAAGGCACTCCTATCTATGCAGGCACGATGAACGGCAACGGGAGCCTGACATACCGAGCCACCGAAGTGGGTCGAGCCACGGTCATGGCACGCATCATACGTCTCGTGCAAGAGGCACAGTCTAGCCGTGCACCTATCCAAAAGCTCGTTGATCGCATTGCCCGCATCTTCGTCCCCGTCATTGTCTTCATCGCTCTCATCACTTGGGTATTATGGCTCGTCCTCCTTCCCCATGGAGGGCTGGAGCAAGGGCTCATAGCGGCTGTCACGGTACTGATTATTGCCTGTCCGTGCGCTCTGGGTCTCGCTACGCCGACAGCGATCATGGTGGGCATCGGGCGAGGAGCAAGTGAGGGTATCCTCATACGCAACGCAGAGAGTCTCGAGGCTGCACGGCACATCGACACCATAGTCCTTGATAAGACGGGGACGATTACCGAAGGTAGACCCGAGGTAAAGACCATTCACTGGCTATCGGGCAGCAGCAAAGCAGACCACCTACGCCTCTCTCGCGTGGAGCAGCTCTCAGGACATCCTCTGGCTTCGGCCATTGTCCAAGCACTCAACATTCCCTTTAACCCCCTTCAGGTCATGGAGTTCAGTGAGGTGGCAGGCAAGGGCTTACAAGGGAAGATTGGGGAGAAAGTCTATCGTGTCGGAAGCACAAAGTTCATCATGGACTCGGGCGTTACCCTCGGCGAGGAAGCAAGGAAGGCCTTAGAGGAAGGTGAAGCCAAGGGTGCTACATGTAGCCTCTACGCCAGTGAAGAGGAGGTCCTTGCCGTCATCATGATCTCCGACACCATTCGTCCTAGCGCACGAGAGGCCATCAATCATCTACGCCAGCGAGGGATCAACATCATCATGCTCACGGGGGATGGGGAGCGAGCTGCCCAAGCCATCGCCCAAGAAGTCGGAGGTATCCAATACATCGCAGGTGTACTGCCCGAGGGAAAGGCGGAGCATATCCGTAGCCTCCAGGCACAAGGGGCTAGGGTGGCCATGGTCGGTGACGGTATTAACGATGCCGCAGCACTTGCCCTTGCAGACGTCAGCATCGCCATGGGGCAAGGCAGTGACCTCGCTATGGAGACTGCGATGGTGACAATCCGCACCTCGAACCTCCTCGCCATAGACCGCCTGCTTAGCCTATCCCATAGGACGCTAAGGGTCATCCATCAAAATCTCTTCTGGGCGTGTATTTACAACCTCATTGCCATCCCCATAGCTGCTGGCATCCTCTATCCTATCTCGGGCTACCTGATGAACCCTATGCTCGCTGGCGGACTGATGATGCTCAGTAGCCTAAGTGTCGTAACAAATAGCGTCGTAAGCTGGGGTAGAAGGGAGGACAAGTCCTAGGTCATCTGTACCAACTAGGTCTCATAGGTTCATTACCAGACCTGTGAAACCCAGCAAAAGAAACCCTAGCAAGGGTCTATAAAGACACCCTTGCTAGGGTTTAATAGTTACCCCATGCTAGGATCTCGGCGAGACCCTAGCATGGGGTAACTTCTTAGGGCATGAGACCTAGTAGCCCAAGCAAACCTAGCCGCTAGGTCTCAGACGTCCTAGCACTTTCCTTCTCTACCAGACTACGATTTCGTCCGTGAAGATAAAGTGCCCCGCCGAGCGAGCATTAGCAGCCTTCAGGCGAATGTACCGTGCACGCTCCTTCATCGGGAAGGAGAACGTCTCAAAGACGGGCTTGTACTCCTCCTCACTGGTGCGTGTCACTTGTTTACCGACACTGCGGAAGGTTTCCCCATCTTCGCTAAGTAGCACCTCCACATCGCCCGGCATATAGACCCACTGCATACGCTCCTGCATGAAGCGAGCAAAGACATGCTTTAGTTCGGTGACTTCCCCTAGGTCGATTGTGACATCGAGGGGCGTAGTGTAGCCCTGCCACTTCCCATCTAGATAGGTCGGAGTACCTCGTAGACCGTCGACGAGAGCCTGAGTACCTCCTGCGGGATACTTCTCATTCCATGTGTGTCCATTATAGGTAACCTTCTTGCCAATCGCCTTATGGTAGTCCGTGCGGTACCTTACAGAGGGTAGATCTAAAGGCTTAGCTCCATCGAAGAGCCGAGCCACGAGCAGGATCGAGTCCGCAGAGACGATGGGTTTGCCCAAATAGAGCTGAGAGGTAGCCGTCGGCTCTGTACCATCGGTCGTATAGCGAATCTCCGAGGGCTGTCGCTCCGAGGACAGATGGATCGAGACCTCACGCCTTGTACTGTCGAGCTGCATATCCACGGCGATACGGCGTAGAGGATAGACGTTGATACCACGCTCTTGGAGTCGTGGGACATGGTAGTTTACCCTTGCAAGGAAATCTGAGTAGCTGCGTGTGGCCTGTGGTGACCAAACTACCTCGGATAAGGCAAGTAGGCGTGGGAAGAGCATGTACTCAGCGTGCCGTGCATCGAGGACGTACTCCGTCCATAGGTTCGCTTGAGCACCCAAGATATGCTTATGCTCCTCGGGGGTAAGGGCTGTGGGCTCGGGGTTATAGGAGTAGACCTTCTCAAGGGTAGTAAAGCCTCCGTTGGCACGTGGCTCACCTTCGCTCTCCCGTTGGTAGAAGTCTAGGTAGACATGGCTACCAGGGGTCATGATGACATCGTGCCCTGCCCTTGCAGCGGTAATGCCCCCTTCCTCTCCACGCCAACTCATGACGGTCGCCTCTGGTGCCAACCCACCCATCAGAATCTCATCCCACCCAAGGAGCTTACGCCCCTTACTCAGCAGGTAACGCTCGATGCGCTTGATCATATAGCTCTGGAGCTCATGGTTGTCCTTGAGACCTTCCTCCTTCATACGTCTCTGGCAATCCGTGCATGAGCCCCAATGGTTCATGGCGGCCTCATCGCCCCCGATATGAATATACTTCGAGGGGAAGAGCTGTATTACTTCGCTGAGGATATCCTCAAAGAAACGGAAGGTAGACTCCTTACCAATGCACACATCCGAGGCATCAAAGGTCCACTTCCCCTTACAGCTTAGCTCTGGGTAGGCGAAGAATAACTCATTGCTGTGCCCAGGCAACTCAATCTCGGGGATAACAGTGATACCCAGCTTCGTGGCGTGGCTAATGACTCTGCGGATCTCATCCTTGGTATAATAGCCACCATAGGCACCCGGGGTCTGCTCGTCGACGAACTTGCGGTCTTTCTGCCAGAAGGTATCCCAGTCCTTCTCCATACGGTAGGCAGCTTTCTTCGTCAGTAATGGGTACTTCTCACTCGGGAAGCGCCACCCTCCGCCATCGACCAAATGCCAATGGAAGCGGTTGAGCTTATAACGAGCCATCTCATCGAGGAGCCTTAGGATCATCTCCGAAGGCATGAAATGTCGTGAGACATCGAGCATCACACCTCGATAAGCAAAGCGTGCTGAGTCGGTGATCGTCATGTAGGGGAGCTTCGTGCCATACTGCTCTAGGAGCTGAAGGAGCGTCTGTGTCCCTTGGCGCAGGCCATCCTTAGAGCCCCCGATGAGCGACACACCACGCTCCCCGATCGAGAGACGATAAGCCTCTCGACCACGAAGTTTAGGATCGATCGAGCAAGCAATACGGCCCCTACTGCGACGCATGCTCGGTGCAGCATTGATGGAGAGCCTCTTGAGTCCCTCTGTGAGGAGTGGGGGCGTATCAACACCCAGACGTAAAGGGCTAGGCAAGCAATACACCCCAGTGCCACGCTGGACAGATACAGGCCGAGGGATGAGCTGTAGGCTATCCGAGCAGGCTCGAAGCTGGGAAGGGGTTACCCACACACCTAGACAGATCAGGAGGGCGAAGCACCATGATGAGCGAAGGAAATTCATAAGACCAATCGTACTAACTGAATGAATGAACACAAAGATAACCCACCAAAGGGTAAGAAGCGAATAAGCCCCGAGTAAAGAGACCTGACTATGCTGGTTTTCCCCAACACCATCCGGACTTTACCCGAGGCATATCCACTAAATTACTACGGCAAGCCGAAGACCCTCTTGATTTAAAAGAGTGGGCAACTCTTTGGGGAATGAATTCCAAGCATAGAGTGCTATACTTGTAGCTTTCCTCGAAGCATTTGATAAGCATTGCAGGTCTTCTGACTTGTACACCTTGTCTACCGACGCATCACCTTCCCAAGGACACAGAACCCTCAGTGGTGGTGGGTTACCCCAGCATATCGTGGTAGCTGTATGATGTACTCACAGCAGCGGGACTGTCCGAGACTCACACTCGATTCCCTTTTAAGCTCACCCCCACGCACACAGATCTATGTGAGAGCAAGACACAACGCTTTGGGGGCAAAGGTAGTAAAATAGTCGAGAATGTACACCTCTTATCCGATGATGGGGGAGCATATTCCTTCGCTCGTTTCTCTCCCCGTACCCATCGATCGACATGTGGTGTAATGGGAATAAAGTGTACACCTAAAGTCAAAAAACGACCCTAAAAGGAGTACAAAAACAAACTATAATCCAGCAACTTATAAACCCCACCCAAACACACCCCAATGACTTACCATAACTCGTCACAACGAGTTACTATAACTCATCCAAGCGAGTTACCATAACTCTCTGAAACGACTTACCACAACTCTCTAAAACGAGTTATGGTAACTCTCAGAGGCACCCCCAAACACACTCTATATCTAACTCTCCTTCACCCTTGCTCGAGGCTCTTTGATTCATCCTGCACCACCTCACCCCAACCTCTACATTATTATATAGCAGATACACGAGGGTCAGTTGAGGTGTGTTCATTTGACACATCATAACGAGCCAGCAACCAGACCCAAGGCAACAAGCATGTCATTATCACACACTCTAGGAGCAGGGTATTACCAAAATTTGGGGGAAACATGCACATCATTAAATATTTTAATTGACTGAATATCAACGCTTATAGACTAACATTTTTACCCCTCGGGGCAAATAGTGAAGTAAAGTAACAATCTTCTCGTTTTTTTGATACCTTTGCCTATGGGTATAGTCCGAAGGCTCTTCCCAGTAGCACAGAGTGTCTGATCGTGCCCAGAGCTTGATGTCAATAACTATTCATTTTCAAATACTGCTCTTATGAAGAAGCACAATTTCTCGGCAGGACCATCCATCCTAGACGAAAGTGTGATCAAGGACGCAGCCTCTGCTGTCCTCAACTATGCAGGCACAGGCCTGTCCCTCCTCGAAGTATCTCACCGTGGTAAGGAGTTCACCGCTACTATAGAGGAAGCTCGCAACCTGATGAAGGAGCTGCTCGATGTACCCGAGGGTTACGAAGTGATCTTCCTCGGGGGCGGTGCGAGCCTACAGTTCTATCAGGCTCCACTGAACCTACTGAAGACCAAGGCTGCCTACGTAGACTCCGGCACGTGGGCGAGCAAGGCTGCTAAGGAAGCTAAGCTCGTCGGTGAGGTTGTCACCTTCTCCTCTAAGGCAGACAACTACGTCTGGTACCCCAAGCCATGGGAAAAGAACGAGGTGCCCGATGATGTAGACTACCTCCACATCACGACCAACAACACCGTCTACGGTACGGAGCTCCGCTACGACCCAGACGTCAAGACTCGTCTCGTGGGTGATATGTCCTCCGACATCTTCACTCGTGAGGTGGATGTAGCTAAGTACGACCTCATCTACGGTGGTGCACAGAAGAACATCGCTCCTGCTGGTGTGACCTTCGTCATCGTACGCCGTGATGCCCTCGGCCACGTAGATCGTCCTCTGCCTACGATGCTCGACTATCGTACGCACATCGAGAAGGACTCTATGTTCAACACTCCTCCCGTATTCCCCATCTACGTCGCTCTACAGACGATGAAGTGGTACAAGGAACTCGGCGGTGTGAAGGCCCTCGAAAAGATGAACCTCGAGAAGGCTCGCATCCTATACGATGCCATCGACTCCAGCCGCCTCTTCCGTGGTACCGTCAATCCCGAAGACCGCTCGATCATGAACGTCTGCTTCGTCATGAAGGACGAGTACAAGGAGCTCGAAAAGGACTTCTTCGACCTCGCTACCTCACGCGGTATCTCCAGCATCAAGGGGCACCGCTCTGTAGGAGGCTTCCGTGCTTCACTCTACAATGCCCTACCAAAGACCAGCGTAGAAGTGCTCATCGAAGCTATGAAGGACTTCGAGCGTAAGCACTAAACGGAGCCTTTCATCTCTCATTGAAACTTGGTTGCCATCAGTTTCAACTAGAAGTAACGCACAGGCACGCACCTCCTATTACAACTAAGGCAGAGGTGTCCGTGTGCTGTGCGCTACTTCTTCACTATGCGTATCTATTCACTAGCTAATTATTACCAGAAATCATGTCCAAGGTACTTATTGCCACCGAAAAGCCATTCGCAGCACCTGCCGTAGCAGGGATACGTCAAATCCTCACCGATGCAGGCTTTGATGTTGTTGCACTCGAGAAGTACACCTCTAAGGCTGAGCTCCTCGCCGCAGTAGCCGATGTAGAGGCTATCATCATCCGTAGTGATATCATAGATAAGGAGGTCTTCGACGCTGCTAAGCAACTCAAGATCGTCGTACGTGCTGGTGCAGGCTACGACAACGTAGACCTCGAGGCTGCTACCGCACACGGCGTATGCGTCATGAACACCCCAGGGCAGAATGCCAACGCTGTGGCTGAGCTCGTCTTCGCCCTCCTACTCTTCTCCGTTCGCAATCGCTTCAACGGCGCATCCGGCACAGAGCTCAAGGACAAGAAGCTCGGACTGCTGGCCTATGGGAACACTGGTCGTAACGTGGCTCGTATCGCCAAGGGCATTGGCATGGAGATCTTTGCCTTCGACCCCTATACCCCAGCTGATGTGATGGTCAAGGAAGGTGTGACACCCGTTAGCTCACAGAAGGAGCTCTTCTCCACCTGTGACGTCGTCTCCCTACACATCCCCGCTACACCCGAGACCAAGGGCTCGATCGGTCGTGAGCTGGTAAGCCTCCTGCCTAAGAAGGCTATCCTCGTCAATACAGCACGTAAGGAGATCATCAACGAAGCTGAGCTACTCGAGCTCCTCAAGGAACGCGAAGACCTTCGCTACCTCAGCGACATCCGCCCCGCTAACCACGAAGAGATGGAGGCAGCCCTCGGCGAACGCTACTTCTCTACACCTAAGAAGATGGGTGCTCAGACCGCTGAAGCCAACACCAACGCTGGTCTAGCTGCTGCTCGCCAGATCGTGGGCTTCATCAAGGAGGGTAACGAACGCTTCCGCCTCAACAAGTAGCCGACACATACACGTACACATCACACTAGCACAAACACCATCCTATGGCTGTCATCAAACCATTCCGTGGTATCCGCCCACCCCAAGATCTCGTAGAGCGTGTCGCCTCTCGCCCCTACGACGTGCTCAATAGTGACGAAGCTCGTGCCGAAGCAGCGGGCAACGAGATGTCCCTCTACCACATCATCCGTCCCGAGATCGACTTCCCAGTCGGTACAGACGAGCATGAGGAGAAGGTCTATGCTAAGGCGGCTGAGAACTTCCGCCTCTTCCGTGACAAGGGCTGGCTCGTACAGGACGACAAGGAGAACTACTATGTCTACGCTCAGACAATGAACGGCAAGACACAGTACGGCCTCGTCGTATGTGCCTCCGTCCAGGACTACATGACGGGCGTCATCAAGAAGCATGAGCTTACCCGCCGTGACAAGGAAGAGGACCGCATGAAGCACGTACGTGTGAACAATGCCAACATCGAGCCTGTCTTCTTCGCCTACCCCTCCCAAAAGGAGATCAACGACATCGTCGCTAAGTACACGAAGGAGAAACCCGTCTACAGCTTCATCGCTCCACTAGACGGCTTCGGCCACGAGTTTTGGATCATCGACAACGAAGCCGATATCCGTCGTATCACCGAGCTCTTCGCTGCTATGCCTGCGCTCTACATCGCAGACGGTCACCACCGTTCTGCCGCCGCTGCCCTCGTGGGTGACGAGAAGCGCAAGCAGAACCCCAACCATCGTGGCGACGAGGAGTACAACTACTTCATGGCTGTCTGCTTCCCCGACGACCAGCTGACCATCATTGACTACAACCGTGTCGTCAAGGATCTCAATGGCCTCACCAAGGAAGAGCTCCTAAAGAAGCTCGAGGAGAACTTCGTCGTCGAGGACAAGGGTACGGAGATCTACAAGCCCGCATGCTTGCACAACTTCGCCCTCTACCTCGGAGACCACTGGTACTCACTCACAGCCAAGCCCGGCACGTACGACGACCACGATCCGATTGGGGTACTTGACGTGACGATCTCCTCCAACCTCATCCTCGACAAGATCCTTGGCATCAAGGACCTGCGTTCGGACAAGCGCATCGACTTCGTCGGTGGTATCCGTGGCCTTGGCGAGCTAAAGAAGAGGGTGGACAGCGGTGAGATGAAGTTTGCTCTTGCCCTCTATCCCGTATCGATGAAGCAACTCATCGACATCGCCGACTCGGGCAATATCATGCCACCTAAGACCACGTGGTTCGAGCCTAAGCTCCGCTCAGGCCTGATCATCCACGAACTCGTCTAAGCACGAAATCACACAAGATAGCCTCCGAAGCTCTTTATAGAAAGACATCTCGGAGGCTATCTACTTTTATCCAACCATATAAAACCACAAGTCCAAATGAAACCTTCTTTATCTCTTATTATGGTACTGGCTTTAGCCTTCTCTTCCTGCACTAGTGATCCCTCTGGGCTAGGTAAGAAGGTAGAGCTCCCTTTAAAGGGCAATAGGGTAATACACCTTGCTATCCAATCGCCTCGTACAGTAACACTCCGAGCAGAGGAGCAGGATAAAGACCCAATGGAGGAAATTAGTTCTCTACGTTTCGTCTTCTATGGCGGAGCAAGCAAAGACAAAGTGAGCCACATCAGAGAGCTCACCGTACTGCCCTCCACAACACTGAGCGACATACCCCTTACGCTCCCCGCAGAGGATTATCGTCTGGTTGTAATCGCTAACGCAACACCCAGTCTCAAGGCGTCGACTCAAGTAGGGAGTCCACTCTCTATGCTAGAGAACTTCACTCCTCATCGGGCTTCTGATTTCACTACTGACCATCCTTTACGTTTAGCGATGCTCAACAGCCAAGGTGCAGTAGAGGTCAGTCGTACAGCCTTCTCCTCCCCTACCCCCTCAGTAACGATCACCCTAGAATCTACACTTGCTCGTGTGCTGGTTTATGGCGATCCAACACTCGCGGGTGGAGCGAAAAAAGGCAATCTACCGCCAAGCTACATAATCACCGCACAAGCAAAGTCCATTGCAGCCCTTCGCCCACTCGCCCTACTCCCCAACGGGAGCATGGAAGTACCAGGTGATGGATCCTCTCCCGAGGATCGTTATCCTAAGGGAGAGTACTACGATACTTGGCTCTCAACACCTCCCACAAAGACTGCAGGGCTACTCTCCTATTTTGACCCTCTGAGTGTCGCCATAAATACCATTGAGTGGTGCGCAATGCCAACCAGCGAACCAACAAGCAACTCATGGAAGCAGGTGCGTGGCATCTATGCAAAGGAAAGTACCATCCCTCCAACGGCCTACCTCACAGGCACTGTTCCTACCGTCTATCTACGCTATCCCTACATCCCCAGCGGACTTACGCTTACAGCCAAGGAAGGCTGGCTTAGCTTCCAAGGACAATATTACACCGAAACACAAGTCAAGCAGATGCTTCAGACGGAACGATACCCCGATGAAGAGCTGAAGGAAGCCCTGACACGAGCAGGGATTACCTCTGCATCCTTTACCAAGCCATTCGATAAGGAGGGACTTGCTTTTTACTATATGGGAATTAGCTACTACACAATCCCCATCCGGCACTTCGACAACACCAAGGCTCCATTAAAGAACTCCATTGGTCGCTATGGCCTTGTCCGTGGTAATGAATACCGCATACATATCACCAATATCCAGCGAGCAGGTAGCCCTCTTCCCGCCAAGCTCGAGGACAACTTGACGCCGCTCTCTGAGGAGAAAGCACATCACTCTGCTCTCACCCTCGCCCCTGTTATCACGAGACGATCAGACACTGAGTTATACTAAGGACGATAAGGTAGCACATATACCATACATATCGTCTGGTTCTTACCTTGGGTTGGCAGAGCTATCAAATACTCTAGTTAATCCTCCCTGTTTCTCTAGAGAAACTCTCGCAAAAGATAATAGTCTGCAATCCGAAGAATACAAGGATCCAATAAGAGACGCTCAAAAAGCGATATGCTCCTGCGTCTCTGTCCTCAATCTTCACAAGATGGGCTTTTAGATCTGCCCAACCAACAGGAAGTAACACTTAGTAAAGAATAAGAGTGGGGACATCACGTGGCGTACATTGCCACGTGATGTCTCCACTTCTTTTTATCCAGATACTAATTATGATACAGCCTACCCTCAGAGGACATCTCTAAGAGTAGGCTGTACGCATTTATGAGAAATAGTAGTAACCTAATCAGCGAGACCTCGAGCACGAATAAGGCTCTTCATATCAGGAGCTAGGCGTCCAGTGAAGGCTGCGAAAAGGTCTTTGACAGGCTGAGAATTGCCACGTGAAAGGACAAGGTCTCGTAGACGCTGACCATTCTCTGCCGTCATCCCTCCGTGCTCGACGAACCAGTCAAAGATGTTACTCTCCAGCACCTGGGTCCAGAGGTAAGAATAATAGCCGGAAGCATAGCCTCCACCGAAGACATGTAAGAAGTAGGTAGAGCGATAGCGAGGTGGCACCTGAGACAGGTAGAGACCTCGCTCATCCAGAGCCTTCCGCTCGAAAGCATCTACATCCGTGATCTTCACACCGGGAGCGAGCATACCCCATGCCATATCAATCGCTACAGCACCAAGATTCTCCCCAAGAGCATAGGCTTGGTTGAAGAGGGCTGAAGCCTTGAGCTTATTGACGAGGGCCTGAGGCATGGGTTCACCCGTCTGGTAATGGCGAGCATAGTTGCTGAGGACGACAGAGTCCGTCATCCAATGCTCATTAAACTGCGAGGGCATCTCTACGAAGTCACGAGGTGTCTGAGTACCAGAGATACTAGCATACTGCTGCGAAGCAAAGAAGCCATGCAGAGCGTGGCCAAACTCATGGAAGAGTGTCTCGACATTATCGGAGGATAGGAAAGCTGGGGCATCTCCAACGGGGGCTGGGAAGTTACAGACGTTATAGATGACAGGCTTACGACCAAAAAGGAAGCTCTGCTGGACGAAGTTTTCCATCCATGCTCCACCATTTTTAGTCGGACGGCGGAAGTAATCTGTGTAGAAGAGTGCAAGTGAGGAGCCATCCTTGTCAAAGACTTCATACACCTTCACCCCATCTGCATAGACCGGTATATCGGTGCGTGGCTTGAAGGTCAGGCCGTAGAGTCTATTTGCAGCGAAGAAGACGCCATTCTTCAGCACACTATCAAGGACAAAGTAAGGCTTGAGGTCATTCTCATTCAAGTCAAACTTTGCCTTCTTCAGACGCTCAGCATAGTAATCCCAGTCCCAAGCCTCGAGCATGAAGTCCTTACCCTCAGTCTTACGAGCGAACTCCGTTAGCTCAGCTGCATCAGCCGCTATCTTCTTCCTATAGGCAGGAGCAATCTCCTCAATGAGGCTATAAACAGCACTTGGCTCACGAGCCATCTGGTCACTCAGCGCCCAAGCCGCAAAACTATCATAGCCGAGGAGCTTAGCCTTCTCTGCACGTAGCTCAGCGATGCGAGCAATCGTCAGCTGAGTATTATTTGGATCATTGGGACGAGAAGCACGAGAGAGCGAAGCCTCCAGTACACGACGGCGTAGATCACGATTATTCAGCTCGGCGATATAGCCAGGGCGCGTAGTATTGGAGATCTCTAGGAGATATTTCCCTTTCTCTCCTCGCTCCTCAGCGAGCTTAGCTGCTCGGTCAAGATTCTCTTGCGAGAGACCGTCCAACTCCTTGATATCCGTGACGAGTACTGCTGCAGCATTGGTGGCATCACGTACCTGATTGACGAACTTAGTCTCCAGCACGGAGAGCTCTCCATTAATCATCGAGAGCGAATCTCTACTCTCAGCTGACAGGAGCGCTCCTGCGTGGACAAACTCTCGATAGAGCACCTCGGTCAAGCGCTGGTCTTCCCCCGTGAGCAAGGTATCGGCATCGTACACAGCTTTTACTCGAGCGAAAAGCTTCTCATTTAGCAAGAGGGCGTCATGATGTGCCGAAAGAAGCGGTGTTGCCTCTTCCTCTACCTTACGAAGCTCATCCGTACCATTGGCAGACGTCAGCACAGAGAGCAGAGTGGAGGCTCGAGTAAGCAATCGTCCACTCTTCTCGTAAGCTAGGATGGTATTTGCAAACGTTGGAGTCTCTGGATTGCGAATGATACTATCTATCTCTGCTTGCTGCTCAGCTATCCCCTGCTTAATGGCAGGCATAAAGTGTTCAGGCAGGATCTTGTCGAACGGAGGAGCATAGAAGTCAAGAGTGCTCTCCGTCAGCAAGGGATTGTCCGTAGTAGAGGTCTTCGTATGACAGGCACTAAGCATGGCAAAAAGGCCAAAGGCGATGATTAAATGTTTCACGTTCATAGGACAAATGGGTAGTTAGTAAAGTTAAAGTAGAGGCTCGCGCTCTCCAATCCAAGCGATAGCCTCATCTAGAGTAGACATGCTTGTCTCAGGTAGATGACGGCGTAGGTCGTTGATAGATGCTTTGACGCAATAGTCCCCAGCAAGGCCGGCGACATCAATATGCGTAGCACCTAGCAATAACTCAGGTACAGCATCCTCGAAGGCACTATATGCATCGCGATGGCGAGACATCGCCTTGGGAACGAAGAAAACACTCGCACCTGAGCGTTTGGTATTCATCAAGATTTCAGCTAGCGGTGGGTAGAGTGCAGCCCCAACGGTATAGCGCACACAGTGAATCGGCCACTGACCTCCCTGTACCTGAAAGCTACAGTGGTCGGCAGGATGCTGATCGAGTGTGACCACAAAGGCATCATACTCGGTGTGATGCTCACGCAGCCACTCTGTGAGATAATCCATGGCCTTTTTCGCACCAGGTACAGCGAGCGAGCCTGTGATAAAGTCGTTCTGTGGATCTACGATGAGTAATACTTTCATGTGTTGTGTAAGATGGTGTGTGATAAAAGTGAGCGAGACCGCCCCACAAGTCTAGTGTAGGGACGGCCTCGACATATTATTCATTTCTAAGCAAGTGTGTGACTTCTACTAGAGCTCAAGGTCTAGTCCAAAGTCTTCATGCCAAGGCAATCCCTGTAGCTTCAGTTGCTCCATGAATGGATCTGGATCAAACTCCTCGACATTGTAAACACCCGGCTTGCGCCATAGACCACGGAAGAACATCATAGCACCGATGGCTGCTGGCACACCTGTTGTGTAGCTCACGCCCTGCGCTCCAGTCTCCTCATAAGCAGCCTGATGGCTACAATTATTCCAGACGTAGTAGGTCTGCTCTCGGCCATCCTTGATACCTCGTATACGGCAACCGATAGAGGTCTCTCCCGTGTAGTTCTCCCCAAGCTCACCGGGGTTAGGCAGTACAGCCTTGAGAAACTGTATAGGCACAATTTCCACCCCATTGTATAGGATAGGATCAATACGTGTCATGCCGATATTCTGCATCACCCTGAGGTGTGTCAGATACTCCTGTCCAAAGGTCATCCAGAAGCGTGCGCGCTTGATAGTTGGATAGTTCTTTACCAGTGACTCCAGCTCTTCGTGATAGAGGAGATAAGACTCACGCACTCCGATATTAGGATAGGTAAGGGGCTTGTGAATCTCCTGTGGCTCGGTTTCCTTCCACTGCCCATCCTCATAGTAGCGTCCTTTCTGCGTGATCTCTCGGATGTTAATCTCGGGATTGAAGTTCGTCGCAAAGGCCTTGTGGTGATCTCCGCCGTTGCAGTCTACGATGTCTAGGTAATGGATCTCATCGAAATGATGCTTGGCAGCATACGCCGTGAATACACCAGTCACACCCGGGTCAAAGCCACAGCCAAGGATCGCCGTGAGACCAGCAGCCTTGAATCGCTCTTGATAGGCCCACTGCCAGCTATACTCAAACTTTGCTTCATCCAGAGGCTCATAGTTCGCCGTATCAAGGTAGTTCACACCTGCCTCGAGACACGCATCCATGATGTGTAGATCCTGATAAGGTAGAGCGACATTGATTACGAGCTCGGGCTTAAACGAACGCATCAAGGCTACGAGCTCAGGTGCATTATCGGCATCTACGGCCGCTGTCTGTATCTTGACACCTTGTATCTCAGAGGCAATCTTATCACACTTACTCTTGGTACGGCTAGCGAGCATTATCTCTGTGAATACATCGCTATTCTGTGCCACCTTCTTTGCCACTACCGTGCCGACACCGCCAGCACCGATAATGAGGACTCTTCCCATAGGCTTTATATTCGTCTTCTTTTTAGGATGATTAATCAAAAACAAACTCTTTACTCCCCATGACAATGTGGAATAGGGACCACACAAAGATACGAAAAGTCAAGGAAGCCAGAGGGCTATTCCTCCTCTCCCTCCTACACAACAAACAAGAAGGGGACTGCATCCGACAGATGCAGTCCCCGTTGTGGTGACCCCGGTGAGGCTCGAACTCACGACCCAGTGATTAAGAGTCACTTGCTCTACCAACTGAGCTACAGAGTCATTGATTTGTGATGTGGAAGTCAGTGACCCCGGTGAGGCTCGAACTCACGACCCAGTGATTAAGAGTCACTTGCTCTACCAACTGAGCTACAGAGTCATTAAATGGTTGGTGCATTCCCTTCACTTAGCGTGATGGGTCTCCCCTCACAAATCGTGTGCAAAGGTAGCAGAAACTTTTGAATACGCCAAATACCCTACTCGCCCCTCACCTGACGGTCTCCCTGTATTTCGTGTGACTGAGGATAGAATACGTCTCCACCTCTAGCACAAACACCTCTAGTCAAAGACCTCATAAAACGACGGAAGGTGAGTAAGGATTTCTCCTCATTCACCTTCCAAGAGAGGTCACTGCGTCTTAGGCAACCTTCGCCTACTCTAGATGAATCAAACCGAGCAAGCTAGAGGGTCACTCCTAAAACTCAGACTGAAGAAGTGCGACCCACTTCTCTATGCGTTCGTCGGTTAGATCAGACTGGTTAGCCTCATCGATACATAGCCCAACGAGCTTACCACCTTGCTCCGTCTCCGTAGCATCATAACTGTAACCCTCGGGTGCATAGGCACCAATAAATGTACAGCCTGTGCTAGCAAGTCCTTCTTTAAGCTTAGCGATCGCTTCGCAGAAGCTATCAGGGTAGCTATCTGCATCGCCACAACCGAAGAGAGCAACCTTCTTACCAGCTAGATTTTGCTCAGCGAGCTTGGGGAGGAAATCTTCCCAATCATCCTGAAGGTCTCCAATCCCCCATGTAGAGGAACCGAGAAGGAGGACATCAAAGCCTGCTACATCGGCAGCATCTGCACTAGCGACATCGAAGATATTAGCCTCTGCGCCAAGTGCCTTACCTAGGCGTTGTGCTACCTCTGAGGTGGAGCCTGTCGAGGAGCCGTAGAAAATACCGATCTTACTCATTACGATATAAGTGTATTGATGTTAGTGATTAAGTTTCCAGAGACAAAGATAACAAACTCTTTTTTCCTCCACATCATTTCGTCTATTCTGTTCGGGCTTTCTGTATTTTCGCCGTAAGTACAACAGCAGAGGAATAAAGAGAAGAGGGATAAAGAGATGCAACCTGGTAACGAGTCATCCTCCGGGCACAAAATCCAGAGGCTCTATATCCGTAGTGATAAAAAGAAATGCAAGCAATTAAAGTAAGAGTAAAAACACACGATTTCCCGACCAAACTAAGCCCTGTTGTAACAAGCTATGTTTAAGCTATTTGCAAGAGGTCACGACGAGTTACCATAAGTCGTCTCAACGACTTACCACAACTCTCTACGACGACTTACCATAAGTCGTTTGAACGAGTTACCATAACTCTTTGGGACGAGTTACTACAACTCGTTATAAGCTCTTTTAGGAAACATCACAACATATTGACAACAAACGCCTTACACAACCATCAAAAAGAATAAAAAGGAAGGCATTACATGGGAGATACACAAGCCCGAATGTACTAACCCTCTCCTCAGCTGAGCATATAGGTTGGAGAAAAACCTATCAAAACCTATCTCTAGGTGGACTCTTGCTATACATTATATATTATAGGTATTATATGCGTGCCCCACATCAGAAGCAGTGGGGAGAAGGACACACTAGCTACAAGTTGACCTCATCTATCACCCTCTAGTCTTGTCCTTTGTATTATCTTTGCAGGACAGCAATCAAAAGAAATCCTTATGAGCTCAATGATAAAAGTAACATTCCCCGATGGCAGTCAGCGTGAATATCCCGCAGGTACGACCTCTTGGGACATCGCTGGTGACATCAGCCCACGCCTACAACAAGATGTGCTGGCAGCGGGTGTCAATGGACAGATATGGGATCTAATGCGTCCCCTCAAGGAGGACACCGAGCTAAAGCTCTACAAGTGGGATGACCCCGAGGGGAAGTATGCCTACTGGCACTCCAGCGCACACCTCATGGCAGAAGCTCTCCAGGCTCTTTACCCTGGAGTGAAGTTTGGTATCGGTCCTGCCATCGAGAATGGGTTCTACTATGACATCGACCTCGGCGAAGGGGTACAGCTCCGTGATGCTGACCTCGGAGCAATCGAGGCTAAGATGGCGGAGTTCGCTGCTCGCAAGGAACCTATCATTCGCAAGGACATTACCAAGGCTGATGTAACAGAGTTCTTCAAGCAGAAGAACGACGAGTACAAGCTCGAGCTCATCGCTGACCTACCTGATGGTTCAATCACAACCTACACTCAAGGAGAATTCACAGACCTATGTCGTGGGCCACACGTGCCTAACACCGGCTATATCAAGGCAATCAAACTCCTCAGCGTGGCAGGGGCCTACTGGCGTGGAGATGAAAAGCGCAAACAGCTTACCCGTCTCTATGGGATTACCTTCCCCAAGAAGAAGATGCTCGATGAGTATCTAACGCTCCTCGAGGAAGCTAAGAAGCGTGACCACCGTAAGATTGGTAAGGAGCTGGGGCTATTTGCCTTCTCACAGAACGTAGGCTCGGGGCTTCCCCTCTGGCTCCCCCGTGGTACACAGCTACGCCTTCGCCTAGAGGACTTCCTCAAGCAAATCCAAAAGCAGTTCGGCTACCAACAGGTAATCTCCCCACATATCGGGAGCAAACAGCTCTATATCACCTCGGGTCACTGGGCTAAATATGGTGCGGACTCTTTCCGCCCCATCACGACACCTCAGGAAGGCGAGGAGTTCATGCTCAAGCCGATGAACTGCCCTCACCACTGTGAGATTTTCAAGGCACTTGGCCCTCATTCCTATCGTGACCTGCCCCAGCGACTCGCTGAGTTCGGCACAGTATATCGCTATGAGCAAAGTGGCGAGCTCCATGGGCTGACACGTGTACGTGGCTTCACGCAGGACGATGCCCACCTCTTCTGCCGTCCAGACCAGATCAAGGAGGAGTTCTGCAAGGTGATGGACATCATCTTCATCATCTTCAAGGCACTGAACTTCGAGAGCTTCGAGGCACAGATTTCCCTGCGTGACCAAGTCAATCGTGAGAAGTATATCGGTAGTGAAGAGAACTGGGAGCGTGCCGAGCAAGCCATCATCGAGGCATGTGAAGAGAAGGGACTCCCTGCCAAGATTGAATATGGTGAGGCAGCCTTCTATGGCCCTAAGCTCGACTTCATGGTCAAGGATGCCCTCGGCCGTCGCTGGCAGTTGGGTACAATTCAGGTAGACTACAACCTACCTGAACGCTTCGACCTAGAGTACACCGGAGCTGACAACAAGAAGCACCGCCCTGTGATGATTCACCGTGCCCCCTTCGGCTCAATGGAGCGTTTCGTCGCAGTGCTTATTGAGCATACCGCAGGTCACTTCCCACTCTGGCTCACCCCCGACCAAGTGGTCGTGCTGCCCATCAGTGAGAAGTTCAACGACTATGCACACCAAGTAGCAGCACAGCTCAACGCACAGGATATCCGCACTCAGGTAGATGACCGCAATGAGAAGATCGGTCGTAAGATACGTGACAACGAGCTCAAGCGTATCCCCTACATGCTCATCGTGGGTGAGAAGGAAGCTCAGGAAGGAGAAGTCTCTGTGCGTGTGCAAGGTGAGGGTGATAAAGGTTCGATGAAAATCACTACCTTTGCCGAGCAAATCACCGAAGAGGTCACTCGCCAGCTTAACGCTTGGCACACTGAAAACGAGCAGTAGAGACCTAGGTGGTAGTTTACAATTAACAATACTGAATGGCAGTAGACAACAAACAAAAGTTCCAGTACCGCACAAACGAAGCTATCCGCGTCAAGGAAGTACGTCTCGTCGGGGACAATGTAGAGCAGGGAGTTTACACGATCCAACAAGCTCTTCGCATCGCAAATGACCAAGAGCTCGACCTAGTGGAAATATCCCCTAATGTCTCACCTCCAGTATGCCGTGTCGTAGACTACCAGAAGTTCATTTTCCAGCTCAAGAAGAAGCAGAAGGAACAGAAGGCAAAGAGTGTCAAGGTCGTCGTTAAAGAGATTCGCTTCGGACCTCAGACCGATGACCACGACTACAACTTCAAGCTCAAGCACGCTAAGGGCTTCCTCAGCGAAGGCTCTAAGGTCAAGGCTTACGTCTTCTTCCGTGGTCGCTCCATCCTCTTCAAGGATCAGGGTGAGGTACTTCTCCTACGCTTTGCAAATGACCTTGAGGACTACGGTCGTGTAGAGAGCATGCCTGTGCTAGAGGGTAAGCGCATGACCATCATGATCGCCCCCAAGAAGGTCGCTTCCTCTGCACCAAAGAAGGATAAAGCTACCAAGTCTGAAACTGAAGACGTTGAAGAGCTCTCTAGTGAAGACTAGTGCTCAGCACTCTACTCAGAGATTTATACATAATCCCCATCCCTGCACCTCGCGCATAGGCTGCGTCAGTGGAGTAGGGTCATATAGTAACTCATATAAATAGAAAAGAAAATGCCTAAGCTGAAGACAAACTCCAGTGCTAAGAAGCGTTTCGCGCTCACTGGCTCTGGTAAGATCAAGCGCAAACATGCCTTCAAGAGTCACATCCTGACCAAGAAGACGAAGAAGCAAAAGCGTAACCTCACCTACTTCACCACGGTGGACAAGGTAGACGAACGTGAAGTAAAGGAACTCCTCCGCCTTCGTTAATTCGGCAAGTTTAGTAACGATTATTCAGTAACAGAGCGGTAAGCAAAGACAAGTATCTGTCTTGGGATTACTTCCCAGCCAGATCGCTACCAATCACAAAGAAGAAACATCATGCCAAGATCAGTCAATCACGTAGCTTCGCGTGCGAAGCGTAAGCGCATCCTCAAGCTCACTCGTGGCTACTACGGCGCTCGTCGTAACGTCTGGACCGTTGCCAAGAATACTTGGGAAAAGGGTCTTACCTACGCCTTCCGTGACCGTAAGAATAAGAAGCGCAACTTCCGTGCTCTTTGGATACAGCGTATCAATGCAGCAGCACGTCTAGAGGGGCTCTCTTACTCACGTCTGATGGGAGCTCTGCATGCTCAGGGTATCGAGATTAACCGCAAGGTCCTCGCTGACCTCGCCGTCAATCATCCCGAAGCCTTCAAGGCCATCGTTGCCAAGGTAAAGTAAGGATCGCTCTCACCTCAATAGAGCAACCTACGAAGCCTCATCTGTCACCCTCTCCTAGAGGACACAGATGAGGCTTCGCTATTTTTCATTCCAACCTTAACGCACAGATTACACTCATCCTACTCAGCAGGGAGCGAAGAGAGACAAGGCGAACCCTTCCTACCTCAGCATCAAAGTCTCCTCTCTCCCTCGAAGCCCAGCTCCAGCAACACAAACAAGGCCCTAACCGTTGGTCTTTATCCTAAGGCTACGAATACGAAAGCCCCCGAGGTGGTAAAACGAACCTACCATCCCGGGGGCTTTCTGTACTTACCTTTCTCGACTGCCGAGAAAGGCCTGTCGTGACCTTATGCTTCGAGGGAAGCAATCATCCAGACTGTCTTCTCCTGGTCATCGATGAGGTCAGAGACGAGATCGCCCGTAGCGATATCGCCAGCCTCATCAGCGAGGGCTGCCACAGCACGTTCCTGAGCGATAAGTACCTTCAGAGCATTAAGGATGAGTGGGATAATGTCATCCTTGCTGGAGACCTTCGTTTGCTCCTTGATCTTGCTGATCTTGAGGTACTCGCTAAAGCGATTTTCAGGCATTGCCCCGAGCTGAAGGATACGCTCTGCGATCTCATCGATATGCTCTGCAGCACCATCATACATCTTCTCAAACTGCTCGTGCAGTGTGAAGAACTGTGGGCCACGCACGTGCCAGTGATAGCCACGCAGGTTCGTATAGTACACCTGGAAGTCTGCGAGTAGTTGATTGAGTCCCTTGACGACCTTAGCCGCAGCGGCAGCCTTGATACCGGTAATGGATAGTACGTTCATAATCGTTAATTTCTTTTTGTTTCATTTAACTTTCACTGCAAAGGTACAGCTTCTTCATTCAGCCAACCAACAGACATCATCTATTCCCAAATAATCAAAGTCAATAGCTATCTCACACTTCGCCTCCCCCAGCTCTACCTCAAGGCTGTCCATCCCGAGATAAGAGGGGCAGAAGACTCTGCCGAGCACACATTTACCTCCACCCACAAACGGATAGCATCTAGCTAAAAGACAACACATTAAGGAGATCACCCCAAGAGCCTCCAACGAGTTACCATAAATCGTCCAAGAGAGTTATGGTAACTCACCAGCAAGAGTTACCGTAACTCGTTCACGGGAGTTATGGCAACTCGCCAAGACGACTTATAGTAACTCGTTAGCAACCATTACTACGTCTTCACAGCACACTGGTTACCAACTGGTTAGAAACGGGATTCGGAAGGGGTGTTTCTATCCTTCCCTTACATTATATGTATAAAGGGCAAGGAAATCCAGCCTCCCTACTAGGGAGAAACAGGGAGAGAAAGGGCACGGATGCGTCGAGCCTCTTGGAATGGCGGCTTCACCTTTTAGAGTCTCTTCGGGCGTCATGCTCCCTAGCTTTGGTCATTTCCCTAATATTATGTACCTTTGCGTGATTTTCTTATGTAAGGTTTGGGAGAAAGCACGCTGCGGGATTGCCGTAGCGACACCTTACGAGGCTAACTTTTTAGTAGTTATAGATACGCAATGTACGTTATTGCAGAAATCCAAGGGCAGCAGTTCAATGTAGAGCAAGGCCGCCGCTTGTTCATCCACCACGTCAAGGGTGCAGAGAGTGGCACAGTAGTCGAATTTGACAAGGTACTCCTCGTCGACAAGGATGGTGCCGTCACCGTTGGCACTCCTACCGTAGCAGGTGCGAAGGTCGTTTGCGAAGTCATCACTCCGCTTGTAAAGGGAGATAAGGTGCTCGTTTTCCACAAGAAGCGCCGTAAGGGCTATCGTAAGCTCAACGGACATCGCCAGCAGTTCAGTGAAGTCCGAGTAAAGGAAATCATTGCATAATTGTATCACCGCATCAGTTTAGAATAACAAGACAATGGCACACAAAAAAGGTGTAGGTAGCTCCAAGAACGGTCGTGAGTCAGAGAGCAAACGACTTGGTGTAAAGCTTTTCGGTGGTCAGAGAGCAAAGGCTGGGAACATCATCGTTCGTCAGCGTGGCACACAGCATCACCCAGGTGCAGGTGTCGGTATCGGTAAGGACCATACCCTCTATGCTCTGATCGACGGTACAGTCGTCTTCACACGCAAGCGTGACGATCGCTCCTACGTCTCGGTACAGGCAGAAGCCTAAAGCGAGACAAAGGAAGTTCACAGGACGACCACAAGATACTCCTTCCCCCTTCCCCTAGAGGGTTTGGGCATGGACGGATAGGTATAAGTGAGGCCGCTTCTAAGGATCTATTCCTTGGGGCTGCCTCTCTTTCATTTTGGCACAAACCATATATCACCCATATGCTTACCCTAAAGCAAATCAAAGAACAGACTGAAGATGTCCTCAGACGCCTGAAGAAGAAGCACTTCGAGGCTCGTGAGTACATCGCCGAGATACTTAACCTCGATGAGCTACGCCGTAGTACCCAGCAGGAGCTTGACGCTGCGCTCGCACGGCAGAACGCCATCGCCAAGGAGATCGGAGCGTTGATCAAGCAGGGAGCGAAGGAGCAGGCTGAGGCTATTCGCACTCAGGTTGCAGAGCTGAAAAGCCTTAGCAAAAGCCTAGAGGAGCGCAAGGAGTCTGCCGAAGCAAAGATCCGAGAGCTCCTACTGCTCATCCCTAATCTTCCTAATGAGATTGTCCCTGAGGGCTCCACAGCCGAGGACAATGTCTGTGTTAAGATGGGAGGTGATTCGCCTGCTCTCCCAGAGGATGCCCTACCCCACTGGGAGCTTGCCAAGCAATATGACCTCATCGACTTCGAGCTAGGGGTGAAGATCACAGGGGCTGGGTTCCCTGTCTACAAAGGCTATGGTGCACGTCTGCAACGAGCGCTCATCAACTTCTTCCTCGACAACGCACGCCATGCAGGCTATACCGAGGTACAGCCTCCGTACGTCGTCAACGAAGACTCTGGCTACGGCACAGGACAGCTCCCTGACAAGGAGGGACAGATGTATCATGTCGGAGTAGATAATCTATACCTTATCCCAACAGCCGAAGTCCCCGTCACCAACCTCTATCGGGATGTCATCCTCGAGGAAAAAGACCTTCCCGTGAGGAACACCGCCTACTCCGCATGCTTCCGTCGTGAGGCTGGCTCCTATGGTAAAGACGTACGTGGGCTGAACCGCTTGCATCAGTTTGACAAGGTAGAGATCGTGTGTATCGACACACCTGCACGTAGCTATCAGCGTCTCGATGAGATGGTCGCTTATGTAGAGACCCTTGTCACGAAGCTGGAGTTACCCTGGCGTATCCTCCGCCTCAGTGGTGGGGATATGAGCTTCACCAGTGCATTAACGTATGACTTTGAGGTCTTCTCTGCAGCACAGAAGCGATGGTTGGAGGTTAGCTCTGTCTCCAACTTCGAGAGCTACCAAGCCAATCGCCTACGCCTCCGCTACCGCAGTAGTGATGGCGTCCAGCTGGCACATACCTTGAATGGTAGCGCTCTGGCTCTACCACGTATTGTAGCAGCCCTTCTAGAGAACAACCAGACCCCTGAGGGCATTCGTATACCCGAGGCACTACGCCCCTACACAGGCTTTGACCTCATCCCTCACCCCTAGAGCATGATAGGGAGTATGATAAGGTAAAGGAGCATCTCACCTCTGCTCCACTATCCTTTTCACCCTCGACGCTATAGGCTATTCCCAACAAGCCCAATAAAGCTCGGGGCGGCACATCACAGTGATGTACCGCCCCGAGCTTTATACCTTTGGCTAGAAAGGATAGCCTATCGCTAGATGTAGCCCCAAGGCATCTCGGAAGCGAGGGATGTTATACCATCCCTTTCGAGAGGTCTCATAGGGTAAGTGCAAGCCTATACCCACATCAAAGCGTACGACCAAGAATGATAGGTCATAACGCACACCCACACCTGTCCCCACAGCTATCTGACGGGCGAACTCACTCAGGCCTGCTAGCTCCCCGAGGGATGCTCCTGGGCGATCGGGGTCACGACGCAAGAGCCATATATTCCCAGCATCTAGGAAGACTGCCCCATAGCAGTCACCGAAGAGTCGACCACGATACTCAACATTCCCCTCCAGCTTCATCTCCCCTACTCTATCCATGAAGGAGTAGGCACTCTCCTCCTGCGTGCGGAAACGTCCTGGGCCAATACTCCTTACTGTGAAAGCTCGGATACTGTTAGCACCTCCGACGTAGTACTGCTCGATATAAGGCGCAGTCGATGCATTACCGAACGAATAGATTGCCCCTGTAGCCAAGCGGGTCGCTATCGTCTGGTTACGGTCTATCCGCCAAGAGTAGCGTAGGTCCATCGAGGCTTTCACGAACTGAGCGAAAGGCACCCCAAGCATCGTCTTCGTCCCATTATATGGCCTCCCGAAGGCAGCCATCAGACCATTGGTCAGATTACCTGCCTCACTCACCTCCCCGAATATCTGGAAGAAGTGGGGGCTATCCTCCTTATGCCTAGTATAGGTGAAGTAATAGCCCACCTTGGGGATGAACTGGTTACGTAGGCTAAGACCCAGAGCAGGGTTCTCCTGTAGGAGCTTATCAAATCGTGCCGTCGTACGTGTGAGCTGTGTATAGTTGAGGCTCAGTGGACTCAAGCGGTGACTCCATCGTGAGGATGGCTGGAAGCTGTAGTCCATCGTGAAGGCAAGTGAGCGAAGGGTATAGTACTGAGCATGGTTGATCCCCTGCATCCCGACCTTAAAGGAGGTAGAGGTCGGATACTTATAGTAGTTATTGATCCAGCCTGGGAAGAGGATGAAGGGGAAGGTAATACCAATATCTCCCCCGAGCTGATAACTATTGATCGATATAGAGCTACCAGCCACTGGGCTTCGACCCGTTTGCCACTCGTAGGAGCCATACACGTTAGCCGTCAGTCGCTCCCCACCACCGAATAGGTTACTACGCTCTATAGACGCTGAGATCCCTGGGCCTATATAGCTCGTAGACTTACGCATGAAGGCTGCCCCTAGGTACGTACTCCAGGGCTTGTCTGGGCGTAGTAGGATGGTTACATCGAGCGTCCCCATCGTATCGGGTTGCATGGTGAAGGCAGGGTGTGGGTTATCCCCTAGGCTATCAGCAGCAAGGACAGTCACGAGGCTATCGGGAGAAACAGCTGCTTCCTCTCGCTTGGCGAAATAGAACTCTACCGAGGAGAAAGCCCCAAGGTTCGTCAAGGCGCTCAGTGTCCGCTCTTCATCCTTATGTCGATAGATCTCCCCCTCCTTCATCCGTATGCGTGTCCTCAGCACAGCAGGGCGCACCAGCGTCTTATCCCTATAGTAGAGCATGATGCTGTCACTTAGGGCAAGGCTATCGTTAGCCACTACCGATCCGCCATCACTCTCCCGCCCCATCAGGCGCAGTTGTACCCGCCCGATCTTCCATTGCCTTAGGGCATCCATCGGGGTAGTCTCTGCAAGCACTGTCCTCAGAGCCACATGCTGGGGCTTCATCAACGTGTCTGCTTGGTAACTGATGTAGTCGGGTTTTAGGTAGTAGTAGCCGAACTGCCTAAGGTAAGTACTGATGGCATTACGATCTCGCTCCAAAATCTCCATGGAGAAGGGCGTCCCCTTCTGTAACTCACTCACACTGCCATGCTCGAAGTATCTTCCCTTACTCATGTGCACACGTGGGAAGTACGTCACACTGTCCAGTAGGTACAGAGGCCCCAGCTGCATCTGGTAGCTCACCCTCGCTTGGAGTGAATCCTTCGGCTGTGGCAGGATCTCCGAGCGTACCGTGGCACCGAGGTAGCCATGCTCACGTAGGGTCTGCTGAGCAACCTTTGCTCTGAGGCTGGGGCTCACCTCTCGCATCCATACAGGTTTAGAGGTAAAGCGTCTCAGCACGCGAGCTATGAAGGTCGAGTCCGAGGAGAATCGCATGTATAAGTAGGGACTCATGAGGGGCAGTGGCCAGCGATGGCTACTACTGCCGAAGATCGAACCATTGGGTGCATAATTGAGCTTCTCCTCAGCTTCTCCTATGGCATGATCTGCATACGACCCTCCGGGCTTATCCACGACCTCTATGCTCTTAACCCCAATATAGAGCTGATCCTCGGGACCTTGGTAGCGATGCAGGGAGCAGCTCCCGAAGACTAAGGACAAAAGGCACAGGAGGCTGAGCTGGAGACTCACCCGAGATAGGCTAGGGAAACCCTTGCAAGCATCGCAGAGGAGACTCTTGCAAGCCTTCCTCGACATACCCATGCTAGGATAAGCGTCGGAGTGCATGCGTGGGTTTCTTTTCGAGGGAATAAGCCACCTCAAGAGAAGCGCTATTGGAGACATCATGTGAAGGGGTTATTGCTCTACGGGGCGAGAGGATGACGTACTATCGGGGGTAGGCATATCGGTCGTATCACCACCGAGACGCCAGGGCAGAGCAACGGTCTTCGGGGGGGTGACCTTGGGCTTCTTCTTTAGGAAGCTGAAGAGATCCGAGAGGCTATTCATCTTACGTCTGAGTACATAGCCGACCCCAGTCTCTGCATATTCGCCCTCGAGGATGTTGTCTGTCACCCACTTATGATAAAGGCTGAAGTACTGCTCACCCGTCTTATCCAGCTGGTACTGGATTGAGACATTATCAAGGAAGTTTTGCCCTTGGTTACTGCGGTTAGAACCACTCTGCACCTTCCCCCCGACGATGATACGAATACGATCGTTGTAGAAGCGGCGACTGAAGCTATACGTATAATCCGTACGAGTAGCTTCCCCAGAGGAGCCATCATAGTGGTCCATGCCGATGCTGAGGTCTGTACCCTGTAGGAGCTTGCCTGCGGTCTTATTGATCTGAGACTGCAGGAGGCTAGAGAGGGCGGAGTTCAGACTAAGGTTACCGCCCCCGGAGGAGCCAGATAGGTACATCCCCGTAGCCATGAGAGCGATGGCCTGTTTGCTCTGCTCCTCGGCAGACATTGTGGATATGCTATTCTGCATCGAGAGGTTATCAGGGGCTGCGATGGCGAAGCTCAAGTTCATCCGTTCGACATAGTCCTTGATCCGGATGCTGACATTGAAATTCACTCGCTGCGAAGACTTCCCATCTGAGGAGGGAACAGTCGCCTTGACCTTCTGCGTTGCAGTGAAGTTGAGGTACGGGTTCGCAATAGGTCCATTCCAAGCCAAGGTGCTGGTTGGATCGATGGAGAACTGCTTATTGCCCACCACGGGGAGTGTATAGCTTAGGTCCCCACCACCGCTCATCTCATATCGACCCGTGAGGCTCATCTCACCATAGGGCGGATAAGTAAAGTTCAGTCGTCCCCCCCCCTGTGCACGTACGTAGTCTTGCCCATCAGTAGTGAGGTCTGCTCCAATACGCACCGAGGGATCTACGTTTATGGTGAGGCTAACATCCAACCCTCCAAGGGAAGGGGGCTCAACCTCTGCTTGCTTGATAAAGAGAGTGTCTGAGAAGTCCTTAAACTCTACCAGCTCACGGCCTCGCTGGCTGGAGCTAAGGGGGTCTTCGCGCATGATGTAGGTACAGTTCGTTCCACTCAGCACATTGAGGCTTCCTCGCACACGTAGGCTGGTCATCGGCCCCGATACATTCATATTCGTCGAGGCAATGATGCGACCATAGAGGAGCTGATCCTCCTTGGTCGGGCGAGGCTCGTTGAGCAGGGTCAGCTCATCCGAAGTGATACGCAGTGCAGCCCGAGCCTGAGCACTCGTACTCTTCATGATGCTCCCATCGATATAGATTGCCTTAGTCGTATCCACCGAGGGATGAATAGCATAGTGGTCGAAGTAAAGGTTAGAGCGGTCAAGCCGGAGGGGGATGGTATCCAATCGTAGATGTGTGCCATAGGTATCGAGGTTCACCCCTGCATGGCTTAGAGAGAGACGGCCAGATAGGATCGGCTCAGTCAGTTCCCCAGAGAGGTTTATCTCACCTAGGGCAAGCCCCTGCAACGACGCCCCACGCTCCAGGAGGAAGGGGTTAGCAAGCTCGAGAGGGAAGCCCGTGAGGGAGAGTGTCCCCGAGAGTGGGGAGGTCTTCTGCTGGGGACGGTATATGCCATCGATTGTCATCGCTGACTGTCCGTTGTAGCCAATGTCTGCGGTGATGTAGTGTGAGGAATGGTCACGTGGCTCATAGAAGAGTGAGGCAGAGAAGTGACCGAGCTTCTTATCCTCATAGCGGAAGCCTGTGAGGGAGAGATCACCCGAGATCGTAGGCTGAGCCTTCAGATCTCCATGACGCTCATAGTGTAGCCCCACGAATACATTCCCTGCCACATCTGGTAGGCCAAGGCTTCGGAAGTCCTCAAGGTGTAGGTTTCGGATGCTTAGTTCAGCCTCCTGCACACCCGGTGTTTGCTCTACGGCCTGCAACGATATATCACCGTGCTCCTGACTAGAGAGGGAGAGCGAACCAAGGAGGAAATAGTCCCGCTTGCGCAGGCTCAATAGATTGTCGCTATTCACAGCAAAGTCCGTGTAGCCGATACGCACCCGCTCCTTGTCGAAGTGGAGCTTGTACGCCTCTCCCACCCATGAGCCTAGGATATATGCCTCATGCATCGGGCGCCCGCTCTCATCACTCCAGGTGAAGCCCAGAGACCCCTCATGCAGAGATGTCTGTAGCTGGGCTTGTATATCAAAGCCCGCTTGGTTACGGAAGCGAGACTTACTGACCTTCGCCAGCAGAGAGAGGCTCATACTATCCCCTCGGGCGGTTGGGCTATGTAGCGTAGAGAGTGAGAGTGAGGCTGCATTCAGGCGAAGGGTATCCATCCGAAGGTCAGAGACACTTACTTGCCCCGTCAGCCCATCCCTTGCCGAGGTGGTGAGCGTAGCCTTCATGCCTCCGAGAGCAATCCTTTGCTCAGCTAGATAGTAACGTAAGGGGTTGTTCTTGCCCATAGAGAGAGTTAGGCTTGCCTCGGGAAGCAAGTGGAGGAGGTCTCCAAGATTACCCTTCGGTGAGCCTCCCGAAGATATAAGCCCCCACTCCCTCTGTGCTTCAGAGCCAAGGCGAGTAAGTAAGGTCTGTAGGGAGCGAAGCCCCTGCCCCACATCGAGCGAAGCCAACATATCGCCAGAGGTGAGCTTCCCTGTTATCTTCTGTGGCGTGGTATGTACCTCTAGGTCTGCACGAGGCGGTGCAATCGTCTCCTCACCCATCGTGAAGTGCATGGAGTCTACAGCCGCGATGAAGCTATGCGTATCATTTAGGTCTGAGCGCAACTCTCCCTCTAGACGTAGACGGCAAGCCATTGGGGAGGTAGCCAGCCCAAGGCGTTGTAGGTCGAGGTCAATGAGGTCAATACCAACGCCCGTATTGATCCCCTTAGGTGAGAGGATGCCATCTAGCTGGAGTGAGAGGTTAGCCCCAGGGTTCTCACTATTAAGAGAGAGTGCTAGATATCCGCCCTCTAGGTTTGCATCGAGTGTCACATCACGTAGCTGTAGGCTCCCCCAGTGAGCCTCATGCAGTCTCCCCGAGAGATTAAGATGAGTCTTGGGACTGAGGGGCTCAAAGCCTCTCCCCTTCACCACGATCTCCGTGCTCAGTATCCCTAGGGAGTCAAGGGGCATGAAGTGCATTAGATTAAGGTCAGCCACACGTAGCGTTGCCTCGTAGCTCTTTGTCGCCTCATGGAAGCGTCCCTTCAGAGCCACGGTACCCGAGCTATCGGTAGCTTTTAGGTCAGTGATATAGCTCCCTCGGCGAATATCCACATCTCCCTTCAGGGCTAGGTCTGCTGGGAGGCGATACTCCTTGGCTAGGTCAGGGGCGACAAGAGCTAGTAACAGACTTGCCTTCTTCCCCAATTTGCCATCGAGGTAGAGCTTACCTGCTCGTGCCTTAGCATCAGTGAGTGCATAGAGCTTGCCCTGCATGGAGAGTGTGAGCACATCAGGCCAACGGAGCTTCGCCTCACTCAGTCGTAGCTCGGAGAGCGACCCCATACATCCCACTTTGAGGGAGATTGGGGCAATGAGCTGTCTATGGGCTAGCTTACCTCGGAAGACACCCCCCTGATCCATTTCCTCCAGCTCCTTCCCTGTGAACGTAAGGATATCCTTCGTACCAATAGAGGCCTCCGCACCTAGGAAGAAGCGAGCCGTGCTATCACCCGTCAGGACGCTCCACGGCAGGAGCATGTCACCTCGGATGTATGATGCATCAGTAGTCAAATCCAAATTCCCTAGCTCCACGCGGGTACTATCCATCTGGTAGCGACCAGACAGATGGATGAGCTTCAGCCCCGACTGCTCTCTGAGCTGACCATGCTTGAGATATAGAGATAGGAAGGTCCCCTTCGAGTCAATATCCTCGGCCTCTAGACGTATACCAGAGAGGAGTATGTGCCTGTAATCGAAAATCGGCTCTACAGAGATTCCTTCATCCACAGCATAGCCTAGCTCTCGACCCTCCGCACGTAGATGGGCAACCCTAAAGTGCATCTGCTCTAGATCCGCCTCCAGCCTCTGCCCTCGGAGCACAGAGACATCAGCCGAGACATAGAGTGAATCAAGGGGCATAGTCACCCGCACCTTGGTCTCTGAGAGCTCTACGGTCTCGGCCGCAATCTGCCAGCGGATGGGCTCAGATTTCTTCTCTTGGGTAGTTGTGTCTTGGCTAGCAAAGGTAACATCCCCCCCACGTGTAAGTAGTCGCCCAAGCTGCACCTGCTCCTTATCTAGATCGACAAAGAGCCTCTCTACAGCAGCCTCCGCCAGCTTTGCCTTGAGTTGCGTGAGACCTGTGCTGTCGGTATAGTTTAAGTTAAGCCCCGAGAGCTGTATCTCGGGAATCTCGATCTGCTTATCAAAGAGGGGACGAAGACTTGGGGAGAGCGAAAGCGAGGAGAGAGTCAGCAGTGTGTCTCCCTCCGCCTTAATCACCTCCACACCTCCTACATTTAGGTCAAGTGGAAAACCTAAATGCAGGTGGTCAATATGTACGGTCATCCCCGTCCGCTCCGACAAGATCTTCGTTGCCTGAGCGACGACGAACCGCTGGACGGGCGGTATATAGAGTAGGACGGCTATAAGTAGCAGGAGCGCAAAGGGCGCGATGAGCAACCCTAGTATGATGCGCCTAATCCTCTTCGCTCTGGGCGACATGCCGTCTTCGTTATCGTCTTAAGTCTGTTGGCACCCTTAGTGCTGTAGGTACCAGGCGAAGAGACGCTGGACTCCGTCCTCGATCTCTACCGTATGGTGCCAGCCGAGGCTGTGGAGCTTCTCTACAGAAGTGAGCTTGCGCATCGTGCCATCAGGCTTAGTGCTATCCCACTCGATCACTCCTTGATAATCGGTCACCTTCGCTATGAGCTCAGCCAGAGCACGGATGCTTATCTCCTTGCCCGTACCGATATTCACATGGCAGTTGCGTATCTCCTTGCCCTCGGGACAAAGATCACGGAAGTCCACATTCAAGAGGATATGCACTGAAGCATCCGCCATATCCTCACTCCAGAGGAACTCTCGGAAGGGGCTTCCTGAGCCCCACAGCTTTACTCGCCCAGGATAAATTCCAAAGGGAGCGAGGAGCTCCACTAGCTCACCTTCGCTCATCCCCTCACGATAGCCCGTGATAGGACGCTTCGTGAGGTCTCGAGTGACAGCCTCTAGATCTTGTTCACCAAGGCGTCCTGCTAGATAGATCTTGCGGATCATTGCTGGCAGGACATGGCTATTCTCTAGGTGGAAGTTATCGTTGTAGCCATAGAGGTTGGTAGGCATCACAGCTAGGTAGTTCGTGCCGTACTGCAGGTTGAGGCTCTCACAGAGCTTGAGTCCTGCAATTTTCGCTATGGCATAAGGCTCGTTGGTATACTCCAGCGGTGCGGTGAGTAGCTCTTCCTCACGGATCGGCTGACGGGCATTGCGTGGATAGATGCATGTACTACCGAGGAACAGTAGGTCACGCACATCGTGTCTGAAGGCTTCACCGATGACATTCTGCTGGATCTGCAGGTTGTCGTAGATGAAGTCTGCTCGATAGGTGTTGTTGGCAAGTATACCTCCCACATGAGCTGCAGCTAGGATAACGGCCTCAGGACGCTCCTCATCGAAGAACTGACGTACGGCAACACCATCGGTCAGGTCAAGTTCGCTATGGCTACGCCCCACGAGGTTCGTAAAGCCTCTCTTCTGGAGGTTAGCCCAGATTGCCGACCCCACGAGCCCCCTATGCCCTGCGACATAGATCTTCTTCTCTGCTGTGATCTTAGCCATTAGAGTCGTCCCTCTCTATGTGTGGCTACATACTGCACATCGTGCTCGACCATGATGCGCACCAGCTCCTCGAAGCTCGTCTTCTGAGGATTCCAGCCTAGCAAGGTCTTAGCCTTCGTTGGGTCACCAAGCAGGGTCTCTACCTCTGCGGGGCGGAAGTACTTAGGATCAACCTCTACCAGCACGCGCCCCGTAGCCTTGTCAATCCCTTGCTCCTGTACGCCCTTGCCCTGCCAGCGAAGCTCAATACCCACATGAGCGAAGGCACGCTCGGTAAATTCGCGGACGGAGTGCTGCTCACCCGTGGCAATCACAAAGTCCTCGGGCTGGTCATGCTGAAGCATCAACCACATACACTCTACGTAGTCACGTGCGTAGCCCCAGTCACGCAGAGCATCGAGGTTACCCAGATAGAGCTTATCCTGTTGTCCTGCGGCAATACGGGCTGCAGCAAGGGTGATTTTCCTCGTAACAAAGGTCTCTCCTCGACGCTCACTCTCGTGATTGAATAGGATACCATTGACAGCGAACATCCCGTAGCTCTCACGGTAGTTCTTCGTGATCCAATAGCCATAGAGCTTCGCTACTCCATAGGGTGAACGGGGGTAGAAGGGAGTCGTCTCACGCTGGGGAATCTCCTGCACCAGTCCGTAGAGCTCAGAGGTAGAGGCTTGGTAGATCTTCGTCTTACGCTCTAGCCCTAGGATACGTACAGCCTCGAGGAGTCTAAGTGTCCCCGTAGCATCAGCCTCAGCAGTGTACTCAGGCACATCGAAGGAGACCTTCACATGGCTCTGTGCAGCTAGGTTGTAAATCTCATCAGGCTGGGTCGTTTGGATAATGCGAATCAGTGAGCTGGAGTCCGTCATATCCCCATAGTGAAGGTTTATCGACCGATTCCGCTTCATATCACGCACCCATTCATCAAAGTATAGATGCTCAATACGAGCTGTATTGAAGGATGAGGAACGGCGGATAATCCCATGGACCTCATATCCCTTGTCAAGGAGGAACTCAGCTAGATACGAACCATCCTGTCCTGTGACGCCTGTGATCAGGGCGACCTTATGTGCTACACTCATATTTTTTATGATTGATAATTATTCTTTTGCAAAGATACAACATATCGTGCTAGCTAAGAAGCCCTCCTAAGCCCCTGCATTCACCACCCTCTTCACCGACCATAACCACCTCTCTATCAAACACCATAGATGGGCCATCATGACCGCCATCTAATCGTGATTTGCGAGCGATATACACTCGCATGTATCATCCATTGAGTACCGAAGTGCAATACACACTCCTCCACCCTTTCAGACAGGACTCATATCAAGCTCGTATTAAACCAGATACAAAGGATAGAAAAAGGAGTAGTGATGAGTTACCATAAGTCGTCACAAAGAGTTATGGTAACTCGTTTGAGCGACTTACCATAACTCTTCGCCACCCCTTCTCGCCCCCTGTCTCCAAGGCATTTACAAAGGAGGGAAATAGCCCTTGTTTACACCAATTTGGGAGCACTACGACCACTCAAAAAGGGAGGCATGGGAGAGTGCTATCGATGTTTTTCCTTACCTTTGTGCGCCTCTGTGATCCAAGGTAAGCGACCGCGGTGCAGAGACCTACAGACCCGAAAGCCGGGAACCCATAGCGACCAATCCCTGATCCCATGAGGGCGATGGTGAGCGGATGGTATGGGTATGTTGGATGTAACAAAAAATATATGACGTTGAAAGGAATTCTTTTCGGTGCCTGTGCTTGTGGCATGCTTATCCTAGCCACCTCTGCAAGCGCTCCTCACAAGACAGCCTCTTCTGGCCTCAATGTGGGAGATGTGTTACCGAAAATGAAGTCTCTGGACGTGGGCAAGCACACGCTGCTCTCCGAGGACAAAACACCTAAGATGACTCTCATTCACTTCTGGGCTGCATATGATGCAGAGAGCAGAGCGGAGAACATCCAATGGTCGCAGTACTTCGAAGCTACACCACACGAAGGAATTGTTTACCGAGGTATCGCCCTCGACCCCGATCGTGACGTGTATGTGCGTACGCTAGCCTTAGACCAAGTGGCGGAGCAAACCCAACAGTGTCTCGACACTGAGGAGCGCAAAGAATGTATGCGTACCATGGGGCTATCGGAGCACTTTCACACTTACCTCATTAACGAACGAGGTGTGATATGCGCCGTGGATCCCTCCCCACAAGAAATTGCGAAGTATCTTTAAACATGACTAAAATGAAGAGCCACAGTTAGCTTATGCTAGCTGTGGCTCTTTTTCTTTGTACTGCACGACCCAAGGCTAATATGCCTTGCCGTCGATAGTCACATTACGACAGCCCTCGAGGCGATAGGGCTGCTGAAGGAGTGCATACAAGGGGGTACAGAAGAGAAACTTGCAGGAGTCACTGAGGAAGTGCTTGCAAGCCTCTGTTTCACAAAGCTAGTAGAAGCTATCTAAGGATGGTACATAGGGGAAAAGAAGGGGATGTATGTTGAGTAGTAAGCACATACAAGGGAACGGTAGCTTGATTGGTGAGCAGAAAAGTCCCCTTACACGTATACAAAGCTACTTTACCCGCATGTAAAGCAACCTCCCTGAGGACAAAAAGAAAGTGAGGCGACTCATCATGCATAGCATTCAGTCGCCTCACTTATTTATAGACAAGGTGCGTATAGGTAAGCTACTTGAGAGGCTTAATGCCGAGACGCACAGGGTGTGTCATGTTCTCGGGAGCAAGCACGGTGTCGAGGTCTTCCTTAGATAGGATGCCATGCTCGATGATGAGGTCATATACGCCACGACCTGTCTCGAGGGCTTCCTTAGCGATCTTTGTAGAGTTCTTGTAGCCGATGATGGGGTTCAGCGCCGTGACGATACCGATGCTTTCGCGCACATAGCTACGGCACTTCTCTTCGTTAGCTGTAATGCCCTCAATACAGAGCGTGCGGAGGGTATCGAAGCCATTGATTAAGAGGTCTATCGACTCGAAGCAGCACTGTGCCATGACGGGCTCCATAGCATTGAGCTCCATCTGTGAGGCGTCACCAGCCATCGTCACACAGAGATCATTCCCGATGACCTTATAGCATACCTGGCTCATCACCTCGGGGATAACGGGGTTAACCTTACCTGGCATGATGGATGAACCGGGCTGCATGGCTGGGAGGTTAATTTCCCCAAGTCCACAGCGAGGGCCACTAGAGAGAAGGCGTAGGTCATTACAGATCTTATTTACCTTGACTGCTATGCGCTTCAGGGCAGAGCTGTAACCAATCATCTCGCTCGTGTCACTCGTTGCACCGACGAAATCTGCGGTACGTGTGATCTTCCAGCCTGTAATCTTTGCCATAGCCTCCGTACAGTAGTCTGCGTACTCAGGCTCCGAACAGATCCCTGTACCGATTGCCGTGGCTCCCATGTTAATAGAGAGGAACTGCTCGGCGGCGAAGTCCAAGCACTCGACCTCATGCTCTAGTATAGAAGCAAAGCCACCGAATGTCTGACCCAGCGTCATGGGTACGGCATCCTGCAGCTACGTACGTCCCATCTTCACCACATGAGCGAACTGTGCAGCCTTGTCACGGAGCGCCTTAATCAGCTGTAGAAGATGTGGGCGGAGCTTCAGGTGTGAGGCATACAGACCAAGGTGAATAGCTGTAGGATAAGCATCATTTGTGGACTGTGAGCCATTGACATGGTCGTTAGGTGATAGGTACTGGAACTCTCCAAACTCATGCCCCATGATCTGTAGAGCACGGTTGCAGATGACCTCGTTGGCATTCATGTTCGTCGTCGTACCAGCTCCTCCCTGGATCATATCGACAGGGAAATGCTCGTGGTGCTTACCCTCGAGTAGCTCATGACAGGCCTGTACGATGGCATCCTTCTGAGCATCGGTGAGCAACCCCAAGCGGTGGTTAGCGATGGCAGCTGCCTCCTTCGTCCACGCAAGCCCATGAATGAAGAGTGGATAGTCTGACAGATGGAAACCACTGATACGGAAGTTCTCTTCTCCTCGTAGCGTCTGTACACCGTAGAGATACTCGTTACTGATCTTGCGTTCTCCGATCAAATCACTTTCGGTACGAAAGCCTTTGTCTGATGTTGCCATAGTCTGTTGTTCGTCTTAACGTTATTGTATGTATATGTATTTGTCACATCTAAGGGCAAAGGTACATCTTTTTCTTACGTATTATCCCCTCAAAATAAAGGGCTTCAAGGCATTAGGACTAACCAAAGAGCTTTGTTTCCCTTATAATACCAACCAATCAAGGTGAATGCAGACCCTTCAGTGCTTTTTATAGCCACTATCCGCCGAGAATTACAGCAATTTGTCAGCCCAACCTAGGGGAAATCTCTTAGCGATAGATTAGTTGGTGGAAGGTCTCCGTATCGAATAGCTCATACGCCACCTCATGTAGCATCTCTGGCGTGAGCTCTGTTAGTCGTTTCTCCAGCTCCTCGGGGGTGTCACAGACGTTGTGGTGTAGGAAGGTCTTTCCCATCGTAAGGAAGGTCTGCTCACGATTATCCGAGGCGATGATGAGCTGCCCACGTAGTTGCGTGAGTGCAGCCTTTAGCTCTTGGTCGGTAAGGGGTGTACGTCTCATGCGCTCCAGCTCCATAAGGACAAGTTCGGTCGCCTCACGCTCTGACTCATGCGAAGAGCCAAAGTACACGGCAAAGAGTCCTGTATCAGAGTAGGGAGTGTAGTTACACTCGACATGATAAACCAAGCCTCGTCTCTCCCTTAGCTCCATGTTCAGACGGGCGTTCATCCCACTACCACCAAGGATATTGGCCAGTAGGCTTAACCCTAAACGACGCTTATCGAAGAGCGAGTAAGCCGTACGCCCTAGCAGTACATGACTCTGTGAAGTATCCCGACGTCGCACTCGCCTCATCGGAGGGGCAAACCCAAGGGAACACCTCTCCTGCTCGATACGCTGAAGGGTAAGGTCAGGCTGACCGAATGTAGTCATACGTGCCTCAGCAAAGCTAGCCAGCTCCTCTAGGCACAAGTCTCCTTGCGCAAAGAGCACCATGCACTCAGGACGATAATGAGTATGAAAGAACGCCCTCTGCCTCTTCGCTTCAATACGGTTCACAGAAGCCTCAGTCCCTAGTATGGCATGACCAAGTGGGTGACCACGGAAGACTTGATCCTCAAATTCATCGAAGATCAACTCAGAGGGGCTATCCTCGTATGAATGAATCTCATCAATGATTACCTCCTGCTCCTTACGCCACTCTTCCTCAGGGAACACACTACCCTGCACCACATCAAATAGGACATGTAGGGCTCGATGCACGAAGCGTTTCGGCAGGACGGCATAGAGCATCGTTTCTTCCTTTGTGGTATAGGCATTGAGCTCTGCTCCGACAGACTCTAGCCGCTCGATGATGTGTGTCGAGGAGCGCAGACGTGTACCCTTGAAGAGCATGTGCTCGATGCTATGCGCTAGCCCATAGCCGAGCCTTGACTCATGGCGAGCCCCAACTCCTATGGCAAGTCCTAAATAGGCCACGGATGAAGGCTCACGCAGGAGAATGATACGAAGCCCCGAGGCTAGGGTACGTGTCTCGTAGTGCATCTGATGTAGGTATCCAAAGAAGCAAAGCCACTCGCCCCCATCCCCCGAAGCAGTTATACCTCGGGAGATTGGGCTAGTGGCTACGATATAATGTCGAGGAGCAAAGGGTCAGCTACTTCTTCTCTTCCTTGGGGACAACCAAGTGCTCAGCCTCACCACTGCGTGCAATGCTCTCGTAGTACTCCTGGCTGTAACCTGGGAAGTTAGGCATGACAATCTGGCCGTATCCATTGGTCTCAAACTGCCCATCCTTCTCCTTCTTCACATTCCCATCCATGTACTTCACGATGAGGTACTCACCGAGCTGTTTCCAGCGAGCAGTGGTCTCATTGGCCACCTTCGAGCAGACACCTGTCAGGTAATCCTTCACCTTCGCAGGGTCGTTCTTCATCAGCTCGAGGGCATATTCATCTGTTGCCTTCACTAGTGCATCATAGCTACTCTCGAGTGCGGTCTGTACAGGACGAATATCCTGCATCATTGGCTCGTAGCGGTGGTAAGCCATGTTGGCAACCCAGTTATGAATCCAGAAAGCCGATGTCCAAGAGAAGTGTGTCATATCACCGTTCCCTCTGCGGTAGCATTCGGGGACAGAGGTGATGGCACTGTACATAGGCGTTAGGACGGCTGTATTGGCATCATCCACACCGAACCACAGGATACCCCCAATCTCATCAGGTAGCCAGTTGCGCATCTGTGCGATGAGGACGAAGCCCGTCTGCTGGGTAGCAATTGCACGCTCATTCACGTACTCCTTGCCATCGACCTTGAAGGTCATTGGACGCCAGCGATAGGGTACTTTATAAGCACCTGCACCGGGGTCGTTAGTCATTGAGAGTGGTGTACCTTCGTAGTGATTACGCATGCCTCGGCGTACGTCATCGAGCGTGACCTTACGATCGGGGACAATGTAGAGAGGCATGGGCTCTTCATTGATATCACCCTGGATGTGCTTCGTGTACTTATCCATACCCTTGTCGAAGGTGCGGAAGAAGCTCCACACACGAGCTTCGCAGGCTCTTAGCCCACTGAACTCATACGGATTGTATGCCTTCTGGAAGTCAAAGTCCTTATCACTCTTCCCCGTGTACCAGCCGTACTCACGGGCGAGCTTCACGACATCCTTCTCATACATACAGTTCTCCTTGTCACCGAAGGGTATCTTATGGATACGTGCCTGATTGGCATGCGCACTGATCGCATTATCAGGGATACGGATAGCGACCCATACGGCACCCTTTTTCTTGGGACCTTTACCAATCATTTCGAGAATCCAGACCTCGTTCTTATCAGCGATTGTAAAGGATTCCCCCGAGCTATAATAGCCGTAGTCACGGACAAGATCCGTCATCGTGCGGATTGCTTCACGAGCACTCTTCGAGCGTTGCAGAGCGATGTAAATCAGACTTCCGTAGTCCATGATGCCCTTGGGGTCAGAGAGCTCCTTGCGTCCACCCCACGTACTCTCGGTGATGGCTACTTGGTGTTCGTTCATGTTCCCGATGACGTTGTAGGTGACGGAGGCCTGAGGGATGAAGCCCAGAGGCTTGCCTGTGTCCCACTCATGCACCTCGAGCATAAGCCCCTTACCCCACGCCTTGGCTGGGTAATGGACAAGATCGCCATAGAGCGTGTGTGAGTCAGCAGAATAGCTAATCATCACAGAGCCATCTGCCGAAGCCTTCTTACCCACGATGAGATCGGAGCAAGCCTCGGAGGACTGAGGGAGAAGTAGTGCGCAAGCCAAGGCGCAAGCTCCGAGGAAAGTGATTTGTTTCATAGATCTATTGTGTTTGTTTGTATTGGGAGTATCCTTTAATTATGTGCCTTAAAGATACAAAAGTTCCCTGCAACCCGATGCCTCTCACCTCTAGCTACCAATCCTGCCACTTCTCCGTCCTCTATAAACGCCATGCAACGAAGCAGGTATCCCCCTCCCTAAACACCAACACAACCAACTAAAAATCAACACCATAAAAACGAACAAATACCTCCCCTCAACGAGTTACCACAAGTCGCTCTCACGAGTTACCATAACTCGCTACAACGACTTACCATAACTCTTGCGAGCGAGTTACCATAACTCTCTGTGACGAGTTATGGTAACTCGTCAGCCCCTTGCGCCAAAAGAAGCATAACAAACTATACCACAACGAGATACACCCATCTTATCATTGGCCATCACGATGTACTCGTTTAAGCCTTCTTCCCCTTCTCAAACAGACGGGGAATGAGCTAGCAGAAAAGACCTTTCATAGTATAGAGGGGCAGAAACAACGCATATTGTAGGAGAGAAGGGGAAAGAACAACGGGAATAAGCGGATAAAGGCATAGACATTTAGTGGCTTTGGTGTATCTTTGGGATATGAGGGCTGGGCGAAGGTCTTGCCTTCTCCTGGTGTATTAAAGCCCAAAGAAGAAATGCAGATACAAAGGAAGTTACCCAACTGGTGGAGACAGGCTTGCCTATCGCTCCTCATCCCAACCCTAGCATATAGCTGCCATAGCCCCTTGGCTTCGTCTGAAGAATCCCTTGAGGCCGTGGACTACGTAGACACGAAGATGGGGGGAATCAGCCACTTACTGGTTCCAACCTACCCCACCGTGCACCTCCCGAACAGCCTCATGCGGGTACATCCCCAGCGAAGTGACTATGCCTCGGAGCAGATCTCTGGTTTACCTCTCATCCTGACGAGCCATAGAGGCGTCTCAGCCTTCTCCCTCAGTCCACGTACAGACGTCACAGATTCCATCCCCAGCACGACACGCTACAGCTATGACGAGGAGGTTATACGCCCTTATTCATACGATGTATTCCTCGTAGAGCCAGAGGTTAAGGTAAGCTATGCCCCCTCTGCACAGAGTGCGATTTATACGTTCACCTTCGAGGATGACCGTAAGGGACATTACCTCGTCTTCTCGACAGCCAAGGGGGAGCTACAGGCCTTTGGACGTACACTCCGTGGCTACCAGGAGCTAGAGGATTCTACCCGTGTGTACCTATACGCCGAGAGCGATGTCACACCACAGAGCTACGGCCTGCGAGATGAGACCACGGGACGTGTGTCACTCAATCATCAGGGGGCAGAGGGGAAGACAATCGCCCTTGCCTACTCCGAGCAGGGCGTACGACTACGCTACGGCATCTCCTACATCAGCGTGGAGCAAGCAAGGCGCAACGTAGAGCGTGAAATCCAATCCTTTGAAGCCTCACTCATCGCTAAGGCGGGGCGCAACGAATGGATGAAGGCTCTAAGCAAGATCGAAATAGAAGGCGGAACAAAGGAGGAACGGACGGTCTTCTACACCTCACTCTACAGGGTCTACGAGCGCATGGTCTGTCTCTCAGAGGAGGGACGCTACTGGAGTGCCTTCGATCGTACTGTGCATGATGATGCTGGAGTACCATTCTACACCGATGACTGGCTATGGGATACTTACCGAGCCACTCACCCCTTACGCATCCTACTTGACCCACTGAAGGAGCAACAGATGCTGACATCTTACCTACGCATGGCCGAGCAGTCTACCGATGGATGGCTCCCCACCTTCCCCGAGGTAACAGGTGATACTCATCGCATGAATGGCTCACACACGATTGCAACCTTCGCCGATGCTTATGCTAAGGGAGTAACAGGCTTCAACCTCAGCGCCGCTTACCAAGCCTCGAAGAAGACCTTAACTGAGAAGTCCTACCTCCCTTGGACACGTATCCCGAAGGGTCCCCTCTCAGAGTATATGGATAAGAATGGTTACTTCCCAGCACTGCATCCTGGAGAGGTCGAGCAAGACCCACGAGTGACGAAGTGGGAGAAGCGACAGAGCGTAGCGGTGAGCCTAGCAGCAGCGTACGACTACTGGTGTCTATCGCAGCTAGCGAAGTTCTCGGGACACGATGCTGAGGCGGATGGCTACCTCAGACGTTCGTATGACTACCGCAAGCTCTTCAATTATGAGACAGGCTTCTTCCATCCCAAAGATGGCCGAGGGCGTTTCATCGAGCCTTTCGACTACGAGCTATCAGGTGGGCTCGGAGCACGTGACTACTACGACGAAAACAATGCCTATACCTACCGCTGGGACGTACTGCACAACCCTGCAGACCTCATCTACCTCATGGGCGGAAAGGAACGCTTCATCGATTATCTAGACGAGACGCTGCGTACACCGCTCAGCATGTCAAAATGGGAGTTCTATAGTCACCTACCTGACCAGACAGGAAATGTAGGGCAGTTCACGATGGCCAATGAACCCAGCCTGCACATCCCCTATCTATACAACTACGCTGGAGCTCCCTGGCGCACGCAGAGGCTCATTCGCAAGCTCATCGACACATGGTTCCGAGCAGACCTAATGGGCGTACCTGGGGATGAAGATGGCGGAGGGATGAGTGCCTTTGTGGTATTCTCTATGATGGGGCTTTATCCCATCACACCTGGGCTCCCTGTCTATAATATCGGTACACCATTCTTCCCCAAGATGACACTTCACCTAGCCTCTGGACGCACATTCGTCATCGAGGCTGAGGGGGCATCCTCCGTGAACAAATACATCCAGAGAGCAGAGCTCAATGGCAAGCCCCTTGATCGACCTTGGATCAGGCACAGCGAGCTAGTAGCAGGTGGACGGCTGGTCTTCACCATGGGGTCGCGTCCAAATAAGAACTGGGGAGCCAAGACTCCTCCACCCTCGGCTGAGCGGATTAACCTAGACAAAGAGTAACCCTCCACTCTAAGACACTTTAGCGATACAGACCATACCCACTCTAGTAGAGTGTAGACAGATGCAACGACAGCAATTCATACAGGAGTTCATAGCACATACGAGCCGTAATATCTTCCTCACGGGGAAGGCAGGGACAGGGAAGACTACGCTCCTGCACCACATCCGTACAAGTACGTACAAGAACTGTGTCGTGGCAGCTCCCACAGGAATCGCTGCACTCAATGCCGGAGGTGTTACCCTGCATTCGCTCCTGCAACTACCCATCGGGGCATACGTACCAGACTCATCCCTTCAGCCGAGTGCCTCCCAAAGTCAGCTCTTCGTGACGCCGAAGGACTTCCGCCGACACATCCGATTACAGGAGCGCAAGATTCGCCTCCTCAGAGCCATTGAGCTTCTCGTCATCGATGAGGTAAGTATGCTCCGAGCTGACACGCTTGATCTGGTGGATATGCTTCTGCGGAGTGTGCGACGCAATCCTCTACCTTTCGGTGGCGTGCAGGTGCTTTTTATTGGCGACCTCCTCCAGCTTCCCCCCGTAGTGAAGCCTCAGGAATGGGCTGTACTCAGCCAGTACTATGCTAGTCCATTCTTCTTCCACGCCCACGTCCTACGGGATCATCCGCCACTCTACATCGAGCTAACCCACGTCTATCGTCAGGAGGATAGTGATTTCCTTGGCTTGCTGAATAACCTACGCTACAACAGGGTCACACCCGCTGATCGCGCTTGGCTAGAGAGTCGAATAGACCCACATTTCGACCCTATACACAACGATGGTTATGTCACCCTAACAACACACAACCAACGTGCAGACGAGATCAACCAACGTGCCCTAGATGCCCTGCCAGGTGCACCACAAAACTATCATGCTCGCATCTCGGGGGACTTCCCTGAGCACCTCTACCCCATTGAGCCTATGCTTACCCTCAAGGTAGGAGCTCGAGTGATGATGATCAAGAACGATCAACAGACACCCAGACGCTTCTACAATGGTATGCTTGGCACCGTGGAGGCTATGGAAGAGAAGAAGCTCTTCGTACGTCTCGAGGATGGTGAGCTACTTGATGTGCCACTCTACAGCTGGGAGAATGCACGCTATACCCTCAACACTGACACTGGTGAGACAGAGCCCGATATACAAGGCATCTTCCGCCACTTTCCTCTTAGGCTCGCTTGGGCAATCACCATCCACAAGAGTCAGGGATTGACCTTTGATCGAGCGGCCATTGACCTTGAGGCTACCTTTGCCTCAGGGCAAGCCTATGTAGCACTGTCTCGCTTACGTCGCCCTGAGGGGCTTGTCCTGCTCTCTGCTCTCGGAGGGAATAGTCTCTCCATTCCACAGACACTCATGGACTACGAGCAGACTCGGGCAAACGATGCTGACCTAGAGCACATCCTCTCGGCAGAGAAGCTCGCCTACTGGCAGGGGCAGACACTCAATGCTTTCTCATGGTCGGGTGCTGCTGATCTCTGGCGACACCACGCCTACAGCTACCGCATGGAGAGTGAGAGGAGTAAGAAAAGTGCCTTCGGTGACTGGGCGGCAGAGGCGGCAGCAGAGGTCGATGAGCTACGTGTTGTCGCAGAGAAGTTCATCCTCCAGCTACGCAGCCTTTGGGGACAAGGAGAGGTTGCTCTTCCCTGCATCACCGATCGCATACAGAGTGCCACACAGTATTTCCTCCCTCGCTGGGAGCAGATACTCGTTGGGCTGATGGACGTACAAGTGAAGGTGCGGGGTATGAAAAAGGTCAAGGAATACATAGATGAGCTAGACGCACTACAAGCCATCTCAATCAGCTCCGTGCGCCTCTTACTACGCATCCAGGCTTCCATGCAGGCTCTGAGCCAAGGACAATATCCCGACCGAGAGGGCCTCCAACTAGAGGAGCGATTGGAGCAATGGGTTAGGCAAGTTAAGGCACAGGTTAAGACGCCCTACATCGTACCCACACCCGAGGAACCTAAGGCAAAGAAAAAAGAGAAAGCTCCTAAGGAAGCGAAGGTAAGCACCCAAGAGCAAACGCTCCAGCTTCTCAAGGCTGGTAAGACCATCGCTGAGATAGCAACCGAACGAGGCCTAAAACCCTCCACCATCACGGGGCATATAGCGATGCTGATGGAGCAAAGGAAGGTAACCGAGCAAGAAGTAGGAATAGATGAAGGGACGATGCAGATGCTCTCCCCGCTCTTCGCTACAATGGATGTAGAGGCTGGACTTCGAGGAGTGGTGGACGCTACTGAGGGTGTTTACTCCTATGATCTGCTTCGCCTTTATCTCGCAGCCTATCGCCAGCGTCATTCATTGCAGGATAGGGCTCAGGAAACCTTACTCTAGACAAGCTTCTGCAAGAATGCCTTTCCTCTAGAAGAGAGACCTAGCGTAGCATCAACCCCCCCCCCTTACTTATCCCCTTACTTTCACAGCACGTAGCACCTCACGCTTACCGGGGGGGCCAGGTAGTCGCTCCACTGAGAAGCCTGCATGCTGTAGAGCCCGTCGCACCACTCCCTTGGCACAATAGGTGGCTAGTGTTGCCTGACAGTTCATGGCATCGTAGAGCGAAAGGAATAGCCTCTCCTCCCACAGCTCAGGCTGAGCCTCGGGAGAGAATGCATCGTAGTAGACGACATCAAGAGCTTGGGGAAAGGTGTAGTCAGTGAGGTCTCCCAATACTTTATGCAGAGTAAAGAAGGGAGTAATGCATACATCTTCTCCCCAGGGGCTTTCATGTAGGCGACGTAGTAGCTCGTCGCTCCCCTTCCCTATAACATCTTCATAGGATAAGTGATGGAAGATTTCCTTAGGTAGGGGGTATTTCTCTATCGAAGTATAGTGAATAGGGATTTGCTCCTTGTTGGCTATAAGTGCGGTGAGCAGTGCATTGAGCCCTGTGCCCAATCCGACCTCAAAGAGGCGAAGAGCCTTCCCCTTATCTTGATGCCAAGTTGCCAAACGTCCCTCGAGGGCAAGCCCTGTATAGATATGCCGACTCTCCTGTACCGCCCCATGAGTAGAGTGATAATGCTCTCCGAAGCAAGGCGTATAGAGCGTCAGGCTACCATCCTCTGTTGCCTGTAGCTCGGGGTACTGCACCATCATCAAGAGAGGGTATGCAAGAGGGGACGAGCCATGTGCCAGAGTGCGATGCCTGCTGCTACACTGACATTCAGGGAGTGCTTGGTACCAAACTGTGGAATCTCCAAGCAATGATCCACCTGTTGCACCACCTCTTCCTTTACGCCGTGTACTTCGTTCCCAAGCACCAGTGCATAGCCTTGGTTTGGCTCGGGGATAAACGTATCCAGCTTCAGACTATCGTGTACTTGCTCCAGGGCAAGTACTTGGTAGCCCTCAGCACGTAGCTCTTTGACAGCCTCTAGGGATGAGTGGATATATCGCCAGGGGACACTCTCCTCTGCCCCAAGGGCAGTCTTATGAATATCTGTGTGGGGAGGTGTAGCCGTGATACCACATAGCACTAAAGCCTCAATACGAAAAGCATCAGCCGTGCGAAAGATCGAACCAATATTATTCATGCTCCTCACATCATCTAGCACGACGACAATTGGGAGCTTGTCACGACGCAGATATTCCTCTGGCGTGAGGCGATCCATCTCCGTACTCTTCAGCTTCTTCATGGATAAGATACGTGGGGCCGTTGCTCCTCAAGGCTTAGAAGGGCAGGTAAACGACCTTCTTCGTCTTAAAATATTCTTCATCGAAGGTAGGGTAAAGCTCCTGCACCTCGACAATGCGCTTGAAGGGGCGTAGCTCAGCTTGTAGCTCACCGCCCTTGAGGCAAATCAACCCATTGGGCATGCCATTACGCTGTGTGCCATGAACGAGTTGCTTCGTAAAGCCCACGAGCTCTTGTAGCTGCATCACTGCACGGCTAACAACGAAGTCAAACTGCTCCTTGATCTCTTCGCCTCGACCATGTAGCACCCGTACGTTCTTCAGTCCAAGACTCTCAGCCACTGCCCCTGCGACCTTAACCTTCTTGCCAATACTATCCACTAGCAAAAACTCACACTCAGGGAAGAGTATAGCCAAAGGGACACCAGGGAAACCTCCCCCAGTGCCGAAGTCGAGGATCTTCGTCCCGGGCTTGAAGCGTATCATCTGAGCGATACCGAGCGAGTGAAGCACATGATGCTCGTAGAGGGCATCGATGTCCTTACGAGAGATTACGTTAATCTTAGCATTCCAGTCCCGATAGAGGGGATCAAGCTCGGCAAACTGGCTCCTCTGCTCCTCAGTGAGGTGAGGGAAGTATTTTGTGATAAGATCCATGCAGCGAGCTACTGGTTTGTCTCAGGGAGATAGTGGTAAAGAAGGGAGTTGGGACGAAGGATCCCGACCAGAGCCTCATGAGGGATGAAGATCATGACTTGCCCCACTGCGTAGGGTGCAATCTCATAGGGATTATAGTAGTAGGTCAAGCCCTTCTCGTCGATGGTAAAGTTATCATTAGGAGTAATGTCTGATACGTAGATTCCCTCCTTCTCCTCCAGCTCCTGTTGTGTCTTACGCCCGTAGGAGGAGAGAGCATAGCGCTGTAAGATCTTAGAGAGGTCAGCAGCATAGCCATCAACAAAGAGGTCTCCCTCACTAATGATGGATCGAGTCTTCCTGTCCACATTGCTTATAGAGGAGCCATACATCCCATGCACCGCCCCCATGAAGTAGGTAGAGAGCGATTTTTCGACACTGATTACAAGGCTATCAACGTAGTGTATTTTATTCCTCAGCTCCAGATGGCTTCTCATCTGATCCAGATCCTCTGGGCTGTAGCCCTCCGTAGAGTCTGGGGAATAGATGTACTCTGTCTCTACCTCTTTGATGTAGCGTGCAACAGCCTCCTGAGGAGAAAGCTGAGCAAAGCTATCGCCAAACGTAAAGCGATTGAATAGGTGAATCAGCGCACTATCCCCCTTAGGATAGAGATAAGCGATATTAACGTAGACAGAAGGGCCTCGCTTCGTCTCAGGGTTGTCATAATAGGTATCATCTATAACGATCGAATCCCAGGCAAGAGTAAGGTTAGCCGAATCAAGAGCAGTAGAGTCTGCCGATCCTGTACCCTTCGAGCAAGAGGTGCAAGAGGGGAGGAAGGAGAGGACAACACCGCTCAAGGCAAGGAGTGTAAGAGTAAGGGCTCTTTGGTAGTTCATTGTTTTCACTTTTACGAAGCTGTATAGCAAAGATAGCACCTTTCATCAAGAGTTGCCCCCTGTACCTAAGTATCATCTACCACAAAACCCTAATACCTCCTCCTAGGAGACCCTAATAGCATCTGCCATGAGCCCCTAGTACCATCGACAAAGAGACCCTAATACCACCTCACGGGAGACCCTAATAGCATCTCCACATTCAGCCATGCGTTCCTTTCCCTCACACAAAAAAAAGAAGCCCCGACTAAGGAGTTTTAGTCCTTAGTCGGGGGCAACGTCTATCCGAGCTGGTAACCTCAGTGGCTACATCATACCACCCATGCCTCCCATACCAGGGTTCATGGCTGCAGCAGGAGCCTCTTCCTTCTTATCAGCGATGACACACTCGGTTGTGAGGAACATCCCAGCAATAGAAGCAGCATTCTCGAGAGCAACACGAGTGACCTTAGCAGGGTCAATTACACCCGAGGTATAGAGGTTCTCAAAGTTATCCGTACGGGCATTATAGCCAAAGTCTGCTTGGCCTTCCTTGACACGCTGTACGATGACAGCACCTTCCTTCCCCGCATTAGCTACGATTTGTCGGAGGGGCTCTTCTACGGCACGGCGTACGATCTCGATACCTGTTGTCTCGTCATCGTTCTCTCCATTGAGTCCGTCGAGAGCACGTACAGCACGGAGGTAGGCTGTACCACCACCTGGGACTGTACCTTCCTCTACGGCAGCACGTGTAGCGCTGAGGGCATCATCTACGCGATCCTTCTTCTCCTTCATCTCTACTTCGCTTGGTGCACCGACATAGAGTACAGCTACACCACCAGAGAGCTTAGCCAAACGCTCCTGAAGCTTCTCACGATCGTAGTCAGAGGTCGTATTGGCAATCTGAGCCTTGATCTGTGCAGCACGCTCACGGATAGCTTCCTTATCACCTGCACCGTTTACGATGGTTGTATTATCCTTGTCTACGGATATCTTCTCTGCCTTACCCAGCATATCTAGGGTGACAGCATCGATCTTTAGCCCCGTCTCTTCACTGATGACGACACCACCGGTCAGAGTAGCGATGTCCTGAAGCATAGCCTTACGGCGATCTCCGAAACCAGGAGCCTTCACAGCACAGACCTTGAGGCCTCCACGCAGACGGTTCACCACGAGCGTAGCAAGAGCTTCGCTATCGATGTCCTCAGCGATGATGAGTAGGGGACGACCCGTCTGTAGGGTTTGCTCGAGGATAGGAAGGATTTCCTTCAGTGTGGAGATCTTCTTGTCATAGATGAGCAGGTAGGGGTTCTCCAGCTGTGCCTCCATCTTCTCGGAGTTGGTGACGAAGTAGGGAGAGATATATCCGCGGTCAAACTGCATCCCTTCGACCACCTCTACGGTAGTCTCGATACCCTTAGCCTCTTCGACGGTGATTACACCTTCCTTACCCACCTTGCGCATAGCCTCGGCGATAAGCTGACCGATCTGCTCATCCCCGTTAGCGGAGATCTTGGCTACATGCTCGATCTTCTCGAAGTTATCACCGATCTCTTGTGCCATAGAGCGAATCTCGGAGACAACCTTACCTACGGCCTTGTCTATCCCACGCTTGAGATCCATTGGGTTCGCACCTGCTGCGACATTCTTGAGTCCAACACCGATGATACTCTGAGCAAGGATCGTTGCTGTAGTCGTACCATCCCCAGCGTCATCATTGGTTTTGGAGGCAACCTCCTTAACCAGCTGTGCGCCCATGTTCTCGAAGGTATCCTCTAGCTCGATCTCCTTAGCGACGGAGACACCGTCCTTGGTGATATGAGGAGCACCATAGCTCTTAGAGAGGATGACGTTACGCCCCTTAGGGCCAAGCGTCACCTTGACAGCATTGGCAAGGGCATCCACGCCACGCTTGAGGCTTTCACGAGCCTCGGTATCGAATTTTATTTCTTTTGCCATGATTGGAATATCTTTTCGTTGTTAATGAATCTTGTTTGGTCTGGGTAAAGGACTAAGTCCAACCACCCAGCCATGCTTGGCACTGCGACTTAGAGAGTAGCCAGCACGTCACTCTGACGCATGATGAGGTACTTCTCTCCCTCATGCTCTACTTCCGTCCCTGCATACTTGCCATAGAGGACGATGTCTCCTGCCTTCAGGACCATCTCTTCGTCTTTTGTACCACCACCGACGGCGATTACCTCGCCACGTAGAGGCTTTTCCTTGGCAGAGTCAGGGATGATGATTCCACTTGCAGTCTTCTCTTCTTGGTCAGCAGGGCGTACGAGTACACGGTCTGCTAGGGGCTTGATGCTCATTGTTTCTTTCTAGACTATGTTAGTTGTTTACGTTTCACTCTTCGCTGGGGGCTAACCCCCGTCAGCATGTGAGGCTGTGCAAAGGCTATGCCAAAGTCTCCCTAGGACTGCAATTTTGTCAGCCAAGGAAGTCTCTAGGTACACTACAGCCTACCATAGGTGGGATCGTCTGTGACCTCCTGGATCACCTCAATAAAGGGAGGGAACTTCACCTCCAGGTCGGGAGCACAAGAGATTTCAAGGATTTGGTAGTCTCTCCGTGGCTCAATGAAGTCGTCTACCTCGAAGTACTGTTTAGCCCAAACAAAGTTTCGTCTCAACTTATGCACCAAGACCTCCTCTGGGGCAGGTAGTGCATTCAGATAGGAGATATATTCATCAGGACCTATCTGTCGCTCGGTGATGATGGACTGGGTCTCAATAGGGCTCTTACGCGTCATGAAGTACACGTAGTTTCCCCTAAGTCCGCGCTTACGTATACGCACGCTCGATCCATCCTCCATATCTATATAGGCCTGATAGAGATCTGTCTCTACGCCAAAGGGAATCTCCCCAGTCACATGCACAAGGAACCGACGGCGTATATCGGTAAAGGTCACATGGTCGTCACCAAGGGTTTCGTGTATGGCGCGAAGCACTTGACGAATCTTCACCTGGAAGTCCACATTGTTCTCCACGATATGCAGCTGCGGGTGTCCCGTCCAGGCCTTCAGTATGCGAGCATCTAGCTCCCTCGCCTCCTCGATGGTCTCACCTCTGAAGGCATTATTCTCCAGCGTATAGAATTCCTCTGCCCCTTGTGCTGCCGTCACCATGTGGATGACCGCATCGTAGCGTGCATCACGTAGCTTAATCTCCGACAGCCCCAGCTCATCCAGCAGTGCCTGCCACATCGTCCGCTCGACATAGTTCGAGATATCCATCGTCCCCCGGTCTGAAATAATCAGCACGGGGCGGGAGGCTGAGTGGGCAAGCTCCAGGAAGGTATCCTCCATCTGGATCTGATACTTCATCACTGCCTTCTCGATATTGTAGAAATACTGTCGGTCAGGGGTGGCGAAGTTAATCGAGGCATTACTAAAGAGCGTCGGAGTCTCGGGAAGAGCATAAACCAAATAGCCAAGGTCACTGAAGTGCTCGATAATCTGTGCCAGTGCCGTAGTCTTACCAGCACAAGGGCCGCCTGTCAGGGCGATGCGTGTAATATTTTTGTTCATTCCTAATGTAGAGAGGCACGATTGCCCACACAAAGATACGGTGTCTTCTCCATTAACGGAGGAGCGAGCTTTCCTCACCCCAACCTTCATCTTTCCCAATCCCCTCTGTGGGCTTTCCCCTCTACCTCCATGTAGTTATCGGGGGAACCTCTCCAATCACCTATCATAGGTGGAGGCCTTTACCTATCATAGGCGACCATCGCCACCTATGATAGGTGATTTTGGGGGATACGAGGCAAAATAGGGACAACTACGACCAGGGAGCAAAGGGACGCAGGGACTGAACCTTCGCCATGATAGCGGGTAGACCTGTTCCTACCTAGCAACCAGACCTATCTGATCTCTCCGGCACACCCTCCCCACCCGACTACCCATCAGCCTCTGTCCCTTCCTCCTGCCGGCACTCGGTCCCCTTCCCCACAGGAGTGCCTTCATCTTCCTTTCGATTATTCCATTCTCTCCCCTTGGAACCAAAAAGCGACTGCATCACCGATCCCTCGGTAGTGCAGCCTCAAGTCTAAACATATAAGAAGAAAATCCCTTACATGGGAGGTGGTGGGCCAGGATGTCCCTGTTGCTTCATATCGCTCCGAGAGCCACCCCCAGCGAAGCTGTCGAAGCGGTAGATGAAGTGCAGCATAGCATACCTCCCGAGCGTATTCGACTCTTCGGTGGTGATGCTCGTGGCGGTGATGTTGCGGTAGATGCTACGACGTGAGTCTAGCAGGTCATAGCCCTTGAGACGGAGCGTAGCACGCTTACCCTTGAGGAAGCTAAAGGATATGCCTGCATTCAGGAGCCACTGGTCGTTCTCGAAGCCCGCCGCATAGCCCTGTGTCGTGGTGTAGGTACCATCGGCCTCAATGGCAAAGCCTAGAGGGAGGGTAAGGTTCATGTTCGAGCCGATGGAGTAGTCCTTGGTGGCGGTGGTGCTCACCGAGGTGAGGCTGTTGGTGGCATTGTAATAGCCGAGAGCCCCACGGAGGTTGATATCGAGGAAGGAGTTGCGGTAGTTCAGCGTCAGATCTTCGTTGAGCCTGAGGGAGAGGGAGCGGTTCTCCTCATCGTTGATGAAGGCAATCTGACGGATGAGCTCGTTGCGAGAGCCGAGACGTATGGAGAACTTCTTACCGGGCAGTACCTGCGTGAAGAAGCCCCCTAGGCCAGCCATAGCGTTACCACTGACATTGGTGTAGCCGATCTTCCTCACCCCAGTCGTGAGGTCATAGGTCGTGCGGGATACGATGTCGTTCTGCACGTAGCGGGCGTGTCCGAAGAGGGCAAGTGACGTCTGTGTCGAAGTCCAGAAGTTGTTGTACCGTCCAAAGAGGTTGTGCTGGAAGCCAGGGAGGAGGTTCTGATTCCCCTCATAGACGACGAGGGGATTAGTCACATCCTGCACGGGAGCCAGCTGATCGGTGGTAGGCTGGAAGCTACGACCGAAGTAGTCGATGCGAAGCTCTGTCGTTCGCTTGGGCTTGTAGGAGAAGCGTAGCGTAGGAGAGTAGTTAGTTGTAGAGCGGTTGATGCTACGAGCATTCACGCCTGCCACTACGGTGTAGCTACTGAGGTTGGAGCGCTCGAGGTTCACCCCCGCAGTGAGGTCATAGGTACTTCCCTTCTTCTTGAGTGCTAGCCCTACCTGATGCGTTAGGAAGTCGGAGTGGAACTCGTTGCTGTAGCGAGCGTTCTCCATGGTGTACTGCCCCGTGAGGTCAGCATCGAAGGCCTTTCGTTCGCTGAAGCTATTAGCTCCCTTGATCTGATAGGTAGCTTGACCGAAGAAGCCCTTGCCAAGTGGCTCGACCCACCCGAGACGGATACGGTACTCCCCACTCCGCTTGGTGCTCTCGATACGTTGGTCCACATGCTCCGTACCGGTAGCGGCACTGACGATGTCGGAGAGGTATGTCCCCGAGCCTAGCTCATTGGAGAGCGTCCCTGAGGTAGATAGCGTGAGGGTACGGCCACGGTCGGAGAGACGGCGGCTGGCATCTATCCTTAGATCTCCGTCGGTCTGTGACTGAGAGGTGCGCTGACGTAGCGAGGAGGAGCTGATGAGGGCATTGGTGGCATCGTTGAGCGTCTGCTCGTCAGAGGTGTAGGTACCTATCCCCTTGCCGTAGCGGAGCTGGGGGGAGATGATGAGCTCGGTCAGCGAGTCTATCTTCCACTGGAAGCGGAAGTTGCCTGCGTAGGTATCCTTATCGTTGTGCTCCGAGGTCTTGCCCGTCTGCGTGGTGGAGGATGAGGAGAGGATGTTTTGGATCGTAGAGGCGGTCGTCTTGTCCTTGGTGGTGTTCCCTGCTAGTAGGTTACCTCCGAGGATGAGGGAAGGATTGAAGGTATGGCTGAGGTTGCCCCCGAGTACCTTCGAGGTCTGTATCCCGTCGATCTGTCCGGGCATGCGCCCGCCACCTCCGCCTGGGCCACGACGGCCACCCGAGAGGCTGTACATGAAGCTCGCCTGACTAAGATCCTGCGCTATGTCACTGAAGCCAGCGTTGTTCGTGTTGTTCATGCTCCCCAGCACGGTGAGCTGGTTGTCACCGGTGAAGCGGTTGAGCATGGCACTGGCCTCATAACGCTTGTCCGTGCCTCCCCCGACGAAGGCTGTGCCGAAGAGTCCACGCTTCTTGCCAGCCTTGATGGTGAGGTTGATGATCGTCTCCTCGTTGCCGTCAGAGAAGCCCGACATGCGGGAGGATTCACTCTCCCTGTCCATGACTTGCACTTTGTCTACGAGTTCGGCAGGCAGGTTGTTCAGTGCGACTTTAGGGTCACCCTCGAAGAAACGTTTGCCGTCTACCATGATCTGCGAGACAGTCTTGCCATTGACCGTGACCTGTCCTTTCTCATCGACACTTGCCCCGGGGAGCTTCTTGAGGAGCTCTATGATCGCTGCCCCTTGTTGCGTAGTGTAGCTGGTGGCATTATACTCGAGGGTGTCGCCCTTGACGACCACTTCGTTAGCCTTGGCTACGACATTGACGTCGCTGAGGACAGCCCCATCCTCCTCGAGCGTTAGCGTGCCGAGGGGGAGATCTTTAGAGCCCATCTGCACCGCACGTGTCAGGGTCTTATACCCCACGAAGGAGATGCGTAGTGTGTACGAGCCTGAGGTGATGCCACGAAGGACGAACGAGCCATCCTTAGCCGTGGTAGCCCCCGTACGTAGCTTACCATCGGGAAGTAAAAGACTCACATTGGCACTCGACAGAGCCTCCCCTGCCTCATCATAGACACGCCCAGAGATACTATGCGTCGTCTGTTGTGCCCATGCTGGGAGTGCGGAGGCGAGGAAAAGGGGAAGGAGAAGCAGGCGTAGGAGGTAACGCCCGAAGGGACTATTCATAAATTATACCGTTTATCCGTTGTTCGTACCCTCTTAGAGTAAGGAATAGGGGGTGACGTTTAATGAAGTAAGGCACAAAGACCAAGTTTTTCATCCGTTGTCGAGGGAACGACCCAAGTCCGTTGGAGTCAATAAACTAAAAATTTTTAATTTTGCACCAATGCTTGAGTCATGTTACTACCCTCAGGGTAGGACAACGCTCGGCATACTGTGTATTTGATTGGCCTGCCCAAGGAGGGCACCTTCTGGGTTACGATGAGATTGCGTTTGGTGTTCGTAGTATAGCTAGGTATCCCTCCTGCAGGCTTTTTACTAAGGCTGTATCGTGGACTTCGGTCACGGTGCAGCCTTACTTTTTTCCTCGAGGAGCAGAGGGGAAGGGTTCAAACCATGAGTACCCCACCAAAAACAGATAACTCTCTGATGGTCTAGGTAATAAAAACTTTAAAGAAGTATTTGCATCTTCTTAGGCTAACCCACACAAAATTCCCCACGGTATCGGTACTAATCATATTCAGGATAGGGCAAAAACGCCCCAATGATCTCCCCCGTGTCCATTACCCAACAGACGGGAAAAAAGAAGAGAGACAGCTCGCAGGATTACTCCACATGAGTCTGTCTCTCTTCCTTCGTGGTGCCACCAGGAATCGAACCGGGGACACAAGGATTTTCAGTCCTTTGCTCTACCAACTGAGCTATGGCACCATCTACAATTCTACTTCTTAGGAGCGGAAGCGACGAGATTCGAACTCGTGGTACGGTTGCCCGTACGGCAGTTTAGCAAACTGCTGGTTTCAGCCACTCACCCACACTTCCAGTCGCACTCAGCTCTTGAATTGCGATGCAAAGATAGAATGATTTTCTTAATCCTGCAAATCCGCCCATGAAACCCACGCTGTCCCACTATCACCCTCTCTCTATTCCGGATATGCACCCTACTTGACTCCCTTCTTCCCTCCCTAGTACACCCTCTATTCACGTCCCTTCGTCTCTCCTCTAATCACCTATGATAGGTGGCGACACTCACCTATGATAGACGACGCCAGCCACCTATCATAGGCGATGGGAGAGGTTTCCCCGATACCTCCATGGAGTTTATCAGGGCATGGATAAACACTTATCCCCACTCCCATCCTCTACCCCGTGGAGAGATGTAGCTAAAGCTGTGGATAGCCAAGCGTAGCCGGTGGACAGAGTGGTGGAGCAAGAGGACGGGAGGAGGCTGCCTAAGGGGAGGGCGGAGGGGAGTTAAGGGAAGAGGAAGATAGCTTTCAAAAGCAAGTATATCCCCTCAGCAAAAGAGAAAGGTATTGATCAGGCAGGAGGACGAAGTGTGTACCTATCAGGTACGAGGGAGCATGAGCTAGGGAAGCGGAAGCAAAGCCTCTGGGTATCGGATGAGGAAGTCAGAGACCTTTGCTCGAAGAGCCGTGAGCCGTGCCGCATGCGCCGTAGACCCCTCATGCAAGGGTCGGTGACGCAACTCCTTCGTAAGGCGCAATGCTTCCGCAAAGGCTTGCTGGGTAGATGCATCAAGGAGCCAAGAAGTGAGACGCTCGGCAATCACTCGTTCGGCTAGCCGTGAGGGATGCGTGAGGTCTTCGGCAAAGAAACGATAGTCCCTCAGCTCATCCAGCAAGATCTCATACGAGGGGAAATAGTGGCAACGCTCAGGGAAAAGCCGACGAAGCTCATCGGTGAAGAGGTGGAGCGTAGCCTTGCTCAGGGTGTTCTCGTGTGCACCATCACGTAGATGACGAATGGGACTGACCGTAAGGATAAGTTTTAGCTCTGGGCAAAGAGCAAAGAGGCGTGTAAGCAGAGGATGCCACGCCTCAACAAGATTCTCTAGGGAAGCACGCTCCCGCAAGAAGGTCTTCTCGGGGTGCTTATGGCAATTACTAACGACCTCTCCCGTCAGAGCATGCCGATAAACATAGCTTGTGCCCCAGGTAAGGATGAGGTAGCGAAGCCCATGGATGCGCTCATGCGCCAATGAAAGTGTGCGATTCATCATGAGAAGAGCCTGCGTAGCGTCTTCGCTGGAGAAGCTCCCATGATGCAGCCAGCTGTGGTAAAGCCCGTTGTGGCATGTTAGCTCGGACTCTGTGAAGGGACGCCCCTCGAGGATACGCTCAAGAGTCCGAGCAATGGAGAGGGGATTATACAGGACGCCAAAGGGATTGGTAAGGACATTCATCCCTCCTTCCCCTAAGTGGTTTGCAATACACTCACTGAAGCAGGAGCCCAAGCTCATCACAGGATCACCAAAGTGCAGGGCAGGAGGGGTAGCTCCTAAAGCAACGGGGGTAGAGAGGGGAATCATAGGGCTTAGCGATGGGGCTTAGTGCGACCTCGAGGTGAGGACGAGCGTCTCCTAAGCGTAGGGTAAAAGGCATTGGGGATATGCTCGATCGTATAGGTACGATCGGGGGCAATATCTAGGGCGATAATATCGTAGCGCACCTCTAGCTCTAGGTGATGCAGGCGAACATAATGATCTGCCGCCTGGATAAGGAAGCGCTCTTTCTCTCGGGTGACACTCTCCCGAGCCTTGAGGTAGCTACCCGAGGATCGGGTCTTGACCTCGGCGATGACGAGTGTGGGGCCCCATTGGGCAATGATGTCTACCTCTTTATGCCCATACCTCCAGTTACGCTCATGGATTGTATAGCCGAGGGACTCAAGGTAACGACAGGCTAGCTCTTCACCAATCGTACCCGTCTTGAGATGTTCGTCCATAAGAGGTCTTTCTGCTCTTCCTCAGGCTCGAATGTCTCGATGTGTCGGAGGCGTTTGTCGGGGATGATGGTGTCAATGGCTATGAGAATACCTGTCTCCTCGACGAGCCCAAAGTCATAGTTAATCGCCGTACCAAAGACCCGCATCTTCGGGGAGAGAGCCATATAGGCACTGACCAGAGGCGGAATATTGTAGCCAAGAGCACGCACAGCGGTATTCAGCGCACGATAGTTCGCAGAGAAGTCATCCGTGGGGAAGAGCCTCTGCGCTTCCTCCTCATCCACCTCAATGGGTAGTGGCTCTGTAGGGATAACAAGACCCTCGGGATCAGAGAAGTGTAACCTAAGGAAGTGTAATATTAGATTGCGAGCATGACGATCGTAGTCCTTGTACATGGTGACCTTCCCATAGAAATACTTCATCTTCGGGTAAATCACCGTGAGCGCACCAAGTCCATCCCAGAGGTTGTCTAGGGCAAAGAGGCTCTTAGCTCCCATGCGTGTCGATTGGTAGGGAAGAGAGACAAAGGAGCGACCGAGCTCTATGGTATAGGGAAGATAGTCCGATAGGAACTGAGGGCTGAAATCAAACATACCAGCCGTCGCCAACCGAGGCTTGCCCGTCGTAGGATCAATATGTACCTCATCACCGAAGATGAAGCGATAGCCCCCGAGAATCGCCTGCTCGGCCGGATCCCAAACAATCAGCTGTCCATAGCCATCTCGGTCGGTATCGAAGTCATCGATGTCGCAATCCTTCCCCGTACCTCCCCCATAGAAGCGAAAGGCCTCTTCTCGGAGACGCCCAATCTCTCGCATCGTATTTGGAGCAGAGGAGGCATGGAAGACATAGATCTCGTTACCCCCCTTATTGGTCAGGCGTAGACGCTTATCCGGAGTAAGCTCCTCGAGGATAAGCGCTTTGGGGACAGGGGGGATGATGGGTGTGGTGTACATGGTCTACTTCTTCCTGCTATCGTACTCATCTCGGAGCGCGTAGCAGAGGCTACGGATACGAGCAGCCTCTGCCTCTGGGCTCAGGGTACTGTCACGTAGGCTCTGCCAGGAGATGGGCTCACCTACGATAATACGAAAACTCTTGCCCGTAGCACGAAAGAGTTCGTCAGGAAGGAGAGCTGTCCCGATGTCAAACTTCATCCTTAGGGCATTCTTGATATGCCATATCCAGTAAAAGTGTCGGGAGTTTTGCCCCACAAAGTGCAAGGGGACGATATCACGCTCGTGGTTGATGGCCTGAGTGATAAAAGTCTTACGCCACTCCTGATCCTGAATCCTACCATCATAGACACGAGAGCAGAACCCTGCGGGGAAGGTACCGATGGGGACATCGCTTCGCATAGCCTCCTGAAGCATAGCTACCGCCTCCTTGCCCTGCGCTCCATGCTTGTTGAGGGGCAGGAAGACGGGCTGTAGGGGCTTCAGGTGATAGAGCATATCATTGACCATATAGCGTATATCGCCATAGTGCCGTCCCAGCATGTAGGAGATTGCTATGCCATCCATCCCCCCTAGCGGGTGATTGCTGGCGAAGATGCACCGCCCATGCTCGGGTAGACGCTCCGGATGTACCCAGTCAAGATCTAGGCGGAACTCTCCTACGAGTGCCTCTAGGAAGTCCATACCCTCGAGGTGGCTATACCGATAGAGGATATCATTGATCTCCCGCTGATGTATGACTCGCTCCAGCGTGCGAAGGATAGGGGCGGGAAGACGACGATGTACCTTCTCCTCAATCACCTCTCCTACGTGTATGGCGTAGGGGTGATCCTGAGGAGTGTAGGCTGCCTTGTCGAAGGGGGGGAGATGTGTCTGACTCACTACTTGCCCGATAGCTGACGGATACTCTGCTTGATGCTGGCGATACGGCTCTCGGCATCGGTCTTCTTCTTCTGCTCTAGGGCGATGACCGCCTCTGGAGCCTTGGAGACGAAGCTCTCGTTGCTGAGCTTCTTCTCTACACCAGCGAGGAACTTCTGTTGATACTCGAGGTCGGCACGGAGCTTGGCGAGCTCCTCCTCTACATTGATGTAGGCTGCCATAGGTACAGCGAACTCGTCGGTGCCGATGACGAAGCTTACTGCTCCCTCACTGCGCTTACCACTGCGGTCAATCTCGGAGAGCCCTGCCATCTTGATGAGGACTTCATCCAGCTCGCTGGGGTAGCTCTCAGAGGCCTCTAGCGTCAGAGCCTCACGAGGAGAGAGGTTCTTGCTCGTGCGCAGGCTACGGATCGAGGTGATAAGCTCCTGCACAGCAGCGAAGCGAGAGAGGAAGGCTTCGTCAAAAGATTCTGCAGGGCGTTGCTGAGCATTCATGATGCTCTCGCCCTCCCTGCGCTCAGCGAGGTTCTGCCACAGCTCCTCCGTGATGAACGGCATGAAGGGGTGCAGGATGCGCAGGACTTCGTCAAAGAAGCCAAGTGCCTCATCACACGTCACTCGATCGATCGGGGTGCCATAGGCTGGCTTGATGAGCTCCAGATAGTAGGAGGAGAAGTCGTCACGGATGAGCTTGTAGACGAGGGTAAGGGCTTCGCTGATGCGGTACTTGGAGAAGAGATCCTCCAGCTCGGTCGCAGCCTTGCTGAGCACCTGGCGCATCCAGTAGGAGGCGAGGCGGGAGGCCTCGGGCTGGGGAGCCTCGGAGGCATCATCCGTCCAGCCCTTGACGAGGCGGAAGGCATTCCAGATCTTGTTACAGAAGTTGCGCCCTTGCTCACAGAGAGACTCATCGAAGAGAATGTCGTTCCCTGCAGGGGCACTCATGATGAGCCCCATACGGACACCATCAGCGCCGTACTTATCTATTAGGTCAAGAGGGTCGGGGGAGTTCCCGAGGGTCTTGGACATCTTGCGTCCTTGGTTGTCACGCACGATCCCCGTGAGATAGACATTCTCGAAGGGCTTCTTCCCCTGGAAGGCATAGCCTGCCATGATCATACGTGCTACCCAGAAGAAGAGGATATCAGGCCCTGTGACAAGGTCTGAGGTGGGGTAGTAATAGCTCAGCTCCTTATCATCTCGGCTCATCGCTGGGGCAAAGACCGTGATGGGCCAGAGCCAAGAGGAGAACCAAGTGTCTAGGCAGTCGCTCTCACGGCGAAGGTCTTCGGCTCTGAGGCTGGGTACCTTTTGCTGTGCTAGGTGGAGGGCTTCCTCATCCGAGCTGGCTACGACGAAGCTACCATCGGGGAGGTAATAGGCTGGTATGCGATGTCCCCACCAAAGCTGGCGACTGATACACCAGTCCTTGATGTTCTCCATCCAGTAGCGGTAGGTGTTCTTGAACTTAGCAGGGTGTAGACGAATTTCATCCTTCATCACTGCATCGAGGGCTGGGGCTGCAAGACCCTCCATACGGAGGAACCACTGCATCGAGAGCTTAGGCTCGATGGGGGCAAAGGTGCGCTCGGAGTGCCCAACCTTGTTGGTGTAGGCCTCGACCTTCTCCAGCAGTCCTGCTGCGGCTAGATCACCCTCGATCTTCTCTCTGACCTCAAAGCGATCCATCCCTGCATATACTCCTCCATGCTCGTTGAGCGAACCGTCATCGTGGAAGATGTCGATCGTCTCCAGCTGGTGCTTCTCTCCGAGCATATAGTCATTGACGTCGTGAGCAGGGGTTACCTTGAGGCAGCCCGTACCGAACTCTATATCTACATATTCGTCCTCGATCACGGGGACAGCTCGCCCTACGAGGGGGATGATGAGGCGCTTGCCCTTGAGGAAGTGATAGCGCTCGTCCTCGGGGTTGATACACACAGCGGTATCCCCCATGATGGTCTCGGGGCGGGTCGTAGCCACGACGACGTAGCGATCCTCTCCCTCGACGTAGTAGCGCAGGTAATAGAGCTTGCCCTGCTGCTCCTGATAGACGACTTCTTCGTCACTTAGAGCCGTGCGAGCCTTAGGGTCCCAGTTTACGACACGCACACCTCGGTAGATCAGCCCCTGACGATAGAGCTCTACGAAGACGTCGATGACGCTCTGGCTACGCTCCTCGTCCATGGTGAAGGCCGTACGCTCCCAGTCGCAGGAGGCTCCCAGCCTCTTAAGCTGCTCGAGGATGATGCCTCCATGCTCACGAGTCCATTCCCAGGCATGCTCTAGGAACTGCTCACGGGTTAAGTCTTGCTTCTGTATGCCCTGTGCAGCGAGTCGACCTACAACCTTCGCCTCCGTAGCGATGGAGGCGTGGTCGGTCCCTGGTACCCAGCAGGCATTGAAGCCCCGCATACGAGCACGGCGCACGAGGATATCTTGGATGCTGTTATTCAGCATGTGTCCCATGTGCAGGACACCCGTTACGTTGGGCGGGGGGATGACGATAGTGTAAGCAGGGCGATGGTCAGGCTCTGAGTGGAAGAGGCGGTGCTTCATCCAGTATTCGTACCAGCGGCTCTCTACAGCCTCGGGGCTATACTTCGTAGCTAACTCCATAGAGTATTATATAAACCTATCTGAATTCTTTATGATGTCTATAACTATGTGGCAGAGGGCATCCACCTGAATTATAAGGCACAAATTTACGTATTTTGTACGGGATAGTGTAGGATAGGCTACCCACTAGACCCGCTCCCCGCCCTTCACACACCAAATTACTTATCGAGGTCTGGCATATCGGGATAGATGCGGGGGAAAATCTCTAGACTTCTTCTATCAAATAATTATACACTATCCCGCATAAACCATGGGAGAAAAGAAGAGCGAAGCGAGAGATGAAACAATAATGAAATAGAGAGCTAAGCCCCCCTTTAGGCTCGAAAGCAAAAAGAAAAAACGAGAACCTCAATAGAGATCCTCGCTTTATTTCTTTGGGTAGTAGCTCTACCAACCTATGAGCGGAAGACGGGGCTCAAACCCGCGACCCTTAGCTTGGAAGGCTAATGCTCTATCAACTGAGCTACTTCCGCAATCCTTAGAGAGTGGGCAGTGATGGATTCGAACCACCGAAGGCGTAAGCCAGCTGAGTTACAGTCAGCCCCATTTGGCCACTCTGGTAACTGCCCATCCTTTTTTCTTTAGCGTTGCAAAGGTAGATACTATTTTTCAATTATGCAAACAGGGCGACACATCTTCAGAGCCGTCTCTGCTGCCTCTACCCCCTTATTGCCTAACCTTCCTCCCGCACGCTCCTCTGCCTGCCCCATATCCTCAGTAGTAAGAACACCAAAAATCACAGGTACATAGCGAGGCTCTTTACTCTCCACAATGACGGGCTGAGCATTAAGCACCGAGAGTCCTGAGGTCACCCCCTGACAGATGTAATCAAAGTGGGCTGTATCCCCACGCACAACACATCCGATGGCAATAACGGCATCTACCCCCTGAGCTCGTAGACGTGCAGAAGCATTCACTAGCTCAAAAGCTCCCGGCACACGAAAGATGACAACCTCGGCAGCTCCTCGGGCATGAAGGACGGACTTCGCGCCCTCAAGTAGAGCCTCGGTGATATTACTATTCCACTCTGCCACGGCAATCCCAATACGCAGCCCTTCGGCTGCTGGGACCTCACTGTGATAGGAAGAAGTAACATGATCGATTGTGGACATACTCCGAAGTCTTACTTGCCCCCAGCCGCACGAGCACGGATGAGGTCAGCCTCTACCATCTCAGCCTCTGGGGCAGTGTAGTACTTATCCTTAACTTCCTGATAAGCCTTAACAGCTTGGTCATACTTACCTAGCTTCTCATAGACATGTCCAGCCTTGATGAGGCAGCTAGGAGAGATGGCTTCACTATTTGCACTCTTTGCCGCAGACTCGTAGGCTTTGACAGCATCCTCGAGCTTACCTAGCTGTACGTAGCAGTCTCCAATCATACGCTGAATGGAGGGCGCAACGAGGGCTTCATCCGAAGAGAACTTCTGAAGCTCAGCTAAAGCTTCCTGATACTTACCCATATCATAGAGGCAAATACCGCTATAGGCATGAGCCAGATTAGCAGCATCGGTACCTGAGAAGTTCTTGGCTATAGCCTCAAAGCCAGGAGCCCCGGCTCCCTTGAGTGCAAGGCTATCCTGCCCCATTATAAACTGCTCCTCAGACACGAAGAGCTGCGTAGAAGCCTTGACATTCTTGGGCTCCTTAATGAACTTAATGTAGGCGAAGATACCGAGTGCAATGAGGAGGATTGCCCCCACTCCAATCATAATCTTCTTGCCATGGCGTTCAAAGAACTGTTCTCCCTGCATCACCTTTTCGTCAATTACGTCTAAGGTGTCTTGACCACGGTGTTCCTGAAGTGACATATGAGCTTATCTTAATTTATTATTTATATGCGTCTACTTGCTTGTGATGCGCAAAGATACGACTTTATCCTAAGGTATAAAAGCAAGCCGTACGCCCTACCCTCCCATATTGAGGGCAGAGCGTACGCCGATACGAAGTAATATGACTCCTACTACTTCAGCAAAGCCTCCATCTCCTCTGCATGCTCCTCGAGACACTGCAGATAGCGTAGCTGTGCGCGAGTACGCTGTAGGTTGTGCTCAGGGTGATGCACCTTGAAGTACTTATCCCCATCGATATAATCAGCGAGGAAGCGGACTGTCTGCATGTAGGTCATCAGACGCCCTCCATAAGCAATGAGACTACGCTCCGTAGGGGTAAGGAACTTACCAGCTGTAGATAGGTAGCCCTCTACAAATGCTTTGTAGATTGTCATGTTCACCCCGATCTTAGAGAGATCTGGTTCATCCTCGGGGGCAAGGTTAACCCCTGTTCGAATGAAGTCCCCTACATCACTAAGGATATAGCCTGGCATCACAGTATCCCAGTCCACAACACACAGCACGCACCCACCCTTATCGAAAAGTACATTATCAACCTTGGTGTCGCAGTGGATCGTACGCTTAGGTAGCTTCCCTTCCTCATGCAGACGCTCCTGGATGAGCATCTTATCGGCACGCTTCTCTATCTCCTCAAGTATATCCTGCACCTTAGCTACACGCCCCACTGAATCCTTCTCGACAGCCTCCTTGAGCTGGCGTAGGCGAAAGGGCATGCTGTGGAAATCTACGATAGTATCACCCAAGACCCCCTCAGGGATGCCCGAGAGCATTTCCTCAAAGCGACCAAAAGCCTCTCCGGCAAAACGAGCAGCCTCAGGAGTAAGCTCACTCATGCTCATACTCTCGGGGATGAAGCGACAGACTCGCCAGTAGCTCTCGCCATCGTAGTAATAGTTCTTCTCTGGGCTGTTTAGCAGGGGATAGAAGTACAAGTACTTACGCTCTATATCAGGTTCACCCTCCTGCTCTAGACGCTGGCGCATAGTCTCAGAGACAATCGCCACATTACGCTGTAGGACCTCAATACGAGGGAAAACATGATGATTTACTCGCTGTAGTATCCAGCGTCGTACCCCCTGGGTGTCTGTCACGGCATAGGTGTCGTTGATGTGTCCATTGCCGAAAGGTTGCACTTCCCCAATGCTCTCTTGGGGAATAAATTGGCTGATGATTTGCTTCATCGGAAGTGTTCTGTTCGTTAGTTAGCTTATAGCTAATACCTATTACTCTTTCTCCTACAAATATAAGACAAAAAGCCATGCGCCAGCACCCTCTAGATGAAGGTGGTGGCGCATGGCACTATCATGGAGATTTGTCAATCCCCAAGCTTAGATTACACTAGAAGCGATAACCGACACCAACGAAGAACGAAGTGTTCTTTGCCGTAGCCTTCTGGACAGCTTCCTTGAGGGTATTAACCACTCCGATGTCTGTGCCGACACGTAGATAGAGCTTGTTGTACTCTAGAGCGGCTGAGGCGTTCAAGCTCACATCAAAGCGGCCAAGCTTCTTTGTCTTAAAGGCATCTTCACCTGTACCAGATGAAGACACGCCATAAGCAAAAGAAGGACCAACTTCAACTGATACAGCGAGCTTATCGTCAAGCTGTGCACGGATCCCAAGATCAACAGGTACGCTTAGGTAGTTCAGAGCTTCACTCTTATTGCTTGGGAGCTTCGATCCTTCCTGACGGAATGTGATCCCTGGAGCAATATAAAGTCCTGCTGCTAGACCGATTTCAGCAGCAACACTTGCGCGAAAACCTGGGCGCATCTTATACCCAGACTGTGTATCTCCTTTACTATCCGTGACGCTTCTCTTAGCGAAGTTTCCAGCCACCTCGATACGAGGGTGAATCTGTGCCTGAGCAACAAATGTAGCAGTAGCAAGGGCAACTGCTGCGAAAAATAACTTCTTCATTATTCTATTCTTGAGTTGCATTGTGCGGCAATAGGCCACACATTCTATCGCAAAGTTAATAAATATTCACAAAAGAACCTAAATGAAGATAGGCGGTGACTAGCATTTGCTAATCACCGCCTATTTATAGTAATGAGAATAATAAAAGATATGACATCAGAAGGTAGCACAATCGCAAGAGAGAAAGCCTAACTCATCGCATA
>NZ_JDFF01000005.1 GCF_000565015.1 Porphyromonas catoniae ATCC 51270
CTTCTACTCTTTGTTAAGTATTGTTTCCCGCTAGTAGGGGGGGGGTAAAATTATGTTAAGGTTTTGACGAGCGTCAGTAAAGAAGAGACGCCGAGAGGTGTTGCCTCCCAGTGCCTCTATATCTATATATTTCTGACTACTTGCCATTGCTCTTAATTAATCTTACGCCTGCAAAGGTAAAGTTTTTATAATCAATTGCAAAATAGAGATTCTTCAAGTCGTAAGATAGCGCTACTTCTTGAGGTACTTGCTTACTTCGCTGGCTCGGACAGTTTGGCTAGACTTCGTGTTGGAGGTAGACTTGGTCTTAGTGCCAGTAGTAGCGGGTGTACTGGAGTGGCTGGCACCCTGATAGTACTGCAATGCGGTAGGGAGGTAAGCCTCAATCGCACGGATACGATTGGCATCGCTGGGGTGTGTGCTGAGGAGTTCGCTCTGCTGTGCACCGCCCTTGGACTGCGCCATCTTCTGCCAAAAGTTTACGGCATAGCGAGGGTCGTAGCCTGCCATGGCCATGAGGACAAGCCCCATCTTATCGGCTTCGTACTCTTGCTTGCGCCCGAAGGGGAGCATCACACCTACCTGAGCACCTAGCCCATAGGCTTGGTTGATTAGTCCGCCGAGGAGCTGAGAGCGTGCGCCGACCGTTGCGCCAAGGAGTTGTCCTCCCGCCTGGAGCAGGAGCTGATTACTGATACGCTCGTTGGCGTGCTTAGCTAGGGCGTGGCTGAGTTCGTGTCCCATGACTGCTGCTAGCTCGTCATCGGAATGTGCTCCGTTACCCACAAGCGTCAGCAGACCTGTGTAGACTACAATCTTCCCCCCAGGCATACAGAAAGCGTTAACCTGCTTGCTATCGACGACATTGAACTCCCAGCTCAGTGTCTCTAGCAGAGATTCGTAGCCGTTTTGCTTGAGGTAGCTATTGGTCGCTGCCGCAAGTCTTCGTCCTACTTGCGTGACTTTGGCGTTGTATGTGCCGTTACGGCTCACCTGAGACTTACTGATGAACTGCTTATACTGTGTAGCACTTGCGCTCAGGATTTCGCTATCTGATACGAGGCTCAGCTGACGACGCCCCGTAATGGGTACAGAGCCACAACTAGAGAGAAATAACAGTGCTGATGAGGCGAGAGCGATGAGGCTCTTTGGACATATCTTCATAACCTATATGTAATACTTGGTGATAACTAGTGTACGAGCTGAATGCTCTTATAGTGACGTTGCATTGCTCTGAGGTCAGAGGTTTCGCTGGGGGTAATTCCTTCGGGAATGGAATCGAGACTTACGGGGTGAAGGCGATAAATAGAATGACCAGAGGGCGTGCGCTTCTGTACGAAGACGTACTGATAGCTTGGCCGTGTCGTCCACCGCCCTGTACCTCGCTCTCGGATTAGTTCAAGCGAAAGGAGCATTCCCCCACGAGTGGCAGCTGGGCTTGTCTGATTACTGATGAAGTTGCCCAGAGAATAGATGACAAAGCTCTTCATCTTTGCCCCTTCTTCCTCGATCCACTCGCTGTCCTGCACGACATGTGGATGGCTCCCGATTACAGCTCCCACGCCCAGACGAGAGAGGGCTGCAGCGAGATCCCTCTGTCGCTTGCTTGGGTGCTTCTCGTACTCGTTCCCCCAGTGGATTTGGACGATTTTATAGTCTGCCCCGAGGCTATCCGCACGGCGAAGATCATCGGAGATTTGCTCTAAGTTAATCGTATCCACGAGGGCAGGCTGAGGTATGGGAAGGCCATTTGTCCCATAGGTATAGGCGAGGACTGCGAGCTTAACGCCTCTTACATCTATAAAAAGTGGGGTACGCTGACTGCGCTCTGCTTTTGTGCGGTAGCTCCCTGTTGTGCGTATCCCTAGGCTATCAAGTACATCTATCGTATTGACCACACCATAGCGTCCACGGTCACAGCTGTGGTTGTTCGCTGTGGTAAGGACATCGAAGCCTGCTTCTTTCAGCGCCGAGCCTAGGGAAGAGGGAGAGGAGAACATTGGGTAGCCACGATAGGGGGTACCTCCAAATGTTGTTTCCAGATTGGCAAGGGCAAGATCGGCTCGCTCAATCATTGGACGAACGAGCTCAAAGGAAGGGGTGAAGTCGTAAGTACCATGACCCCGATCAGCAGCCTTTATCTGTGGCCCATGTGTCATTATGTCTCCAGCGAAGACCAGCTCTAGGGTATCGGCCTTTGCCTCCTCTTGGGGTGTGACGATACTTGCCCCCCCGGTCTTCTTCCCTTGCTTGCATGAGGGGAGGAGGCTGAGGACAATAGTGAGTAGGATGATACCTTTGATAAAGACCTGCCGATACATCTGACTGCTTAAATTCGATTGGATGCAAAGATACTTAGAATAAGCTAAGTGGGTTCAGCTTAGTACCCTTGGCTCTCGGTGTTCACTCGGTCACCTTGTAGACGAGGCGATGTATCTCACTCCGTATCTGCTCGTAGCTACAGCTATCCATCGCTCTATTAGATAGGAGATGGAGCTCCACCCAAGGAAGGTCTTCGCCGTAGGGTGGCTGTTTGTAGGCGAAGGGTAGGGGATGTAGCCCATGCCTTGCATAGAAATCGAGTCGCCGCTCTGCCATTGGTGTATAGCCCGCAGGCTCACACTCCAGCACGACGGGATACTCATTATCATACTTATAGCTTAGTATCTCGAGGACCTTCGAACCTAGCCCCTGACCACGATGACTTGGATCAATGACTAGGTACTCGAAGTAATGAGCTGAGGGCAACTCCCACCCGACAGCAAAGCCAACAGGTATAGTATCTAGGGTGATGAGCCAAGTGATATGCTCCCATGGCTCTGTACCGAAGAGTTCTTCCCAAGGTCTTCGCTCCTCGATGGGGAATGCTTCCTCATAAATGAGGCGAAGAGATGCGGGTGGCTCGTTTCCCCAGTCAAGGACTTGTAGCTCGAGTGTTGCCATAGCAGGTTAAGAGTATTTGCGGGGATAGCGAAGGAGAATAGCGAGCAGGGCCATCGCTCCCATGATGAAGGTATAATAAAGGTGGGGGATGATTTCGATGGGAGAGAGCCCTGTGAGACTCGAGGCCAGAAGTAGCTGTGCGCCGTAAGGAATGACCCCTTGAATGAAGCAGGAGAAGGTGTCTAAGATGCTGGCGGATTTCCGAGGGTCAATCTTATACTGCTCCGTGATTTCTCGTGCCACCTTGCCCGTGGTGAGGATGGCGATTGTGTTATTTGCTGTGCAGAGATTAGCTAGCGAGACAAGTGCTGCTATGGTTAGCTCTGCTCCACGCTTACCGCTGATGTGGCGAGTGAGTCGAGAGAGGAGGTAGTCAATACCTCCGTTGTAACGGATGAGCTCCAGCATGCCTCCGGCTAGGAGTGTAACTGTTATCAGTTCGCCCATCCCACCAATTCCTTCCCCGAGCGAGGATACCCAGTCCCAGATTGAAATTCCCCCGATACATAAGACCAGAATACCACACGAGACGATCCCGATAGCTAGCACAAGCAAGACATTTACTCCCCCGATGGCCGCAATAAGCACAAGGAAGTAAGGGATGATGAGCCATGGAGACTGCTCCGATACGTGTGGCTTGGCTGGTAGGTCTAACCCTTGGAAAAGGTAGATGGAGAGAGCAATAAGTGCAGCCGGAAATACGATACAGAAATTCACTCGAAACTTATCCCTCATCCCACAGCCTTGTGTCCGAGTGGCTGCAATCGTCGTGTCGGAGATGAACGAGAGGTTGTCCCCGAAGAAGGCACCGCTCGCAACGATGGCGACCACATGGGCGTGTGAGAGCCCGAGGTTCCCAGCTAAGCCTAGAGCAATAGAGACGAGAGCCACAATTGTCCCAACACTTGTCCCTATGGAGAGGGATATGAAGCATGAGGCGAGAAACAGACCTGGCAAGAGAAGGGATGGTGGTAGGACGCTGAGGATGACATCTACTGTTGCATCTACCGCTCCGACACTCCTTGCCCCACCAGCGAATGCACCAGCAAGGATGAAAATCCATATCATCAGTAGAATATTCGTGTCTGCCGCTCCTCGAGAGAACTGTAGGACCCTGTCTTCGAGCTTCAACCCTCGTGTAATGGCTAGGGCATAGCCAGATGCTACAAGGAACGCCACCGCAATGGGCATCTTGTAGAAGTCCCCTGATGCAACGGAGGCTACAAGGTACACGAGGAGGAAGACGAGAAGAGGCGTCAAGCCAATCCAACTAGGACGCTTAGAGGTAGAGGTCTCTTGCATAAGCTAAGCCGAAAAGGTCAATAATTCAGAAGAAAGCAACCTACTACCTCGCTTTGCTGGAGGTAGTGACACAAAGGTACTTAAACTCCTCTACTATTAGTGGTAGATATATAGGCGTTATCTCTTTCTCCTCCTAGTTGGGGCATGAATGCTTCTTCCTTATAATAGTTTTTCTACCTGCCTATACCTTTCCTCCCTGCTCCTAAGGGGTGTGTACATGCAGTTTGATGCACCTTGGATCACTTTCTGAAAACTTCCCTACTGAAAGGGATTTAAAGGGGGGATGACGAGTTACCATAAGTCGTTGTAACGAGTTACTATAACTCTCTTTGGCGAGTTACCATAAGTCTCTCAAACGAGTTACCACAACTCATTATGGCGAGTTATGGTAACTCGTTGAGGAGAGATTTTATACTTTGCGTAAATGTTTAATTCATAGTCTCTTATGCGGATTGTTTGTTCGGGCGTTTGGGAGGCTTCGGATTGCTCCCTCAAGCGTGTGAGGAGGGTAGGGGAATAAAGCCCACAGAATGAGGTGGTGAGCTATGCGCTTAGGGTATAATTGCCTATCTTTGTGAGGTTGATTAATCTGCGATGGATATAGTACGTGCCGAAGACTATCATGTGCCAGTCCTACTTCAGGAGTGTCTGGAGGGGATGCGCCTTAGTGCAAGTGGAGTTTATGTAGACGTGACCTTTGGAGGGGGAGGGCATTCCCGTGCTATCCTAAGTCACCTCACCGATGGGGGACACCTCTATTCCTTTGACCAAGATCCGGATGCTGCCCTCAGAGCAGAGGAGCAAGAGCAATTCACCTTTATAGCAAGTAACTTCCGCCATCTGTCTCGCTTCATGGATTATTATGACCAGATAGGTAAGGTCGATGCTGTGCTGGCAGATCTCGGTGTGTCATCTCATCACTTCGACGACTTGGAGCGTGGCTTTAGCTTCCGAGCTGAGACACCCCTGCTGGATATGCGTATGAACAATCGTGAAGGGCGATCGGCACGAGACCTGCTCAATGAGTATGGGGAGGAGCAACTCGCTGATATACTCTATCGCTATGGAGAGTTACGACAGAGTAGGCGTCTAGCACAGCTCATTGTAAAGGCACGTAGCACGAAGACCTTCGCAACGGTAGGTGACCTTATTTCAGCTGTGCGACCTGCTGTACGTCCCGACCAAGAGAAGAAGCAGCTCTCTTGCATCTTTCAAGCACTGCGTATCGAGGTCAATGAGGAATTGATAGCCCTAGAGGAATTATTGGAAGGAGCAAAGACCGTTTTACGCCCAGGGGGCCGACTGGTGGTGATGACTTATCATTCACTAGAGGATCGGATAGTGAAGAATTTCCTCAAGGGGAGCGATGATACTTCTTCAAGGGAGGCGCAGATTTATGGCTCTGAGCGTTCACCATGGCGTATGATTACACGTAAACCCATCACACCAAGCGCCGAGGAATTAGCACGTAACCCCCGCTCGCGTAGTGCCAAGCTACGTATCGCTGAGCTTATATAACCTCTTTACAAGGATCAATGAATTTACCAGAGCAAGATACCGAGCTAAAGGAGCCTCATCTGTGGGAGGAGGCTGAGCAGACAAGCCCAGCAGCTCATCAGACTGATACAAAGGAGTATGACGAGGACTTTTTTGAGGGCTGGGAAGAGAACATCTGGGCGTCACCATGGCTTCGCCGTAATGGGCTCTTCATTTGTTTTATTACTCTTTGCGGACTTATCTGTATCGGTTGGCCTTATATCTACATGATGAATGTCCGAGAGATTACGGCCCTAGAGCAGAAACTTAAAGACATTCGCTACAAAGCTCTTTTCATATCTGCCGAGCGGATTGAGTATGAGCGTATCAATAACATCACTGAGCGTGTCAAGGAGCATGGTCTGCAACTCGTCCCAGCCTCCCAGCCTCCCTATTTGCTCCTAGATACAGGGCAATGCGGGCGTCCTTCACCCCAAGATTTACCAGAGGCTAACCGCTAATACTGCTTATGAAGAAGTGGCTAAGGAACATCGGTGTACTGCTCAAAGGCTTGGTCTTTAAGGGAAGTCGTGGGGCAGAGTGGAAGCGGCTTACGAAAGATCGCTATCCATACCTGATTGCACTTTTTTGCCTCGTGATGCTTGGGGTAATGGTGCGTATCGTATTCTTCATCTTTAGCGCAGATGGAGCACAGTACCGCAAGATGGCAGAGGGGATTAACCCCCCAAGGCAGATTACTGAAGCTCCATTAAGAGGGACGATACATGACCGTGAGGGTAATCCAGTAGCTATTACTTCTCCTTTCTATAGACTTTACTTGGACTTCGGGGCAGGTGCCCTTGCTCCACTTCGAGAGCCTCTACCACCCAAGGGGCAGACAGCAAAGGATTCTCTTCGTAGAGCTAGAGTGCTTGAGCTAAGGCGTGAGTATGATGAGGGGATAAATCGGCTGGCTCAGGTCATTGATAGTACTTACAACCTCTCGCAGCATGGGCTTACTAAGGCAAGCCTTAAGGAGCACTGGCGTAAGGGGTTTGAGAGGAAGGATAGACATTGTGCTGTCGTTAATTTGGATGTCTCCTACATGCAGCTGAAGAATATCCAGGCAACAGCCCCATTTGCTCCTATTCTCCTACCGAGAGGAAAAGTGAAGAAAAGCCTATTCAGCAAACTCCTATTTACGGAGAGTCGTACCAAGCGAATATATCCTTTTGGCTCCCTTGCTTATCGTACGATTGGACAGCTCTATTCAGTAGCCGGTAAGGATGGACTCACGGATGGACGTAGCGGGATAGAGAAGAGCTATAACAGCCATCTCCGTGGAGAGATGGGGAAGGGGGTACTCTTTTATAACGCAGGTCGCTACGAGCGAATAATCACACAGCCAGCTGTGGATGGCGCAAGCGTCTATACGACGATTGATATGAACATCCAGAGTATCGTAGAGCGTAACCTGAGGGAGCAACTCGGCAAGCTTGAGGCGGAGAGTGGTACAGTCGTTCTTATGGAGGTTGCTACGGGTAAAGTAGTAGCAATCTCAAACCTGCAACGCATGCGCTCGGGGGACTATGGTGAGACTACGAATATGGCTGTCTCCGATCTTAGTGAGCCTGGCTCTACATTCAAGGTTGCTTCGATGATGGTTGCCCTTGATGATGGCGTCATTCATCCCAATGATACGGTTGATGTAGGTAATGGACTCTGGAAGGTAGGTGGCTCGACAGTGAGAGACCATAATGCTCACCACGGAGGCTACGGTAGGCTCTCCGCAGCACAGACCATAGTGAACTCAAGCAATGTAGGGGTAGCTAAGATTATCTATAAGGGCTATGCTAACCGCCCCGATGACTACGTACAGAAGATCCGTGACCTAGGGTTTGGGACGGATCTCAAGCTAGAGATTGACGGCTATGCACGAGCACGAGTACGCAAACGCTCTGATAACCCTAATCGTTGGTCTGCCACGACTTTGCCCTGGATGTCCTATGGCTATGAGACGCAGATACCCCCGATCTATACACTAGCGTTCTTCAATGCTATTGCTAATGGAGGGCGGTATATGCGTCCCTTTTTTGTCACAGAGATACGGCGAAGAGATGCCGTAGTGGCGACCTTCTCTCCAACGGTCGTTAAGGAGCAGATATGCAAGCCCGAGACGCTCCGAGAGGTGCAGGAGATGCTCCGGAGGGTCGTGACGGAAGGGACGGGGAAGAAAGCTCGTTCATCGTTCGTTGCTATCAGTGGTAAGAGTGGTACGGCACAGCTAGCCTCTGGGAAAGGAGGCTATAGGGACTCTACGGGGCATGTGCGTCATCAGGTATCCTTCTGTGCTTACTTTCCCTCCGAAGCTCCTAAGTACTCTTGTATAGCTGTAATCCGCAAGCCTTCGAGTCAATATAGCGCGGGTGGTGGGGTAATGGCTGCGCCTATTATCCGTAGGATTGCCGAGAGTCTGTTGGCTCTTGAGGCACCTATTCCCTTGGACTCGCTCCCTACGTCTCGCTCCCGCTCTGCCTACGCTCGACATATCTCCTCGGGAAAGGCTACGACACTTGTCTCTCTGCTCTCTCAGATGGGCCTCCCTGTGCCACAGATTACCAAGCAGACGGGGGAATACATCCAGATTGATACAGCCATGCATGTGCGATCCTATACACAGACATCGGGAAGGGTACCTACCGTCGTAGGGATGAGTGCCATGGATGCCTGCTTCCTGCTTCGTAAGATGGGCTATGTGCCACGTCTAGTAGGACAAGGGAGTGTGCAGGCTCAGTCTGTCCCCTCTGGTAGTCTAGCTCGTGCTGGTACGGTGGTTGTACTCCAGCTCGGCATGTCAGAGTAAGATGTATGGGTGATGAACTTGAGAGCCTAGGTTTACATTTAAATTATTTCCTTACCTTTGCAGGCGTAAGATTTAGTTAAGTATGATGATTGGCAGTCAGATATATATAGAGGTAAAGACGCTGGGGAGCAAGGCTTTTCAGCGCTTCTCTCTTTCCGATTGTAGCCTTGCCCTTAACTTAATTTTACCCCCCCCCCCCC
>NZ_JDFF01000006.1 GCF_000565015.1 Porphyromonas catoniae ATCC 51270
TGATGTTCAAGATCCTACTGCTTCAGACCTGGTACGGCCTGAGTGATTACGAAGTCGAAGAACGGATCAACGACTCCCTCCTCTTCAGCGAATTCCTCCTCTTGGATATGGGGCTTCCAGCTCCAGACCACAGCACCATCTGTCGCTTTCGCGCTGAACTGACTCGCTTAGGGATTATGGACAAGCTCCTTAGGGAGCTGAATAAGCAGTTCAAGAAGCACGGGATTAGCCGTATTGACCAAGGGGCTATCGTGGATGCGAGCATTGTGGATAGCCCGCACGCTCCCAATGGAAGTATCCTCATCGAAGTAACAGACGACCGAGAGGACTTGCGCACCGAAGAAGAGCAAGCCCAAGAGCAGGCTTATCAGTATGAGTTGAAAAGTCGCAAACCAGGGGTCGATACGGAAGCTCGTTGGGTGCGCAAAGGCAGGCACTATCGCTACGGGTACAAGAAGCACGTGCTGACCGATGGGCAAGGGTTGGTGGAGAGCATAATTACCACGCCGGCCAATTGTGCCGATACGGTGGTATTGCCCCAGTTGATAGAGAAGGCAGAGCTTACGCAGGGCGTTAGTGTCCTTGCCGATAAAGGTTATTGTAGCAAGAAGAACTCGACTTGTCTGCTTGAGCGAGGCTTGATTGATGGGATTATGCTCAAGGCACAGAAGGGGATGAAGCTCACAGAGCGACAACGTGAACTGAATAACACCATCAGCAAAATGCGCTGTTTGATAGAGCGTGCCTTCGGGAGTATTCGAAGGTGGTTTTCAGGAGGGCGATGTCGTTACCGAGGGCTTGAGCGAACGCATACACAGAATATCTTGGAAGCTATGGCGTACAACCTTAAGCGTATGCCTGGTCTTCTTGTGCTCCAGAGCACCAAATAGCCCGGGAAAGCCCCCTCTCGGGAGGATGATCCTCCCAAGAGGGGGCAAGGGGGAGAGACAGGCATCCCACTTTTCAGCCTAAAGACTCCGAAGTTCGCTGGAGGAAAGTGCAAGCAGTGAAGAGATGGGCTTGCGCAATGGTCTCTATTAGTGTCATGAGCACAATAAATCCCTTCTCTAAAGTAGGAGGGGAGATACCATGCTCTCTTTCAGAGCTTCCCTGAAGACACAGAGACTACTCCCTCATCTTCGTCTATATGACGAGAAGGCTCAAAGCCCCCTCACTTCCTCCTTTTCTACTAATTTTATCTCGTATGATAGGTTTGACCCTCCCCATACGTCTACCTTATAGATAATGGGGAAGCCCCCACAAGAAGTAACAAACGAAGCGATGTCCTACGACCAGCTCACCCACCTGCTCGGGACACTACGTCCCCAGCTCCTATCCCAGGCGACACATATCACCGGGGATAGGGATGATGCTGAGGATGCCGTACAGGAGGCTCTCCTTAGGATCCTCGTCCACAGAGCAGAGTGGGAGCACTACAGTAGCCTAGAGGCACTATGCCGCACCGTAGTGCACCATCAGGCCATCGACTTTCTAAGACGAGCAAGACCTCGGGCAGAGATCGAGGAAGCCGATCGCCTCTCAGCCTCCTCCACTGAGGACGAAGTGGAGCAATACGAAACCCAAGCATTGCTCACCTCAGCCATCGAAAGCTTACCGACGAAGCAGCGCCTCATCTTCCGTCTCAAGGAGGTCGAGGGCTACGAAGTAGAGGAAATCGCCCAAATCGCAGGGCTAAGCTCCGAAGCGATCTACAACAACCTCAGCCGTGCACGCAGCACTCTGCGCTCACGACTGCTCATGCACAAAGACTTTGCACCCTATGGCACAAGACACAAATAGCCCCACTCCCCGTCTTCCCCTTGCACCCCACCAGATTGAGGAACTGATCGACGGATACTTCCTCGGCAAGACGACCTCTGAGGAAGAGGCTTTACTACGCGACTACTTTGCCTCGGATAGGGTATCTGCTAAGTATCGGGATCTTATCCCGCTCTTTACTGAGGTGCGCCAACTACTCATCGGCCATGAGCAGGAGCCTCTTTCCCCTGAGCTGAGCCTACCCGCAGCCAAGAGAAGGACAGCTACTCGCACCCGACTCCTTCGTCCCTATCTCATGGGGGGAATAGCTGCAGCCCTCCTATTAGCCATACCCCTCGGATATCACCTCTCTGTCTCCGATCACCCTAAGGTCGGATACTCCTCTACCCTCTTCATCGCAGGCGAAAGGATACAAGACGAGGCCGAGGCGGCACAGCGTGCCGAGGATGCCCTACAGGCTGTCGCCCTCCCTCTCTCCACCTCCCTCCCCCAGCTCTCTATCGATCTCGATTAGTCTCCCCTCACATCATGTATAGACAGATTATACTCTCGCTCCTCCTACTATCGGTGCTCCCACTCAGAGCGCAGACCGAGGTACAGCCCCCGCTACAGACACAGCAGGTCATACAGCGCTACCGACGTGCCAAGAATGCTGTCTATGTCGAGCTAGGCAAGGATCTACTCACCCGCTACGATGCCTCCTACTGCTACACCCTACAGCTCCTACCCTCAGGCAAGGAGCTAGAGGCTCAGTGGAGTGACGTAGAGCAAGCTCTAGACACAGACCGAAAGATAGCCTCTATCATCAAGGAGCAGATCGAGCGAGGGCGCCTGCTCGGTGCCTACTACCGCTTCTCCAGCAAAGACTCCAAGATCCACCGCTATCTCCTCTACTCCTATGACAATCGAGGGGTGATCACCCTAGTCAGTATCGGGGGAACACTCCAGACAGAGGAGCTTATCCAACGGATCCTTACCCCTAAGTCCCCCACCCCTAAGCGCAAATAACAACCATAATACTCATCTTACGATTATGTACACCAAGCATCTCCTCCTCTCCGCCCTGCTAGTAGGCTCTTCTACCCTATCCTTACGTGCTCAGCAAGGGGCTCCACAGGACACGACCCTACAGTGGCGGAAGCACATCCTAGAGCTCAAGGACCACCAAGGTCAGCTCGAGGTCAAGGTCTATCAACTAGATTCAACGGGTACAAAACGCCCCTCAGCCTATCTCTTCCGTGGCATCTACGGCGAGGGACGGATCGAGGAGCAGGGTACGGGAGAGCACATCCGCTTACCTCGTCCTGAGATCTTCTTCCCCACTCGTAGAGGACAGAGTCGCTCGAAGTCCAAGCGCTACCTCACCTCTCTCGGAGCCTCCATAGGCTATACGACACTGACCGGTAGTGGAGCTACGGGGCTGAAGCGAACACGCTCCCTGCGCTATGATATTCAGCTCCTAGAGTACCACCAGGTCCTCTCTCCTCGGCTCATGCTCTCGGCAGGCCTTCACCTGCAGCTCAATTCGCTCCACCTCAGTGGGGACTATGCCTATCGAGAGGAGAATGGGGAGAGCAAGCTCGTCCACTATACCGTCCCTGAGGGTGTACGTACCTCCCGTCTACACATCACCTACCTGACTCTCCCCCTAACGCTTCGGTTCCGTCCTTGGGCAAAGCCCTTCGACCACTGGGAATTCTCATTCGGTGCAGAGTTCAAGCTACGGACAGCCTCTAGCTCCAAGGTGTGGATCGGAGACTATCGTACCCCACGTGTCCTAGGCAAAGACCTTGGGATCAACCCCATCAGCCTAGACCTGAGAGCACAGATCAAGTGTGCCCCTGTCGGGATCTATGCTACCTACAGCCTCCTCCCCCTCTTCCTAGATAGGGGGTTACCCACCACCTATATATATTCCTTAGGGGTATCGCTCGGACTCTAGTCGCCAAATTCCCTCACTCCTACCCATCGCTCCTGCGATATCCTATGATAGAGGCAATCCTCCACAGGATGTGGGGATCGCCTCGTCGCCTATCTCAGGAGACCATTGCACGGTATTTCAAAGGCATACAGGGCTGTGACCACTTCGTACATCACTGATATTTAGTATCTTCATAACCAAAACAGTCGTATAGCTATACCTACCAAACAAACCGAATCCGCTCCGAGCTTCCTGCAAGTCTATACGCAGGTGCGTCGCGACCGCATGAAGCACTCGTTCCTTCGACAGATCAGCGCTTGCGTTGACTGGCGAGGGATTCGTACACTACTCAACAAGAAGTATACAAAGACCCAGAACGCCACAGGCAATCCAGCCTATGATGCCTTGAA
>NZ_JDFF01000007.1 GCF_000565015.1 Porphyromonas catoniae ATCC 51270
TCTTCTTGCCAATCTTAAACTTCAGCATGATTATTAGTGTATACGATGTGAAACAATGTCCTAGAACTCGCCACCATCCTCGAAGTCTCCAAGGTTCCCATCCGCAGATAGATCCAGGAGAAGGGAGAGCGGGTGGTTGATATGTATAAGCTCAGCCTGAGGTTGCTGATAGATTTCCTTTTCCATAATGAGATTAATTTGCCTTGTAGAGATAAACATAACTCAAAGCTGTCTTCATTGAAGGGACACGTGAGTAAGCCTCTTCCGAGGTCATTACTCCAGCAAAAATAGCACGAGCAAAACTCTCTCCCTTCACGTAGTAGCGAGGACCAGTAGTCCCTATGGGGTATGTGTACCATTCGGGCTCGAATGCCATCCAGGAGCCCGAACTAACAAATACCCTTCTTTCGGCGTCTGACCAAAAGGATTCGGGTAGGCCATGAAGCTCGCCAGCAGATGAGACACGTGAGCCCACATATTTAGCCTCGACGATAATTCCATATATATTCGGATACTTGTCAAAGGCACTCCTGTATCTAAAAGCATAACAACTCGCTCTATTTAGGGTACGCGGATTCTGGAATCCTAGTGCGTAGCCCATTGAGCTACCATAAGGGTTGTGTGGGTCGGGTCTGAGTGTATATGAAACCCTAACACGGTAGTCTCTATTTCCAACCCTGACTCGATTAACTGAAGATAGATAATCAGGGTCATTATCAGAACCGCTATAACTGAACCATGGAAAGCCGTCTGAGGGAAATATTGACAACCACTGGTAGACAGTTGCCATCTTTGTATACTCTCCAGTAGTGACATTTACTACTGGGCGCCCTGCTGCCTGATCTGGATCCACTTCTCCTTGTGCCTCCTTGTAAGAGAACAACCCATAGTAGGTACCTTCAGGGTTTAAGTAGTCAACAGGGGGTCTTATCTCTGTGGTTAGCTCCGTCCCGTTCTTTGCAACAGGGTACTTGGAGAAGAAGCTAAGAGGATTAGGAATGGTACCTGATACAATATTTACTGTGTATACCTTCCCCTCTTGGTAGGCAGTAGCCTTTTGCTCTACTCCTGCCATCACAGGAGTGCTAGGATCTTTATACTCTAAGTCGAAGTTACTCCAGAATGGACTACTCCCACACCAAAGGAGCAAGCTTTTATCACTCACCCCATTCCCTGGTATAGATATGCTGGTAGCTGTCCCCGAAGCATCAACAATAGGATATATCTTTTCTGTTTTTTGACCAATGCCTAGCATTGCCCCAGTTACATGAGGGGAAAGGGAAGCCTGTGAGTGTCCATAGCCACTTACATATACCCCTGTAATCTTAACAGGATCGGTAGTCTCATTACTGAGCTTGATACGGAGTAGGTAGCCCTTAGGCTTAAACTTACGATCAGCGAGAGTTAGCTGACTCTTATTTGTCAGCTCATTATCCCGTAGGTCAAGCTTTGTAGCAAGGACAAAGGGAACAGGGAGTGAGGCTTTAGTATTGCCCGTATTATCTACTACTAGAGCTTTTAGGTTAGTCCCTCCACTGATGTTGAGCGTAGTGCTACTATGTGTAGCATCAGAGATTATAGCGACTAAGGAAGCATTGCTGGGGTCAAGCGCACCACGTAGCTCGATGGTCTTTCTGCTTAATTGTAGGGTCTTGCCATCCTCCTTTACACTCCAGTCTGGATCGCCATCCCAAACAAGAGTAGAACCGCTATAAATATAGGTGTGTACCTTTACTGTGGTCTTTCCCTTGAGTGTAGCTCGTACCTTCTCTGCCCCATCAATGAAGAAGTCTACTGACCGAAGGGACTTTTCTGCCTTGGAGGGAGTCTCGGGCGTAGAGGCTATAACATCTAAGGAGATTGTACTCCCCTGGGGAATAAGTCTAGTCTCTGGAGCATCATCCTTCGTACAAGAAGAGAGGAGTACTACACCAGCAACTAAGACCAATAAGAATTGTCTCATTTCTTAGCTTATAATTTAGTTGTACATAACGAAGCAGGGACACCACATGGCTTATTACGCCATGCAGTGTCCCTGCTTCTATTTACTATAAAAAGTTGTTTAGTTGAGGGGGGGGGGGGGA
>NZ_JDFF01000008.1 GCF_000565015.1 Porphyromonas catoniae ATCC 51270
TAGGTGGTTATAACGTTGGGGTTCCACCTCTTCCCATTCCGAACAGAGAAGTTAAGCCCAATTGTGCCGATGGTACTGCGAGAGTGGGAGAGTAGGTAGCCGCCGTTTTAGGAAGAGATCGGGTGCGATTGCGCTAAGCAGTCACACCCGATTTGCGTTTATAGACCTCGGGTGCCCTTGGGTGGTACCAGCTGTGATGTGGGAGTAAGTAAGTGAGTGAGGGAGTAAGTGGGGGAGGGTACAGAGAGAAGGCGTATAGAGAGGGAGCTATATAGTGAGTGAGGTGTTAGTGAGTGGGGGAAAGTATGATACGCCACAATACATTATAATACACGACCACTATCCCCCTGTACACGATTACTAGATCCCTGCTCTATTTAAGCACAACACCCTCCAACTAGTTAAGCGCTACACCTCCGATTAGCCAAGAGTTGGTCGGGGGTATTTGCTGGGGATGATAATAGCGATGGAACCGCTTCTTGGCACTCCAGCCGGAAAAAGCCCCTATATTTGTGGGAAAGACGATATGATAATCTATGCGATATTACTTCTCTATCCTAGTGGGACTGATGGCTATGTGTTGCCTTAATGATGCCCCAGCCTATGCTGGCGGAACGGACACAATTACTCTAAATAGGGGGTGGACGTTCACCGAAACCTCTGAAGGTGTCCCTCTAGCTGCTACTGTGCCAGGAGTGGTGCAGATGGACCTTATTCGCCATGGTAAATTGCCTGATCCTTATTATAGGCTCGCCGAAGACTCTATCCAATGGGTTGGAGAGCGAGATTGGGTGTACCGCACATCGTTTGTGCTCACGGAGGCACAGCTTCTGAGACCAAACATCCATCTACTCTTCGAGGGGCTTGACACGTATGCTACGGTAAAACTCAATGGGAAGGTCATCCTTCAGTCCAAGAACATGTTTGTAGGGCATGAGGTCGATGTTAAGGGGCTAGTGAGAGGTGAGAATGAGCTAGAGATTACCTTTGCTTCACCGCTTCGCTCTGCTCTGCCGCTCTACGAAGCCTCAGGGCGGATTAACTACCCTGCGGATAATGACCATGCCGAGACCCGACTCTCAGTATTTACGCGGAAGGCTCCCTACCACTATGGTTGGGATTGGGGGGAGCGTATGCTCACCCTCGGGCCGTGGCGCCCTGTGCGTCTGCTCCTTCGTGGAGAAACCTATCTGAAGGATTATCCTGTGATTAACTTCAACCCCAAGGCAAAACAGCCCATTGAGGTATGGTTACCCGAGGGGACCATTGTAGGAAGGGGTGAGGGCGCACTGCGCTATCGTCTGAAGGACGTTACGGGGAAAACTGTCTATGAGTACACGGGAAACCTCCCCAGAGGTACACGGGGTAACTCTCCCTACGTTTGCCATGCACTTCCTGACCTCCAGCTCTGGTGGCCCAATGGGATGGGTAAGCCTTATCTCTATACGGCGGAGTTTCTGCTCTATGACTCGAAGCGAGCCAAGACACCCTGTGATAGCCTCTCCTTCCGAGTGGGATTGCGCACGATAGAATTGGTTAGAGAAGCGGATGCTTGGGGTAGGAGTTTTTACTTTAAGGTAAATGGACAGCCCCTCTATGCCAAGGGGGCAAACTATATCCCCCCGACACTTATGCTCCCTGCTCGTACTCAGGCAGAGTTGAGCCAGCTCTTTGATGATGTTGTGGGAAGTAATTTCAATATGCTCCGTGTATGGGGTGGTGGTGTGTATGAGGATGACCGCTTCTATGACCTAGCTGATGAGCGAGGGATCTTGGTTTGGCAAGACTTTATGTTTGCTTGTACGGCTTATCCCGGTGATGAGGCATTCCTTGCAGACGTGCGAGGTGAGCTGGATTATAATATCCGTCGCCTAAGGAGGCATGCCTCACTAGCGACCTGGTGTGGCAATAATGAGATACGTGAGGCCATGAAATACTGGGGCTGGCAGAAGAAATATCCCAAAGAAACGTACCAGCTCTTTGCTCAAAGCTATACGAAGCTGTTCCGCCAGCTCATCCCCAGCAGACTGAAGGCTCTAGATCCTCTGCGCCCATACATCGAGAGTAGCCCTGATACAGCCAACTGGGGGCGACCCGCGTCGCTGGGACTTGGGGAGAGCCACTATTGGGGCGTGTGGTATGGGTGTGAGTCTTTTGAGATCTTAAGGGAGCGTATCCCGAGGTTCATGAGCGAATTTGGGGTACAATCCTTCCCTACGATGCCGAGCGTCCAGCGTTTCTCTCGCCCCGAGGATTGGGCTATTGAAAGCGAGGTGATGAAAGCTCATCAGAAAAGCTCCATAGGCAATGATGTCATACTTCATTATATAAAGGCTGAGTATCCAGAGCCAAAGACATTCAGAGACTTCACCTACCTGTCTCAGGTGATGCAAGGGCGAGGGATTGCTCTAGGGCTAAGGTTGCAGCGAGCAGCGGCTCCCCAGTGTATGGGGAGTCTCTACTGGCAGATTAACGATGCATGGCCAGCGGTGTCGTGGTCAAGTATAGACTATTATGGTGCATGGAAGGGGCTTCAGTACCAAGCAAAGAAGGCCTTCCAGCCAGTAGTCCTCGTCCCCAGCAAGGGGGGAGATACCATACGGATTACCTCTGATCGGATGGAGGGAGAAGAGCTGGTGAGGCTTGAAGCGGAGGTGCTGGATTTCTATGGAAATAAGCTCCGAGAGTGGCATAGCGGAGCTGTGTGCCTCTCCCGAGGAATTATGCAGGAGGATATAGCTGTTCCGTACGGGACGTTCTTCCCTGATGAGGAGGCAAAGGCAACCCGCTTGGTGCGCTATCGACTCACTGTTCTTGGAGAGCAACATACGGTACTCTCTGAGGAGCTGTACTTTGCCAAGTCTCCGAAGGAACTACGACTTCCCGTGCCTAATTCTTTCTTCTACTCCCTCGAGCCTAGTGAGGATGGTCGGAGCTATGACTTGAGGCTACGCTCCCCAATCCTACGGAAAGATTTATATATCGAATGTTCGATACCAGGAGTACATCTTTCAGACAACTTCTTTGACCTGCTCCCTGGGGAGGAGGTGTGCCTGCGCCTAACTCCTCGGGCTGGCTATACCCTACCAAAGGGGTTAAGACCAGAGAGTTTCTCCTTCCTATCGATTAATGATCTTCAGACAAGGTAGTAGAGATACATATTGATTATTTGTATCTTTGCCCTGTATATTGGGCTTTGTGAAAGGGTATATATAGCTCTCCCCAAGGCTCATGTATAGGCAACTAGAACCAACTCTGATGAATCATTGTCTTCGTCTATTCATTGTCTCTTGCGGATGTTTGTTCTCGCTCCTCTCTCCCACATTAGGGCGTGCTGAGGCTCCGTCTGATAGCGTCCATACCCTCCGAGAGGTCGTTGTTACGGCGCGTACGCTCTCACGGGATGTGATACCTGCTCAGAGCTTGACGGGGCGAGATTTACAGCGTCTCTCTGCTGTCAGTGTAGCCGATGCTCTAAGGTTCTTTGCTGGAATACAGATTAAAGATTATGGTGGTGTAGGAGGGTTGAAGACCGTGAATATCCGTAGTATGGGCTCGCAGCATGTGGGGGTATTCTATGACGGCCTCCAGCTGGGGAATGCCCAGAATGGACAGATTGACCTTGGGCGTTTCTCCCTAGATAACATGGAGAGTGTCTCCATATATAATGGACAGAAAAGCTCAATCCTCCAACCTGCGAAAAACTATGCCTCTGCCTCGGCACTCTACATGACTACTCGTAGACCGAGCTTTGAGGGTGCAAAACAAGATAACCTGAAAGTCTCCCTCAAGGTTGGGTCTTTCTCCACACTAAATCCCTCTGTCCTCTGGGAGCATCGTCTCTCTCGCTCGGTTGATCTCTCCGTGAGCAGTGAGTACATGTACACTACGGGGCGTTACCGCTTCCGCTATCGCAAAAAGGACGGCTACGACACCACAGCCATCCGTCACAACGGGGATGTACGTGCCCTGCGTGCCGAGGTGGGACTCTTCGGGCGTATCGCAGAGGGCGACTGGAAGGCTAAGGCCTACCTCTACAACTCCCAGCGAGGCTACCCTGGGGCATTCGTCCGAGAGGAGCCGGGTAAGTTCCGCCATGAGGATCGGCAATGGGATAACAACTTCTTGCTTCAAGGCTCACTGAGGAAGGCCTTCTCACCTCGTTATACAGCCCTCTTCAGTGCCAAGTATGCCTTTGACTACCTTCACTACCTCTCCGATCCACGGCTAGACGTGACGACGATGTACGTGAATAACCACTACTACCAGCAGGAGGGTTATATCTCTTCAGCCCATGACCTGACACTTACAGAAGCTGGACACCTTGCCCTCTCCAATGATATCCAGTGGAATACCCTCCGTGCAGATCTCTACAACTTTGCTTATCCTACACGCCTCTCCGTACTTACCGCTTTAGCTACGGACTGGTCACTGGGTGGTCTAAAGGCACAGGCAAGCCTCCTGCATACTTATATTCATGATTGGGCAAAGAGCCTCGATCAAGTAGCGCCATCCAAGCAGGAATGGACTCCCACCATTGTTCTCAGCTATAAGCCTTTTCCCTCTGTTGTAGACCTAGCCTTGAGGGGCTTCTACAAGCGGATTTTCCGTATGCCTACCTTCAATGACCTCTACTACACGTTCATTGGGAATAAGTACCTCAAACCAGAGTACACCACGCAGTATGATTTGGGCTTGGTCTATACGAAAGATTGGGGGCAAGGAATATTTCGTCACTTAGAGCTACAGGTGGATGGCTACCTTAATTATGTGGACGATAAGATTATTGCCATGCCGACGTCGAACCAGTTCCAATGGACGATGGTTAACCTTGGTCATGTTCGCATACGAGGGATAGATGTTTCTCTTGAGAGTGCCCTAAATCTGGGTGCATTTACGACCTCGGCTCGCTTAACCTATACATACCAGCGGGCACAAGATCTCACGGATCCCTCTGATAGCTACTATGGCGATCAAATCCCTTACATCCCCTGGCATAGTGGCTCGGCAATCCTCGCCTTTGCTTGGAGAGGTTGGGATGTTAATTATAGCTTCATCTATACAGGGGAACGATACAATGCCAGTGCCAACATCAGAGAGAATCATGTCCAACCCTGGTACACACACGACCTCTCGCTATCGAGATCCTTTAAGCTGTACGATAATACCTTTCGTCTCGCTGCCGAAGTAAACAACCTACTAAACCAGCAGTACGAGGTCGTTCGCTCCTATCCAATGCCAGGGACAAGTGTCAAACTGAAACTAGAGTGGCTCCTATGAGACTGTTCAGATTCATCTTCCTCCTCGTAGTCACCCTCTCTGCCTTTACTGCTTGTCGCAAAGAGGAGGAAATCATACCTTCTACCCGAGTACAGGTTACCGAGGGGCGAGTTGGATTACAGACCCGAGGTTTCTTTCTCCTGAACGAAGGAAACATGGGAAGTAATAAAGCTACCCTTGACTATCTCGACTATGGCTCTGGTCTCTATATGCGTAATATATATGCTGAACGAAACCCCAATGTTACTAAGGAGCTAGGGGATGTGGGTAACGACCTACAGATCTACCGAGATCGTATCTATGCCGTTATCAATATGTCCAACCTCGTGGAGGTGATGGACCTGCGCACGGCCAAGCACATCCAAGCCATATCCATCCCCAACTGTCGCTACATCGTCTTCCGTGGGGACTATGCCTACGTCTCCTCCTACGCAGGGACTCTCAATGAGAGTGGACGCATAGGCTACGTGGCAAAGATTGACCTGAAGGAACTCAAGGTCGTCGCTACGTGCGACGTGGGCAGGCAGCCCGAGGAGATGGCGATACTCGGCAACAAGCTCTATGTAGCCAACTCTGGTGGCTACGACCCAGCCAACTACGATGATACGGTCTCGGTAATTGACCTAGACACCTTCACCGAGGTGAAGAAGGTCAAGATTGCCATCAACCTACACCGAATACAGGTAGATCCCGAGGGCAGGCTGTGGATCTCCTCACGTGGAAATTATGGGAGTATCCCCTCACGGCTCTATGTCTTCGAACCTCAGACGGAGCAGATATTGAAGGTACTAGAGACCCCCGTATCGAATATGAAGCTCTATCAAGACAAGCTCTACGTCTATAGCAACTCCTTCAGTAAGAAGTCTGGAACTAGCACAACCTCCTATCCGCTGATTAACACCTCCACGATGGAGGTCATCTCTCCGAGCTTCATCACCGATGGGACAGCAGGTGCTATCAAAGCCCCCTATGGCCTAGCGATCAACCCCGAGGTGGGTGAGGTCTACTTAACCGATGCCAAGAGCTACGTCGTCCCAGGGACACTCCATGCCTATGGGCTGGATGGACGACATCGCTGGAGCGTCACGACAGGGGACATCCCTGCACACTTTGCCTTCACAACCATTGCCTTACGAACAAAAGATTAAACAAGATGAAACGATTGAGCCTTTGCGCCCTACTAGCCTCCGTTTTTCTCCTCCCCCTTGTGAGCTGTAAGACGGATACCCCTACACCACCTCCTACGCCGAAGCCAACGCCTACTCCCAATCCTCCAACCCCTAACCCACCCACCCCGGGCATCCCCTCCCTCTCACACGTCACACGTGTGCTGGAGTATCGTCCTGCCCCTGGGCAGTTCATCAATACACTCCCCGAGTACAAGGACGGAGACACACAGGAGACGATGAATAAGAAGGCTCTGGCGCTAGTCAGTGGGGGCAAAAGTGACGTCATAACCCTTGGGGGCTGGGGGGGCTATATCGTCATAGGGTTTGACCATACCATAGCCAACGTGGCAGGTAAGCGGGACTTCCGTGTCCTTGGCAATAGCTTAGTAGGCGGCTCTGAGGCAGGTATCGTCTATGTAGCTTACGATAAGAACAAGAATGGTAAGCCCGACACCGACGAATGGTACGAGATTGCAGGGAGTGCCACCCTTGACCCCACGAAGGAGACTTGGTACCATGATCAGATGGGGCGGGAGTTTGACGTGAAGACTTACCGAGACTACACCGTCACGTACCAGCGTCCTACAGCCGAGACACCCAAGGATATAGCCGAGTACGTCCGCTGGAGGGACAACAAGGGAGGGAGCGGATGGATACCCAAGAACAGCTACCACGAGCAGACCTACTATCCACAGTGGATTAAGGAGAGCTCCTACACGCTCTCTGGTACGCGACTCCCACAGAATGGCTACAACAAACAGACTGCTGAGAACCCATTCTTCGTCTGTCTAGCCTTTGGCTATGGCTATGCTGACAATGTCCCCAACACAGACAGGGGAGCAACAATCGACATCGACTGGGCTATCGACAGGGACGGCAAGCCCGTACATCTACCTGGTGTAGACTTCGTCCGTGTACAGACAGGTGTTCTACAGGTCAATGGATGGCTTGGCGAGAACTCCACAGAGTTCGCTGGCATCCAAGATCTCCACATCCTCAAAGAAGATATTCCAACTAAATAATAATCCATACCGCAACGTATGACAAAGAAAATCCTCTGGGCAAGCCTTGCCCTCGTTGTCGCCTTCGCCTCGTGTAAGAAGGACGACCCTAATAACAACGGCTCAACCCCTACCGAAGAACTCAAGCTCACCGCTTCCACTGATGCTGAGAAGGTGCAGCAGATTGATAAGATTGAGCTTACAGCCTCTGGCTCGCGTGTCACTGCGGCTCCCGATCAAGTTGCTTGGCTTGTAAATGGCAAGCAGGTAGCTAAGGGGGCGAAGTACACGTTCATTCCACCTCTTCCCGGTAACTACACCGTCATCCTACGAGCTGGTAATCGTGAGATCACACGTAAGTACACTGTGGCAGAGCCCCGCTTTACAAAGGGAGCCTTCCTGCTCAACGAAGGGCGTGGCACGGACGATGTAGAGACAGGGACACTTACTTACGTAGATGTGAAGGGCAAGGTTATCCTCGACAGCGCCTACATCCATGTTAATGGTACAAAGCTAGGACATGTCTGCCAAGACCTTGCATTCGCTAATGAGAAGATCTATATCATCTCACAGAATGGGAAGCGCAATGGTGGGGAAGGTCTTTTGACCATTGCGAAGGCAAATACCCTAGAGAAGATTAAGGTATTCAATGATGCTACGCTTGAAGCAAAGGATCCTACACACATCGCTGTCATAGATAGCCGTATCTACCTTCGTGCCGGAGATGGTGTTTACCTTGGTACTGAGGATGGTGGCTTCAAGATCATAGCAGGGACAGAGAAGGCTCAGAAACTCCGCATGGCCACTATTGGGCAACGTGTCTTTGTCTCAACCTCTGACAAGAAGCTCCTGATGATACAAGGGGGGCAGGTTGTCCAGACGCTAGCCCTAGATGAAAAGGCCACAGGTCTTGCTCTTGCTGATGATGGGAACCTCTGGGTATCTATCTCTAAAGATGGAAACAACAATCAGATCCTCAAGGTAAGTGCAGACCCTGTGGACTTCAAGATCCTAGATAAGCAAACTATAACTCCCTCATTGCATAACTACACCACGGCATCCGTTATCCAACCTTATGGCAACAGCCTTTATTTTGCCGTCGCTGCTTGGGGGAAGCCTGTCTCCATCCAAAAGTATGACTTCACAGCTAAGACGAATACGCTCTTTGTCAATCTCCAGGAGAGCAACTATGCCTCAGAGATGAAGACATATTACAACAGCCTCGGCGTGGATCCCAAGACGGGCTACATCTATTACGCAGGGATTAAGGGCTTCGGGATGGACTATAAGACCAATATGACCTTTGTCCTCGACCCACAGGGCAACGTCCTCGTCAAGAAGAACAATACGAACTCCTTCCCTGCTGGCTGGTACTTCATCCCAACGAAGTAAAGCCTAGTCCTCGACATCGAATAATCGCTACTGAGCGCACACCTTTCTGCTGAAGGGTGTGCGCTCGGTGTTTATATCCCACTGATTAGCTCCCATGCGCTACGTGAATTCTGGGGCGGTGATTTTGTAGGAGGGTATATTTGTGTGTCGTTGTAATGTGCTGATGGTTAGTGTTTTGTATGTTCTCTGAAAAATGGGCTAACGAGTTGTGGTAAGTCGTGGCAACGAGTTATGGTAACTCGTTTTAAAAAGTTATGGTAAGTCGTCACGGAGAGTTACCATAACTCGTCATGGCGACTTATGGTAACTTGTCAGCTCCTCCTTCTTCACTATTTGCTTGTCCCTTACCCTTATGGTAGCGAGAGGTGTATGTCCTATTATATCGTCGCCTCCCTCTGTTGGGGCTTTTTGCACTACCTTTGTGGGCTAAAAGATTGTTTTATCACTAATGAATAGGAACGAATATGAAATCATGGCACCCGTTGGGTCGTATGAGTCGCTCATGGCGGCTATCAACGCAGGTGCTGACTCCGTATATTTCGGCATCGAAGGGCTGAACATGCGCTCGAAAAGTGCCAATAACTTCACTACCGAGGATCTTTACCGCATCGCCTCTATTTGTCGTGAGCATGGCGTGAAGAGCTACCTCACAGTCAATACGATTATTTACGACGAGGATCTAGAGCTGATGCGCCGTATCATCGATGCGGCTAAGGATGCTCAGGTCTCCTCCATCATCGCAGCTGATGTTGCACCGATGCTCTATGCTCGTAGCATTGGTGTGGAGGTGCATCTCTCTACCCAGCTCAATATCACGAATGTCGAGGCTCTACGCTTCTACGCTCAGTTTGCAGATGTTGTCGTGCTTGCACGTGAGCTAAATATGGATCAGGTGGCAGCTATCCATCGAGCCATCATTGAGGAGCCTATCCTCGGCCCCAGTGGTCAGCCGATACGCATTGAGATGTTTGCCCATGGCGCACTCTGCATGGCTGTCTCGGGCAAGTGTTACCTAAGCCTGCATGAGCACGGCAAGAGTGCCAATCGTGGCTCTTGCTCACAGGTGTGCCGTCGCTCCTATGAGGTACGGGATAAGGAGACTGGTATCGAGCTAGCGGTGGATAACGAGTACATTATGTCACCTAAGGATCTGAAGACGATTCACTTCCTCAATAAGATGCTCGACTCGGGTGTGCGCGTGCTGAAGATCGAGGGCCGTGCACGTGGTCCCGAATATGTTGATGCCGTCGTGCGTGCCTACCGTGAGGCTGTAGATAGCTATCTGGCAGGGACATTCTCCGAGGCTAACGTTGAGAAATGGGATAAGCACCTCGGTGAGGTATTCAATCGTGGCTTTTGGGATGGCTATTACCTTGGGCAGAGGCTCGGAGAATGGACATCAAGCTATGGCTCTTCGGCAACGAAACAGAAGGTCTATGTCGCCAAGACGAACAAGTACTTCTCCAAGATTGGTGTGGGTGAATTTGCTGTAGAGAGTGGTGAAATCAAGGTCGGTGATGAAATCCTGATTACAGGTCAGACGACAGGGCTTGTGCGTTTTGTCGTCGAGGAGCTTCGTGTGGATATGCAGTCGGTTGATCGAGCTACGAAGGGACAGGTCTGCTCCATAGCCGTACCCGAGAAAGTACGCCCTGGGGATCGTCTCTATATCTTTACCGATCGCAAGGTCATGCAGTAGGGGCATCCCTCTCTTTACGAATTATTCCCTTGGGAACTTAGCGAGGTCGATGCTCTCAGAGGTATCGACCTCGCTGGCTCTAGCCTCATTGAGAAGAATCCTTCTCCAGCCACGTGTAATCACGGGCTTCGTCGCATTTTCACTATCTTTGCACCTCATAATTAAGTATATAAATTCAGCAGCATTATGTCCCTCCAGTGCGGTATCGTAGGCCTACCCAACGTGGGTAAGTCTACCCTATTTAATTGCCTATCCAACGCCAAGGCACAGTCCGCTAACTTCCCCTTCTGCACCATCGAGCCCAATGTCGGGGTAATCACAGTACCCGATGAACGTCTGAATAAGCTCGCCGAGATCGTCCACCCCCAGCGGATCGTCCCCACGACCGTCGAGATCGTAGACATCGCAGGGCTTGTCAAGGGCGCAAGCAAGGGCGAAGGGCTTGGGAATAAGTTCCTCGCCAATATCCGTGAGACCGATGCTATCCTACACGTCCTGCGTTGCTTCGACGATGACAATATCACCCACGTCGATGGGAGTGTCGATCCTGTACGTGACAAGGAGGTCATCGACACCGAGCTACAGCTCAAGGATCTGGAGACCGTAGAGGCTCGCCTACAGAAGGTCTACAAGCAGGCTCAGACGGGTGGTGACAAGGCTGCCAAGCTCGCCTACGAGGTGCTGAGCCGCTACAAGGAGGCGCTTGTGCAGGGACGTAATGCCCGCACCGTGACCTTCGAGACGAAGGACGAAGAGAAGGTCGCCCGTGAGCTCTATCTGCTGACCAGCAAGCCCGTCCTCTATGTCTGCAACGTCGATGAGGCCTCCGCACTCAGTGGCAATCAGTACGTAGAGCAGGTGTGTGCCGCTATCCAGGACGAGGGTGCAGACCTACTCGTCGTAGCGGCGAAGATCGAGAGTGAGATCGCAGAGCTCGAGACCTATGAGGAGCGTCAGATGTTCCTCGGGGAGATCGGGCTGGAGGAGTCAGGTGTAGTACGTCTCATTAAGGCTGCCTATGCCCTGCTGAACCTAGAGACCTACTTCACCGCAGGCGTACAGGAGGTACGTGCCTGGACGTATACTAAGGGGAGCAAGGCACCCCGTGCGGCAGCCGCTATTCACACGGACTTCGAGAAGGGCTTCATCCGTGCCGAGGTGATCAAGTTTGAGGACTTCGTCCACTACGGCAGTGAAGCAGCCGTCAAGGAGGCCGGGAAAATGGCTGTCGAGGGTAAGGAGTATGTCGTCCAGGATGGCGACATCATGCACTTCCGCTTCAACGTCTAGTCCCCCCTACATGCACAGCTACGACATCATCGTCATAGGTGCAGGGCACGCAGGCTGTGAGGCCGCCGTCGCAGCTGCTCGCCTAGGCTCGCATACGCTACTCATCACACCCGATATGAACAAGATCGGGCAGATGAGTTGCAACCCCGCTGTGGGCGGTATCGCCAAGGGGCAGATCGTGCGTGAGATAGACGCACTCGGGGGACGTATGGGGCTCATCACGGATCGGACAGCGATCCAGTTCCGCATGCTCAACCGCAGTAAGGGTCCCGCTATGTGGAGTCCCCGAGCACAGAGTGACCGCCAGCGCTTCATGGAGGCTTGGCGAGAGGAGCTGGACGCCGAGCCGAACCTAGATCTATGGCAGGATACGGTGACCCATCTGGAGATCCAGGAGGGTAGGGTGCAGGGTGTGGAGACGGCACTGGGTGTACACTTCGGGGCACGTGCCGTGATCCTCACGGCGGGTACCTTCCTCTCGGGGGTCATGCACTTCGGGGAGCATCAGATGAGTGGTGGCCGAGTCTCCGAGCCCGCTACCTATGGGCTGACCGAGGAGCTACGTGCCGCAGGCATCCGCACCGACCGCATGAAGACGGGTACTCCCCCCCGAGTGGATATACGTAGCATAGACCTAGAGGCATGCATCCAGCGGGGGGAGATCGGAGTGCAGGAGGGTGAGGAGGACTATCATAAGTTCTCCTTCATGGACACTCCCGCTCGCTCGCCCCTCAAGCAGCTCCCCTGCTATACGCTCTATACCAACGAAGCCTGCCACGAGGTACTACGTGCAGCGCTCGATCGCTCCCCCCTCTACAACGGACAGATACAGAGCATAGGCCCTCGCTACTGCCCGAGCATAGAGACGAAGATCGTGACCTTCGCCGAGAAGACACAGCACCAGCTCTTCCTAGAGCCCGAGGGGGAGCGTACCAACGAATATTATATCAATGGCTTCTCCTCCTCCCTGCCCCTAGAGGTGCAGCTGGAGGCTCTTCGTCAGATACCCGCCCTTCGGGACGTCCGTCTATATCGGCCAGGCTATGCCATCGAGTACGACTTCTTTGACCCCACACAGCTCCACCATACGCTGGAGAGTAGGGTGGTGTCGGGGCTCTTCCTGGCAGGACAGGTGAATGGGACGACCGGCTATGAGGAGGCTGCAGGCCAAGGGCTCATCGCTGGGATCAATGCCCATCAGTCGGTGCATGACCTCCCACCCTTCACGCTCAGTCGCTCCGAGGCCTATATCGGTGTGCTCATTGACGACCTCGTGACCAAGGGGGTGGATGAGCCCTACCGTATGTTCACCTCACGAGCCGAGTACCGCATCCTGCTGAGACAGGATGATGCCGATATGCGCCTGACCCCTCGGGCGATCGAGCTCGGTCTCGCCACCCAGGCGAGGGCAGAGCTACTGGCGGAGAAGATAGAGGAGCGAGACCGCCTCATACAATTCATAGAGGGCTACTCGATCCGCCCCGACAAGATCAACCCCAGCCTAGAACAGGAGGGGCTAGTCCCCCTCCGTCAGGGGTGCAAGCTCGTAGACCTCGTCCTGCGTCCCCAGCTAAGCCTTGCTCAGCTCGCCCAGTTCGTCCCCGCTCTGGCTCGAGCCATAGAGCGTATCCCTAGACGGCGTGAGGAGATCGTCGAGTGTGCCGAGATCCTCATCAAGTATCGTGGCTATATAGAGCGTGAGCGACAGCAGGCCGAGAAACTCGAGCGTCTCGAGTATGTCTTCATCCCCGAGGCCATCAACTATAGCAGTATCCAAGCTCTGAGTACCGAGGCTCGACAGAAGCTAGAGCGTATCCGTCCTAAGACCATTGGTCAAGCTTCACGTATCCCTGGTATATCACCCCATGATGTTAGTGTCCTGCTTGTACTTGCAGGTCGATAGCGCCCATCCTCCCTTTCTTTATTATGCCAGACGAAGATCTGATCTACGATAAGATAGATACCCCCCTCTTTCATCTCATTGGAGAGGCTGCTGACAGCCTCGGTGTAGAGGCCTACGTGGTCGGGGGCTACGTGCGTGACCTCTTCCTCTATCGCCCCTCCAAGGATATCGACATCGTCTCCGTAGGTAGAGGGATAGACCTAGCGAAGGCTGTGGCTGAGCGACTCGGACGAGGTGCGAAGCTCTCGGTCTTCGCCCGCTTTGGCACTGCACAGGTCAAGAAGGGCGATATAGAGCTGGAGTTCGTCGGTGCCCGCCGAGAGAGCTATACCCCCGATAGCCGTAAGCCCTTCGTGGAGGATGGCACGCTGCAGGAGGATCAGGAGCGGCGAGACTTCACCATCAACGCTCTAGCCCTTTGCCTGAACGCTGACCGCTTCGGCGAGCTCGTCGATCCCTTCGACGGGCTGGATGATATGGACAACTTAACCCTGCGTACCCCCCTCGATCCTGATGTGACCTTCAGTGACGACCCTCTGCGCATGATGCGAGCCATACGCTTCGCCTCTCAGCTGGGCTTCTTCATTGATCCTGACACCTTCGCTGCCATTGGACGCAATAGGGAGCGCATCAGCATCGTCTCGGCAGAGCGCATCTCTACGGAGTTCAACAAGATCCTGCTATCCCCTCGCCCCTCTGTCGGGCTGGAGCTCTTCGAGCAGACTGGACTGATGGAGATTCTCTTCCCTGAGCTCCTCGAGCTGAAGGGAGCAGAGACCCGTGAGGGCATCGGACACAAGGACAACCTCACCCATACCTACAAGGTCGTAGACAATCTGGCCAAGGCGCTTGCCTCCCGACCTCGCCGTGAGGAGGACCTCTGGCTCCTATGGGCTGCTCTACTGCATGACATCGGTAAGCCTCGGACGAAGCGGTTTGACCATCGCCTAGGCTGGACATTCCATAACCACAACTACGTGGGGATGAAGATGGTCTCACGTATCTTCCGTCGTCTGCGGCTGCCCCTAGACCACAAGATGCACTACGTGGAGAAGCTCGTCGATCTGCACATGCGCCCAGCTACGCTTGTGGACGAGGGAGTGACGGACTCGGCTGTGCGCCGTCTGCTCTTCGAGGCAGGTGATGACATCGATGACCTCATGCTCCTCGTAGAGGCCGACATCACTAGCAAGAACCCGCAGAAGGTGCGTAAGTACCTCGATAACTATAGCCTCGTACGGCAGAAGCTCACCGACATCGAGGAGAAGGACCGTATCCGCAACTTCCAGCCTCCTATCTCTGGGGAGCTCATCATGCAGACCTTTGCTCTCTCGCCTTGCCGTGAGGTGGGGCTGATTAAGGATACCATTAAGGATGCTATCCTTGATGGTACCATCCCCAACGAGTATGAGCCCGCCTATGCCTTCATGCTATGTGAGGCTGAGAAACTAGGCCTCACTCCCCAATCCATTTAATCGTATAGCAGAATGAAAACAAACCGCTGGAGCCTCATGCTCTTTTCTCTTCTCTTTTCCCTTATTTTCTCCCTTCGTCTCTCTGCTCAGAGTACAGCTGACCGCATTGTCGGCACCTATATGACCGAGGGGAATAAGGCTAAGGTTACTATCTCCAAGCAGGGAGGGAAGTATTATGGTACGCTTATCTGGACACGCCGTGGTGATGTGCTGGATAGTAAGAATCCCGATAAGGCAGAGCAGCAAAAGAAGCTAACGGGGAAGATTATCTTGCGTGACCTTGTTCACGATGAGGGTAGTGATTATAAGGGCGCAAAGATCTATGATCCTGAGTCGGGAAAGACTTATAGCTGTAAGGCTACTCGTTTAGACAATGGAGACCTCAAGGTCCGTGGCTTCATTGGTGCCTCGCTCTTTGGTCGTACAACGAAGTGGACACGTCTGGCTGAGTAATCTCCCTTCTCCCCCAATACAACAATCCCCATACCCCGTCTCTCAGGGTATGGGGATTGCTGTGTTGGGGAGGAATGTATGGGGAATACACTAGTTTGCTAGCGTGAAGCGCAGGGAGAGGCCATAGCTTGTCGTCGAGAGAGGGAACGAGCGTGTGCTGACTAGGGGTACATTGCGCGTCCACTCGTAGTAGGCCTTGAGAGCGAGTAGTCGACTGAGTTCGTACTCCACGCTGAGGCTGAGGCGAGTGTCTGCGAGTCCTGAGGTGGCTTGAGCAAAGTCTTCCTGAATACGCCGAATGAGGCTCTGGGAGCGGCGGAAGCTATATTCGCTACGTAGTATGAGGCTCTTGGGTGGTGTGGTTGTTTCAGCTTTCTTTCGCCTTGTCCGTTGCTTCAGAGGTGCAGGGTGAAAAAGCCTCCTGATGTCTGCGACCTTGTAGTTAACCCCAAAGGTCAGTTCGCTTGAGCTCGTTTCAATGATGCTGAAGGCGGAGAGGTTCAGCACGAGACCACGGCTACGCCTCCATGCAGCTGACACACCGAGTCCGTTTGCCCAATTGAAGTCAAGCCCGATGAGAGGGAAGAAGCTCTCCTGCAGGGCAACCGATCCGATGTCGAAGGCATAGCTAAGCTTGGTCGTAGGTGTCCCAGAGCCATCGGAGGCAGGTGTAGTGAGGAGACCCAGAGCATCGGTATCCGTACCCTGCCAGCCAGCGAGTGACGAGAAGCCTCCAACGGTATATGTGCCTCGGTATGCGTGTCTGAGGGTAATACTGCGGAAGTACTTCTTGAGAAAAGGTATTCGGGAGAGGCCAGTGTAGTTTATGCTCCAGTTGGGGAGCATCCCTGCTAGCGAAGGTAGAGCCCTAAGGCTAACACCCGTAGCACCACCAGCCTGAGAGTAGGCAGCACGGAAGGCTGGGATCAGTACAGCAGGGGCATTCTCTTCGAGGGTTGCCCCTTGCTGTCCATGGAGGGCTGTGCGTTTCTGTCTCTGGGCAATGTCTCTGCGATTTGCGAGGAAGCGTGCGAAGGTCTCAGAGGCATAGCCCGAAGTCGCATCTGAGCTAGAGAAGAATCCACGTAGCCCGATGGTAGTCATCGTGAAGTCTCCTCCATACAGGCGGGGACGACCCGAGTACATATACTGCACCTCGGTGCGATCGGTGCGGGTATGGTTACCTATAAGGGTAAGGGTGAGGTCAGGTAGAGGCTGGAGAGTTGCCCGAAGGTCGTAGCTCGTTGTCCGAGAGAAGGTGGCAGGGGTAGCACGCTCTGTGGCTAGGAGCAGATCACCCCTCTGGGCAAGGACATCGATAAAGTCTGCGTCAGTAAGCCCGAAGGTGAAGCCTAAGCCCGGGGATAGAAGGCCGTGTGAGCGACCTTGCCCACCCACAGCACCAACGTTAGGGAGGAAGCCTGGGATAAGCGTCTGCGTCGTACTTCGGTAGACGAATGAGAGATCCTTCACCGAGGTGAGCGTGTAGATGAGGCGTTCAGCCAGTTGAGTAAGGAAGCTATCTCCTTCACCTCTTTGCTGTCCCTTTGCTCTCCCCCGTGTATCCCTTTGCCCTCGTACGAACTTCTCTTCGAGCCTTGTGAGGTAGGGTACTTTGCGGTAGAGCTGACGGAGAAGTAACTGAGTAGATAGCTCTAGGCTACCTTGGCTCATCAGCGTATTGCCTACACGTAGATTGGGGTCAGGCAGTACAGCCCCTCGGTCCCACGTGTAGCTGCTGGTGTGCGAGAGCTGGGAGGAGAGGAAGTTCAGCGGTGCAAGGCGGGAGGTGGGGAGCTGCCAAGTGAGGGTGGCATTCTGCCCGTAGTGCATGGGGGTACCACCCTCCCGTATGCTCTCATGGACGCTCTCTCGCCAGGCACGCCAGCCATCGGGGTTGAGACGTCGATTTACCTGCTGGTGGGGCTCCTCGATCCGTGCATCTGTACCACTAGAGAAGGTGAAACTGAGGCTAGTAATTGGGCTCCAAGAGAGGTCAAGTTTCCTGTTCCAGAGGAACTGCTGAGCGAATGAGGCTGGTAGACGCTCGGCGAGATTTTGATTACCGATGGGACGTAACTGCTCCTCGTCATAGCGACGAAGCATTGTGGTCTGGAGTGAGAGACGAGAGGGCCATGGAGTAAGGGCGTAGTCACGTAGGAAGTCAGCCCAAGGGCTTTTCCCCCGTATCTTTTGGAAGGGACGCAGGGGGCGAAAGCTCGGTGTGTAATCGTAGCTAAGCGATGCTTGCCAGTCGAGATGGCGGTTGTACTCGATCTCAGGTGTTTGCTCCTCGGAGGTGTTGTGCCCAAAGGAAACAGAGAGATTGGCAGGGTCATAGGGCATCGTCTCTCTCGAGCGTATCCCTACGGAGACACCCGAGAGGGAGAAGCCTTGGGTACGACGATGTGTGATGGCACGATCCTTTAGAGCCTCTCGTGCTGCATCGCTGGGGGCAGAGGCGAGGGCATCTTTTAGACGGACATCTTCATCCGAGGGATTGTATTCGGGGGTGATGAGTTCGTCGGTGAGTGAATAGTAGAGGGGGAGAGAGACCTGTGCCTTCTTGGGGAAGAAGCGACCTAGCTCGATGCTGGAGGAGAGGCTAACGTTCTGACGGCTATCTAGAGCACGTGCCCCTAGAGGCTGGTCAATGGCACCAAAGCCAGAGGAGATATACTGAGCCTTTAGGCTCGCTGTGCCTAGGTCAGAGAGCTGGAGAGCCATCTGGGTGTTTGCTGCCCATCCTCCCTCCTCATGGTAATCCCCGACACGAAGTTCGTTGACCCATACTTCGGCACTCTTCACGACTCCCGATGCATTGCGTACGCCGATGAGCAGGGTACGGATGTTTGAGAGTGAGGGGTTCCCCAGCACTCCTAATGTGTGCTCAGGATGCTCGCTGCTGGGGCGAGTAAAGAGCTGGTAGAGCGAGGCTCCAGAGCCATTATCTAGAGAAGCGTTACGCACTCGTTTGAGGGAAACAAGGGCATCGAGGGCGAGGTCAATTAGGTTCTCTTTTGGCCAGACTCGCTCCCGATCATTGGGGTTGTCTGAGCTGTAAACACCTGGAGGGGTGATACGAAGGGGTAGGGCATACTCATAGTAGTTGTTGCGGTAGTCTGACCCCAGACGAAGGAAGAGGATGAGGTCGCCGTCCTGAGTGTGGGTGCCACCATCTACCAGCTCCTCGGCATGGGCGAAGAGCTGGAGGCGTCGATAGCGGCGCAGGTCATAGTGGGTGTTGCGGTAGACAGCACGAGCATCCTGAGGAGCAAGGGTCTTGAATTGGAGGGAAAGCGCTTGCTCGTTCTGCTGGAGGCTTTGGCTTGCCCCAGCATCTAGCGTGCGAGATACACCTGGGGGTAGGACGTAATTGATGGGAGACCTATCCCCATGCTCCTCGATATTGACCGATGTCACAGAGAGCTCTGTGGTGGGTGAAGGGGTGGTGTGCTCATCGAGTGCTCCCTCATAGGTGCGCCAGTCTCCTCGCACTAGGCGTAGTGCTCCAAAGCGTAGCTGGGTCTCCTCGGTGAAGCCTGTGAGGTAGAGACGCATGAAGCGGATACTCCTAAAGTCACTCACCCTGCCGACACGAGAGGTAAAGGAGCGAAGGGGGACCTTGAACTGATACCAACGTACGGGGAGCTGCTGTCCATTACGAAATGTCACCTCTGCCGTACGCTCCCCGACAATAAACCCACGCCCTGCACGAAGGTCCCCAGGTCTGAGAGGCAGGCGATACTCGAAGTAACGATCTTGTTCGTTTAGGCTATAGTCTTCGTTGATATCCTCTACGTCGGGAGCGACAGTACTAGCCTCACTATATCCGTCATCTCGAGAGGAGGCTTGTGAATTGCCCTCCGTGCCGTTGTATCGCTTGTACCGCTCTAGGATGGGGAGGCGTGCTGCGTCGTAGTCCGAGCCACGATAATGATGGAAGTTGTCCCCAGCTGGGTCATTGAGTGGGCTAAAGGGATCAGACTGCCAGTTGCTCAGTACCGAGGGATTGAGGCGAGAGCGGAGAGCTGCTAGGTAGCTTGCGTAGGCTGGGTAGGTCCGCTCTTCCTCGGTGGAGAGTCCATTAAGCCCCACATCTTGCTTCGCCCTTGCCCCAGCAGCGTTATCGAAGGCATAGCCCACGCTTTGCCGAGTAGGTACTTTCCCCCATACACCGTCCTCTGTAGCAGAGGGAGTAGGGGTAAGGGGGAGTCCATTCTCGAAGAACTTCCGTCCATCTTTGAGTATATCCTCCGAGATGTCTCCGAGGTTGAGGTACAGCTCCCCACCCTGTGCCGTAGGGTTGTGTACGAAGGGATCCATAAGCCAAAACTCCAGGTACTCAATGTTCGCTGCCTCGAAGTCCGCCTGATCGATCTTACGCATGATGCCTGCCCAGCTCTTCTCGGGCATATCAAGGCGTCCAGAGGGCGTGAGGGCAGAGGCGTTGAGGTTGTACGGGCCGCGCTCCTCGGGGTAGTAGCTCAGAGAGAGCGTCGAGAGGTAGCTGGGCTGGCTGAGGTTTTGATCCTTGAAGGGGAAGAGCTCCCTCGTCGGGATTTCCCTAACGAAGTGGTTGCTGACATAGTCGGGGTTATTCCTGATGTAGGTGGGGGTAAGGCTATTGCGCTCTCGGGTGAAAAGAGGATCGATGGCAAACCATGCCAGCTGGGCCCTACGCTCACCATAGCGGAGGTAGTCCTGAGGGGTAAGTCCCTGAGGAATCTGAGAGACGGGGGTAGAGGAGAGGTGCCAAGCGTGGGGATTCATCAGGTCGATACTGCTCCGAGAGGCCTCGAAGTCATCCAGCGAGCTATACCCCTTAGTGTACCTATTCTCGTGGTGACCAGGGATGAGATGTGCAAACTCTCCTGAGATACTGAAGCTGGAGGGAGCGGTCAGGTCAAGTAGTGGGAGCTTATTGAGCATCTTCGTTAGCCACGGGGATTGGGTTTGGTAACTGAAGTTCGCCCCCCACATGGTGTTCTTTAGGCTTTCCTGCCCGAGCTGTACCTTCGAGGAGAGCGGTAGCTCGGAGAGATGCATGAGGGTGGCTCCGACACGGAAGTCCTTCGAGAACTCATAGCTCATATCCACGCCAAGTACGGTCTTCCTCTGCTGTCCCAGCCCGTCACCTCCCTGCAGGGAAACGTCAATAGGGGTTTTGGAGTCGAGGAGCTGTTTGTTGAGTATCCTTACCTCTCCCTGTGCGTAGTCCACGCTGTAGTCTTCCCCCTCCTTGAGGAGTCGCCCCCCAGCCATCACCCGTACAGAGCCCTCTGCAACGTTCGTCGTACTTAACGAGATAACCCCGTCAGAGGTTCCCTCGTAAACTCCTCGGAGGTTATACTTATTCCTCTCGGCACTTTGCCTCGCTACCTCCAGAGGCTTGGTGTAGAGCTCGGTGTAGGCGTACTTGTCGGACCAGCTCCCAGCCCCTAGGGCATCGGTGAGCGTCTTGCCGAATGGCTCTACTGTGGGGAAGAAGATCAGCCCGTCCCGAGAGCGGATTGTATAGCCCTCCACGAAGTCAAAGCGACCATCTACACGTGCCTCCTGATGGCTGTCTAGACGATCAAGCCCAAGGACAGAGAGTAAACGCTTACCCTTCAGTGGCCCCTCAGGGAGGTAGGGTAGAGCCATACCCGCAGCATCGTCTCGATAGTAGACATCGAGACGGAAGCCCTGTTGCTTCACGTCTCTTACACCCGTGCCGAGCCTATAGACGTTACGCATCATCAGCTCCCAGTAAGGGGCTGTGGGGGTAAGGTTGGTACCTTTCAGGAGCTTAACGAAGAGTGTTTCAGTCGATTGCCCTGGGCGATCAGCTGAGAATTCTCCCACACGATAGACCTGCCCAGCGTAGGTAAACTCGTAGGCTATCGCCAGCACCTCATCGGGGGCAAGTGGGGAAGAGAGGCTGATATAGCCTAGTGTAGGATGCAGGGTATATTCGTTTGGCTCTAGACGGCGTGCGCTCTCGACCTTCTCGTAATCAGAGGCTGGCGTGAAGCTGGAGGCGAGCTGGGAGGTAATGGCATCTATTTGCCTGAGTTCAGGGCGAAGAGTGAGGGTTTGATAGAGGTTATTGGCAGTGTTAGTGGGGACAGGGAGGCGGGGTGAGCTCAGGGTAATGTGGGGGCTATGTACCCGCTGTGGCTCCCCAAGATCAGCAAAGGCAAGCACGTTGCGTGCATCATCAAACCGCCCTCGACGATTGGTTACCCATACCTCGACACGTGTGATCTGTACCGAGGAGTGGACATAGGGGAGCGTCCTCATCGCTTCATCGTAGTGCGAGCGGAAGTATTCGGCGAGGAAGAAGTGCCGAGAGGCATCGTAGTCCGCTGCCGACAGCTCGAAAGACTCCGTATGTGTGCCACCTCGGCTGGAGATACGTCTGCTCTGGCTACGCTGCTGACTGACGAGGAGATCCATTTGGAACTTCCCCACCTGGAGCTTGGAATGAAGCCCGAAGAGCGTCCCACCCCCATACACCAGCGAGTTGCGAGGAGTCATAGAGACATTCCCCACCTCGATGAGACGGATGATTTCGTCCTCTTCGCCCTCAAAGGTGAGCTTGAGTCGCTTGGCATCGGTCTCGAAGGTTGCCCCTGTGTTGTAATTCATCCCAAAGCTCAGCTTCGTCCCTAGTGTCGCTTGTGCTGAGGCTTGGATTTTCTCGTTGAAGTCGAAGAAGGTGTGGCGTCTGGCCTGTGCGCTGAGCGAAGGATCGTCGGTGCGTGTGGTCTTTAGTCCTGCAGAGAGCTCTGCTGAACCCTGTAGCTGTAGACGTAGGCCTCCCTTGCCGAAGAGACGCTCGCTGGCCGAGAGGTCGAACTGAAGGTCAAAGGGATTACGTCCCCGTGCCTTCCCTTGCTGGAGCTTCCCCTGCTGGTACAGTTCATCCCAGTAGCGAGCAACATCACGCATCCCCCGATAGCGCATGTACTCCTCACGAGTATAGGCAATGGGAGTAGTGAGTGGCTTGCCTCCGAGGTATGTGGTGAGCAGGTAGAGGTTGGTACGGGGATCGTAGACGAAACGAGCCTCTACGTTTTGGGGAGGGCGAAGGGAGAGGGTTGGTCGTGCTTGTGGGCTAAGGTCTTCGGCTGTCTGGGGGAGGAAGAGGGTACTATCCCCTTTCTCCTTGACTGGAGATACAGGAGAGGGGCGAGCGTTATGGCTTGGTACACTTCTCTGGGTTTGTGCCCATAGGGGCGTGACAAAACTGAGGGTGCAAAGCGTGAGGCTGTACCCAAGGCAAAATAAGGTGTGTAGTGCCTTCCCTCGAGACACGCTAGAGGAGCTTCAGGCTCTGCTTGATGAGCTCTTCGACACGGATTGTTGGGGTGGTGGCGATGAGCTGACGGACGACCTTCTGTGCCGCAGCCTCGGGATAGCCGAGCATCTTCAGCGCACTGATGGCCTCCTGAGGGGTAGTAGTGTCCAAGGACTGTACAGGGTGTGCCTTTGAGGGCTTGGCCTTGGTGCCTTCGCTCTGCTCAACCTGCTCCATTGGAGGAAGTTTGCCCCGTAGGTCGACGAGGATACGCTGGGCTGTTTTCAGCCCGATACCCTTGATCGCCTTGAGTGGCTCTATTTGTCCGAGGGTAATGATGCTGTTAAGCTCATACGGGGGATATGAGCTCAAGATAATGCGGGCTGTATTGGGCCCTACACCCGAGACACTCATCAAGTGCCGGAAGAGCTCCTGCTCATCCTGCGTAGCGAACCCGAAGAGTAGGTGGGCATCCTCTCGGATGATCTCGGTGATGAGTACCTTGCCCTCCTTCTGTGAGGATAGGGCAGTGTAGGTAGAGAGGGATATAGAGACGTGGTAGCCCACACCCGAGCATTCAATGATGACGGCGGTGGGGGTAAGTTCGGTAAATATTCCTTTTATATAAGCAATCATCTTCCGTTAGTTTTGAAGGGCATCTACGATAGAGCCTCTCCACAAATGTAGCTAAAACTAAGGTTATAAGCCCCCTAAGACTGGGGGTGCTACACTCGTATACTTATGGATGAAATATGTAAAATCCCTATCAGACTACAGGGTTTGCTTTTGCTGAAAACTCTTTGTACGTTTGCTGTTAGGAAGTGAATAAGCCCTTCCCTAATGATTAAGAATGCAAGAAAAGTAGTTTCCCATCAGCTCTGTCTTTTCCCTCATCGTTAAGCTGTCCATTATGTACAAACCTATGGCTCTTAAATTACGGGCAACAATAATCCTCCTCTTCTGTGCTGTTGCTCCACCGATGAATGCACAAAATGGAGGTATTCATCCAAATATTCGTGAGACCCTTGAGCAAATGGAGTCCATAGCAAAGCCCGATACGGTGAAAAAGGTTATCCTAGATTATGCTCAGTACCAGATATACTATGAGAAAGTCTATCACCCTATACCATCGGTGCGGCAACCTGAGGCAAAGTGGATACAGGTCTTGCAGGTTGGCTCTCAGTGGCATGCTTTTGCCAATCTTGGCAACCTCCAGGCTGACTCCATATGGGATGCTTCTATTCGTGCTGGTAAAAGGCTTGTAGACTTCTATACAGCCTACTCTAATGCGTCCTATTCAGTGAGAGTGCCAGGTTGGATATTGCTGAACAATGTGACGGATACCCTTGAGTTCTATGATCGAATCTTTGTTGAGCATTATTGCTACAAAGAGCCTATCCCTAAGATGGAGTGGAAGCTCCTCGAGGGAGATACTATTGTGGCAGGGTATGCGTGTAAGAAGGCTAGCACATACTTCCGAGGAAGAGACTACATTGCCTGGTACACGGAGGAGGTGCCACTTGCCTATGGACCATATAAGTTCAGAGGTTTACCTGGTCTCATTACCTGCCTTTATGACACTGCTAGAGACCATTCCTACAGCCTAGTAGGGTTAGAGAAAGTTCAGGGGAAGTATATCTATCGTAAGCCGAATAAGAATACTTTCAACACAACGAGACTTGGACTTCTGAAGGCAAAGAAGAACTATACTTCTCATCCCGATGGCTATAAGTCTGATAAAATCATCTCTCACACAGGCTCTGCCAAGAAACAGAATATACCCTATAACCCCATCGAACTGGAGTAGGGTGATGGTGAGGAAGGTCTTCTCTCTCTTTATCCTCTGGATGTGTGTCGTCGCCTCAATCCTTGGGGAGAAGGTGCAGGCTCAAGGTGAAGGGCGTAAGCTCATCCTTCGCATCGTGAGTGCAGAGACGGGGCAGGCAATATCAGATGTAATTTGCTCTGTATGGGATAGTACGCACCGACGAACAGCCTTTGCTCAAACCAACCATGAAGGGCTAGTTACATTCACCATTCTACCTCATGACCATGCTCTTTCCTTCGCTCTGTTGGGTTACAAGAAGCGAGAGTTATTACTTGCTAGCCCCGAGCTATCGGTAGAGCGGGCTACCATACGTCTGGAGAGCGAAGAGATTAAACTAAGAGAAGTCCATATCAAAGCTCCGCCCATCACTTCTCATGGTGATACGCTCCGCTATCGGGTGAAGGCCTTCGCTGGGGCACAGGATCGCTATATCGAGGATGTGCTGAAAAAACTTCCTGGCATCCAGTATAATCGGGAAAACGAAATATTGCGGTTTTCGGAAACGAAACCGCCTGAAGGAGGAAAACGAAACCGCCTGAAATAATACAGATTGCGATGTTTCGCAATCACTCGAAGAGCGTTGGTTGCTTTTCTTCCTCTTCGTAGTTGCAGACGATCCACTCTTCTTGCTTTCGTCGGTTGACTTTGCTGGCTGAGATAGTGCGCTCTATTGTGTGCGTTATCCAGCCATTATTGTTGGCAAACTCGGCTATCTTGTCGTGAGGGAACATGGTTAGCATGAACTTTCCCTTGAGCTGCGTGAGTAGCTCAAGGAGTTGCACCAGGTGCAACTCGCCGAACACGCCCTCGTAATGTCCGCAGTCGCTCCCGACGTAAGGCGGGTCAACGAAGTGAAAGGTCTCAGGGCTATCATAGAGTGCGATGACGTCGAGCGCATCACGACACTCTATGGTTACGTTGTCGAGTCGGTCGGAGAGGTGCTGGGTAAAACTATCCTTGGCGTTGCGTAGCCGCTTGGTCATTGAGCCTTGGAAGTCGTAGCCAAATGTGCCATCGAGCATGGACGCAAAGCTCATCTTACTTAGCACCCAAACCGCCCACGCCCGATCCATCTGGGTGAAGAACTGCGGGAAGGCAAGGATATGAGCGGCGTGCGCGTGTGCTTCCCTGCTGTGCAAGGTGGCATCGATACGCTCCTTGAGTATCGAGTACTCGGTTTGTAGCATGGTGTAGAAGCACACTAGATGGCTGTTGAGGTCGTTTATGACCTCGGAGGGTGCTGGCTGTTTGGCGAAGAAGACGGCAGCACCGCCACAGAACGCCTCGGTGTAGATGTTGTGCTTAGGGATAAGGGGCAGAATGTGCTGAAGCATAGTCTGCTTGCCTCCGTAGTAAGTGATTGGGGTACGCATGATGTAAGTGTATAGGGGTAAACGTTGTATCTTTGTAGCCTCTCACCCATACTTATATAAAGCAACGCACGCAAGCGAGGACAGAAGGCATACGCCCCCATCCACACGCTTGCGTGCGTCGTCTATAAGTATGAGGTGAGAGTCTATTTATAGCGTGGGTGGGGGCTTTTTCTGTTACCACCCACTGCTTGTCTATAGGGAGATTACGGAGACAATGATGCTCTCTGTACGGGTCATCTTAGAGCCATCAAAGCCGAGGTAGATGTGTCGACCATAGGGCTGCATAAAGTCTCGTAGGAACGTTGCGGCATGGAGCGTCCCATAGCCATGGTGGAGGAAGGAGATCTCGATACGTGCCTTGTTGACATCCATCATGGGGTGCTGTGCTGCTGAGAGGAGCAGACCAGAACCTTGAGGTGTAAGCGTTACGGACTGAAGAACACCCTTTTGCCAGGAGACCGTCGACTTGCTTACGTAGGGGTTGATGTCGATCTTACATGAGCCGATCACCTGATTTGGAAGACACTCCCAACCATAAGCATTGATATTTGGATACTTCTCCTCTCCTCGGTCGGTATGATCGTCGGGATGCTTGAATACACGGCGGTAGCGTACGCCATGGCGTGTTTCGAGCTCTTGCAGGAAGCTCTTTGTAGACTGATCGAGGAGACGGGTCGTGAGGTAGGCGTTATCTAGCTCATCAAGGCTCATAGGGACGTTAGGGGCGTTGTGGGTAGCCGTGAAGAGGATCTTACGCCCGAGCCATTCAAAGTCTAGGTCATTGCTTGTGAGTATTAGTTTGCCTGTGTCGTTGGACACCTCCCACGTATCTTGTGCAGTATTCAGGTGAGCAAGCTGAGCGAGGGTGTAGAAGCCCTCGGAGTGGATGTTATTGGAGTCACGAGACATCACAAGCCCAATAGCGCCAGCTGTTCCCTTGGGGGCAACGTAGGCAGTCTTGTAGGTGCGTGCTGCCTTGTAGACGTCATCGGGCGTCTGAATATCCACCTTCTTCTCTCGGAGGCAAATGCTGTACTCTGTGTCGTTTTCGAGGGCATCCTCGAGTACTTCTATGGTGATAAGCTCATCAGCATAGAGGAGTATCCCCTCATCCTCCATACTTGGGGAATAGAGCACCCAGGGGCGATTGTATCCCACGATCCTTGATAGCTCATGGAGCTGACGGATCTGGTCTTGAGTGAAGTCGAGTGTCTCGGTGGAGAGGGGATATTGCCCGACCTCTCCAGCACCATTGGTTGCGGTGCGGTAGTTGGCGGTATGCATAAGTTAATCAGTGATTAAATAGTGATTACGGCTTGCTTAATCGGATGTAGATGGGGTGCTTGGTTGGGAGTCGATACTGGTCGACAAGCCACTGCACCTCAGAGAGCTTGGTGTCGTAGATATCCTGGGGTACGTAGACCACAAAGGAGGAGGGGTCAGTGCCGTGGTTCTCGCTACCTGTGATGAGTACCTTGCGGTTACCCTCGGGGTAGGCTACGGGGACGTTGGTTCGCTTCTCACTGTGGGTGTAGATGACCGTACCACGACGTTTGACGTCCTCGATGCGGTAATGTAGCCCTAGAGATGAGGGGTATTGCTCCTCAAGGACTCCAAGGAGGGAGCACACCTGTCCGTTGTGCTGGAGCTTGTAGAAGTCACGCAGGCGTGCCTGAAAGAAGCGATGGTATAGCCAGATGAGGGGTGCGATGCTAGCAAGGAGGAGCGAAATAATAAGAGGCTTACGCAAGAAAGAGGGTAAGGCATCGGAGACAATCTTACGCCAGTCGATCCTATAGGCTTGTTGTGGTGTCATAGGGCTTGTAGTTGATGGTGAGGGAGTCGATATTGTAGTACCCTGAGCGTGGGCGGTGGTAGCCTGAGATAGGCTGCCAGTTATTCGTCTCCGCTGGTGTGGCAGTAGCAGAGATGACCACGGTAGCCTCTACCCCCGAGATGCTGGAGAGGGCAATCACAAGGTCAGAGGGTCGGAATACGCCATCGAAGGGGAGGGTCGTGATGTTGGTCTCGACCGCCTTGCGTATCTCCTCTTGACGCTCATCGGAGGGCGCACCCGAGATAGAGAGCAACGTAGGCTGTACGTAGACCTCAAGGGCGAGGCGGAGCTTATCGCCTGCTGCGGAGATAATGCGAATAGATACCCCTGCGTCCTTGACTTGGTGGATATAAGCACGGAAGGGGTCAAGGATCGTATTTGGCAGGATGGTAGGCTTACCCTTATCATCCGCTCCTGCCACCTTAAGGTAGACGACTGCCCCATACTCCGAAGCGACAGCGTAGCGGATGACTCGAGCCTCTTCGATTTGCTCTGGGGAGAGGGCAGAAGTGTCGTACTTATCGCTGTAAGGCAGGAGGGCGTAGCCGTGAAGGTAGGCTTTCGCCTTTCGGGCGTACCAGCGGAGGGTGTGGGGCTCAGCTTCGGCAACTAGCTCCTTGACGTCCTCGCGGTGCTTGTCGAAGAGCTCTTCGAGGGCGTGGATGGCGGAGGCAAAGACCCAGAAGAGGATGGACTCGAGGGAGACCTTACTGAACTGCTCCTCGTAGGTCTTGCCAGGGATGAGCTTGTAGCCAGCTTGTATGGTGGGGTCAGCGATGAATGCTTCGCTGATGGAGCGGCGGATGTCTTGTGTGGAGCGTGCCATAATATGAATATGTTAGTCCTTGAATATGATGCCGTAGCCCTCCGTGGTGGGGACGATGCGCTCGGCTGGGATGATGCAGTACTGCATCATCTTGAGGGCGGAGGTGGGGAACATCGGGTCGTAGGGTGCGCCAAGCATGCGACGCACAGCAAGCCCCAGCGTGGGGTACTCGCCGAACGAGCCAGGGACACCCTCGAGGAGAAATTGGGCAGTCTGCTCTCGTACCTCGCCAAGAGTCATGTGTCCCTCGGGGAGGTAGAGGTCGCCTGTGGTGTGGTCAATCTGTATACCTATCATAATACCTTGTGTGGCTAGTGTTTCACCTTTGTGTCTTCGTAGTCTCTGCGCTGACTGAGCTGTAATTGTTGCCCAGCCCATGAGGCGACGGAGGCTTTGAGGGCTACGCCTCCATCCTGCGGGACGGGCGTCCAAGAGGAGAGGGCTTGCTTGAGGGCGTTGAGGTCACGCTCAAGGGTGTTGAGCTTACTGGTGAGGTCAGCAATATTAATGAGTCCGCCAAGCTTGCCCTCATTCAGCGTAATGCCGTCTTTTGTGACCTCGATGCGCTGGTCGCCTATTTGCAGCTCGAGGGCGTCGAGCTCATCCGAGAGGAGGGTGACGCCTGCTTCACCACCGTCCACTAAGCCCACGATAACAAGACTACCCACCTTGGGGAAGAGGGTAAGCCCTTGCGTTCCCTCTCCATCGGCTTGCAGCGTGCAGCCGAGGATGGGTGCTGACTCATCGAGGGGCTGGCAGTCGATGGTGCGTGTGGCTCGGTCGACGCTGGTGACTTCACTGAACTTGAGGGTCGAGACGCCACGCCCTGCGAGCTGTTTGACTAAGGAGGCTATTTCACTCATAGTTTTTTGCCTGTTTATCGGATGCTTTAGGGGGTCAAAAAAAGGGGCATAAGGGTCGCCGTAGAAACCCATATACCTTTTTGCAAAAACCATATACCTTTTTACGGAAACCCATATGGGTTTTCTGCAGACCACTTTTAGGGGGGATTTGCATATATACTTCTACGTTGTTATTCGGCTACGCGGTAGCCGAGGGTGACCTCTTGGCGGATGCCGTCTGCGCCGTACTTGATGACGACCTTCTGGGCTTGGTAGACGCCCATGCGCTTACCTTCGATACGGATGCCTATGTGGTCGAGTTTGTCGATGAGCTGACCTCCGAAGGTGGTGACACTGCCCGTTAAGCCGTCGCGCTTGAGCCGCTGTAGTTCCTGCTCTGCCCACTTACGTAGCTCGCCTTCAGTCTTATTGTAGGTGTGGAGGGTGCGTAGCTCTCCGTCCTTGTCGCCAATTTCGACCTTAAGCTTCTTCTGCTTCTTCCTGCCCTCAGGCTGGATGGAGATTGCCTTAACCTTAATGCGAAGGGTATCGGCGTGCTGTTCTTTCAGCTGACTATCGCTGATGAGGTTAATACCCGTCGAGATAACCTGACGGCTCGCAGATCCTTCTGCGTGGTCAAAGACAACACCAGCGTACAGCACTGCCTCGCCCGACTCATACCTAAAAAAACTACGGATACCTTGCTCTTTGAGTTCACCTAGGAGGCTCGCGACGTTGTCTGCTTTGACGCGGTATGCTCCGAGGCTTTGCTCCCCCAGCACACGAATAGGCGTGGTAATACCCTGGTCGCGTAGGAGCTGCTCGATGGTAGCCGAGCGGTAAGCCTTAGGCACGGCGGGCTGGGTCTTAAGCTTGTACATCTCGTCTTCGCACTCGAGGACAACGGGCGTCTTAAAGCCAATCTCGCGGATATAGCCCACGAAGGCAAGCTGTAGGTTGCCGTCATAGCCGAGGGAGACGCGCACCTTGTCGCCACGGCGGAGGGGGATGCCCTCCTTGTGATCCCAGAGCATGCGCTTAGGGAGGGTGAGCTTGCAGGTGTCGGTCAGCTCTTCGGTCGATCGCTCAATCTCGCAGGCGGTAATCTTATCGATCACCCACTTGCGATCGCTCTCGATTTCCACGCGGGCAGTTAGTCGGTACATGGCAGACAATAGATGTTAGTAATCGGTGCTGACGACGTTGTACTCGTTGTCGGAGAGGGCGGAGATCTCCAGCTCTTGGTAGTTGCTGGCGGTGTCCTGTGTGATGGAGACGCTACGTATGACGATGCGGTTGATGTCGAAGACATCGAAGAAGGCACTCTGCACCTGCAGGGGCTTATCGACCTCGAGGTACTTACGTAGCTCACGGAGGGCATCCACGGGGTAGACGTCCGCCAGCTTGCCATCCTCTGTGCCTTGTAGCCCCACCACGATGTTGATATCGTAGTCGCCGTTGCTGATGTACTCCTTGACTGTTCCCTGCATACCGACGACCTGCGTTGTGGTGATCTGCTTGGTGCGGGTCATGGCGACGACGGCATCTTGTAGCTCCAGCGTTGCACCATCATCAAGGCGTAGGCGCAGAGGGCAGAGCGTGTACCGCCCCTCCCAGTAGGCGGGGTCGGTGATGGGGGAAGCAACAGCAGAGGGGGTAAACTCGCCTGCTTCGCCGTGCTGAGGAAAACCGCCCTTGGGCTGGTTCGGGAAGCGATAGAGGAGTACCTTACCAGCGGAGAGGGCGATGGGGACAATCGTATTGAGGGGCATAGCTGTTGGAGGACTGAATTACTGGGCTTGTGAGCCGAGGATGGACTGAATGTAGAGGTCTTGATAGCCGACGACCTTACGGACGAACTCGGGTGTCACCTCGGGGTCGATGGACATACGTAGCTCCATCCACCGCCCGAAGGCAGTGCAGACCTCGATGACGTCAACGACATTAGCCCGCTTGTCGAGCTTATCGATGGTGTCGGCAAAGCTCTTGAGGCTCTTGATCAGGCTCACGTGGTCGCTCACCTCGTCGCTCTGCTGCACCTTGGTGATGAGCTTGTCGATGGAGAGGAGGAGCTTATTGATGAGCTGGGGGCGGGTGACGTTCTGGGCGGCACGTAGTTCACGCCAGCCGCCTGAAGCCGCCCAGCGGGAGATGGTCACCTCGGAGACGTTGAGGCGTGAGGCGATGGTCTTCTGGTCGTCGCCCTGCATGTAGAGGAGTCGGGCGTGTTCTTTCTTTTCTTCACGCTCTCGGGTAGTCATAGGATAGCAGTGTAGGGATAGGAGTATGAGGGAATAATACGGGGGCTACGGCTCGCTTGTCTCGGGGGCTGGCTCGTACCACTCGGGATGCCAGGACTGCTCAAGGGCGAGGGCGTCCTCTTCGTCAAGCAGCTCCAGCCCTTCGGCTTGCTCGGTGGGGAGGCGGAGGATCGCCCCGATGGTCTGGGTCTTGCGACAGACGTACATCTTGCCCTCGGGGGCAATGAGGCGGATGGATGGACTAGTACTCATTATATAATAGGTGGTGGACGATGGGTGAAGTTGTTATCGATAGCTGATTGTCCAGCCCTTGGCGTTGGCTGCCTTACCGAGCTCTACCAGTTCCGAGGGGTGACGCTCGGTGAGCTTGCGGGAGAGGTAGATGGTCTTGCCCGTGACCTGCTGCGCCTCGGTGATGAGGTAGCGGACGCTCTCAAGGGAGAGGTGCGTGGACTGATGGAGGATGAGGTTGTCCTGGATGCCTTTGAGCCGTACCTCCTCGAGGGCGGGACACTCGGCGATGAAGCTGTTGAGGTTGGTGACCTTCGTGAGGTCGATGACGCCCGTAATCTCGCGGAGCTTGGTGCAGTAGTTAAATGCCCAAGCGGCGGAGGTGATCTTGTCGCCAAAGTGCGTCTCAAACCGCTCGATCTCGGGGCAGAGGTAGAGGATGGCTTCGATATTCCGCACGACGGGGAGCGCGCCGATTGTGAGGGACTGGAGCTGGGTGCACTGGGCAGCTAGGTAATTGACGTCTTCGCAAATAGGCGCGTCGCCAATCGTCACCGACTGGATGTTGCTGCACTCTCGGACGAGGCTATCCATCTGAAGGCAGACGGGAAGGTCAGGGAGGACAAGCGCGCCACGGACGGCACGGCTCTCACGGAGGAGGCTATGAAGGGAGCTGGCACGCTCAATACCGATGACCTCGGGGGCTTCAAGGAGGTTTGGACACCGCCCAAAGAGCCACGCGAGCTTCACGGGCGAGTAGCTCCCCGCAATCGTGAGCTTCGGTAGTCGCTCCTGCGGGGTCTGGAAGAACTGCTGCTCCTTGTAGATCTCGACAAGGGGCGGGATCTCGGAGCGCACCTTCGGGGCGTAGGCTTCGAGGAGCGCGTCTTTGGGGAGGGAGACGCCACGCTCGGTGAGGGCTGTGCGGAGGTCTTGCTTGGCGCGGTAGATGCGCTCCCACTCTTGGGCTATGATTTCGGGGGTCTGCATAACTAGATACGTCTTAAGAGGTGGGCGAAGGCGAGGTAGCTGTCTGCCCACTCGGCTTCAGAGAGCTTAGGGTCGTCGGCGGTCGTCTCGAGGTAGTGGGTGTAGGCGTCCTTGCCTCGGTCGCCCTTTTCACCTTTGAGGGCTACGGCAAGGTCTGCCGTGATGGTAAATGCTTCGCTGGTGGCGACTCGGTGCAGGAGGGATCGGGGGATGACCTCACACGCCTCCACTCGGAGGGTGCGCTGGGTGTAGGTGGTTGCGTCGCCACCTGTGGGTAGGTAGCACGTCAGCTCAATATCCCACTTCCCTGGCTTCTGAAGAGGGGCGGTAAAGGCAATGTGTATTGCTGACCCCTCGACAACGAATAGAGGGGTGACCGCCTCCCACCGCATGTAGGGGATGAGGCGCACAGCGATGTTGCGTGCTAGAGCGAAGTCCACCTTGCGCCGCTCTAGGGAGCTTGTGCCTGAGCTGTCGGGGAGGAGCAGCTCTTGGAGGTAGGGGATGAGGGTAAGGGTCGTGTCGTTGCCCTGTATGATCGTCTGCATAGGGAGAGTAAGAGCTATTGTATGGCGAGGTTGGCGTCGTTGACTGCGCTGAGGAGGACTTCAGTAACGGCTGCCTTGACCTCGGAGTTGTCGCCCTGAAGGTTTGAAGTATGGATGTGGAGGCTCTCAACGAGCTTGCCGATGTGGATCGTGACGTTACGGATGCCATTGCCACTGCCTTTACCCTTGCCGCCTGTGTCAAGCGACGTATCACCGCCGAGCGTGCCAGGCTTTGGGGGCTTGGGGGGTGTTGTGCCACCGCCTCCACCACCATTAAGCAGCTCCGTGAGGTCGGGGAGGGTGAGGTCGATGGGCGTATCACCTTGCTGCTCGTGCTTCTTCCGCTCCTCTTCGGCTTTCGCTTCGGCTTCACTGCGTGCCATCTCCTCATCGTAGGCGGACTTGAAGGCATTCGCCGTCTCTGCACCGAACTTACTCATCGCCCCCGTCATCTTGTCGAGGGCTTTGTTGATGCCGTCACCATCGAAGCTGAAGGCGGCGAGGATAAGCTCTCCAATACCTGTAAAGACGTCCTTTGCCATATCCCAGATACCGCCAAAGATCGCCTTACACGCTGCCCAAAGACCTTTAAGTACCGCGCGGAACTTCGCGGAGGTGTTCCAGAAGTACACACCCAAAGCTACGAGGGCAGCAATGGCAGCGGCTATCCACCCGATAATCGGGATGGACATAATAGCGGCAGAGACGGCACGGCAAGCGGTCTGTGCCGCGACGCTGAAGGAGGCAAAGGCGATCTGCGCATTGAGGGCAAAGCCGATCTGTGCCGCCCCGCCTGTGACGAGCGAGATGAGGTAGTAGCCGAGGGCGGAGATGCCCGCCCAGATACCACGGAGGGCAAAGAGGACGACGGACTTTGTGCCGATCCACGAGCTGACAGCAAAGGCAATCATCCGTGTTCGGGCGATGGCGAGGAAGTTCAGGAAGCCCTGCCAGACGGTACTCTTGGCGATGACGCCAGCTAGGAGCGAGAGGTACTGCCAGGCGTATTTGCCAAGCGTTCCCATGAAGCCGAGGAGGGGTAAGATCTGCGCAATAGGTACGAGGGCTTCGCCTACGACGGAGCTCCACATCCCGAGGTCACCCGTAGCGTTCAGGAGGGAGATCTTGAGGTCATCGAACTGCTGGCGGATGCGTGCCTGCCGCTCGACGAAGCTCGTCATCACGACCTCCGCCTGCTCGTGGGCAGACTGCGTGCCACGGATCTTATCGGTGTAGTCTGCGACTTCGTCTGCGCCTCCGATAAGAGCCATGGCGGCGTTGGTGTTCTCCTTGCCGAAGAGCTTCGCTAAGAGGGCGGAGTCCTCCATCACGGGGCGGAGCATGTCGAGCCGCTCCTTGAGACTCTTGGACTTGTCGCCTAGGGCGGTGACGCTGATACCAGCGCGTGCCAGTTCCTTGCGGGCGTCTTTGGGGAGGAAACGCCCCTGAGCGAGCGTAGCTAGGACGTTGCGGAGGGCGATACCGCCCTCACTGCCCTTTTTGCCTGCCTTATCCAAGACCTGGATGGCGGCGTTCGTCTCCTCGAAGGACACGCCTGCGCCCTTGGCTGCCATCCCTGCCTGCTCGAGGGCTTCCTTGATCTGCGGGAGTTCGGCAGATCCTTCCTGCCCAGCGGCAGCCATGACGTTCATCATACGTGCCATCTCCTCAGCCGCAGCGGTGGGGTCAGAGAGGTCGACGCCATACTGGTTCATGGCGGTGTTAAGCACCTCAGCTGCGGCGGTGGCGTCACCTCCCATGAGCTTGGAGAGGGTGGCGACATGCTCCCCCATCGCTTTTAGGGCTACGGGGCTTTGGGCGAGTTCGGGGGCGAGCTGCCCGAGGATGAGCTTGTACGACTCTACCGCTCCTGCCGCATCGATGCCGAAGGCTTTTGCTGTTGCTCGGGCATAGCCCTCGATCTGCTGGAGCTTGTCGCCCGTGACGCCTGTGATGGCTTGGAGGTCGACAAGGGAGGTATTGAGCGCAACGCCTGGGGCGATAAGCCCTTGTATCCCATCGGTCAGCTGCTGCGCCCCCTTAACGAGGTTATCGAGCTGGAAGCCCTTGTCGGCGAGCTGAGCGAAGGCACTCTTCGTCTTCTTCGCCTGCGCCTCGGTCTTCTCGAGCTCGCCTGTGACCTCGGTAACGTTCTTCTTCATCTTATCGAGCGCGTCGATAAGATTGCCTTTCACGTTCCAGATGTAGTCGATGATGGGGTTCACAAGATGAGCTAACTTAGTGGTGAGATATACGTTGTACTTATGCTCGAAGAGAATATCCTCTTTAGAATTGCCGCTTACCTCATTATGGGTAGCGTCTTCCTGCTTGCGGTCGTTGTCCTTATTGGGCTAGTCTGCTATCCCTTCACGCGGACGTGGCGGGAGGGGCTGTTTCGTGGAGGCTTCTTTAGGCGCGATTAGTAAAGGCGCATACTAGCCCCGTTTACGAGTCTCCGTCTTTTGCACCGAGGGCAAGGGCGATGGCGCGCTGCAGCTGCCCCTCGCGTCGTTTCTCCAGCCAGAGGGACTGGGCAAGGCTTCTTGCCCAGTCCTCTTCGTTTAGGCTGTGAGGGTCAAGCCCGAGGTTGGCGCGAATGAGGGCACACCCCTTGAGGAAGTCGTCGTGACCGTCCTCATCGGAGAGGAGGTGCGCCTCTATACGTTTTTTAGGCTTGCCTTGGCGGAGGTGAGGAGGGAGGCGGCAGCTTGTGCTGCAGCGAGGGCAAGGACACCATCCTCGAGGACAGCATCACTACCAGCCACACGGCAGTTACGGAGGAAAACGAGCGACGACTCCAGTTCGTCCGTCTTGCTCATGGCGGAGACGGCTTTGAGGACATTAAAGTCGGGGCGGCGGAGGTAGAGGCAGTGCACTTCGTCTTCGTCGGTGATCTCCACGAGGTAGACGCGCCCACGGGTCTTTGCCTTCAGGGCTTCGAGGGCTTCGGGTGTAAGCTCGCCGATACGCTTTTGTTCGGTCTTCACTTCTTTCTTTTCTTCAGTCATAATACCTGCTTAATCAGTGTTTAATCGGTGAATAACTACGCCTTAATGCCCCACTCGATGTGCGAGGGGATAAGCTCCAGCTCGACCTGTATGTCGGTGTCGCCCTCCTTGACCTTGCGGGCGTTGTCGGAGAAGTGGCAGTTGCGCACCTTATCGTAGGTGATAAGTCCCGTTGTGGGGTGGAGGTAGCCAACGAGGACGTCGAACATCCCGAGGTCTTGTAACCTGCCCGTCTTGCTCTTCGCCTGCAGGAGGTTCACCTCATCGAGATAGAGGGTGAGCTTGGCGGTTGGGGTGATGCGCCCAACGCCACGCCCCACGGGGTAGCGTCCTGCGCCGTACTTGTTGCTGATCTCCTGCTTGTCCTCGTACTCGATGGAGGTAATGCCCGTGAGGGGGACACCTTGGATAGCGACTTGGATCGATGCCCAGCTGTGGAGGATGCCGTTAATGAGGGGCGTTCCGTTGTGATCTATTGCCATGACTGCTGTGATTAGAGTTTGTTGGTGTATCCGATCTTGAGGACAAACTTGCGGGCGACACCTACGGGGACAGAGCGGATGATGATCTCGATCTTGGAGGAGGCGAGGACGTCCTGCTCGGGGTCGATGTAGACCCGATAACCTGATAGTTCGCCTGCCTTTGCCATATCCTCAAGGGCGCGGTTGGCTTCGGTTTCGAGGTAGGCGATGGAGTGGCTCTGGATCTTGCCCGTCGTCTCGTCCATATAGATGCTCCCCGAGAGCTTGCCGACGAGGTAGCGACGGATACCGCGCTCGGCTTTGTCCATCGTGCGGACGCGTTCGAGGAAGGCGTAGTCGCTGAGGGCGTCGTCCATCGTGTGGCTGTCGCTGGCGTACGTGCCGCTGATGTCGGGGTAGGTGACGGCAAAGAGGTAGTGCGCCTTGTCGAGCGTGTCAATCACCGCCTCATCGAGGTCACGCAGGAGTGTGCCGTCCCCAAAGCCAGCGAGCGAAAGCCCCAGTGGGAACTGATCCACCCACGCAATGGACTGGTGTACCTTGGCGCGGGAGAGGATGCCGAGGAACGCTCCGAGGGCAGAGACGCTGGTCTTCGCCGTCTTGTTGGCGTCTGCGGTGTAGAGCTTTGCAGCTACGCCTTCGCCGTCCTGGGCGATCACCACCGACACACGGCTCTTGCCACTGCCCGCAAGGTTCGCGGGGAGGGAAGAGACGGGGGAGGTGACCTTTGGGGCGAGGAGGACGGAGAGGGGCATCGAAGCGACAGAAAGGTTGTCTGTTACACCACTCAGCGTCGTGAGGAGGCTAGCTGTCACCGCCACGTCACCAAGGTAGATCCCCACCTGGCGAAGGCGACCCTCAGCGTAGCGTTGCAAAAGCTTCAGCTCGGCGAAGGTGTAATTACCACCTGTGGGCTTTGCAAACAGCCCAACGTAGAGGAGGACACCTGGGTTCAGTCGGTAGATCTCAGAGAGCTGATAGTGCAAGACATGTAGCTCCCACTTAGCGTTATCGGCAGTGATACCGAGAGCTTCGGCACGCTCGATAGAGGAGATGGGGAGGATACGATTAGTCGTACTAAAGCCGTCCTTGACCTCAGGCTTAGCAGTTGGGAGGTCGGTCACATAGGCGAGGTAGCCCGTGATATGATCCTCCCCAGGGAGGGAGGCAGGAATGCCCCCGTTCTCCCGAAGGAATGTTAGCTTATTCATGTCTTACTTCGTTTCTTGCTGTTCTGCCTCGGGGTGAAGGAGGGACGAGGGGACGAGCTTCTGTAGCTCCTCGGTGGAGAGTCCAGGGCGCGTGAAGTAACAGACGGTCTCGTCCTTGATGTTACGGGCATGGTTGCGTGCATCGGTGTAGTAGCCAAAGAGCGTCCCATCGGTTGTAGCGAAGATGACGTCCATACTGTTCTCTTCCATAATCTCACGCGCCAGCTTCTCAAGAGCCGTTGTAGCGTCTTCTTCAGCTTCTTCAAGAGGTTCTTTATCGTCAGCTGTACCATCGCCTGCTTCACCTGCTGCATCTTCTTCGTTAGGTGCGTCTGCATCCTCTTCAGGTGTAGACTTCTTGGGAGCATTCTTTGCTCCCTTCTTCGTTGCCTTTGCCTTGTCTTCGGTCGTATCCTCGGATGTACCTTCAGGCATTGTGTTTTGAGCTTCAGTAGGCTCTTGGGGTGTTGCGGGCTGACCCACGGGCTTTATCTGCTCTTCAGGGGTCTGAATATCTTGTGCCATAATATGATTGCTGTTAGGGTGAGTAGTACGATTATAAGGAGGGAGAGGGGGCGGGTGAGCGTTGCAAGGAGTCCTGTGTGGACGTCCGCCTTCTTCGTAGTCTCCGTCTGCAAAGTCTTATGCTCGATGCTGCGGAGCACCTTCAGGGGGACAAGGGCGGTCACAGAGTCGGCTTCCGCGGTGATGTCGAGCTTGCCGTCGCGCTTGGAGACACCTAGTGTAAGGCGTCCCTTTTTGACGTGGTAGCCTGCGCCCTCGGGGAGGTCACGGAGGGTCGAGATCGAGAGCTGGGGGAGCGTCGCTGTCTCCTGAGGTATGGTCACGGGCTGTTGGTGTATCTCGACGCGCTCGCGGACGCTGTCGGAGGAGCTGACGGAGGTCTGGCTCGACTTCTGTACGCTGCAGCTCACGCCGAATAGGGCAAGTAGCCCAAATGCGGCAGCTCGAGCCTTTCGTAATCGCCCGCTCGAGGCGCGCGAGGAGGGTGCGCAGCTCCGAGGTCTCTTCGGAGAGCTGGAGGAGCTGTCCGTGGACGTCCTCGTACATCGCCTTGTAGGTATCGTGTACCTCTTTATTGACTCGTGCATGTCGTAGCCTTGTGCTGGTCAGCCACCCTAGGAGCATCCCTACGCCCCCCGTCGGCACCAGCCACTGCAGGAGCTGTAGGATATGATCCATCATGGGTGATACTTCGCTGTTCGTTGTTACTGATTAATGCCGATTGACCTTAGCCACCGCTGCACGTCGAAGCTAGGGCAAGCCTTCTTCGCCACCTCGTTATGTCCGATAATGCGGACACAGGGGTGCTTTGCGTGGAAGTTAAGGACGTACCGCTTCAAGGCTTCGAGTTGCTGGGGTGTACGGGTGTCCTTGGGGGTCTTGCCATCCTTAGCACAGCCGCCGACGTAGACGACGTGGCGGGAGATCTGGTTGTAGCCCACTGCGCCATTGGTGACCTCCCAGGGGTCTACCTCGGCATCTTCGTTGTTGCTGACGAGTCGCTCCACTTTGCCATCGAGGTGGATCATATCGGTGTAGCCGACTTGCTTCCAGCCTCTACCGCCCTTAGCTACTGGTGCGGTGTGCCATCTGCGGATCTCGTCGCTGGTCACTGCCCGCCCCTCAGGGGTGGCGGTGCAGTGGAGGACGAGGTAGCGTAACTTAGCCATGACTAATACTCTGGGTGGCTAAGCAGTGGCAGAGACGAGGGCGGCGGTACAGCCCTTGCTGCGCAGCGGCATGCAGATGGCGCGCTGGCGGACATTGAAGAGGTTGCGGTGATGCAGCGGGTCTTCCTCCGCCTTGCTGGAGTAGGTCTTCAGAGTCCCCGTGGCACGCATCATGCTCTTGTCGTGGTAGGCGATGGAGGCAGGCTTGTGCTTTGCCTGAGCTACCGCCCCGTAGGCAAGCTTCGTCTTGGCAGTCGCATCGTAGAGGGGAGACGAACTCATCTCGTAGATGTCGAAGCCGTAGAGGCGACCCACCATGCCATTGACGTTGTCGAGGTTGTATTGACGCAGGAAGGTCTCGCTCACAGAGAGGAGGTCTTGCACGTGGTCACTGCAGAGTACCAGCACGCGCTGCCCCTGAGGGATGTTCTTCCCATCGAACCACTTTTTAAGGCGAAGGAGGTCGGAGAGCGTGAGCTTCTTGCGTCCACCTTCTGCGGCGGTGTCGCCCGAGGTGACGAAGACGGGCGAGTCCGCTTCGCTGTGCGTCTGTGGTGCGATGGCGTGCAGGGCTTTACCGATGATCTCGGCAGCGACGGCTTCCTTGTGGCGTTCCTTCACACTCCCCAGCTTGTCGTAGCTGATGGTATCAAGCTCCTTGTCGCTGATGGCGGTTGCCTCCGTTTCAAAGTTGGCGAGGGATACCGCGCGGTCACCGTCTTGTAGCTCCTGGACGTTGAGGGGGTAGGTGTTGTTATCGATGAGCACCTTCGGGTCACCGCCCAGCTCGACAAAGTGGATGACGTCGTTCTCGACATGCTCGTCGTAGGAGGGGATGCGGGTGTACCAGCCGAGGTGTTCGAGGGCTTCACGGAGCTTCTTCACCATGACGCCCGTCCAGACCTCTTGTGCTACGCCAGCGTTGATGTTGCCTGGCTTGTAGATGACGCCCACACAGAGGAGGGCAAGGAGGAGGACGACCGACCCGATCCAGGCAGGGATGCCGATGAGGAGGGCGAGGAGCGCACCAACAGCAGCGTCGATGGCGAGGACGCCGAGGGTCACCACAAGGGGAGCGACCCAGCTTGAGAGTTTCTTCATTTTCTTGTGTAATCGATTAGTGTTGTTACTGAGGGAGGTCAATGCCGTACTCCGCCTTATAGAGGCGTGCGTATTCTTGCGGCTGCTCCGCCTTAAGGCTTGCCAGTGTGCCTGCTGGGACGTCGGAGAGCTTGGCGTACTGCGTGGGGGCTACCTGACCCGTGGAGGGGTGGAGGAGTTCGGACGGGCGTCGCGCAGCCGTGAGGTCACTGAGGGTGATACGGAGCGTCTCTGCACCCATCGCAAGTCCAATCTGGGTGTAGTGCTGCCGCTGGGCTTCGGTGATCTTGCCAAGGCGTACCGCTTCGTCAATCTGTCCTGTGACCATCTGGCGACTCATCTCTTCGGCTTGCTGCGCCTTGAGGCGTAGCTGCTCGATGGAGGCTAGGACTTCCGCCTCGGTAGCCTCCTTAGGCAGTCCGAGGGCAAGCGAAATCTGTTCGTTCATTGCTTCTTCGTTATTATTTGGAGTTAGGGGTGTTGGGGGTGTACTTAAGGAGAGGAGGGGGAGGTCTACCGACGCTGCGCCCGTGGCAAGGGTGATGCGTTCGCCCTTGTCGTTATACAGATCGATGGCGAGAGCTTCGTCATTTGCCCCGATGTCGACAATCGAGACCTCATCGAGCTTAGAGCGTGTGATCGTCATCCGTGTCTGCCCTGGGAGGAGATGCTCGGGGGCGTCGCTTAGCTCAAGGATCGTCAGCCCAGCGGACGACATACGGAGGAAGCCTTGCTCCCACTTACGGGCAATCTTCGCAGCGAACTCGTCGGTCATGTCAAACACGGGCGTCCCGATGATCTTATCCCCCTCGATGTGTATGTCTTCCATGCGCCCGATGGGAATATCCTCGCGGTCGTATCGCCTATGCATCCAGAGGAGGACGGGGTTACGCTTGTACTGCTCGATGTCCACGCCCGAAGTCAGCACACGCGTGCCGTAGGAGTTCAGGGCGGAGGTGGAGATGATGACTTGCTTCATGCCTTTACGCTTGTTTTTGCTGCAAAGGTCAGAAGGGGGCAAGAAGAGGGAAAGAAACGCTGCAAACTTTGCAGGGATAATTGATTTCGGGTGTATTCTGGGGGACTTTTGCAGTCAAAAAGACATTGTAAGGTATACCCCAGCATGGCAACGGCAACAGAGAAAAAAGACGCCCTCGAGCGGTGGAAGAGCAGGTGTGAGCTGGTGCGCTCCTCCACCGCCTTCCTCCCCCAAGAGACCCCAGGCGACAGGGACAAGCGCATTCGCTCCCTCCTCAGTGATTACAACGCCTTCGTAGAGTACTACTTCCCTCACTTCGTGCACAATGAAGCCACGGGGAAGGTTACCCCCTGCGCGCCCTTCCATATCGAAGCCGCCCGCCTTATCCGCGATAACGATAACCTAAGGGCGGTCTTTCAGTGGGCGAGAGGTCACGCCAAGTCCACCCACATGGACATCTTTGTTCCGATGTGGCTCAAGGCAATGAGCTACCTCGGGCGTAGATACCTGAACGTCATGGTACTCGTTGGCAAGAGCTACGACAACGCCAAGACCCTAATAGGTGACATTCAGGCGGAGCTGGAGCATAACCAACGCTACACCGCCGACTTTGGCACGCAGGTCAGCCTCGGCTCGTGGGAGGAGGGGCGGTTCGTCACCCAAGACGGCACTGCCTTCTTTGCCCTCGGACGCGGTCAGTCACCCCGTGGCTTGCGCCACCGCAACCACCGCCCCGACTATATCGTCATCGATGACCTCGACGACGACGAACTGGTACTCAATAAGGATCGCGTGAACCGCCTCACTGAGTGGGTGCGTGAAGCCCTCTTCGGTGCGCTCGACGGCGGACGGGGGCGGTTCATCATGGTGGGTAACCTCATCGCCCGTAACTCCGTCCTCTACAACATCAGTCAGATCAAGAGTGTCCACACCTCACGCGTCAATATCCTTAATAGCCGTGGGGACGTCACGTGGGCAGCGAAGTGGACACGCGACGAGGTCAGGGAGCTGGAGGCATTCATGGGCTACCGCGCCTTTAATAAGGAGTTCCTCAATAACCCCATCCTTGAAGGCTCGGTCTTTAGGCAAGAGTGGATCAGATACAAACGCTTACCCAAGCTCTCCACCTACAGCGACCTTGTCCTCTACATTGACCCCTCATGGCGAGGCACGAAGAAGAACGACTACAAGGCAGCCAAGCTCTGGGGTGCAACCGCAGGGGGCGAGCTGCACTGCGTCCGCCCCTTCCTGCGTCAATGTTCGATTGCCGAGATGGTGCGCTGGGTGTATGACGTCTACGAATGGGTGACGAGCCAAGGCGCAACGCTCCGCATCTATATGGAGGCAAGCTTTATGCAGGATATCCTCCTTGACGACTTCTCGGCTGAGGGGTGGCAGCGTGGCTACCAGCTCCCCATCACGGGCGACAAACGCCAAAAGCCCAATAAGTACGCACGCATCGAAGCCGTCTCCCCCCTCTGGGAGCGAGGCAAGGTCTTTTATAATGAGGCGTACCGCAACGACCCCGACATGGCAGCCTCCATCGAGCAGACCCTCAGCTTTGAGGCTGGCTCTTCCGTTCACGATGACGGACCAGATGCTGACGAAGGCGCAATCTGGCTCCTCCAGCGTCGCAGCCGCACCCAAGACCTCGCCCCCATCATCGGTAGGCGACCCAACGCTGGACGTAACCGCTGGTAAATCGCCCTTTAACTACTCATTAACCGCTGTGCATTATGGACATCATCACCCTCAATAAGCGACTCTTCACTGCGCTCAAACTCCTCATCTACGATTACCTCCTTGCGGAGGCAAAGCGCAAGGCTCTACGCTATACCCAGCTTACGGGACAGCGTGCTGCCGTCATCCTCACCGAGCGGCGTTGGCTCTTTCGTTTACGTCTCCTCCCTCTTGCCGTACGCCTTGACGCCATCCCTAGCCACGCCCGTAGTAAGGTCATCCGTAAAGCCCTCTTTCTTACCTCTCCCTCTTTCGCACCTCAGCTATGTACATCACTGAAGTAGACTACCGCACCGCCATCACCTCCGAGGAGCAGGCGGTCATTAGCGAGCATCCCGACGAGTGGCAGGCAGCCGAGCGTGTCGCCATCGAACTTGCCTCGGGCTACCTCCGCGCTCGCTACGACGTCGAGGCAACCTTCGCCCAGCGTGGCATGGAGCGTAACCCCCTCCTCGTGCAGGTCATCGTCCACCTCGCCCTCTACCAGATGCTCCACCGCCTCCCCTACCAAATGGGCTACGAACGCTACAAGGAACTCTACGATAACGCCATTCAGTGGCTCGTGGACGTGCAGAAGGGCGTGAACAACCCGAACCTCCCCTCACCCACCAATCCTGGGACGGGCAAGCCTAACGGGCTGGAGACCATTCGCTCTGGGGGACTGAAGAAGAATACCTACCACTATTAATTGCTCCTCATGGCACAATACCGCAATACCTCAAGGCGAGGAAACGCCTCCGACAATAAACTCCTTCAGCTTGCCAAGAGCGTACAGGCACGACGCATCATTGCCGAGATTACCCGCAAGACCGACGCCCTCACGCAGAAGGACATCGCCACCTGGCGGCGTGCTTGGCAGATGGCGATCAACGTCGAGACCCCTCGCCGTGCCTTCCTCTACGACCTCTACTCGGACAGCCTCGTCGATGGACACCTCACAGGCTGTATCGAGCAGCGAAAGAGCAAGACCCTCGGGCGACCCTTCCGCCTCCTCACCTCCGATGGCGAGGAAGCCCCCGAGGCTACCGCCCTCTTTCAGCGTGAGTGGTTTTATGATTTCTTGAGTTTAGCTCTAGACTCCGTGTTCTGGGGACATAGCCTCATCGAGCTGGGTGAGGTGCTCTCCGACGACAAGGGGCTGTACTTTACTTCTGCCTCGCTCATCCCCCGTAAGCACGTCGTCCCTGAGTATGGTGTGATCCTTCGTGATCCCTCCGACGACATAGCGCAGGGTATACCCTATCGTGAAGGCGACTACGCCCGTTGGCTCGTCGAGGTGGGCAAGCCCGATAACTTGGGGCTACTCATCAGGTGTACACCCTATTATATCAGCAAGAAGAACATGGGGGCGTACTGGGATACCTTCGGGGAAATCTTCGGCATGCCGATGCGCATTGCTAATACCTCCGCCACCAACAAGGCAGACATTGCCCGCATCGAGCAGGTGATGGACAATATGGGTGCAGCCTTCTGGGGCGTCTTCCCCGAGGATACCAAGATTTCGTTTCAGGAGTCTTCTCGGGGCGATGCCTACAACGTCTATGACAAACGACTCGATCGCTGCGATAAGGAGCTAAGTAAGATCATCCTCTCGCAGACGATGACGATTGACAACGGCTCTTCGCTGTCGCAGTCGGAGGTGCACCTTGAAATCTTTGAAAGCGTCTGTGCCTCCGATGCCAAGCGTCTGGGCTACATCATCAACGACCGCCTCCTCCCCCTTATGGCTGCCTCGGGCTTCCCCGTCTCGGGGCTGACCTTTGCCTGGGACTACTCCGACGAGATGACCGATGCCGAGATGCGTGAGCAAGAGCGTGTCATCCTCCAGTATTATGATGTCGACCCCGAGTACTTCGTGCGTAAGTATGGCGTGCCGATTGTTGGTAAGCGCAGTAATGGGCTAGGCTTTGGTGAGGCTGGTGCTGGAGCAGGGGGAGAGCAAGAGGAACAAAGCACGGCATTAGCTAAGGACAGCGATTTTTTCGCCTAAGGGGGCAAGGTGAGGCGTCTGTAGCTGCGCCTTTGTCCCCCACTATCCAACTGGCTAATCGATATGCTGCGCTACATAAAGAGCTAGCAGAACTCTATCACGCTATCTGCCCCGTCTGCCTCAAGAGCAAGGGTAAGGGCAATCAAATGCGTCCCTACCACGAGGAGGTATTCGCTCGTGCTGCCCGACATATCTACAAGAAGAAGGGCTTTAAGGCGTCCATGCTCCGCGATAAGCCTATACGTGCTGCCATCGAAGAGAGCTATGAGGTATTGCGTCCAGCCCTAAACAAGCTCTCCGAAGAGACGCCCGAGGCAGTGCGCTCAGCTTTGGAGGAGAACACCTTCGTTTTCTCGGGCTTTCGTACCTACCACAGCCTCCGTGAGCTGGGGCTATCCCTCACCACCTCCGAGGGGAAGATCCGCCCCTTCGATGCGTTCCGCGAGGACGTCCGTAAGGTGCATGACCGATATAATGTGAACTATCTAGAAGCCGAGTACGATCACGCTGTAGGATCTGCCCTCATGGCTGACCGATGGCTGGGTCAAGAGGCTTCAGGTGATGAGTACCTCCTCCAATACCGCACCGCTGGCGACAACCGTGTGCGCCCCGACCACGAAGCCCTAGAGGGCATTACCCTACCCAAGGGGGATAAGTTCTGGAGTGATTACTACCCACCCAACGGCTGGCGCTGTCGCTGCAACGTTGTGGAAGTACTGCCCGAAGATTACCCCGTTTCCGATAGCACCGCCGCCCGTGAGCGTGGCGAAGCTACCCTCCGTGGCAATAAGCAAGAGGTATTTCGTGGCAACCCAGGCAAGGACTTACGCATCTTTCCCGAAAAGCACCCCTACTTCGGCAAGGGCGGCATAGCACGCTGCGCTGTCTCACGCAACGCCCAAGGTGACGACACAGGCGACGCCTGCGACGTCCTGAAGAAGATACTCGAGGTGAGGGAGCTGGAAGAGGTACAGAAGAAGGCTAGGGAGGTTGCTAAAGTTCAGAGGAAGAAGATCCCGCCCTTTGATGGGCTGAGGTATGAGCCTGAAGACAAATCAAGCCCTCACCTCATCATGCTACGTCGTTCACTTGAGGATATTAGAGAGCATGCTCGTGAAGATATAGCCGTACAGAGGTGGATAACAGCTTATGATATATCCAATCGATACGATTTTAAGTATGTTGGCTGGGCTCCTTGTCGTACTGATAGCCAAGGTCAACGTAAGCACAACGAGGCACGCTACTTCTCGTATTATACTCTAGAGATTGAAGGTATAACCTATTACGTAAATGCCCGTATGCATAAGCAATATGATGGTGCGGTGATTTACTCTCTGGAAAAAGACCCACCTAAAGACTTAAGGGAAGGACAACCAGATAAAAAAGAAAAGAAGTAAGTCACTAAAAGCTCGCTCCCTGCTTGACGCCCTGGGAAAGACTGACATTAATGACTTACTTCTTTCACCGACAAAGATACAACTAATTCGTAAACGATGAAGTCAGGACAAGAGGTTCGGATGGATATCCTCAAGGATCTCAAGGTGAAGCTAGCGGATGAGTTCGACAGGAACTTTACACGTAAGGCATTCTTTGACAAGGTGTGGCAGCCACGAAGGAACGACCGCCGAGGGTCGCTGCTTCTGGTATCGGGGAAGCTCCGCCGCTCGCTTAAGGCACACGTCTCTCAGGATGGGGTGCACTTCACTTCGGCAATGCCCTACGCTGTGGCACACAATGAGGGCTTTGAGGGCAATGTGTCGATCCGCACCCACACTCGCAAGGCGCACAAAGCTAAGCGCCGAGTGCATGGCAGGATGCGACGTGTGGACGTCCGTGGGCACTCTGTCTCCTCCTATACGCGCAAGCTGGTTATCCCCCAGCGTCGCTTTGTGGGTGACCACCCAGAGATTGATAAGATGGTCGAGAAGATCGCCCTGAAGCACTTCCAGCGGTGGGGAGAAGAGCTGGTGAAGGAGCTCCAGAAGCATACCCACCTAGAACTATAAAAGCAACCATAATATGAGACGTTTCCTTTACGAGCGCATTTGCGCTCAGCTCAAGAAAGAGCTTCCCGATATTAAGTACTTTGACTTGTGGAACGAGAATATGGAGAACCTCGAGCAAGGCATTATCTTCGATACCCCAGCGGTCTTCCTTGAGTTTGATCCGATTAGCTTCTCTTCGGTCTCTCGAGGTGTGCCACGCTACCCCGTGGTGATTACGCTGCACATCATTACACGCTACGCCCCCAAACGCCCTAACCGAAGCGGCTATGCCCCCGAGGCACTCCAGCACCTTGACCTCTTGGAGCGCATTGAGCGCGCCCTGATTGGACTCTCGGGCGAGGGCTTCTCTGCCCTCCAGCTCACCTCTGCCGAGCTTGACCACAACCACGCAGGACTCCAGAACCACATCGAGCGGTTCACCACCTCTGTGGGGTATCCAGCTAGCCACGGCACACGCTCCAGCCGTATGATGATTGAGCCGTGATTAAGTACCCACTGAAGTAATCTATCGGTATGAGTATAATAGAAGGTCTACGAAAGGCGTACCTCAGGCTAAGGGGTATCAGGAAAGAGCAGGAGGGCATTGTCCTCGTGGTAATCAATGGGGAAAGCTGCCGCATCAAAGAGGCGAAGGAGCGAGTCCTCCTGAGCCGCACGCGGCAGGATGGAGGGATGATTGAGGCGTTTGACTTTCGCAGACCCCGCAAGCTGTTGTTCGATGAAGAGGTAAGACACTGGTTTGTGGGGACTGATGAGGCGGAGCTTAACAAGATCTTCCTTGTAGATGCCATAGCCCTCTACCACGAGAACAAGATCGTAGCCTACCGAATAACGAAGGTACATAAGAGCTTCGTCCCAGAGTATTGAGATAAGGTATAGTCAGACACAAGCAGACGGGCAGTGCGTCGGATGACACACTGCCCGTCCCTCATGTTTGTTTGGTGGCTTGTCTTTACGTATCCCAGGGGTGGCGTTCGGCGTCCCAAGCGTCGAAGAGGGGGTACAGCCCTCGGGCGGGCTCTGCCTCGACTTCGGGCGAGGTGTCCGCTTCGCCTCGGGCGATCATGAGGTAGTGCATCATCGTGCGGAGGCTCATCGGGTAGACGGGGTAGACGTAGGTGCGGTGGATCATGGGGTACGAGCGGCGGTGGTTACCACGCTCATGGTAACGCTCCACAATAGCCCGCACACGTGCTGCCTTCTCCATCGTCGTCTTTCGATATCGTCTATCCTTTGCCATCCCCTTATCCCGATTGATTTCCGTACCTTTGTGTTGCTCAAATCACATAAGGCTCTCGGCTCACTTCGGGTCGGGGGCTTTTTCTTTTACACGCCTCTACTTCGCTTGTTCCTCACACCTTTACGCTTCGGTCATCCCGAGGGCAATGTCCACCCACTTACCTAGGCTGTTCTTCTGCTGGGCGCGTACAAAGTCCTTGGTGCGCTCGGGGCGGTAGGCTTCCTTGATGATGGCAACGCCCTTCTTGAGGTCTTCGGCTTCGTACTTCTGGGCGGTCTGCTCGAGTTTCAGGATGTTCTCGAGCTTGAGGTTGCCCTTGCCATCACGGGCTAGGAGCTCCATGATGATGTCTACCGCCTCCTGCGTCTTAGCGTCTTGGGCGAGGTTACGGACGTATTGCTTGACGAGCTCCACGCCATCTTCGGCGGTCTCGTCCCAGCCGTCGCGGACGTAGTAGCCGAGGATGATGCGCCTTGTGCCGTCCGAGCTACTGAAGCTGTGGCTGCGCTGTCCTGCGGTCTCCTGTCCCATGACGCTTGCCTTGGTCTCGAGGAGGTCGCCAAAGCTCTCGTAGACGCCTGACTTAGCTTCTTTGAGTTGTCCACTAAGCTCCACAAGGCGGGGGAAGACCCTGTCGACGGTCTCCTTGGATAGCTCGCGGTAGGCGTCGCGGTCTGCCTTCTCGCGGGCTTCGCGCTCTTCCTTGTCCCTGCGCTCCTTGTAGGCTTGGAACGCCTGGGCTTCTTCTTGGGTCATGGTGACCTGTATCTGCTGTTCACTCATTATTTATTGGGTATTTAATAGGTGTTAAAGGGGTGTTTATGCTTCCGCCATCGCGCGGTTGTACCGCTTGATGTAGCGGACGATCATCCGCTCGGTGAGGGGGGAGAGGTTGGGGTGCTGGAGGAGGGTCTCCTGTAGGTCGATGTCGTCCCAGAGGGCAAGCTCGTCGAGGAGCTCTGAGGAGCAGTTCTCGTTACGTGCTACCTCGATTTTCATGAGGAGGTCGCCTGTGAGGGCAAGGTCGTAGAGGAGGTCTTCCCAGGCGTTGGGGTTACTGGCAAGGGCAAGGCGGACGTAGGAGTTGCCGTTCTGTGCCAGGAAGAGGAGGATCTGCGGGTCATCGGAGCTTTCTGCGATGTCGATGAGCTCCCCTTCGGTGCGCTGCCAGAGGTCACGTACTTCCATGGTGGTTACTTCTGTCCGTACTTGCGGTGGTAGTCGCGGAGGCGTCGCTCCATGCGTTCGCTCTGCTCCCTATAGTAGATGGAGAGGGAGACGGAGAGGAGCGAGGTCGCAAAGAGCCAGGCGAGGGTGTAGCCCAGCGTGCCACAAAGGATGTCGAGGAGGATCGTGGCGATGAGTCCGAGGAGGACGCAGATAATCTGTGTAGAGGTCATAGTTATTCTTCGTTTTCTTGTTCGTTATTGTCTTCTTGCTCGCTTTGGATACGCTTAAGGATCTCGATGGACTCTTCGAGCATCATCCGTAGCCCTACGGTATTACTCTTAAGGGTCTCGATACAGGCTTGGAATATGTCGGACATCCGCCCCCGAAGCTCGCCCTCCATGGTGAGCGTACCGTCTTCGTCTTTGGTCTGGCAGAGGAGGATGAGGAAGCCCTCCTCGTAGCGGGTGAGTAGCTCTAGGGCAGCTTCTCTTGCACCCTCTACTCCTGGGTCTTGATGGATATTGAACATAGCTGTTAATTATTTATGGTGGTTAGTTACTCTTCTTCATTGTCTTCCGCCTCTCTCCGCTCGAGGATGAGACGTGAGGTAGCGAGGATCATCTCATTACCTCCGTCAATCTGCTGCATGAGACTCCTTAGCGCATGGAGGACATCTATAGTACTGCCATGGCAGGTAGCATCAAAGCGTATACGCCCGCACTCCATCCGCTTGGCACAAATGACGATGAGGGCAACGGTGTCATCGCTGTGCCGCTCGACCATCTTGTGTGCCAGCTTCTTTGCCTCCCTGTCCGTGGCTTGGGTCGTTCTGTAGTCCATTTCTTCGTTCATTGTAGGTTAGTTTGCTAGTTGGTTTGTCGTCGTGGTGGTGATGAGGGTCTTGAGCTGCTCTGCCTGCGCCTTGTCACGGCTCTTATTGTTAAAGAGTCCGATGAGGTTACGGAGGCGTTCCTTCGGGATCTTGTTAAAGGAGCGGTAGCCCGTAGCCCGGCAGGCAATCGCCTTAATGATGGCAACGCTCGAATACCTTCCTTCGGTGATGAGCCACGCCCCGATGGCTGCCATCACGCGCTTACGGAGCTTGTCGAGGGAGACGCCCGCGGTGCGCTTGTCCAGCTCGAGGGCGAGGCTACCGCAGAGGTCGACGAGGTCGTGCGTCTCCATGTCCTTACTGCTCGTGACGCCGTAGGGGGCGAGGAGGGCTTCCCTATCTTCTGGGGTGAGTCGGAGGGCAGAGCAGAGCGTGTGGTAACGCTTCACTGCCCCGAGGTGGAGCTTGTCCATCTCGCTTGTTCCTTTAGCTCTCATGATCGTTTGTTGCTTTGTCTTTTGGTTGTCCTTTCGTTTGCTTCTTCTTCCGCTGGTCGCGCTCCCGTGGGTCGGTGGTGTCCGTCCCCCAGTAGGCTTTTGCGCCCTCTGCCCAGATGATGTAGTCCTGCCCGCCTGCCTCTTCGGTGGCGTAGCGTGAGGTGATCATCGCCCGATAGCCCTCGACGTGGATCTTGATGTCGGCATCGTACTTGATCGCCTGCGCCAGTGCGCCCTTTGGCTCGCCTCCCTTCTCGTGAGCAATCACCACAAAGAGTTTTTTCCTATACCTACGGGTCAGAAGGTCGTAATCGCTGAGGCGGACACCACGGAGGAAGTTGATACTATCGATGATGACGATCTCGGGGCTTTGGCGTTTGGCTAGCCGTTCAAAGAGCTCATCGTAGCTCTCTCTATCGAGGAGGCGTATCCGCCTACCCGCCTCTGCCATCTCTTCCCTCAGCCAGGCCGACTGCATCGTGGGCGACAAGCCCTGCTCAAGGGAGTTGTAGAGGACTCTGCCAAACTGTGAGAGGTACTTCGCAAGGCGTAGTGTGTAGGTCGTCTTGCCTGCGCCACTTGCCCCGTAGATGAGCCACGTGCCTTGGAGAACGGGTAAGCCGATGCTATCGCGCCACGCGCCCTCAAAGGCAGCCGTGCGAAACCTTGCCTTGCGGATATTGGCGTTGCTGTACGCTCGTGCCATCGCTTTTTTAAGTCACTAGTTATTGAGCGTCTTCTGCTAGCTGATGCTCCCGCCAGACGGCACGCTTCACCCTACGGAGGTCACACTGCGCCTCGTCCGAAATCTTGCGCACCCTGCGGTCACCCGTGACACCATTCGCCACGCAGACCAGCGCAATGTCCTCAGGGCTGAGTGCCGAGAGCTGGACGCACTGCCGACCGATGCGGCTGTACACCTCTTCGTAGCCCTTGCGCCCCGTGCGTAAGCCCTTCTGCAGTCGCTTGTCGAGGTACTGCGTGGCGGAGAGGATGACCCCGCAGTGGTCTTCTAGCTCATTATATATAGAGATGAAGAAGTAGAGCACTTGGTCGCTCATCTTGTCCGCCTCGTCGAGGATGAGGAGGGGCTTGTCGGCTTGGCGGAGCTTGCGCACCACCGCCCCGATCTTCTCCGCTACGCTCATGCCCCGAGGGTCTAAGCCCATAGCCTCCATGACTGCTGAGAGCCAGCTCGTGCGGTTCTGGTATTCCGAGCAGGTGATGCTCACCACCTCCTTATGCGTCGTGGTATACTGCCGTATCGTAGCACTCTTGCCACAGCCTGCGCTGCCGACAATTGCCATCACTTGGCTATCGGCTTGGGCGCACTCGAGTAGCTCAGTGAGCTCCTCGTACACCGCCGTCCTTACGATCGTCCAGCCCTCACTTGAGAGCCCAATCTGCTTACTGATGTTGTGCCACATCCCTTCAGCTATCGTCTCCCAGCTCCCTGAGAGGATCTTACTGATCGTGGCGGAGCTTACGCCCTTGAGGGTGTTCGCTGCCTTGTTCTGCCCGCCCTGCTTCTGGCAATACTCACGCAAGCGGGCAGCGATGAGTTCTTGTTCCTTAATAGCCATTGTTAGTCCTGTTCTTGGTATCGTTATTTCTGTTCGTTTGCATGCACCTTCGGCACGCCTTCTTATCTCGTCCCTGTGCGCCCGCCATCCTCCTGCTTCGACATCATCGAAGGATAGATGGGAGCTTGAAACCAGCTCACTGCCCATCCAGGGGTCGAGTCCTACTTCCTTTACTTCTTCCATCTGGTTACACTCGCTCGAGAATACTTCTGCGCCGTCTTGGGGCTTCTTCCGCCGTCGTGGTCAAGTGATGCCCCTCACGCTCCATCTTGCGGTCGTAGCGGTTATCCTTGCACTGCCCCCTGCTGTCGGCGATCATCGATACCACCTCACGCCCGTAGGCTTCTTCCTCTGCGGGGGTAGTATCCTCGATGGCACGCTTCTGAGGCTTCTTCCCTCCCTTGCGGAAGGGGATCGTTGCTTGCGCCAGTAGGGACTTAGCCACCTTGCTCCCCTCTGCTACCTCCAGGGCGACAGCAGTCATAGCACGGTACTTATCATCCACCCAGTCCTCCAGCTCCCTATGATGGCTGTGCACGCGTCGTAGATGTTCCTTATCCACCTCCGTCTGGTCTTCCACCGCCATAGGCTGGATGTGCTTTTGCTCCAAGAGATACTTATACTGCCCATCCTCACTTACCGCCAGTACGGAGCTGAGGTCGCTCGGGTCATAGTACACCCGCCACTTACGATGGCTCTGCGCCTTCCACCCCAGCTCAAAGCTCTCATAGTAGCGTACCTCGCCATAGATGGTAGGGGTAAGCCCATAGATACTTTGCCCAATGAGGCGTCCTGTCGTCTCTCCCCAATGCTCGAGGTAGAGCTGTCGGTCGAGTGTGATGTCCGTCACGTCGCCATCGAAGAGCTCGAGGTATGCTGCATGCTTCTTCAGCCGCTCCTCAGCTATAATCGTGTGGATCTGCCCCTCTACTTCCTCTCGTGTCGGGGTCTGACTGCGGAGCTGGTTCAGGGCGTCCGTGTTTGTCCCCTTGCCCTTCGTGGAGGTAATGCCATAGCCCGACCAGTTCGGCAGGAGCTTGCAGTAGTTCTCATTGAGGTAGGCAAAGTAGGGCTCAATCAGCTTGGCTCGGGCGTTCTTTGCCTTCGGGGGACTGAGCTTATTACTCATCGCCTTGTAGAGGGGGGTAAGTACCGACTCCTGATAGTGGTCGTATTGGATCTCCCGTGGGTGGCACTTCACCCCGAAGAGTTCCTCCGTGTGGTGCGCTGCGCTTCTGAGGGCTTGGGCAATGAGTGCTGGACACTCCCGATCGCCTATGGCATAGCCCACGGGGTAACTGCAGGAGGCGTCGAGGATAACGACCACCACTAGGCGGCAGTCGTACGTGGTCTTCGTGCCACCCTTCTTGTCGGTCGTGGTCTTCTGGTAGTGGAGCTCCACCGTCCAGCCGTCGTGCACCCAGTAGCTCATCGAGCGGGTAGGCTTACTGCGCTTAATCGCTGTCTCTACCCTCAGGCGGTACTCCGTCCGCCCACGGCGTCCAGCGTCTAGGAGGAGATGGTTTGCCTTGGCAATCTTGCTAACGGCTGATGCCGTCAGCGTGTCCCAGCCCCGTTGCTCAGCGACTTCGTTGTATAGCCCTGCCACCTGCTTATTGTTGAGGTTGTTCTTATTGCCAAGGAGCATCAGGAGGTAGCTCGTCTGCTCGTCCGTATCCACCTTGCTGGCGTTACGGTTGTTGTAGCCCTTATGCACAAGGCTCTCCAGCCCTTCAGCTTTATAGCGTGCGTGCTTCCTCTTGAGGTTGTCCGCACTCTGGGGTAAGCGATGGGGGTACTCATCCACAGGTAGCGTGGCAATATCATCCACCATCCACTGGTAGAAATGTCCCTTACTCATCGGCTTCCTGCACGACGTCCGCCCCCGAGCACTCGTGTGTATCATCCACACCGCACTGATCGCCTCCATGATCTGCGCCTCCGCTACATACTGGTCGATCCTATCCTGCGTCAGGCAACGCCCATCAGGCAAGCGGTAAGCATGGTAGTACTTCATCGCCTCGGGGTGAGGCGTGATCTGTAGCTCAAGGAGGCTTTTCTCTCTTTCCATCGGGGGTACATCGTAACGCTTGTAACACTCGACTCTGAACCGCTCAGGTAAGCTATCAACGGAGTACATCGCTGGACGCCCCTTGCAGGCACGTACCACGGTCTTGACCTGCTTGCGCTGCGTGAGTTGCTTAAGGTTTAGTTCAGTTATGATACTACCCTCGACAAGTTCGCACCGACTAATGCAGAGTGTTCCGTTGATCCGCTCCATACTCCTTAGTGTGTCTTAGAGTTCTCGTGCCAGTTGCTGGAGTGATCGCAGACGACTTACCTCTACATTAGGGTGTATGGCACATACCTTGCCTCCCTGAAGTATCCGAGCGTCTCCAGTGACTTTGTCCAGCTCTAAGATTGCCCCATTAGCGTAGGTCTGGAGTAGTAGGTTGCCTCGATCCTCAAAGACCTCATCCTCCACTGCTATGATACAGAGCTTACCCCCTCGATCGAGGGAGATACGGCGGATACGCTCTGCAGACTCCGCCTCACTCTCATAGCGCAATGCCCTGCCGATCCATTGGGTGCTTACCCCAAATATCTGCATGAGTTCCTTCCGCAGAGTGTCGTTAATTTCGATTTGCCTTCTCATATCGCTTACGTTGTTTTTCTATGTATGCATCCAGTACTTCTTTGACAGACTGACCAGGGGCGAACCTGAGGATGATTGTACGCTTACGCTTCGTTGCCATGCGTGATACCTAGGGGTATTTGCATTTGGATGCGTGTGTAGACACCGCCTGTGCGCTCCCAGAGCCACTCCCAGATAGGCTCACCCTTGATATAGCTAGGGTGCTCTACGATCTCGTGACCGATGCGCTCAGCCAAACCTTGGAATTCCATTTCATAGAGGAGATCAAAAACGAAATCGATATTATCCAGACTACCTAGGATCTTCACCTCGTTCTTTTCCACTTGATAGGCGATGGGCGTACCCTTGCTAATTTCATCTTTGAGGATCGCTAGTAGATCCATCTCAGTGACTTTTCTTTTCATCGTTTTATCTCGTTACGTTCATTCTCTTTACTCACCTGCTCGCTTTTCGCTAACTTTGGTGGTGTGGTTTCATGTACACCATATTTGGTGTTACTTCAACCACACAGCAAAGATAGTATGAATTTCCAGAACTACAAGCTTTGGAAGTTTTAATTATTCATACCCAATAGTAGACAATGGATATCAGTATACGCCTCTTTCAAGTTATAGATGCTCTAAAGAAGGAAGGTAAGATAATAGATTATAAGTCTTTAGCGGACTCTTTGGGTATACGCAAGACAGCATTAAGTGACATAAAGCACGGGAGGAAGAAAGTCTCAGTAGACCTACTTTGTGGTATGAAGAAGGCATACAATGAGGTGAACTTAGATTTTATAGTACTTGGAATAGGTACTCCTCTTAAGTCTTATCAGATTTTGGATGAGGTAGCCGAAAAACCATCTCAAATCACCGCTCGTACAGATGATCAAATCTTAAAGGATCTAGTTGATCGGCTTGATAAAAAAGCAGAGGAAATAGGAAGGCTTAAAGCTAAAATAGACTACCAGGCAGAGGAGATAGAAAGGTTGAAATCTACGGAGGTGCGAGTGGTTAAGGTTAAAGGGGGGAGCTTTGCACCTACTGCGAACAACGATTTACCTGCAAGTGTGGAGCGATGATAGTTCACGAAAAGGGATACAGAAACTAGAAGCCTATAAATCAGATAAATATAATATTCTCATCTAACAAACTAAGTACATTATGCCCCCTTGAGTTTGAATAAAATGCCTTATTTATAGGCTTATTTGTACTCTATGCCCCCGCTCATCTTCGATTAAAAGCAGCGAAGTTGTCTACCCATTAGAGTTTTTCCCTGTCTACCCATTGTCTACCCATTGGGAGATCCATTGCATTTTTAGGGGTATTTATCGGGTCTGCTCAGAGGGGTAATTGAAGGCTCTTCGGGGGTGTTTTTAGCCCTATTCTGACCGCTCATTTACCACCTCTTAACCACTTAGCCCCTCCCCGCCCTTCACCTTCCCTCAGCCTCCCAGCGACCGCCCCGAGCTAGCTCCAACCATACCTACCCAAGCCCCCACCAAACGCCCACAATCGCCCGTAATCACGGCATTTCAGCCCTCTACCTACCGTCCACCCATCCATAACGAAAGCGAGGCTAATAGGCGGTAATTACCCACCTCTTAGCCTCGCCGATTAACGCTGATTAACGCCCGATTAAACCTACCCGTCACCCATAGCGTTTAAGACCCGTTCAAAATTAACACCAAATTAAACCGAATTAAACTTCCCAGGCGGTTTCGTTTTCCTCCAACGATCAGCATAACAATCAATATATCAAAGATATACACCGATATAGTCTAGGATGTTTTGTTTTCTCTCTCATACCAGGTTAGTGAAAGTGGACTGATTTCGTACCAAGGCAAGCCCATTAATAAGTTCTATATCGAGGGACAAGACCCCCTTGGGTTCAACTATAACCAAGCCTCTCGTAACCTGCCTGCTGAGGCCGTCGAACAAGTAGATGTCATTGAGCATAATCAGCACAAGCGTATCCTGCAAGGTAAGGTCTTTGAGGAGCATGCTGCGCTGAATATACGCCTCAACAAGAAGTACCTCTTCCGCCCTTTTGGTGAAGTCATGGGAGGAACAGGTGTCAAGCGCCCACTCTGGACGGGGAAGGCCTTCCTCATGCAAGCAGCAAAAGGAAACCAGCTCATCACAAACCTTAAAGGCAATAATGTAGGACACGATCTAGCGACTGACTTTATCGAGCATATTGATCCCTTCGAGCAGGATCACTATGAGCCTCTACCCTCTACTATCCTGCGGTCTTCAGCGAGTGTGCCCCCACTCAGCGAGTACCGCTACCTGAAGAATAGGGCTTTCAACTGGGGGCTGAATGACCTGCAGAAGCTAGGAGCGTATGGGAGTCTTCGCCTCAATGCCTTAGGCTACCACGACCATACGACCAATGAGTCTTTGCATTCGATCCATTATCAGGGGGCTACATCCTTCGATCTAAACGAAGTCTCAAGCCTTACTGCCAAGCCTAACTACTACCGAGCAGCACTTCACTACGAGCACAATGCTCCGAAGCTATTCCTCCTTGTCGATCTCCTCTATAGCTCTCAAGCCAAAACAAGCAATGAGTCACTTATCTCTAATAATCAAGCGTATCGGCTTACCCTCCGACAACGTCCACAGTGGCTACAAGCAGATCTTCAGTCGAATATCTATTGGGGTAGGACATTGATTTTGGTAAAGTCCTCCACTCGAGGCTACACAGCTCTAGAGCATCTCTCGGGATGGCAGAGTACACCAATGGGGCAGGACGGCCCCTTTACCGCTTATCGGAGGGTAAGTCAACTTGTCACAACCAATAGTGCCAAGGTTGGCTTCCCCATTGGGAAGGTTAGCCTGAATACAGGGCTGATTGCTAAGGTTGTCCTCAACAGGTATGGAGGTGAGAGGCTCCTTGCTCCTAATGATAATAGCTATAGCCACCTTGCCGTAGGGCTAAATACCTCTCTGAGCTATAGTGTGGCAGGTATTAACTTCTCCCTTTCTTCTCCGCTATATTATCAGGTTGATAGGCTCTGGGTAGGAAGCGCAAAGGATGGGCAGGCATATCTCCACCTTGCACCTAGTCTCTCACTGCGCAAGCGTTTTTCTTCTTACAGTGACTTAAATCTTTCGGCTAGTTATCAGGAGTCACCAGATGTGGATCCCTATTATAGTGATGAGCCTATTCGTCGTGGCTACCGCTCTTATTCCCAGAGTCTAGAGCATCTTTACTATCGCAAGGCTCTGAGCGTCTCTACACGGTTTACCTATCGCAATCCTATTGAGATGCTCTTCGCCTACATATGGGTGAGGTATCGTCAGACGGCACATAGTTACCTGCGTGATGTGCGCATTCGCCCTAAGGCGACACTTAGTATTCCGGTGGATACGGTCTACATGCATCGGAGCTATTCGGTGCAAGGGGTCTTGGATAAGTCTTTCCCAGAGTGGGCACTCTCCCTACATACGGAGCTAGGATACACGCATGCTCGTTACCTTGCCTCACTGGCAGAGCATGTCTACCCTGTGCGTAGTGACAACCTGCTCTCCACTCTCTCCTTACGCTGGAGCAAGCTCTCTGCCCTTTCGGCAAGTTACTCCATGGGTCTTGGAAGTCTTTGGTTTCATCGTCCTGGTGCTGAGGCACGCCCCATACTTCGTCTGGAGCAAGAACTTAAACTAACAGGCTCTTTAGGTAAGAGCTTGAGCCTCACGGCACTCCTCCAGCATACGATGAGTGAAGGCTCTATGCAGAGCTACAAGCATACGCTTTTCTGTGACCTTAAGGCTGATTGGGTCGTAAGTCGGCGCATCAAACTAGAAGGAAGCCTTACGAATATATGGAACCAGCAAGCCTACACTCTTACGACCATCTCTGCCACACACCTAGAGCACTTCTCCCTCCCTCTTCGTCCTAGAGAATTTCTCCTCTCTTGCTTTATTCGCCTTTAGCCTAAGAGTACCTTTAAATAGCGAGCTTGTGGAGGGTGAAAATGAGTTGCTATAACTCGTCAAAACGACTTACCATAACTCTCTTTCGTGACTTACCACAACTCTTTTAGACGAGTTACCATAAGTTGTCACAGTGAGTTATGGTAACTCGATACCTCTACTCTCTAGGGGAGGCGTATCTTAATGTGGAATAAGTAATTAAGCCCCTACGAGTGGATGAATACACTCGTAGGGGCTTAACCCTTCCTGTACTTAGAGGTTCGCTATGTTTAGCTTGTGCCTGCCGTACTAGCGGTGGTCTTGCTCGATATAGTCGATGAAGGCTTGATTGACAAGATGCGAGCCTCCTGGGGTTGGATAGTCGCCACTGAAGTACCAATCCCCGGGATGATGTGGAATTGCCCGACGAAGACCCTCTAAGCTCTGGAATACTAGTTCTACTTCGGCTCTTATACCTTCGGGGCGAAGTAGCTCGACCATCTTTGAGGCAATCTCCTCGGCAGAGAAGGGGGCATAGATGGCTTTGACCACGTTCTCGACCGACTCGGTCGTAGGGCGTTGGCGGAGAGCAAGCGCTCGTTGATACTGCTCCTCTAGCAGGGATTGCATCCCACGCTCCTTGATAAGAGCAATAGCTGCACGGAAGGCGATGAACTCACGCATCTTGCTCATGTCGATACCGTAGTAATCAGGATAACGTACCTGTGGACAGCTTGAGACAATGACTATCTTCTTTGGTCCGAGGCGGTCGAGTATGCCGATGATGCTTTGGCGTAGGGTCGTACCTCGTACGATGCTGTCATCGATGACCACGAGATTGTCAACGCCTGGGGTGACCGTCCCGTAGGTGATGTCGTAGACGTGAGCTGCCAGCTCGTTGCGACTCTTGCCCTCAGAGATGAAGGTGCGGAGCTTGATGTCTTTGATGGCGACCTTTTCTGTGCGGATACGCTGGGTGAGGATGTGGTGAAGGGCTTCCTCTGAGAGGTTAGGGCTGGAGGTAATCTGTCGGAGCTTCTGCTCTGTGAGGTGGCTATCTAGCCCCTCAATCATGCCATAATAGGCTACCTCTGCTGTGTTGGGGATGAAGGAAAAGACGCTGTGCTCAAGGTCTCCACCGACGGAGCGCAGGATGGCAGGTGTGAGCTGCTTGCCGAGTGCTTTACGCTCGAGGTAGATGTCTTCGTCACTGCCTCGGGAGAAATAAATTCGTTCGAAGCTACATGCTTTATTTTCATGAGGCTCGATGATCTGCTCTGTATGTACTTCGGCTGACCGACTTACGAGAAGAGCCTCACCAGGACGAAGCTCTGAGACTTGGTCACTTGGGATATTCATCACCGTCTGGATGACAGGACGCTCAGAGGCTAAGACCACGATTTCGTCATCGATATAGTAAAAGGCGGGTCGGATGCCCCACGGATCACGCATGGCGTAGCTCTCTCCACTCCCCGTTTCCCCACACATGACGAAGCCTCCGTCCCAGAGCGGGGCACACTGGCGTAGGACATTCGCTAGGTTCATGCGCTCCTCGATATAGTGTGTGATGTCCATTCCCTCTAGGCCGTGCTGGTGACTCTCGATGAAGAGACGCTCGACCTCTCTATCCAGCCGATGACCAAGCTGCTCCAGTAGGATGTGCATATCGGAGACATGGCGTGGATGCTGGCCAACGGAGGTGATAGCCTCGAAGACGCGAGAGACATTAGTGAGATTAAAGTTCCCACAGATGGAGAGACATTTCGCACGCCAATTGCTTCGACGGATCATGGGGTGCACGAAGGTTAGGCCACTCTTGCCTGTCGTGCTGTATCGAAGGTGTCCCATGAGGCACGAGCCCGCAAAAGGAAGGTTGCGCTCAGCGTAGTCTGCATCGTTGAGGAGTGCCTGAGGAATATCTGCAAACTGGGCATGCACGGCATTAAATATCTCTTGGATGGCAGATGCACCCTCGGCACGTTCACGGAAGAGGTATTCGTCGCCAGGCTGACTATTAAGTTTAACGACAGCCAGCCCTGCACCTTCTTGCCCGCGGTTGTGCTGTTTCTCCATGAGGAGGTAGAGCTTGTTTAGTCCATACATCCACGTGCCATACTTCTCTTGGTAGTAGGAGAGGGGCTTACGCAGGCGTATCATGGCGACGCCACATTCGTGCTTTAGAGGTTCCATTGAGTAGGTGAATGGGGATAAAAACAGAAGGGTGAATTGGGAGGAATAGGAGAGGAGTTGTTTGTGTAGGGATTATCCTAGAGGGTAGGGACAAGGGAGCGTAATATTATTCCCAACGAAGGGTATATACCCTCTGAAGGGAACATATGTGTCCTTTAATAAAGGAGCCGTTTTGCTCATATTTGAGATGCAAAGCACCTTGCTAGTAGAGTCTGGGAAATCCTGCTTGTAGGATAGTAGGAAAGGAAGAAAAGATGCGCATGTTTCTAGTGAAAGATGCGCATCTTTGATTCAGGTTGGATTAGTACACAGAGGAGTGAAGACTAGCGTTTTCCCTTCTTCTGCGCCTTACGCTGCTGCTCCTGCTGGAGGCGCTGAGCTTCCTCCAGACGTTGCATCCACTTGGACTTCTTGCGAGGCTTCTTCTTGTTTTCCTCGAGCTCGGCAAGGAGCTTGCCCTCATTGAGCGTCCAGCGGAAGGCAAAGTACTGCAGTATAGTGATGAGCGTAGAGACGAAGTAGTAATAGCTCAGCCCAGAAGCATTCTGGTTGAACATGAAGAAGAACATGATGGACATGATATAGGGCATCATCTTCATACCAGCCATTCCCTCGCCTGCACTTGGCGTTTGCCCCATCGTGTAGCGTGTGTAGAGGACGTTTGTCACCGTCATCAACACACAGAAGAGGCTGAGGTGATTGCCGAGGAAGGAAGAGATAAGGGGGATGTTGAAGTCCCACGAGATGATGGCGTCATAGGTAGAGAGGTCATCTGCCCATAGGAAGCCCTGACCACGAAGTAAGATCGAGGTCGGGAAGTACATATACAGAGCAATAAGGAATGGCATCTGAAGAAGCATCGGTAGACAGCCACTCATGGGACTAGCACCAGCAGAGCGATAGAGGTTCATCGTCTCAGTCTGTCGCTTCATCATTGCTTCTTGCTCCTTGCCAGGGTATTTAGCATTGATCTCCTCGATTTGTGGTTTTAGGACACGCATCTTCGCCTGAGAGAGGTAACTCTTGTAGGTGAAGGGCCAGAGGAGCATCTTAATGATGAGAGTCATCAGCAGGATGATGATCCCCCAGTTGGAGATGAAGCCAGAGAGGAAGGTGACAATCGGGATGATTAGATACTTATTAATCCATCGGAAGACACTCATGCCGAGGTAGACGAGATGGTCAAGGTGGAGTGCATCGTCATCACTGAGCCCTTCATCATAGCCCTTGAGGAGGTCATAATCATTGGGACCAAAGAAGAAGGTAAAGGGAATCGAGAGCTTATCCTCCTTGATTGACATGGGGAAGGTGCCACGGAATGCACACTGACGAACATAGCCACTCCCTTCCTTCTCTGCCTTGAGCTCAATCTTGTTGTCCTTGAAGCCTGTGGCTCTGTTGATGAGAACGGAGCTGAAGTACTTGTCCTTGAAGGCCACCCATTGCAGTGTTTCCTTAATATCTTCGTCTGCCTCACTCCCTGTCTCTAGACGCTCGACATCTCCCTTAGGGAAGTGGTAGTAGATACCACTATATTGTCCCTCAAACTTCCAGGACTGCTCCTGTTGAGGTATGCGCTGTGTCCACTCAATGTCTTGCAGTGTTGTGTTGATTGGGAGGATTCGACTGAGCTTATTCCCTTCGATTGTTAGCGAGAGACGGTAATCATCAGCACCGAGGTGATAGATGAAGTCAAGATAGCTTAGAGAGTCAATCGTCATACGAAGCACCGCAGTGGTATCGCTGTGGCTGGTGACCTCGAAGTAGGCGTCTGCTGTGTTGATAATTGTATTCTCTAGTGTGCGTAGAGGGAGATTGAAGCGTGCATCCCCCTTGCGGAAGAGGTGGACGGGCTTCTTTGTCTGATCCATGTAGTCTGCCAGCACGGCCTCGAAGGGGGTAGCACCGTGGTTGGAGAGTTTGAGGGCAAGCTTCTTGTTCTTCAGTACCACTGTCTGCTCGGGCTTTGGCTGTAGGTAGGCTGGTTGCTCAGGGTAGTCAATGATACAACCATCTTCCCCTGTCTCTGCAGTAGGAGGGGTTGGTTTTGCCTGAGCTATGGTCTGCGTTGTGTCAGCAGTAGGGACAGCCTGAGGCTGAGGACCTGACTGCTGAAAGAGCGTGAAGCCAATGAGGACAGCCCCGATGAGTAGGGCACCAATAAGTGTATTTTTATCCACGATAGTTTATAGTCGTTATTATTGTATATTCCATTCTTTTATGTTAAGAATATCAAGAAGCATTTCAAAATACATTCTATCGACTTTTTCTGATGCTTCTTTTAAACTATAAGCATAAGATTTTTTATCTAAATACCCCACAGGAGGGGTGATTTCATAAATGTCATCACTGTTTTTAAATACATAAAAGAAGCCATAAAAACCCTCTGAAGAATAGAAGTTTTTCATATAATCATGGGGTCTTAGTTCTATTTTTCTGCTTTCTAGAAATTCTAGTATGATTTCTTTCTTTGTGCCTTCGTTTATTTTATCTTTTCCTATATTAAACTTAGGAAGAGTAATCCAAAAACCTAATATAGTTAATATCATAGTTGTTATTATTATAACAACATTGTTCTGTAGAATCCTTTTCATTAAGTGGTTTTACTACTAAATATTTTACTCTTCATTAATTATCTGCTGATCTAGAGATGCCTCGTACAGATGAGAGCTGTTTGCTCCCTAGATACTCTATTATAACGTAGTGAGGCTAGTCTCGGTTCTCTGCACCGTAAGCGATTGCCTCCTTGATGAAGGTAAGGAAGAGAGGATTGGGATGTAGGACTGTGCTACGGTATTCGGGGTGAAACTGTACCCCTACATACCAGCGGTGCTCGGGGAGCTCTACGGTTTCGACAAGACCTGTGTCGGGGTTCTCTCCTGCACAGATCATCCCTGCTCGCTCGAAGTCTTCTCGGTACTGGCTATTGAACTCGAAGCGATGTCTGTGACGCTCACGGATGAAGTCTGCTCCATAGGCATTGGCAATCTTTGATCCTGGCTTCAGGATGCAATCATATCCCCCGAGGCGCATAGATCCACCTAGCTCGGAGATACTCTTCTGCTCCTCCATCAGGTCGACGACCTTATGCGTAGTTGTAGGATCAATCTCGGTCGTGTGTGCATCGTGCCAGCCAAGAATATTACGAGCAAACTCAATGACCATGCACTGCATACCTAGGCAAATACCTAGCGTAGGGATGCCATGCTCACGAGTGTAGCGAAGAGCCTCAAACTTCCCCTCAATGCCTCGTGCACCAAAGCCTGGAGCGATGACGACGCCATCCATTTTCCCAAGTAGCTCTGCCACGTTGTCCGCTGTGACCCTCTCACTATGGATGGAGACGAGGTTGAGCTTGCGCCTGTTATATGTTGCAGCCTGAAGGAGGGATTCGTCTATGGATTTGTAGGCATCTTGGAGCTCAACGTACTTGCCTACAAGAGCGATGTTTACTGTTTCGGTAGCTTCATCACGTAGAGCAAGGAAGTTCTTCCAGGGCTTTAGCTCTGGCATGCCCTGTGGTGTGATACCACATTTCTTTAGGACAATCTCATCGAGGTGCTGAGCCTGCAGAGCAAGTGGCACCTGATAGATTGTAGGGACATCCACACACTGTACGACAGACTCCGGAGAGACATTGCAGAAGAGTGCTACCTTACGCAGAATCTCACTACCGAGGCTGTGCTCTGTACGTAGGACGAGGAGGTCGGGCTGAATCCCTACTTCTTGTAGTTGCTTGACGGAGTGCTGTGTGGGCTTGGTTTTTACCTCACCAGCCGCAGCTATATATGGTACGTATGTCAGGTGCAGGCAGAGGCAACTCTGTCCCAGCTCCCACTTGAGCTGACGTACACTCTCTAGGAAGGGGAGCGACTCGATGTCCCCCACAGTACCTCCGATCTCAGTGATGACGAAGTCGTATTGCTTCTTTAGTCCAAGGAGCTTGACATTGCGTTTAATCTCATCCGTGATGTGAGGGATGACTTGTACGGTCTTGCCGAGGTAGTCTCCCTTGCGCTCTTTGCGGATGACATTTTGGTAGATACGCCCAGTTGTGATGTTGTTGGCTCGGGAAGTGGCTACATCAAGGAACCGCTCGTAGTGCCCGAGGTCGAGGTCAGCTTCGTGCCCGTCATCGGTGACGTAGCACTCTCCATGCTCGTAGGGGTTGAGGGTGCCTGGGTCGATGTTGATGTAGGGGTCGAACTTCTGTATCGTGACGCTGTAGCCACGAGCCTGAAGGAGCTTCCCGAGGGATGCTGCTACGATTCCTTTCCCAAGGGAGGATACGACGCCCCCCGTGACGAAGATGTACTTTGTTTCCACTGCTCGCTGTGTCTTGTTTCTTTGCCTGCGTGTCCCTAGGAGCGTTGCCTGCTTTCCTTATATATAATAAGGTATAGAGGCCTTTCGACTTTGGGGCGAGGAGTATCTCTGTAGATCCGTTATTCAAAGACGAACGTAGCCCGAGGAGGTGTGTTGAGTACCAACATCCCTAAGCTACGCCGACAAAGATACATTTTTGCGCGTTACTAAGGATGTTACACCTTGCCGTGACTGCCCACGAGCTGGAGGAAGCTCCTGTAGATAAGCTGTAGAAACAAAGCAAGGGGGGTAGGTGGGTGAAAAATACAGCGAGTATGCGGTCGAAGGTGTAACAGAGGGTTAAGGAAAGGCCATGAGTTGTGGCAAGTCTACCCCAAATAGATTTGGTAGAAAAGGAAATATACGTTACCTTTGCACTCGCAATTAGGTCTTAGGCCAAGTGTTAGAATGGCTCCGTAGCTCAACTGAATAGAGCATCTGACTACGGATCAGAAGGTTACAGGTTTGAATCCTGTCGGAGTCACCAGTAGGACACTTCAAGACCAACAGCAGGTTCCGTAGCTCAACTGAATAGAGCATCTGACTACGGATCAGAAGGTTACAGGTTTGAATCCTGTCGGGATCACATAGATACGCCCAAGAGATAGTCCAACTATCTCTTGGGCGTATCGCTTTTTGTCTCAACTGGAGGGGCTAGCTAAAACCGAGAAGGATTCTAAGGCAGCCTTTCAAGGGGCGGTTGAGGCATGTCTGAATGACTAGAAAGGGCTCGCCTGATGGGACGCTCGGGGTGAGCCTAGGGTATAAGCCAGCTAGAGGCAGAGAGGGCAGCGGACAGGGAGAGAAAGTGTGGACTAGGGGTGAAGGGTCTTGCTTGGCTTAGGGGTCTTGCTCTCCATGCTTGTTAGCCCCAATCACTCGTGACGAGGAGGGGCTTGTGCTGGGCGAGCTGGCGGGCAAATGCCTCTTCCTTCTCGGGGGTATCGATGAGGTCTATGTCGAATGTGTGCTTTGCCTGAGAATAGATGGGCTCACGGCGTGCGAGGGTCTCTTGGGTGAATATGAGTAGCTCCTCACCGCTCTTGTCACGGATAGTAGGACGGGTACGCTTGCAGAGCTCTAATCGTAAACTAAGTATCTGAGCAGAGCAACGGAAGTAGACCGTCTCCCCCGAAGCATTCAGTAGCTCCATCGTGTCGCCATGGCAAGGGAGCCCTCCGCCTGTGGCAAAGACTGTGTCCTCCATGCTCATCAGCTCCTCGATGATGACCCGCTCACGCCTGCGGAAGACCTCCTCCCCGAGTGCAGCAAACATGTCCACGATGCGTTGCCGAAAACGTGTCTCTATGAATGTGTCGGTATCAATGAAACGGAAGCCCAGCTGGTCAGCTAGCCTTCGCCCCACAGTACTCTTGCCCGAGCCCATGAAGCCGATGAGGAAGATCGGTCGGTACATGCTGTGGCTCCTTGCGCTATTTCTTGTCGGGGTAAGCGATGCGGGCGTGGTACATCGTCTTCAGTTTGAGGTAGAAGACCTCCTTGATCTCCTTGATGTCTCGGAAGGTCAAAGGTGTATCCGTTAGCAAGCCTTCCCCTACGATACTATCGACGAGCTTGTCGATGAGGGCTCGGATACCTTCCTCCGTGTATTCGCTGAGGCTACGGCTGGCTGCCTCCACACAGTCGGCTAGCATGAGTATCCCCATCTCCTTGGTGTAGGGATTGGGGCCAGGGTAGGTAAATGGCTCGGGATCGATGTACTCACCTGGATGCTCATTGCAGTAGGAGTTGTAGAAGTAGCGTGTTGTACTTCTGCCGTGATGGGTGCGGATGAAGTCGATGACCTGATCGGGTAGACCATGCTTCTGTGCCAGCATGACACCATCGGCTACGTGCTGGATGATGATGCGGGCGCTCTCCCTGTAGTCGAGGTAGGAGTGGGGGCTATTGGTTGGGGCATTCTCGGTGAAGTACTCAGGATGAAGCATCTTCCCGATGTCATGGTACAGTGCGCCTGTACGGATGAGCTGAGCATCTGCTCCTATCTTCGTTGCTGCTGCGGTAGCGAGGATGGATACTTGGTAAGAGTGCTGGAAGGTTCCTGGAGCAACCTCCGATAGCTCCTTCAGTAGCGGTGTTGCCATATCGCTCAGCTCCACCAGACGGACGTGCGATACATAGCCGAAGAGCTTCTCTACGATGAAGGCGAGGATGTAGGTGAACATGAGGAAAATCAGGTTCACTCCATAGTAGAGGAGGGAGATCCAATAGCCTGGGCGGATGAGCCCCTCACGCATCCCCTCTACAATTAGTGATGAGCCGATGTAGGCAACATATACAGCGAAAGCCGCACGAATGAGCTGACCTCGAGAGTTGAGGCTCTGCAGGCTAAAGAGAGCAAAGAAGCCAGCGGTAAGCTGGATAAAGAGGAAGGAGAGTGGGTCGATCACGAAGTAGGCTGCCGTGAGGATCGTCACAAGGTAGCTCGTGAGGGCGAGGTGGCTGTCGAAGAAGATACGTAGCAAGAGCAGAATCATCACGTAGGGGATGACTTCTACGGAGAACCATTCGCTGCTGGCCTGTAGCTCTGTCAGGGCGATGAAGGCAAGCATGAGGCTGAAGAGCATGAGGATGTTTCGCCCCCTGACACAGAACTCTCGGTTGAAGAGCATCAGATAGATTCCAAGGATTGCAAAGAGCAGTGCTACGTAGAGGAAAAGGGCAAGGTTGAAGGGGGACTGAGTCTCTCCGCCTGAGCGATGTATCTGCTCCGTGCGTAGGGACCGAAGTACATTATATATGTAGGGTGTGACGATCTCCCCCTTGTCGATGATGCGCTCCCCCTGCTGGATGAGCCCCGTAGAGGTGGAGAGGTGTGAGAGCGCATCGTTGAGGAGCTTCTCGGTGTAGTCCTTGTCGTAGCGTACGTTGGGTGTGAGGTAGGAGGAGACGTCCATCTTCTGTAGCTCCTCCCGCTGTAGCCCCTTGGCTACTGCGTGCTCGAAGATTTGGTCATAGACTTCCTTGAGGCCGTAGAAGCGAGTAATCGGTACACGGCTCATTACGTTGTCCGAGCCGAGGAGGTTGAGCTCGAGGTGGTTCTCCTCTCTGAGACGTGTGACCTCGGATGCTTCGATTAATCCACTGCCGTAGGTCTTGCGCAGTTCATCCTGCAGGAAGAGGTAATAGGCTCTAGGTATCGTTGTGGATAGCTCACCTGTATAGGCGTCATGGAGCTTGTTGAGCATCCGGGGGAGGACATTACCATCCAGTGTATAGACGGGGAGGGATTCCTGTTGGATGCTATCTCGCTCCATTCGCATCTGGTCATCTGTTTTATAGATGGGGAAGTCATACGGAGCGGTAATCAGCTCATAGGCCCATGGCTTTCCACTGCTGAACTGGTACTGGAAGCTCCTATTGCGTGGCGCAAGGAGCATCACCACGAAGGCAGTGGCGAGCAGCGAGACGAAGGTCTTGAGCCACAGGCTCTGGAGGATTCGCTTGAGGGGTATCTGATACATTGCCTATAATCAATTACTTGTCACAAAGGTAAGCAAAACACCTTGCTTACTGCACGTCTTCACCTGTGGTTGTACTTCTTGCTTGTCCGTTTGGGGGAGGCTTGAGAGGAGCTGTCTTTGCTTAGGATGGTGGGCTTAGGGTGGTGCGCTATAATAGGTGCCGGGGGAAACCCGACAGAGGTATCGGGGGTGCCTCCGTTGAGGTACCGAGGAAACCTCTGATGAGGTTCCCCCGATACCTCCTAAGCCATTCCCTCTAGGGCGATAGATGGGGTGTTCCGATGGTGGGTGTGGGGCTCCTTGTTTGGGTGGTGATTCTGGTTTGGGGCGATGCACTCTGCTCCTCGACGTGGTGTGTGGTGTATTATCGGTGTTTCTCTGGATGTGCTGGCGAGGTGGTGTTTATCTGCTTATGCCTTGGTTCCCAGCGAGGGCATGAGGTGTCTTCTCCGCTAGGTTTGCTTGCTGTCTATCCTTTCCCAAGTCTTCTGATTCCTAGTTATTTGGCAGGTCTTTTCTCTGGGGGATAAACGATTTGTATAAGTGCGTTTTTTTTAGTTACTTTGCAGACCGATTGTGGAGTGCTCTGTTTGAAGAGCGCAGGACACAAGTCGCTGAAAGTGTTAGAAATAACAAACTAAAATATATAGAGATAATGTCAAAGATTTGTCAGATTACAGGCAAGAAGGCCATGGTCGGCAACAACGTCTCGCACTCAAATCGTAAGACGAAGCGCCGCTTTGATGTCAACCTGTTTACAAAGAAGTTCTTCTGGCCCGAGGAAGGGTGCTGGATTGTGCTGAAGCTATCAGCATCAGGACTTCGACTCATCAATAAGATCGGACTCGATGCTGCCATTCGTCAGGCTGCAGAGAAGGGCTATCTAAGTGAAATCAAGGTAAAGTAGGTAATCATCATGGCAAAGAAAGCTAAAGGTAATAGAGTGCAGGTCATCCTCGAATGCACCGAGCATAAGGATAGCGGTATGCCAGGTACATCCCGCTACATCACAACGAAGAATAGGAAGAATACAACTGAGCGCCTCGAGCTGAAGAAGTACAATCCTATCCTCAAGCGTATGACCATCCACAAGGAAATAAAGTAAGGAGATAAGACAATGGCAAAGAAAGCAGTCGCATCGTTTAAGAAGGCAGACGGCCGTACCTATTCTAAGGTAATCAAGATGGTCAAGTCTCCTAAGACTGGGGCCTATACCTTCCAGGAGGAAATGGTCCCCAACGAAGCTGTGAAGGAATACTTCTCCTAAGGACGAAGCAACCTTCCCTTCGAGCGGGTCTCTTTGCTCGCCTTAGGCATGAGAGCATAGACCCAGCTACCCAAGCTAAAGAGGCTGCCACTTGCATCGCAGGGGCAGCCTCTTCTTCATGGCTTCCTCGATCAATCCCTATTAGCCAACTACCCTCAACCCTATATAGTACGACGAGAATACAGATGATGGCATCGAACGATAAAAGCTCTGAGCGTATCCATTTGCTCAGTGACGAACGTATCCCCAAGCTCCTACTCCATTATGCGGTCCCCGCAGTCGTGGGGACTATGGTCAATGCGCTCTATAGCGTCGTAGACCGTATCTTCATTGGGCAGGGGGTCAGTGAGTTTGCCATCACAGGACTAGCCCTGACCTTCCCCATCCTGCTCTTCGTCCAGGCCTTTGGGATGCTGATTGGTGTGGGAGCCTCCTCTCGTGTGTCTATCCTCCTCGGTGAGGGGAAGCATGACAAGGCAGAGAATATCCTGAGTAATGCCCTCCTGCTGACCATCGTTACACAGGTACTCACACTCGTGCCGGTGATGATCTGGCTAGAGGAGATCCTCAGAGCTCTAGGAGCGAACGACAGGACACTGCCCTTCGCCTATGACTATCTGAAGATCATGATCCCGGGGAATATCTTCTCGACGCTCTGCTTTAGCTTCAATGCAATCATGCGTGCCTCGGGCTACCCCTACAAGGCAATGATCACCATGCTCATCGGGGCAGGACTGAATACTGTGCTTGATGCTCTCTTCATCTATGGCTTTGGCTGGGGGATCGAGGGTGCAGCATGGGCGACGGTGATTGCGATGGCGGTGTCGGCAGCCTTTGTGATGCAACACTTCCTTGATAAGAAGAGTGAGGTACAGTTCCATAAGCGGAATATGCGCTTCTCCATGGAGCAGATAATGGCGATTTTGTCCATCGGGATGGCTCCGTTCTTCCTCCAGCTCCTCAGCAGTGGGATTGCCTTCCTAATCAACTCTACTCTGGCGGAGTATGCTGGCTCCCCACTCATGGCTGACCGAGCTGTCGGTGCTTACGGGATTATCAATAGTATTGCGCTGGTGGGCTTCATGTTTATGCTCGGCATAGCTCAGGGGATGCAACCCATCGTGGGGTATAACTATGGTGCGAGGGCAATGAGGCGTGTACGCCAGACGTTTAATATCTGTGCCGTAGTCAACCTCTCGATTGGGCTCTTCGTCACGGTGGCTGCGCTGAGTGCTCCACGCTTCCTAGCCTCGATGTTTACTAGTTCGCCCGAGATGATTGAGGCTTCGGCAGATGCCTTGCGTTGCTGTATCTATGGCTTTGCCTTTGTCGGCTTTCAGGTGACAGCGACGCAGTTCTTCCAGAGTATAGGCTTTGGAGGCAAAGCCATGCTACTGAGCCTCTCTAGGCAAACCCTATTCCTCATCCCTGCGCTCTTTGGCTTCCCTTTGCTGTGGGGAAGTAAGGGTGTGTGGGTTGCTCTTCCCTTCTCCGACATCTGCGCTGGGGTGCTGGGGATTATCCTGATGGCCTACCAGTTCCGCCTCTTCGATCGTAGGGCAGAGCAGGAGGGTCTGTAAACCATAGTCCGAGCCAAACGATGGTGTATTTATATTCTGTCCTCTGCTGTCTTTTCCTCTTCCCATACTTTGCTTGGAGGGGAGGGCAGGCTCTTGGGCGCAGAGGACGTAAGTGCCTCTGGGGGGTACTTGCTACCACTTTCGGCCTCTTTGTCGTGGCACTGATGACACACCGCATGATACAAGCCGATTGGATGAGTCATGTGATGAATGGGAGCGTGTATGTCTTCTTCTCCAGTATGTATGCTGCAGGAGTGGTCGTGCTAATTAACCTCCTCAGGCATATTGATAATCGACTCTTTGGTTTCTATACCTACGCACCGCTCTGGAAAAAGAAGCGTGTGCGGCAGGGAGCATTCGTGCTAACCCTTGTGGTCTTCGTGGCATGCCTTTTCGTTGGACATTATAATGTTCGCTATCCACAGGTCATTCATCAAGACCTGTATCTCACACGCCTCACCAAGCCAGGGGAGCAGAGCACGAAGCGTCTACGCCTTGTCTTCTTCTCTGACCTACATATTGGGGAGGCAATGACCCCTCCCTACGTAGAGCGTGCTGTGGACCTTATACTAGAGCAGAAGCCTGACCTCATCCTCTGTGGAGGGGACTTCATCGACCATCTAAGCGAGTACGCCTATGACCCTCGAGTGATGAAGACGATGCGTAGGCTACGTGCTCCTATGGGGACGTACTTCGTGTTGGGTAATCATGAGTACCGAGCCGATACGCTAGCTAATATCCGCTTTGTGTCGGAGATTGGGGCGACGCTCCTCAGAGATAGTGTTGCCTACCCTCAGGATAGTCTCCTTGCCCTTGTTGGGCGGGATGACTTCGTGAATGAAGGAAGAAAGAGCATCGAAGCTGTGACGCAGGGTGTTGACCCTGCGAGGCGACCTGTCCTGCTCATGGAGCATACTCCTGCCTCGATTGATAGTATAGACCGCACACCTGTGGATCTGATGCTCTGCGGGCATACGCATGGTGGGCAGATTTGGCCAGGTCAGTTAATGGTCTGGTGGAAGTATGGGATTGCCTCAGGTGAGAAGGAGGTAGCTGGGCGGCGTATCTGTGTGTCCTCGGGTGTCGGCTCCGCAGGGGCGACCTATCGTATGGGTACACGCAGTGAGATACGAGTCTATGACCTATATTGGTAGCTAAGCAAGATATAATAGCAAAGCCCCCTTGCCCATGATGGGTAAGGGGGCTTTGCTATTGATGCCCTTTCGGGTTACTTCTTAGCAGAAGGGATTTCCTTGAGTACCTCGAGTAGGTGCTTCCACCAGAGGTCTACGGTCTTGATTTCGATCCGCTCCGCAGGAGAATGTACATCTCGGAGGGTTGGACCGAAAGAAACCATATCAAGGTCTGGGTACACATCTAGGATGAGACCACACTCAAGTCCTGCGTGGATAGCCTTCACAGCAGGCTCCTTGCCAAATAGCTTGCGGTAAGCATCTGCTGAAGCCTTGAGGATAGCAGAGTCAGGGTTAGGCTTCCATCCTGGATATGGGTCACGGACGCTGACGCTTGCCCCAGCAAGTTCAAAGACGCTTGAGACCATCTCTGATGCGCTGTTGCGCAGTGATGTGGTGGAGCTACGCTGACTGGTCTCAACGAGGATTACTCCGTCACGCTGCTTGATTGAGGCAAGGTTGTTTGATGTCTCTACGAGGTCTGCGATCTCGTGGCTCATACCGAGTACTCCATGAGGGCAGGCATAGAGAGCGCGTACGAGGGCATGCTTCGTCTTTTCATCGATTACCTTAGAGGGAGCAGTAGCTTCCCCAAGGCTCACCCGTACGTTAGGATCTACAGCCTTCTGCTCGTTACGCACATCTGCATCGAGCTGCTTGATGAGTGCCTCTACCTTAGCCTTGTCAGCTGCCTTTACTCCAAACACAGCGTGAGCTTCACGAGGAATAGCGTTGTGTAGATTCCCCCCACTGATTTCGGCAAGGCTCCATGTTGTGCTCTTGTCTAGAGCATAGAGGAAGCGTGTGAGTATCTTGTTTGCGTTACCTAGACCACAGTGTATCTCACCGCCTGAGTGACCGCCCTTGAGACCCGCAACTGAGGCACGTAGCCAAACAAGATCCTTTGGTGCGTCTACTGCGTTGTACTTAAATTCGGCAATGATGCCCATACCTCCAGCACAGCCGATGAAGAGTTCTCCTTCGTCTTCGCTATCGAGGTTGATGAGGATCTTCCCTTCGAGGAAGCCAGGCTTGAGTTCCATGGCTCCTGTCATGCCTGTTTCTTCATCTATGGTGAAGAGGGCTTCGAGAGGGCCGTGTGGGATGTCGTTCGAGGCGAGGATGGCCAGCTGAGCTGCACAGCCAATCCCGTTATCGGCTCCTAGTGTCGTGCCGTCGGCATGTAGCCACTCTCCATCTACGATGGTGCGGATGGGGTCGTTGTCGAAGTCATGCTTTGTGTCGGCATTCTTTTCGCAGACCATATCCACATGGCTCTGTAGGATGACCTTCACACGGTCTTCGTAGCCAGGCGTAGCGGGCTTGGTCATGACGATGTTCCCCACGTGGTCTTTCTTGTAGGCGATGTTGTGCTCCTTAGCAAACTTCTCTAGGTAAGCGATGATTTTGCCTTCCTTCTTAGAGGGGCGTGGTACTTGTGTAATCTCGTGGAAGTACTTCCAGACGATTTTTGGGTTAAGCTCTGTAATTTCCATTGTCTTGAATGTTTATAGTTACGTGATTGTACTCCTATTTGGTGTCATGGGTCTTCTCCACACTCTCCGAGGGGAACTTACTCGCACTCTCCCTCGGAAGTACCAAGAAAACTCGTAACTTTGTCCACAACAAATATAAAGAAAATAAAGACTAAGTATGCCATTATTCATTGTTGCTTTACTCCTGGTGGGTCTTGCTGTGCTACTCCTCTCCGTAGGGGTGATCCTCAAGAAGGATGGACGTTTCCCTAATACGCATGTCGGGGGGAATCGTGCTATGCAGCAGCGAGGTATCTCTTGCCACACCTCTCAGCACAAGGAGGCACAGCGACACAAGAGTCTCTCGGAGCGAGTTGCCGAAGCCGAAGCCTAGACTACTGATTTATCGAAAATAACTAACACAATCACATACATCTCTTACTTTATGACAAAGAATAGTCTCGTAAGCTGTGGTGCACTTGCCCTAGCTTTGACTACTATGCTCTCGCTAGGCTCGTGCAAGAAGGATAGCTCTACGAAGTCAACGCCTACTACGGCTACCGAAGTACAGGCCACAGGTCTACCCATCGCATTGGTGCGCATGGACTCAGTCTCCTCGCAGTATAAGTATGCACAGGAGGTGAAGGCTGCACTAGAGAAGGATGCCATCGAGCACCAGACCCGTCTGCAGAGCAAAGGTGCAGCGATTCAGAAGGCTGCTGCGGACTTCGAGCGTCGTATGCGTATTAATGCCTTCGTCTCTGCTGAGGCACAGCAGGCCGAGCAACAGAAGCTCATCCGCATGCAACAGGAGGGTGAAGCGCTTAGCGCACAGCTCACACAGCAGCTTGGCATGAAGCAGCAGCTCATGCTCGAGGATATGATGAAGGAGATCCGTACCCAGCTGAAGGAGTACAACAAGGATGGACGCTACAAGCTCGTCCTTACTCAAGCGGGTGATAATGTACTCTATGCGGATGAAGCTCTAGATATAACCGAGGACTTCATCAAGTACCTTAACGAGCACTACACCTCGGGCAAAGCCACACAGGCCAAGGCAGACTCTACGGCACAAGGCAAGTAGGCTCACCGAAGACTTATTATATCCTAAGCAACAAGGCTATGCCCGCCTCTGGGCATAGCCTTGTTGCTTTTTGTCTCTACCTACCTTGTCTATATGCAGTTGCTTGCTCTGCCTCTTTGACAGGGTGTGGAGAGATTATGTATAGGAATAAGCGAGGGCCATCCACAGCTGTGGATGGCCCTCGCTTTTAGTTTGTTGCCGTGTCGCCCTGCTCGATACGCAGGGGTGCTTACCGAAGCTCTACGGGCTATACTGGATATACGTCCTTGCGCCTACTTTACGGCGATGATTTCGATTTCTACGAGACCATTCTTAGGAAGCGTCTTCACAGCCACAGCTGAGCGGGCGGGGAATACTCCCGTGAACTGGTGCTCATATACAGCGTTCATTGCTGCGAAGTCTGCCATGTCAGAGAGGAAGCAAGTCGTCTTGACGACATGGTCAATCGTCATCCCTGCCTCCTCGAGGATAGCATGGATGTTGCGAAATGACTGCTCGGTCTGTGCTGTTATCCCTTCGGGGAATGCCCCTGTGGCGGGGTCGATGCCGAGTTGCCCAGAGGCATAGAGTGTGTCTCCGACGAGTAGCGCTTGGCTATATGGGCCAATTGCTGCGGGGGCCTTTGTAGTGGAAATGACTTTCTTCATTATGTGTCAATTATCTTTTGTTTTGATAGAGTCTGAGGCAAAGATAGCTAGAATACTCTGATTACAAAGTGCGAAATGAGAGCTACTGCGGTGGCGTAGAGCAGTACTCGGGGTAATACCTCGCGGTACGGCTGTCCGTAGAGGATACAGCTGAGCCAAGCGATGAGGGCCGATAGCACAATAGGGCTGGCTAAGGCAAGGCTGTGCAGTAAGAAGCCGTGTCGTCCCTCGAAGAAATGGACTGCCATCTCTAGGCTAACAGAAATGAGTGCGATGAGGAGTGCGATACCGAAAATCACTGCCCTGCGCACGAAAGAGGCTTTGTAACTCATCATCAAGAGTAGGCTACACAGGCTGAGGCGTGTGAGGCCTTCGCCTATGAAATTGTGTGTATGTGTACTTGGTCCCATTTCCTCTCTCTCCTAGTATTACTCTCCCTGAGAGGAGACCAAGGTTTACTACAAAGGTATATGATTTTTCTCTTTAATACGTTCTTACTCGCCCCTTTACTTCGTTTCTTGTGCCTTCAACGCTTGCTGATTACACTTTCTTCCCCCCTTCTGTCTGCTTTTTAAGTCTTGGTGCTTCATGCCCCTTTTGTCTTTCTGTTTCCCCTCTGGCATGCCCTTGTTTAGGGCGTTTGTGGAGGGTGGTTAATGAGTTACCATAACTCGCTCGGACGACTTACCATAACTCTCTTCGGCGACTTACCACAACTCGTTTAGAAGAGTTACCATAACTCGTCACGAAGAGTTATGGTAACTCGCTGACCTTACTCTTTTGTCTTGTTTATTTGTTTGTTTTATAGTGAGTTAGTGAAGGGTGGGGAGGTGGATGGACTTCGGGCTTCGTAGGGCTTAGATGGAACGTAGTAAGATGATGAATCTTGTCTCTCCGCAAGGGGAGGCTATCTGGTGCGTAGGGTTAGTTGAGCAGGTAATGACTTAATAGGGGTAGATCTCCCTATTAACTGCCGTATTTGTATTATTTTTGTCTGAATAACTAGTAGATTAAGCGAATAGGAATTATGACCACAGAGAGAGAGGTCACTACTCTAGGAGGCGAAGAGAAGAAGAGCCTCAACTTCATCGAACAAATCGTAGAGAACGACCTTAGCGAAGGTAAGAACGGCGGTCGCCTACAGACCCGCTTCCCTCCAGAGCCTAATGGCTACCTACATATCGGCCATGCTAAGGCTATCTGTATGGACTTCGGCATAGCTGCGCGGTACGGAGGCATATGTAACCTGCGCTTCGACGATACCAATCCCGTCAAGGAGGATGTTGAGTATGTTGATGCTATCCGTGAGGATATTGAATGGCTCGGCTTCCATTGGGGGGATGTTTACTACGCTTCGGATTACTTTGATCGACTTTATCGATTCGCAGAGGAGCTGATCATGGCGGGTCATGCCTATGTGGATGAGCAAACAGCTGAAGAGATCGCTGCGCAGAAGGGGACTCCAACGACCCCAGGTAGCCCCAGCCCATACCGTGAGCGTCCAAGAGAAGAGAGCCTAGACCTCTTCCGCCGAATGAACGCAGGTGAGTTTGAGGAGGGAGCAATGATCCTCAGAGCGAAGATTGATATGGCTTCGCCCAACATGCATTTCCGTGACCCTATCATCTATCGTATCATCAAGCACCCCCATCACCGTACGGGGTCGAAGTGGAATGTGTACCCCATGTATGACTTCGCACATGGGCAGAGTGACTTCTTCGAGGGCGTGACGCATTCGATTTGTACGCTAGAGTTTGAGGTGCACCGCCCATTGTACGATTACTTCATCGACCTACTACGTCAGGTGGAGAAGCACACAGAGGATTACAGGCCAAGACAGATGGAGTTCAATCGCCTGAACCTGACCTATACGATGATGAGCAAGCGTAAGCTCCTGCAGCTCGTCAAGGAGGGCTTCGTCTCGGGATGGGATGACCCTCGTATGCCGACCATCTGTGGGCTACGTCGTCGAGGCTATACACCCGAGTCCATACGAGGCTTCGTAGATCGTATCGGCTACACGAAGTATGATGGGATTATTGATGTCGCTCTTCTCGAGCACTCTGTTCGGGAAGATCTCAACCGCAGGGCACTAAGAGGCTCTGCTGTCCTGCACCCCGTACGTCTCATCATCACCAACTATCCCGAGGGGCAAACCGAAGACATGTTGTTCCTCAATAACCCCGAGGATCCGAACTCCGATTCGCACACGATTCGTTTCTCACGAGAGCTGTATATTGAGGCCGAGGACTTCATGGAGGATGCCCCAAAGAAGTACTTCCGTATGACCCCAGGGCAAGAGGTGCGTCTGAAGAGCGCCTACATTGTTCGTTGCACAGGGTGTAAGAAGGACGAGGCAGGTAACGTCACCGAGGTCTATGCCGAGTATGACCCTGAGACGCTCAGTGGACGCCCTGAGAGCAACCGCAAGGTCAAGGGCACAATCCATTGGGTATCGGCACAGGACAGTGTGGAGGCAGAGGTACGTCTGTATGACCGCCTCTTCACCGATGAGAACCCCTCAGAGATAAAGGACAAGGAGCTTGCTGAGCTACTTAACCCAGAGTCACTCGAGGTGGTCACTGGCTGTCGGATAGAGCCATATCTAGCGGAGGCCAAGCTAGGGGAGTACTACCAGTTCCAGCGTGTGGGTTACTTCTGCCTCGACCCAGACAGTCGCCCCGATCGCTTGGTATTTAATCGTACAGTATCCCTAAAGGATACGTGGAAAAAAGTCAATAAGTAACCCAGAGACGACACGATAGATATGCTTGAATCACTAGGGTTCATCCAAGATATCCTGCACCACCTGAATTACTTCTGGATCACAGTGCTGATGACCATCGAGAGTTCATTCATCCCTTTCCCTTCTGAGGTAGTCATCCCCCCTGCAGCTTATAGGGCAGCTAGTGGAGAGCTAAACATCTTCCTTGTGGTGCTCTTTGGTACACTCGGCTCGGACCTCGGTGCTCTGATTAACTACTACCTAGCTAAGTATCTGGGTAAGCCTCTGGTCTATCGCTTTGCCCAGAGCAGGGTGGGTCGTCTGTGTTTGCTTAGTAAGGAGAAGGTGGAGCGTGCCGAAGGGTATTTCTTCAAGAATGGGGCAACCTCTACTCTGATCGGTAGGCTCATCCCAGGCATCCGTCAGCTCATCTCTATCCCGGCAGGCCTTGCCAATATGCCCGTAGGGAAGTTCCTCCTCTATACGACACTTGGGGCAGGTGCTTGGAACGTGGTCTTAGCACTGCTGGGCTACTTCATAGGTAAGACTGTGCCACCCGAGCGTTTCGAGGCAACGATTCGTTCTTATAGCTCAACGATTGGGCTTGTTATCCTTGTTGCCGTGGTGGTAGCAGGGGTAGGCTACTATCTATACAAGAGAAGCAAGAGAGCCTAGTAGGCCCCTTTGCTCTACATCTAACCAAGTCCTTGCCACCAAGTGACCACAGTCCAGCTCACACTCTCTCCTGAGGTCGCCGCCTCCGATGCACGTATCCGAGAGGAAATAGCGCATCAGCTTTCGCTCCCCCTTGATCAAATCACCTCGATACAGATTCGTAGGAGGAATATTGACGCACGCCAGCGTCGTATCCTCGTGAATCTAAGTGTCGAGGTCTATCTGTCTGGTGAAGAGCCAGAGGTAGATACCTTCGAGGATTTGGTTTATCCTGATGTATCCTCTGCTCCGACTGCTGTTGTGGTTGGTGCAGGGCCTTGTGGGCTCTTTGCCGCATTGAGGCTTATAGAGCTTGGGGTACGTCCTATCATCGTGGAGCGTGGCCAAGAGGTGATGCAGCGTAGGCGAGACCTAGCAGAGCTGGCTCGCACGGGCATCATAGATCCAGAGAGTAATTATAGCTACGGAGAGGGCGGAGCTGGAGCATTCTCTGATGGTAAGCTCTATACACGGAGTAAGAAAAGAGGTAGTGTGGAGAAGGCACTGCGTGTCTTCTGTCGCTTTGGTGCAGACCCTAAGATCCTTGTTGATGCCCATCCACATATTGGCACGGATAAGCTACCTGTCATCATCCGAAGAATGAGGGAGCAAATCCTCTTGAGTGGTGGTGAGGTACACTTCGGCTGTCGCATGACTGAGCTCATCAGAGAGCAAGGGGCTGTGACCGGTATCGTATGTGCCTCGGGGGAGACATTCATGGGGCCTGTGATCTTGGCTACTGGGCACTCTGCTCGTGATGTGTACCGCTACCTTCATTCGGCAGGTGTGCTACTAGAGGCAAAGTCCATAGCTGTAGGAGTGCGTCTAGAGCATCCACAGGCATTGATTGATGAGATACGCTATCATAGTCCTGAGGGTAGGGGGAAGTGGCTCCCTGCTGCGGAGTATGTCTATAAGGCTCAGTCTGGTGGGCGTGGTGTATATAGCTTCTGTATGTGTCCTGGTGGGTTCATAGTCCCAGCCTCCACAGCTCCAGAGGAGATGGTGGTCAATGGGATGTCACCAGCTAACCGTGGCTCACGATGGGCGAACTCTGGGATGGTTGTAGAGCTTCGCCCAGAGGATATACCACAGACAGATATTAAGATTGACTACCTCCATTCGCCTCTTGCCTTGATGGCTTGGTGCGAAGAGCTTGAGCGAAGGAGCTATATCGCTGCTGGGCGTTCGCTTCGAGCACCAGCACAGCGTATGACAGACTTCTTGAAGGGAAGAGCCTCCAGCTCTTTACCCTCCTCGTCCTATACGATGGGGCTCACCTCGAGTGATCTTCATCGCTGGATGTCTCACTTCGTTACACACCGTCTTGCGGATGGGTTTCGTGCCTTTGAGCGGACGACGAAGGGCTTTATTACCGAGGAGGCACAGCTCATTGCCGTGGAGAGCCGTACCTCATCGCCCGTACGCATCCCTAGGGATAGGGAGCATTACCGCCATGTGCTCATTGACGGACTCTATCCAGCGGGTGAGGGAGCAGGCTATGCAGGTGGTATTATCTCGGCTGCAATAGATGGTGAGAACGCTGCTACTGCACTCGCTACATCCTTGCTCCACGGGCGTTAATCCCACCCTGTGAAAAATAAGAGAGGCGCACTACCTACTGAAGGTGATGCGCCTCTCTTAGATTATGAGTAAGCTTGATTGTCTTAGAGCTTGAAGGTTACCCCAAGGTTCCAGTAAGGAAGTGAGTAACCGAGTTCGGTGAAGGCACCAATACGTGGCGTAAAGAAGTAACGAGCACCAAGAAGGACACCTATATCAAAACCGCTACCTGTCAGACCGGAATTAGAATGACTGCCCATAGGACCTGAATTAGAGTACGAGGTTGATCCAATATGATAACCTAGCATAAGCCCTGCATAGGTATCCAGCTTAGGGGCAAACTGGTAGTGGAACATGCCTCGGAAGCCAAGAAGTATATGTGTATAGGATGCAGAGCTACTATACCCAGGCGCTCTATACGTCATAGAGCCTGAAGTGAAAGCCCCATAGCCCCCGAGGGTGATTGCCCCATTATTTCTATCGATAAGACCACTTACGATCGAGTAGTCGTAGGCTACAGAGAGCGGAGGGATAGACATACCATCACTACCGAAGTGATGCCCTAGACCGATACCCACGTTTACCATGCTTGAGCCTTTGGAGATAATCTCCTGTGCATTTGCAACGCTAAGACTTCCTACGAAGACTAGAGCTGCAAGTAAGAATTTCTTCATCTTATTCTTCATCTTTTATTTGTTCCTTTCTATGGGTACACCTTGTGTCCCCTAGAGGAGGCAAAGATATATATAAATAATGTAAAACTACTAGTACGCCTCACTTATCTCGCCATCTGCACCCTTGGGAAGAATGCGATACAGTAGAGCATAACCTACGATACCAGAGACGATTGTCCCGACAAATATGCCGAGCTTAGCCTCGTTGAGCATTGCTAGCATACTGGGGTCATCATAGGATAGATTTGCGATGAAAAGTGAGACGGTGAAGCCAATCCCTCCTAAGATGGATAGGCCAATGAGTCGCCTGAGGTTCATGCCCACAGGGGCTGCACAGATCCCCATCCGAATGGCTACCCAAGTGAAGAGCGTAATGCCAATAGCCTTGCCGGGGAAGAGCCCAAGGAAGATAGCCAGCGGTACACCAAGCAGTCCCTCCGAGGTAATACCACCGAAGGTAATCCCAGCATTAACGAAGGCGAAGAGGGGCAGGATAACGTAGTTCACCAAGGGGGCAATAGCATGCTCGATGATTTGCACGGGGCTGATAGCTTTGGTTGCTGTGGACTTAATCCCCCCGATGATCTTGAGCTGTTCGTGTGATAGTACTAAGGCTCCCTTAGCTTCCCTTGCCTCGGTTGAGAGGCGACTGGTGAGGTCGGATAGGTAGCTGCTGAGCTTACCGATGTGTACCTTAGTCCCCGCGGGTAGGCATAGGGCAATAAGTACCCCTGCGATGGTAGGGTGAATGCCTGACTGAAGGAAAAGTGCCCAGACCGCGATGCCGAGTACGATATAGGGCTCGAGGGTGTGGATCTTTAGCCTCCCCAAGAGGAGGGTGATGCCAAGCAGGGCAAAGCCAATGCCGAGAGGGAGCCAGCTTATATGTGTGCTATAGAAGATGGCAATGACGATGATGCCCCCGATATCATCTACTACGGCTAGGGCAGCTAAGAATATGCGTAGGCTCTTCGGTACTCGGGAGCCAAGTGCTGTGAGTACTGCCAGAGCGAAGGCGATGTCTGTAGCCATCGGGATAGCAGCTCCGATGGACTGGGGATGCTGGTTGGCAATGGCGAGGAAGAATAGCACAGGCACGACCATCCCGCCTAAGGCTGCGATGATTGGGAGCAAGGCCTTCTTGGGAGAAGATAGTTCACCTACAAGTAGCTCCTGCTTGATCTCCAGCCCCACAAGGAAGAAGAAGATGGCCATCAAGGCATCATTGACTACTTGGCTCACCGTCATCGTGTGTCCTGCATGTCTGAAGATATCCACATCGCCCACCGCAATATGGACAGGGTGGTTTAGGAAGGCGTTGTACGCATCATTCCAGGGGGAGTTGGCGATGAGTATCGCTGCAATAGTGGCGATGAAGAGTAGGACAGTGGGATTAGGGCGTAGTGCGTAGAGCCGCTGTGCGAAGGAGCGGTGCTGCGTCGAGTCTGTACTCATTAGTCTATCTAGGGGCTTTTAGCTGCGAAAGATGGATGTTAATCGGTGAGCATGAGGTATCTGGAGGAATACCCTCTAGGCGATCTGCCATCGAGTGCCAGAGGCTCCCCAGTAAACCCTTGGGGCACCAACCTACCTCACCTTTTACAAAGTTAATGAATATCCATGTATCTACGGCGTGAAAACCCTTGCATGGGTGTCTTGGACAACCCTTGCAAGGGTGACGCTGAGACCCTAGCATGGGTCGCAGTGGGTGCCCACTGTCGGTTTCCTTCTGTTGCCGTTAGGGGATAAAAAGTAGAGGCTATGCGACCTAGGGCATAGGTGCATAGCCTCTACTGGGATGAATGGAAGGAGTCTTTCGACTCGAGGTGTAGGCTAGTTGAACGCCTCGATGATGGGGAGGAACTTGTCTACGCTTAGCGAAGCTCCACCGATCAGACCACCATCGACGTCAGGCTGAGCGAAGAGCTCCTTGGCATTGCTGGCGTTGCAGCTACCTCCATAGAGGATCGTGCAGTTGTCAGCGATAGATGCTCCAAACTTCTTGGCGATGAGGTGACGGATATGTGCGTGGATCTCCTGTGCTTGTTCAGACGAAGCTGTGAGACCCGTACCGATGGCCCAGACTGGCTCGTAGGCGAGGACAACCTTGCTGAAGTCTTCAGGGGAGAGCCCGAAGAGTGTGCCAGCGAGCTGCTCTTCCACTACCTGGAAGTGCTTACCAGCCTCACGCTCTTCCTTCACCTCACCGATGCAGAAGATAGGTGTTAGACCGTTCTCCAGAGCCAGACGTACCTTCTCGGTGAGAATGGTATTATCCTCTCCGTAGTAAGCCCTACGCTCTGAGTGCCCGAGGATGACATAGCGTGCACCCGTGGAGGCTACCATGGCAGCAGATACCTCACCTGTGTAGGCTCCCTCGGCCTTGTTTGCACAGTTCTCTGCCGCAATGCCAATGGGGCTACCCTCGGCAAGGCGTGCAATGGATGCTAGGTGAATGAATGGTGCACCGATGACGACGTCACAGTGCAGTGTCTTGCCAGAGAGTGTGGCCTTGAGTTCTTCGATGAACGATGTGCCTTCCTGGAGGGTCTTGTTCATCTTCCAGTTACCAGCGACAATGTTTTTTCTCATTGATCTTTTTCGTTTATATGGATAATTTATGCGTCTCTTGAGATAGAGGGTGAGGTGGAGCTTCCGTGCCCAAAAGCGTAGGAAGCCGAGGATAAGTAGTGCAGCCCATGCGAGCAAGGGATAGGTACGTGCCAGCGAAGGTCGTGGGGCGATGTAGCCAGACTCCCTTAGCTGATGTAGGTAGCGACCTACACTCTCTACCTCGGGGAGGTCCACATAGCTACGCTTGTCAATGATTCGTCCATCGCGTAGGACGACAAGTCCAGGGTAGGAGCGAATCATCGTACGGATAGGTGTGGCATCCATCCGTAGCATGGGGTAGCTTGCCCCTGTGAGGTAACGCCAAGCAGCTATCTCTTCATCCGTTGAGGCCGTTAGCCCATAGAAGTGGAAGCCCATAGAACGACTCTGGGTGTAGAGCTCCGTGATTTCATCAAGTGCGCCTTGGCTTGCCCTACTCCAATGGGGTGCAAGCAAGAGGAGTGTGACCCCTTCGTCATTCAGTAGCTTAGAGGACATAGAGCCCCCGATGCTATCCATGGGAGCAAAGTCATACAATGCTTGGTAAGATGCAAGCTTGGGATCCTCCTGCACTCGGATAAACGTCCATGTGCTGTCGGGGAGGGAAGAGGGTGAGAAGGCTTGCTCCTGACCTCCCTTTGCATAGATATAGCGAGTCGTGGCAAGTAGACTCGCCTGCATCGTAGAGTCTTCGCGTGCGATTGCCTCGCGTAGGTCTGTCCCTACCCGATAGGGACGGAAGTCGAAGAGTGGTAAGTGTCGGTAGTTCTCCACCATAAAGAAGATAATACCAACCACTGCAAGGATACCCGGTAACCACCGCTCACGACGTGAGTAGAGATGACGGAGCGAACGGGCATCACGCAGTATAAGGAAGGAAAGGGGGAGGAGAAAGAGGTTCTTTAGGAACGTCTCTAGGTTCGTCAGATGCAGGGCATCACCGAAGCAACCACAGTCGCTGATTGGGTTCGCAATGAGGATGTAGGTCGTGATGAGCGTCATCCCAAGTAGGAAGACGAACGTCAGGCGTGCTGAGACCTGACGATAGATCCCCATCAGTAGGAAAGCTCCGAGTAGGAACTCTGCTGCGCACAACAGAAATGAGAGACCTAGAGCAACTGTGGCACTATAAGCCCATCGCTCATCAAGGATAGGAGCAAGGTACTCCCCAATCTTCAGGGCGGAGCCTATGGGGTCTACTGCCTTCAGCCCTCCAGAGAAGACAAGGGTAAGCCCAATAAGTACACGCGCAATCTCTGCGCAAGTATGTCGTAGGTGAATCACTGTTCGTTTTCGGCGAGCTGTACGAGGCAGAAGAGGGCGTAGTTTACCATGTCCATATAGTTGGCCTCTATACCCTCGGAGACGAAGGTCTGCCCACGGTTATCCTCGATCTGCTTGGTGCGATAGATCTTAGTGAGTATGATGTCGATCATCGAGGAGAGGCGCATGTTTCGCCAGACCTCTCCATAGTCGTGGTTCTTAGCCAGCATAAGCTGTAGGGTAGCTTCGGCATACTTGTCATAGAGGGTCAGTGCCTCAGAGATGTCGAGGTCGGGGTGACTGACTGCCCCGAGAGAGAGCTGTATCATGCCGATGATGCCATAGTTCACGATGCCGATGAGTTCACTATCGATGCCTTCGTTTACCTGTGCTTGCCCTTTCTCTTGGATGCTACGTATGCGCTCAGCCTTGATGTATATCTGGTCGGTCAGGGACTCAGGGCGGAGAATGCGCCAAGCCGTACCATAGTCGTGGAGCTTCTTCTCGAAGAGGCTCCTACACGACTGCAGTACGGCTCTGCACTGTAGCTCTGTACGCTGTGCTTGCTCTGTCATAAGGGGAGAGTTCGTTACTTCTTTACTTCGTCTGCTAGCTCATCAAGTAGGGCGAAGGCAAGGACTTCACTAATCTCATCCACGTAGTGGAAAGAGAGTCCGCTGAGGTAGCGTTCGTTGATCTCGAGGATGTCCTTTTCATTCTCCCGGCAGAGGATAATATCCGTTATCCCCGAACGCTTAGCTGCGAGTATCTTCTCCTTGATGCCACCTACGGGGAGGACCTTCCCACGGAGTGTGATCTCACCCGTCATAGCTAGATGAGGGCGTACCTTGCGACGGGTAATGGCAGAGACAAGGGAGGTGACCATCGTGATCCCTGCACTGGGCCCATCCTTGGGTATGGCACCCTCGGGGACATGGATGTGTATCTCTCGATCCTTGAGCTGCTCTAGGTCGATACCGAGCGCATCAGCATGAGCTCGGATATAGCTTAGAGCAATCGTAGCGGATTCCTTCATCACATCGCCGAGGCTACCTGTGAGGATGAGCTTGCCATTCTGTCCAGATTGGAGGCTGCTCTCTATGAAGAGGATTTCACCACCCACACTAGTCCAAGCCAGACCAATCACCACACCTGCATGCTCGTTGCCTTGATAGCGATCCCTCGAATAGATGGTCTTACCTAGGTACGAGTGTACAAGCTCTGGCGTAATCTCCTCGGGGAGCGGATCTCCAGAGGCTACTGCCCAAGCAACCTTACGCAGTACAGCGGCAATCTTCTTCGTCAAGGCACGTACTCCACTCTCTCGGGTATACTCCTCTATGATTGTCTCTAGAGCCCCAGGGGCAAAGTGTATGGGATAGGATCCGAGACCATGCTCCTTAGCTTCCTTAGGGAGGAGGTGTTGCTCTGCGATCTTGAGCTTCTCCTCTGCGATGTAGCCCGTCACCTCAATGAGCTCCATACGGTCACGTAGGGCTTGAGGAATAGTGGATATGTTGTTGGCCGTAGCGATGAAAAGCACCTTCGATAGATCGTAGTCAATATCGAGGTAGTTGTCGTGGAAGGTTGTGTTCTGCTCTGGGTCGAGGACTTCAAGTAGAGCAGAGGCAGGGTCTCCCTTGTAGTCACTAGAGAGCTTGTCAATCTCGTCTAGGACAAAAACAGGGTTGGATGTGCCAGCCTTCTGTAGGCTCTGTATGATACGCCCACTCATCGCCCCTATATAGGTACGGCGATGACCTCTTATCTCTGCCTCATCATGTACACCACCTAGAGAGATGCGCACGTACTTACGCCCTAGGCTCTCAGCTATGCTACGTCCGAGCGAAGTCTTACCTACACCTGGAGGGCCATAGAGACATAGGATGGGGGACTTCATGTCGCCCTTGAGCTTCAGGACAGCTAGGTGCTCAAGGATACGCTCCTTCACACGCTCTAGCCCGTAGTGCTCCCTGTCTAGTATCTCTTGCGCTTGCTTCAGATCGAAGTTGTCTACGCTATATGTCTCCCAGGGAAGCTCTACGATGGTGCGTAGATACTGCATTTGGATGGAGTAGTCGGGGCTCTGGGGATTAAGACGCTCAGCCTTACGTAGCTCTTTTTCAAAGACGGCTGCGACAGACTTACTCCAAGTCTTGCTCTCTCCTAGCTTACGTAGCTCCTCTAGCTCTTCCTCATTGTTGTTATTCGTCCCCAGCTCTTCTTGGATGGTGCGCATCTGCTGCTGCAGGAAGTACTCCCGTTGCTGCTGATCCATCTCCTTACGGGTCTTACGTAGGATCTCATCACGGATGTCGGCCTCCTCAATCTGGCCATGTAGGCCAGAGAGGACCAGCACACCACGCTGATTGAGTGTGTCAGCCACAAGGAACTCCTGACGGCGCTCTATGGGGACATCCACGACCGAAGAGGCGAGGTTGATGATGTAAGCCTTATTCTTAATCCCCTTGATGGTGTCCATGAACCCTGCGGGTGCACCGGGGGCAAGTTTCTCCAGTAGCTGTATCAGCCTGTCGTGGATAAGACTTACCAGAGCTTCGTATTCCTTATCAGAGGTTTCGCCACGCTCTTCCTCGGGGAGAGTTGTGTAGTGTCCCATAAGGTAGGGGTCTGTCTGGGTAAGCTCCTTCAGTTCGAAGCGCTGACGTCCACGCAGGATTGCTGATAGCTCTCCTGTGGGAAGCTCAATAATCTGTGTGACCTCGACAATCGTACCGATGGGATAGAGGTCTTGTAGGGTAGGATCTTCGACCTTCGCCTCTCGTTGAGCCACGACGCCGAAGCATTTATTCTCCTTCTCTGCCTGACGGATGACCTCCATTGACTTCTTTCGTCCTACGAGGATAGGGGCGAGCGTGCCAGGGAAGATCGCTATGTTGCGTAGGGCAATGATAGGTAGCTCCGCTGGTAGCTCTTCGCTAGAGAGACCAAAGGACTCTCCTTCGTCGTAGTTAGCCAATACGGGTATAGCGAGGAACGAGTGTTGCTCCTCTGATGCTGTCATTTCGTCAGTTTTCTTCTTTTTGCTCATTATGTCGATTCGTGAGACTCATACATGTCAGCCTAGGGACGTTTGCCTAGATGTACAGCTGAGCACTCGCTAATATATCACCAAATACTATGATTAGGGTCGCTCCTTCATCCTTAGTCCTACGGCGGTGATACCCGTGAGGGGGCGTTCGTCGAGGGTGGTAAGGCGTAGCTCGAAGAGACCAGTATAAGGCATCTTCAAAGCTCGTGCCAATCCTGCCTGGTACTCGTGGAAAAGCACACCCGGACGAAGCCATCGCTCGGGTTGATCTGCTAGATGAAAGCGAAGTGTATCGGTGTAGTAGGTATATCCGTTTCGTTGTAGCTCGGCCTTGAGTGACAGATTCATCTGCTCCATCCGATTATCCATGCGTAGGGCAATCTGTATCTGGTGGAGGCTTGCTCTGGAGGTGAAGAGGAGTTGGAAGCGGACTGCCATGTTCTGCTTCCATACACCATCGGTGAGCTCTTGGAAGGCATAGTACGTCCCTTCCTCTCTCGCACCCCGACAGCCCATAGCTAGGGTTAGGAATAGTAAGAGAAGGAGTAGTCTATGTACTTGCCGAGGGATGCGTCTCATCTCTACCCTGTTTCTTTTACTTGTCGCCCTGTTTCTCTTCGGTAGGCGTCCCTTCAGCCTTAGTCTCCTCTCTTCGGGTGCGTGGGCTACGGAACTGTCGTACCTGTGGGCGACCCTCCGTACGCTCTGTGGGTGCAGCGTCTCTACGTCTCGGCTCTCCTCTTCGTGTACGATCTCCACTTCTCTTCCCTCGTCGTCCGTTGTCGAAGCGAGTCAGGCTGTTGCCTGCGAGGATGTCGCGTGAGTCTGCGCTGTCGTGTCCGTCCTTGGTGACCTCTAGTTGCTCCGGGCGTTCTCCCTTCTTGTTTTGTGCGATGACCTCAAAGGCCCGCTCTGCCGAGATGGTTACTAGGTGCACCGGAGCATTGCGTACGGTGCTGTAAGTAATCTGTCGCTGGAAGTGGTCGGTCTTGAAGTGGTAGTAGCTCCCAGACTGTGTCTCAAGTACTACCTCGCGGTCGGGGAGGCTTCGTTGGGCTTCTGCGTAAGCGTTTACCTCGAAGTTCATACAGCACTTGATTTTACCGCACATGCCTGTGAGCTTCTGAGGGTTCATCGTTACATCTTGTACTCGGGCTGCGCTGGTGCTCACAGAGGAGAAGTTCGTCATCCAGCGGGAGCAACAAAGCTCCTGCCCACAAGGGCCAATCCCGCCTATACGTCCCGCCTCCTGTCGTGCGCCAATCTGCTTCATCTCGATGCGTACATGGAAGGTGTCGGCGAGTACACGGATGAGCTGTCGGAAGTCTACACGTCCGTCTGCGATGTAGTAGAAAATAGCTTTGTTACCATCTCCCTGATACTCCACATCCCCGATCTTCATGTCTAGACCGAGGTTTGCGGCTATCTGCCGAGCTTGTATCATGGTTGGCTCTTCGCGCTTCTTAGCTTCCTCCCAGCGCTCTAGATCGCTAGGCTTGGCGACACGATATACGTGCATCCACTCGCCTTTATCGGGGTGGTAGCGATGGCTCTTCATGGCCAGCTCTGCCATCTTCCCTGTTAGGGTTACCTCCCCTATGTCGTGACCTATGACGGAGCCTACAGCGACAATGTCTCCCTTGTATAGGTCAATCTTTTCGCTGTTTATATAGTATCCCTTGCGGGTATTCTTGAATTGCACTTCGACGAGATCTGAGCTCTGTAAGGACTCTGGTATGTCGCTCAGCCAATCGTAGGTACTCATAGGGTTCCTACTACAGCCTTCGCAACCACCGGGAGTCATAGCACAGCAGCCCATGTTCGCCGTTGTGGTCTTGTAGTCCATTGGATGTCTCGTTGTGGTGGTGAGGGAACGCTATCCACTCACCTATATATTATATCGGTATGGAGAAGGGCGTTTTATCTAAGCCTCTTGCTTCATTTACCTACGGAGAAACACGATGTGTCGTGTGCTTGGCTCGCACTGCTCTGAGGCGACAAGGCACACGAAACCACACAAAGGTACTGAATTTTATGCCCATAAGCATTCTCTACCTCCACCCGTTGGCTCTCCTCTTTTGCCTCTGCTCCTGATTGGACGTTTACTTGGGTTATTGTCTAGACGGCTTGGTGTATCTCGTTACCCTATTTGCTCTGTGTCATGAGTTTGAGTGAATTGACCTTGGGGGAAGAAGCTCGGGGGAAGAAAGATATGCCGTCCACAAAAGCCCTAAATAGGGGGCTTTGTGAGAGGGGGTAATGAGTTACCATAACTCTCTGTGACGAGTTATGGTAAGTCGTTGTGAAGAGTTGTGGTAAGTCGTTTGAGCGAGTTATGGTAAGTCGTAGAGGCGAGTTGTGGTAACTCATAGAGGTGCGCTGGGGTGGTTTTGTATTTCACTTGTTTTCAGTGTGTTATTGCCTTGTGTGATATGTGGCTCCTTCTGATCCGTGTAGTCTGATTTTTTTTCTCCTGTATGTAGCGGATTTTTCTCTTTGGTGTGAGGGGGTGAAAAACTTTCTTGGTTTTGCGGATGACGTGTGGAGCTCGTGGGTTGAGGGTGTGTGGTGTATGTGGGGAGGTGGTGTATGCGAAATGAGTGTGCTATATAATAATGTATCAAGGTGAGTTGTGGTAACTTGATTGGTGTGTCGAGTTAAGGAGTTGGTGTATAGGTATTTGTGTCTGAATTTGTGGTGTATAGTGGGGCAGGGATAAGGGGTGGGATAGAGGATGGGGGAGAGGTGGGATAAAAGGGTTCGTGGAGTTGATACGATATGCGTGTGGCTGTGATAGTTGCAGGTTTGAAAAATAGTTCGTAAATTTGCGTGCTTTTTGTGCGGACAACTATGCCGTAAGGTGCTGTGTCTCACATCAAGGAGCAACAAAGAAGTATGTTTAAATATTGTCTGGGTCGTCCAGATCAATTTAATTCTCAACATTAATGACAGATCCTATTGCAGATTATCTGACGCGCCTGCGTAATGCAGTGAAGGCTGGCCACAGAGTGGTCGAGATCCCAGCGTCGAATCTAAAGAAAGAGATCACGAAGATCCTCTTCGACAAGGGGTACATCCTCAACTTTAAGTTCGTCGAAGATGGTCCTCAGGGTACAATCAAGGTCGCGCTGAAGTATGACCGTACGGGACGTGTGAACGCCCTCAAGGCTCTTAAGCGTGTCTCTCGCCCAGGTCTTCGTAAGTATGTGGGCTATCGTGAGATGCCCCGCGTACTCAACGGTCTCGGTATCGCTATCCTCTCTACTTCACGAGGTGTTATGACCGATAAGGAGGCTTCGCAGCTCAAGGTGGGTGGCGAAGTGCTATGTTACATCTACTAAAAGAAGGAGGTATATACTATGTCAAGAATAGGAAAGCTTCCCGTAAGCATCCCAGCAGGCGTCACCGTCTCCGTTAAGGATCAGGTCGTCACAGTCAAAGGCTCCAAGGGTGAGCTAACACAGGCTTTCGATGCTCGCATCGCTGTAGCCGTAGAGGGTGATCACGTCGTAGTAAGCCGTAGCAGTGACGAGCGTCAAGATCGCTCGCTCCACGGGCTCTATCGTGCGCTTATCCATAATATGATCGTAGGTGTATCCGAGGGCTTCACCAAGACTCTTGAGCTCGTGGGTGTCGGTTATCGTGCATCCAATCAGGGTCAGCTGCTTGAGCTGAGCCTCGGCTTCACACACAACATCTATCTTCAGCTCCCCAAGGAGATCCAGGTAGAGACGAAGACAGAGCGTAACAAGAACCCTCTGATCATCCTCACCAGTGCTGATAAGCAGCTCCTCGGTCAGGTGTGCTCGAAGATTCGCTCCTTCCGTATGCCAGAGCCTTACAAGGGTAAGGGTATTCGCTTCGAAGGAGAAGTCGTCCGTCGTAAGTCTGGTAAGAGCGCAGGTAAGTAACCGCTTAAAACACGTATAAAGCAATCATGCCAAACAAAGAAATAAGAAGACAGAAGATCAAGACGCGTGTACGTGCCAAGATCAGCGGTACGGCAGAGCGCCCACGCCTGACTGTATTCCGAAGCAATAAGCAAATCTACGCACAGGTGATTGATGACGTAGCAGGCGTTACGCTAGCTAGTGCCTCCTCCCTCAAGCTCAACGCAGAGGGGACAAAGAAGGAAATCGCCGCTCTCGTAGGGACTGAGGTCGCAAAGGCTGCACAAGCCGCTGGCGTCTCGACAGTAGTATTCGACCGTAACGGCTATCTCTATCACGGCCGCGTGAAGGAGCTGGCTGATGCAGCTCGTGCCGCAGGTCTCAACTTTTAATCTTGTATCGCAATGTCAGATAATCGCTCCAAGTCAGCTAGAGAGTTTGAGGGTAAGGATAAGCTCGTTGAACGTCTCGTAGCTATCAATCGTGTCACTAAGGTGACAAAGGGTGGTCGTACATTCACCTTCGCTGCTATCGTCGTCGTCGGAGACGAAAATGGACGTATCGGCTGGGGTCTTGGTAAGGCTGGTGAAGTATCAGCTGCTATCACCAAGGGTACAGAAGCTGCAAAGAAGAACCTAATCACAATTCCTGTCCATAAGGGTACCATCCCTCACGAACAGACCGCTCGTTTCGGTGGCGCTCGTGTCTTCCTCAAGCCTGCATCTGCTGGTACCGGGGTGAAGGCTGGGGGTGCTATGCGTGCCGTGCTAGAGAGCGTAGGCGTGCATGACGTGCTCGCTAAGAGCAAGGGTTCCTCTAACCCACACAACCTCGTCAAGGCTACCATCGCTGCTCTCGCAGAGATGCGCTCACCTCTCATGGTGGCTCGTAACCGTGGCGTGTCTGTCGAAAAGGTCTTCAAGGGTTAGTCTAGCATCATATATTAGGTAAAGAATCGGAAGTACAAATGGCACAGATAAAGATCCAGCAAGTACGCAGTCAGATCAAATGCCCTAAGGTGCAGAAGCTAACGCTACAAGCCCTAGGCCTGAAGAAGCTAAATCAGATCGTCGAGCATAACGACACACCCCAGATCCGTGGGATGATCAATGCCGTTAAGCACCTTGTACGCATCGTAGAGTAAATATAACCCTACACAAACGAAAGACAGAGAAATGGATTTATCAAGTTTGAAGCCCGCAGCGGGCTCAGTCAAGACGCGTAAGCGCATCGGTCGTGGTCCTGGTTCCGGTCTCGGGGGTACTTCTACGCGTGGTCACAAGGGGGCTAAGAGCCGCTCTGGTTACTCCAAGAAGATCGGCTTCGAAGGAGGTCAGATGCCTATCCAGCGTCGCCTACCGAAGTTCGGTTTTAAGAATATCAATCGAGTAGAATATGCTCCAGTAAACCTCTCTACGCTCCAGACGCTAGCAGAGGCTAAGAGCCTAAGCCGTATCACCAAGGCAGACCTCATCGAGGCCGGTCTCATCGGTAAGAATGATCTCGTTAAGATCCTCGGCAATGGGACGCTTAGCCTGAAGCTCGAAGTGGAAGCTAACGCTTTCTCTAAGTCGGCTGAAGCAGCTATCATCGCTCAGGGGGGTAGTGCTGTAAAACTCTAGTAGCTATGCGCTTTATAGAGACACTGAAAAACATTTGGAAGGTTGAGGAGCTGCGTCAGCGCATCCTCACCACCTTGTTTTTCGTACTTATCTATCGCCTAGGCTCGTTCATCGTCATCCCTGGGATTGACCCAACGCAGTTGGACTCTCTCCACAAGCAGACGAGTGAGGGTCTTATGGCTCTTCTAGATATGTTCTCTGGGGGGGCGTTCTCTAACGCCTCGATCTTTGCCATGGGGATCATGCCTTATATCTCCGCCTCCATCGTGATGCAGCTGGCTGCTATCGCTGTGCCTTCTATCCAGAAGCTACAGCAGGAGGGTGAGAGCGGACGACGTAAGATCGATCAATGGACACGTTACCTAACGGTCGTGCTACTCCTCGTGCAAGGCTCTGCCTATCTGGTGAACCTCAACCGACAGCTCGCTCAGGTAGGGGGATCTCTACCCTCGGGTCTTTGGTTCGACATCTACGCCATTATCGTGATGGCTGCTGGTAGTATGTTTGTCCTTTGGCTCGGCGAACGTATCACAGACAAGGGGCTGGGTAATGGTGTTTCCTTGATCATTATGATCGGGATCATTGCTCGTCTCCCAGTGGCTCTTACTGCTGAGTGGGGAGCTCGTACTGCCGTAGGTGCAGGGGGGCTCGTATGGCTTCTCTTTGAGCTTGTCTTCCTGCTACTTGTGATGGCTGGTGCTATTCTGCTTGTGCAGGGTACGCGTCGTGTCCCCGTGCAGTATGCTAAGCGTGTCGTCGGAAATAAGCAGTATGGTGGTGCTCGTCAGTATATACCTCTCAAGGTGAACGCTGCTAACGTGATGCCAATCATCTTCGCACAGACAATCATGATGGTACCTATCTCAATCCTATCATGGATGCAGGGAGATAAGCCCAGTGCTTTCATCCAAGCATTTTCTGATAATACGGGTATCTGGTACAACCTCGTCTTTGCGATTCTCATCCTGCTCTTCACCTACTTCTACACCGCTATTACGATTAACCCAACGCAGATGGCTAACGACCTGAAGCGAAACAATGGGTTCATCCCTGGTGTAAAGCCTGGTAAGGCAACGAAGGACTACCTTGATACAATCATGGATAGAATTACCCTGCCTGGGGCATTCTTCCTGGCGATCGTGGCCATCATGCCTGCCTTCGCTCGTATCATTGGTATCTCTGGGGAGTTTGCTCAGTTCTTCGGTGGGACGTCTCTCTTGATCCTTGTTGGGGTGGTACTTGATACCCTACAGCAGATCGAAAGCCACCTACTCATGCGCCATTACGATGGCCTGCTGAAGAGTGGTCGGATTAAGGGGCGTACAGGCTCTGTAGCTGCCTACTAAGATGATTTATCTGAAGACAGACGAAGAGATCGAACTCATGCGTGCGGCCAACCTGTTGGTTGGGCGTACTCTGGCTGAAGTAGCTAAAATCATTGCTCCAGGTGTCTCCACACTGCAGCTGGATAAGCGTGCGGAGGAGTTCATTAGAGATAATGGAGCTACACCAGCTTTCCTAGGCTATAATGGTTTCCCTGGTAGCCTATGCACCTCTGTAAATGATCATGTGGTGCATGGCATCCCTTCCTCGAAGGTCGTACTATGTGACGGAGATATTGTTTCCGTAGACTGTGGTACCAAGCTCGCAGGCTTTACTGGAGACTCGGCTTACACGTTTGCTGTAGGTGAGGTTGCTCCAGAGGTGCTCGCCCTTCTTCGTACGACGAAGGAGTCGCTTTATACAGGTATAGAGCAAGCGATGGCAGGCAAACGTGTTGGTGATATTAGCTTCGCTGTGCAACAGTACTGCGAGGCACGAGGTTACCATATCGTTCGTGAGCTAGAGGGACATGGGATAGGTAAGGAGATGCATGAGGAGCCTGGCGTACCAAACTATGGGCGTCGTGGTACAGGTGCCGAGCTACGCTCTGGTATGTGTATCTGCATCGAGCCTATGGTGAATATGGGATCGAAGAACGTCATCTTTGATCGCAACGATGGCTGGACTGTCCGCACAAAGACAGGTAAGCCCTCGGCTCACTTCGAGCATTGTGTTGCGATCCGTGACGGGAAGGCCGATATTCTTTCTTCGTTTGACTTCATTAAGGAGGTCTTAGTGGATAGAGAGTTTTAAGTTCGTAACAACGTAATATGCCGAAACAAGCAGCGATAGAACTCGATGGGGTCATCCTCGAAGCACTCTCGAACGCAATGTTCAAGGTAGAGCTAGAGAATGGTCACGTCATCACCGCCCACATCTCTGGGAAGATGCGTATGCATTACATCAAGATCCTCCCAGGGGACAAGGTCAAGGTTGAAATGTCACCTTATGATCTTACGAAAGGGCGCATATCCTTCAGATATAAATAACGCTATATAGATATGAAAGTAAGAGCATCACTCAAGAAGCGCACCGCCGAATGCAAGATCGTTCGCCGCAAGGGGCGTCTGTACGTAATCAACAAGAAGAACCCCAAGTTCAAGCAACGTCAGGGGTAGTCTCATCCATCGGATATATTAACGAATAAGATAAGTATGGCTATCAGAATTGTTGGCGTTGACTTGCCACAAAACAAACGAGGAGAAATTGCCTTGACTTACATCTTTGGGATCGGTCGTAGCAGTGCTGCTAAGATCCTTGATAAGGCGGGAGTCGATCGCAACATCAAGGTTAAGGACTGGAATGATGATCAGGCGGCTGCTATCCGTGAGGTGATTGGCGCTGAGTATAAGGTGGAAGGTGACCTTCGCTCCGAAGTACAACTAAACATCAAGCGACTGATGGATATTGGTTGCTATCGTGGTGTCCGCCATCGTATCGGTCTGCCTCTACGTGGTCAGAGCACAAAGAACAATGCTCGTACTCGTAAGGGTAAGAAGAAGACTGTCGCAAATAAGAAAAAAGCTACTAAGTAATAGAGGTTGATATGGCAAAGAAAGTAGTCGCAAAGAAGAAGGTCGTTAAGATCGATGCTGTGGGTCAGGCTCACATCCATTCTTCTTTCAATAACATCATCATCTCTCTGACCAATAACGACGGTCAGGTTATCAGCTGGTCATCCGCTGGTAAGATGGGCTTCCGCAGCTCGAAGAAGAACACCCCATATGCTGCACAAATGGCTGCACAAGACTGTGCTAAGGTCGCCTATGACCTCGGTCTGCGTAAGGTGAAGGTCTTCGTCAAGGGGCCAGGTAACGGACGTGAGTCTGCTATCCGTACCATCCATGGTGCAGGTATCGAGGTCACTGAGATCGTGGACGTGACTCCAATGCCACACAATGGCTGCCGTCCTCCTAAGCGTCGTCGTGTCTAATCACAAGATGTCGCTTTAGACCACAGAGTAGTTTCATATAGATAGCAGTACAACGCAGAGGCTTCTGCCAGATAGATCTCACTAGGGATTCCAGATGACAGGAGCGTGAAGCAAGAAGTAAAGAGCAAGGAGACTAGAGCAAAGACGACGAGTGAATAGATCGGCTATACTTTCATATATCTATCCTCTCCTCATAACTGGTCGCGGCTGCACTCCGTCTCACCTCACGCCTCTCCTCTTTACCACCCAGCATCACCGACCTCTCTGAGGCTCGCTCGTACTGCCAAACAAAAGAAGACAATGGCAAGATATACAGGTCCAAAATCAAAGATCGCCCGTAAGCTCGGTGCACCTATCTTCGGTGCCGATAAGGTTCTCTCAAAGAAGAACTATCCTCCTGGACAGCATGGGAATAGCCGCCGTCGTAAGACGAGTGAATACGGCATCCAGCTCAAGGAAAAGCAGAAGGCTAAGTACACCTATGGCGTACTCGAGCGTCAGTTCCGTAACCTTTTCGAGAAGGCTCAGCGCACTAAGGGCGTTACAGGTGAAGTCCTTCTTCAGCTCCTCGAGAGTCGCCTCGACAACGTCGTCTACCGCCTTGGCATCGCTAAGACCCGAGCAGCTGCACGTCAGCTCGTCTCTCATCGTCATATCACCGTCGATGGTCAGGTAGTGAATATTCCTTCTTACACGCTCAAGCCTGGTCAGGTCGTAGGTGTACGTGAGAAGGCTAAGAGCTTAGAGGTCATCACCGACTCACTGGCTGGTCGTAGCCACAGCAGCTACAGCTGGCTGGAGTGGAATCAGGCTTCTCTCTCTGGTAAGTTCCTTAGTGCCCCTGCGCGTGAGGATATCCCTGAGGAGATCAAGGAGCAGCTGATTGTTGAACTTTACTCTAAGTAATAATAAGTAACTCTCTCACATGGCAATATTAGCATTTCAGAAGCCCGAAAACGTCCTCATGATGGATGCGACGGACTCATTCGCCAAGTTTGAGTTCCGTCCCCTTGAGCCAGGCTATGGTACCACAGTTGGTAATGCCTTGCGTCGTATACTCCTTTCTTCACTCGAAGGCTATGCCATCTCGACCATCAAGATCGAAGGTGTCAATCATGAATTTGCTACTATTCCGGGTGTATTGGAGGATGTAACTAACATCATTCTTAACCTAAAGCAGGTACGTTTCCGTCCACTCTCCTCTGATGCTACGGAGGAGAAGATCAGCTTGACGATCTCTGGCAAGAAGGAGTTTGTCGCTGGTGATCTCAACGGTCGTCTTACTGCCTTTGAGGTTCTCAATCCTGAGCTTGTCATCTGTCATCTTGATGAGGCTTTCTCGCTGACCATTGAGCTAGAGATCAACAAGGGGCGTGGTTACGTCCCTGCTGATGAAAAGACTGTGGCAACAGCGAAGGAGAACGAGCTACAGACCATTGCGATTGACTCAATCTATACGCCAATCCGCAATGTGAAGTACTGGGCTGAGAACTTCCGTGTCGAGCAGAAGACCGACTATGAGAAGCTCGTGCTTGAGATCACGACGGATGGTAGCATTCATCCGCTTCAGGCGTTGAAGGAGGCTGCGGCTATCCTGATCGATCACTTCCGTCTCTTCACAGGTGAGCCTGTAGAGGTAGAGGACACGTTTGAGGAAGACCTCTATCCAGAGGACAATGGAGATGAGGAAGAGGTGGCTCGTGTTACCGAGCTACTGAAGAAGGAGCTTAGTGAGCTTGATCTCTCCGCTCGCGCACAGAATTGTCTGCGAGCTGGTAATATCTATACGCTTGCTCAGCTTGTCTGCCTTGATCGTGAGAAGCTATCGAAGATCCGCAACTTCGGGAAGAAGTCCATGGACGAGCTCAATGCGCTCATGGAGCGTCTGCGCCTCGACTTTGGTATGGATGTTAGCAAGTACAATTTAGATTAATGACCAACTAGAAAGATGAGACATAATAAGAAATTCAATCATCTCGGGCGCAAGAAGGCACACCGTGAGTCTATGCTCAGCAACATGGCTGCATCGCTCATCCTTCACAAGCGCATCTTTACCACGGTGGCAAAGGCTAAGGCACTACGTGTCTATATCGAACCTCTGCTGACTCGCGCGAAGGAGGACTCTACGCATTCACGTCGTGTGGTCTTTGCTGAGCTACAGAATAAGTACGCTGTCAAGGAGCTTTTTGGCCCCGTTGCTGAGAAGATTGCAGACCGTCCAGGTGGATATACCCGTATCCTCAAGACGGGCAACCGCCTAGGTGATAATGCTGCTATTTGCTTCATCGAGCTTGTGGACTACAATGAGAACATGTTGAAGGAAAAGGCTGAGAAGAAGGCTGCTCCTAAGACACGTCGTTCACGCCGTAGCACGAAGCCCGCTGCCGAAGCTCCTGCTGCTGAGAGCGCAGAGTAGTAGACGCATCAATCTTATATAAGGAGACTGCCCCGATGGCTAATACGCTATCGGGGCAGTCTTTTTTTGTCCCGTTGGCGTGAAGAAGATCATGGTGTAGGCCGTCACGAGATGCCGTGGTGCATGTTCCCGCTCGCCTGTTGTTAGGCGTCCTTGTGGGAGATACTTGATTCCCATCCTCTCCTTGTACTTTTCTCTCCCACCTCTTCCTTCCCTTCCTCTCGATCTTCCTCGAGAGCTGAAAGTGTCTTTTGGAGAAGGCCGATAATGCCTAGATATAGGGCGTGCTAGCGAGTTACCATAACTCGCTTCTGAGAGTTGTGGTAACTCGCTCCAAAGACTTATGGTAAGTCGCTCAGACGAGTTATGGTAAGTCGTTCCTTGCCTCTTGGGAATGCCCTATCTACGCACATTTTGAGGGGGTGCTTCCCCTATTGGAGGACGGTGTGACGTCCTTCATGAGGTAAGGTGATCAGAGTGCTTTGCGAAGCTGTCTCAACAACCTTTGTGGCAAGCTGGCTGGGGGTAGGTAAATTCTTTATACCTTTGCACTCCAGAGCTTAAATTAGGTTTGCTTTGGAGTCTCGTGTCTGTATGGGGTTCGCTGAGTGGCGAAGTTTATAGGGGCATGATGACAAAAGACAGACCTTCGTACGTTATTTAGTAGAGACTCTCAACGATATTATTATATAAAGGAGCATGAGCAAGAGACGCATCGCACAGCTATTCATCCCCGCACTTACCCTCTGCACCCTTGCACTCAGCACGAGCTGTAAGAGCAAGAAGGCTGAACTCCAGGATGTGCAGCTATTCAACGGTCAGATCCGTACCTTCAGCCTGTCCTCAGAGGATAAGGCAGCTAAGGCGGCTCTGGAGCGGGTTACCTTCTCCATTCGAAACTCCGAAGAAGGGTTGATCACAAACCCTTCGCCACTGCCCTTCGCTCAGCCCCTGAATAAGGTGAAGCTAAACATCGTCGCTTTCAATGCCGATGGTACAAAAATCGATGTGGCAGTCGGTACAAATGGAGCCTTCGAGGAGTGGAAGGCGAGCAAGGTGTATGACCTGAGTAGCGGTGTCTCTGAGCTCCGTGTACGGGTGCGAAACAAGGTGACGAACCCACAGCTAGGCAGTGGCAACGAATATATCTATCGAGTACACCTCTCGAAGTACACAAATGACCCACAGACCTTCAGCTGGCAACGACTGGCAAGTCCAACAAACCTCCCCGCCATCACTTCGGCCTTTACGGAGCGAATCGTAGAGGGTACGACGACGGATTGCTACTTTGTTACAAGCGCTGGTACAAATGCTCTGCATAGCTTCACTGCTACACCGACCTCGTGGACAGTAGGGGTATTCTCGGGGATTCCTTCGGGGGAGCGTCTGACCTCTGTGGCTCGTATGGGTAATACACGCTATGCTACAACCTCTGCTGGCAAGCTCTACCAAACGATGAGTACAACTTGGACTCAGGTCTCAGGCATCACTGTGACACGCATCCTCGGTACGCTACCTCTGGGAGAGAAGTCCGAGCGTCTAGCTCTACTGGCTCCCGTAGCGGGTCAAGCAGGGAAGTACGTCTTCGCAACCTACACGCCGACCGAGGGGATGAAGCTGGGGCATAAGGCACCGGAGTCCTTCCCTCTGGAGGGTGGATACACGTTTACCAGAGACCGTGAGGATTATGTGGGCTCGACCCTATACCTCGTGGGTGGGCGTACGTCACGAGGCACAGCGACGACTAGTCGCTGGCTGACGACCAATGGTATTGACTGGGCCGAGCAAGCGACCGAACTCAGGTTCCCCTCTGCCTTAACCCAAGAGAGCATCATACAAGAGCGTGGTACATCACGCCTCTATCGCTTCGTGACCACAGCTACAGGGCTATACGTCTACATCTCTACGGATAATGGGTTGATCTGGGAGGCAGGGCGTGCCGTGGCTCTAGCAGGATTGACGGCCACAGACTTCGCCTCTTCGCCTGTACTAGCTGTGCAGGGTGCTGATGCCAAGAAGATCTACCTCATCCGCGGAGTATCAGGCGGTACGTCCGTACTCTATGAGGGAACGATCCGACGCGAGGAGCATAACTAATCACATCGCCCTTGCAGTAGCTCGGGGGCATGCTATATGATACGGAGGCTGTGGCTATGTGTGCTTGCTCTCTCGTTGTTTACCCTAGGGCGAGCAGAGGCACAAGAGTACCGCTACGAGCTGGGTCTCGGTGTCGGGACAGCCTATTACGTAGGGGATCTGAGCCCGAATCTATGGGGCAGACAAGCTCCAAGCATAGCTGTTTCGCTTCGCCATCTTCTAGACCTGCGCTGGTCACTGACGACTGAGCTTGGTTATAGGAGGCTGGAGGGGCGAGTAGCACGAGAGCATACGTTCCCGGTCGGGCGTACCCAGAAGTTCAGCCGAGGCCTTTGGGATTTAGCCTTTGGGGGAGAGTTTAACTTCTTTCCATACAGTGATAAGTATCGCTATCTCCTCACTCGGTCTTGGACACCCTATCTAGGCCTAGGAGTGGGGCTAGCATTGGGTAAAGGAAGCCCAACACTGCTCATCACACCGAGCCTCTATGGTGTATTGGGAGTGAAGTACAAGCTCAGTAGTCGAGTGGGGCTTAGCCTCTCGTGGGTGCATCGGCGCACCTTCACGGATCGGCTGGAGATTACCTCCGCAGAAGAAGAGTGGATGGCTGACCCACTCCGCCTGAATAGGACGGGTAACATGAAGGGGTATGATAGCTACGGCTATTGGAGCCTCGGTGTGAGTATCAGCCTCAGCCAATCGCCCCAAAGAGGGTGCAACTGAATATAATAAGTATATTTGTAGAGGGTAATGCCTCGTTAGATAGAAAACAAGTAAGGAAAACGTGTCAAAGATCATGTCTCCTCACGAGGGACAAGAGCAAGTCTCCCCAACATTCATCCCACGTCATGTGGCCATCATCATGGATGGCAACGGTCGCTGGGCAAAGCAACGAGGCCTCCCTCGTACCGATGGACATCTGCGTGGACAAGATGCACTACGTGCCACCCTTCGTGCCGCAGCAGAGTTCGGTGTCGAGTACTTAACGGTCTACGCCTTTAGCACAGAGAACTGGGGACGACCAAAAGAGGAAGTAGATGCTCTGATGGAGCTACTCGTCTCGGCCATTCACTCTGAGACGCCTGACCTGATGAAGGAAGGTGTGCGCATACGTGCTATCGGAGATCTCGAGCGACTTCCCGAGAAGGCTCGTCGCTCCCTCATGGACTGCATTGAGGAGACTAAGCATAACAAGCAGATTACGCTCATCCTAGCACTCAGCTATTCCTCACGGGATGAGCTGACGCGTGCCGTACGTGGCATCGTGAGCGATGTGCAGAGAGGAGTCCTTCGTCCAGAGGACATAGACGAGGATGTGCTTTCCCGTCACCTAGACACAGCTTCCTTCCCCGATCCCGACCTCCTGATACGTACGGGGGGCGAGGAGCGTATCAGCAACTACCTGCTGTGGCAGGTGGCTTATGCTGAGCTTTTCTTTTCGTCCGTCTATTGGCCGGACTTTGGCAAGGAAGCCCTTCGAGAAGCCTTAGACGCCTATGCCTCACGTGAGCGGCGCTTTGGCAAGACAAGTGAACAGATACAACTGGAGGATTAGACCCTAGCCCTCCCCGATGACTATAATAGACTCTATGCACTATAGACTCCCCGCCCTCCTTCTCCTGGTCGGCCTGCTCTGCTCAGGCGTAGCAAACGCTAAGCCTCGCTCCTTACACTCGGTGTCTGATACGACTGCTGTCACCACGGGCCCCGTTGTGCAAGATCCGAAGGTGAGCTACGAGCACCCTGTGACTAAGACCATCGCAGAGGTCAAGATCACAGGTTCGACAAGCTACGATGACTTCGTCCTCAGTAGCCTCTCAGGTCTTAATGTGGGCGATGAGATCCAGATCCCAGGTAATGCCTTGACCTCCGCAGTCAATCGCTATCTACAGTCTGGGTACTTCTCGAATGCTCGTGTCCTCGTACGCCGCTATGAGGGTAATAAGGTCTTCCTCGAGATTGCACTTACAGAGCGCCCACGTATTAATGCTGTCTCCTTCACAGGAATTTCTAAGGGTGATCGTGAAGATCTCGAGAAACGTACAGGACTACGTAAGGGAGTGCAGGTCTCTCCCAATGTGCTAGATCGTACCCGCCAGCTCGTCAAGAAGTATTACGACGAAAAGGGCTATCGCGATATGCGTATGTCCATCAAGCAAACGAACACTGCAGGGCAGCAAGGCTATGTGGATCTAACAATCGACATTGATCGTAGTGGTAAGACGAAAGTGCGTAATATTTACTTCGAGGGTAATGAGGCACTCACACCTCATCAGCTACGTATGGCTATGGGGAAGACTAACGAAGGCTTCTCCTTTTCCAGAGGACGTGCCCTGTCGTCTCTGCTCAAGATCTTCAAGCAAAAGAAGTTCGTTGATGCAGACTATAAAGAGGATTTACAAAATCTCATCAAGAAGTACCACGCATTCGGCTATCGAGACGCAGAGCTAATCTCCGATAGCATCGTACCCGTACCAGGTGAGCGTAAGATTGATATTTACCTCAAGCTGAATGAGGGGAAGAAGTATTACATCAAGGACATCCGATTTGTAGGTAATACCAAGTATCCAGCCAGCGTCCTAGAGCAAGTCCTCGGGATTCGCTCTGGTGACGTCTATGACCAAAAGCGCCTAGAGAATCGTCTCTCGATTGACGAAGATGCTGTCAGCAACCTCTATTACAACAATGGCTACATCTTCGCAGGTGTGGATCCAGTAGAGACCAATATCGATGGAGACTCTGTTTCGCTGGACATTCGTATCTCTGAGGGGCCTCAGGCAACGATTGATAAGGTAAAGATCAGAGGCAACGATATCGTGTATGAAGATGTCGTTCGTCGAGAACTCTATACCAAGCCTGGCATGCTCTTTAGCAAGGAGGATCTCATGAACTCCTTCCGCATGCTCAATCAGCTCGGACACTTCGATGCCGAAAAGTCCATCCCCAAGCCTGTGCCAAATCCACAGAACGGGACAGTAGATATCGAGTATGATCTAACTCCCAAGAGCAATGACCAGCTTAACCTATCGATTGGTTGGAGCCAAACGGGGCTGATTGGATCGATTGGCTTTACCTTTACGAACTTCTCTATACAGAATCTCTTCCGCCCCAGTATGTATAAGGGGATTATTCCTCAGGGTGATGGGCAGAAGCTCTCTATCTCAGGTCAGACCAACGCACGTTACTACAATCAGATCAGCATCTCCTTTAGTGATCCTTGGTTTGGTAAGAAGCGCCCGAACCTCCTATCTGTAAGTGCGTTCTACTCTCGTACCACAGCTATTGACCAGCGTTACTACTCCGGTCAAATGCGTAACTCGGGATATTATCCCGGAGGCTATGGGTATGGCTACGGCTATGGAGGCTATGGCTATGGTTACAATCGTTATAACAATGGGTATAACGATGGTGCTTCTACACTCTACGAGAATGCGTATGACTCGGATAAGTCACTCAGCATAATTGGACTCTCCATTGCCAATGGTCGTCGTCTGAATTGGCCCGACAACTGGTTCCAGCTTACAGCGTCACTCAACTACACCCACTACCGACTTAATAACTGGGTCTACAATACGTTTGAGAATTTCCACCACGGTAGTGCCAATGACATCAACGTGGAGCTACGCATAGACCGTAACTCGATAGACAATCCCGTCTATACTCGTCGTGGCTCAGAGTTCTCCCTCTCGGTAAGTCTTACGCCTCCTTACTCACTCTTCGATAAGAAGGACTATTCCAACCCAACCCTACCTACGGCAGACCGCTATCGCTTCATCGAGTATCATAAGTGGAAGTATTCAGGTAAGATCTTCCTTCCACTGATGAACCCTGCGACAGTCAAGCGTACGCCAGTGCTCATGGCTCGCCTCGAAGGGGGAATTATCAATAGCTACAACAAGTATAAGCGTTCACCCTTCGGTACATACTATATGGGGGGGGATATGATGTCGGGATCAATGAGCTATATGAACGAGACAATCGGTCTACGTGGCTATAAGAACGGCTCTATCGCAGGTGCGAATTACGACTATGCGTACTCTTACATGCGTGCTAGCCTAGAGCTCCGCTACCCACTTATCTTTGAGCAATCCACCACGGTTTGGGTGCTGGCCTTTGCCGAGGCAGGGAACGCCTGGCAAGATATCAGCCGCTACAATCCATTTGACCTCAAGCGTTCAGCTGGTCTAGGTGTACGCGTGATGATGCCTATGATTGGGCTACTAGGGCTTGACTGGGGTTATGGTTTCGACCGCCCCAATGGTTACCAGGAGCGTGGTGGTAGCAACATTCACTTCGTCCTCGGGCGTGACCTCTAGTCACCTCCCTCGGGCATAGTATCTCTCACGAAAGTGTTTCACTAATCAAGTATGCAAATTATGAAGAAGATGCTTTTTCTCTTCGCCCTACTCCTTGGTCTAGGTGTAGCCGAAGCTCAGAAGATCGCCCTCGTAGATATGGACTACATTCTCAAGAAGGATCCCGCCTATGAGATGATGAATCGTCAGCTCGAGGACCTGTCTAAGAAGTGGCAGACTGAGGTAACGACCCTTGAGAATAAGGCACAGGCTGCCTACAAGAGTTACCAGAGTGATGTCGTCTTCCTCTCGGCTGAGCAGAAGAAGGCTCGCGAAGAGTCCATTGTATCGATCGAGAAGCAAGCTTACGAACTCAAACGTAAGTATTTCGGCCCAGAGGGCGAGCTGTTCAAGAAGCGTGAATCCCTCATGAAGCCAATCCAAGATAAGGTATGGGCTGCGATGAAGGACCTAGCTCGTACTCAGGGCTATCAGATCATCATCGATCGCTCCAGCTCCAAGATTGTCTATGCTGACCCCGCACTCGATGTCAGTGAGGCTATCACAGCGAAGCTCGGACTGAGCCGATAACTCCCGAATTGAAGTAACAAAACAATTAACGTAATAGAAGACAAACAAATGAAGAAGTTTCTGATTTCACTACTCCTCATGCTCCCACTTGCACTCTCAGCTGAGGCTCAACAGAAGATCGGTATCGTCAATACCGCAGTAATCATGGAGGCTCTGCCAGACGTGAAGGCTGCCACCACGAAGATCCAAGATCTAGCTAAGCAGTATGATGCTGAAATCAAGCGCATGCAGGATGAGATGAAGACGAAGCTAGAGGCCTACCAGAAGGAAGAAGCTACGATGACCGAAGTCATCAAGAAGCGTCGTCAGCAGGAGCTACAGGAAATGGAAGCTCGCACGCAGAATAGCTATCAGATGATGCAGGAAGAAATCCAGAAGGAGCAGGAGAAGCTCATGGCTCCTATCCGTACGAAGGTAACGACTGCCATCAGCAAGGTCTGTGAAGCTCAGGGCTGTGCCTATATCTTCGAGTCTGGTACACTACTAGCCACTGGTAGCACCGCACTTGATCTGACACAAGCTGTGAAGGATGCTCTAGGCATCAAGGCTACATCTGCTGCAACTACTAGCACCACAAAGCCTGCTCCAAAGAAGTAGTCCTCTGACAGCCCCTCCCTCTGTCCGTCGGTGTATGTAGCCACCCGGGCTTACATATTCATCGTTACGCATTGAGGGAGCTAATAGCAAAAGGCAACGCCCCATGATGGTCATCCATCATGGGGCGTTGCCTTTTCTTCTCTGTCTCCGTCTTCAATAAGAGGGGGCTCCCTCGTAGAGGAACGAAAGCTCTGTGGCTTTCGGTATGAGCCTCTGGAGGTGTTTTGTCTTCTGGGGGCTTCTTCCAGCGCAGTCCTTTTGTCCCCACTCTGTCTTAAAACGGGAGACACCTTCCCCCATGAACTTCCCGCCCATCCCTAAGCCTACAAAACTGAATACACGCAGGGCGGTATCCAAATCCTTGAAACCGCCCCGCGCCTATGATTAGCTAAGAAGAGAGCCTTTTATATAGAAGTGTTGAGAGGGTCTCGTACCTCCTATCGCTAGAAGCGAATACCATAGACCATCTCTAGCCCAATGGGAATGAGGCTCTCTGTGTTATTACTTCTCCAGTAATGCCCTCCACTGGAGTAGCTCATCTTGGTTCGGAAGAAGTCAATCCCAGCTGAGAGTCGTATGTAGCTGTTATCTGTAACGCCAAATATCCAACCAAAGTAGGGACCAAAGGAGAGCGTATATTGTGGGCGATCATATCCCTTGGGATAGGAGGGGCCAAAGAGTGTCATTCGATCCCAGTCCGCACCGAAACGTAGGCTAAGGTAACCTCCTGTATGATACACATCGCTTGAGGACTTACTTGAGAAATGCCAGCGTGGCTCAATATTCGCGAAGGGAATAATGCCTCCGAATGCAACACGCTTACCTTCTGCGTCTTTCTTTGTGCTAAAACCTAAGCCTAGACCAAATCCAGCGCGAGTAGAGACGGAGAAGTGACGTCCCAGAGAGAGGTCGTATAGAGCAGTATTATGAGATCCGAGCTCTACGCCAAAGACATTCTGACGCACCTGAGCCGTAGCTATCCCTAGCCCGAAGAAGAGCCCTAGGGTGCATAGGATTGTTTTCTTTATCATCATTTGTTTCTAGTTACCATGAGAGATTATAGCCTTGCCAGCTTTCATTATATGCGATAGCAAAGAAGTCGCCACCGAAGGGTGAGCTTGTCCCCTTGCCTACGTTTGTGGAAAGATCCTTTTCTTCTTTTCAACTATCCTTGAGATGGAGATGTTACGGTTGCCAAATGGGTTGTTAATACCACCCATTGACTTACCCCAACTCAAGTGAAATCTACCATGTGGAGCATTTTGCCTGCGAAGATATAATAAATTCCGATTAAACCTACACTGGTGTATATGCCTCTGAATGGCATCGATGGGAAATACCTTACTCGTTGGGGTGGAATGGGAGGAGTAAGGTAAGTTTCAGATGGTATGTTGTTGTCTTTAAGTGAGTTATTCGGGCTGAGAAGCGGGATTTACAGGTGGGGTCATCGAGTTGCCATAACTCGTTTTAACGAGTTGTGGTAACTCGCTCGGAAAAGTTATGGTAACTCGTCGGAGCGAGTTATGGTAAGTCGTGAAAGCGAGTTATAGTAAGTCGCTTTGGGGCTGTTCCCTTGTTTTGTATCCTCCTTGCTTTGAATTGGTTGTGCTTGTGTTCTGTCAGTGTGTTTGCCTCTATGTGGTAGGCATTTGTGTCCTCTTCCCTTGAATGACTACATGGAGTTAGGGCCAGTACTTGAGGGATGAGGGGGGAGGAAGTGAGACTAAGGTACTGACATATTGGCGGATAAAATAGGGATAAATAAGACGAAAAGTCTTATCTATATGACTTGTTGTCAGTGTTTTAGCTTGGGTACGGCCTTTGGAGTAGGGCTGATGTGGACAACGAAGTTCACCGAAATAAACAACGGAGATGAATATTAATAAATATACAATCAAGTCGCAGGAGGCTCTACAGGCTGCCATCGACCTGGCTCGCAGGAATGGCAACCAGTCCATTGAGCCCGCGCACCTGCTCGGGAGCTTGCTCTCGGCAGGAGATAGTCTGATGGACTTCCTCTTCTCCAAGCTCGCTATACAGCGCGCCCGAGTAGAGGAGGCAAACAACACCGCCCTATCGCAACTGCCCAAGGTGTCCGGTGGAGAACCCTACCTTAGCCAAGGGACAAATGACGTACTCAACAAGGCTGAGGATCTAGCCCGTGAGATGCAGGATGAGTATGTAGCTATTGAGCACATCCTCATGGCTCTCGTCATGGTGGATAGCCCTACTGCTCGCATGCTGAAGTCGGACTTCGGTGTTAATATCTCTGACCTAAAGAAGGCAGTAGAGGAGCTCCACAAGGGCAACCGCGTGACCAGCCAGCATGCCGAGGAGCAGTATAACTCCCTTAGTAAGTACGCCATCAACCTTTGTGAGCGTGCTCGTGAGGGGAAGCTTGACCCTGTCATAGGGCGTGATGACGAGATCCGCCGAGTCTTGCAGATCCTTTCTAGAAGAACAAAGAACAACCCGATCCTTATCGGTGAGCCTGGTGTTGGGAAGACAGCTATTGCTGAAGGGTTAGCTTATCGTATTGTTCGTGGGGACGTCCCTGAGAACTTACGTTCGAAACAGGTCTACTCCCTTGATATGGGTGCCCTCATCGCTGGGGCGAAGTATAAGGGTGAGTTCGAGGAGCGCCTAAAGGCCGTCGTAGGTGAGGTCACTAAGAGCGAGGGCGAGATCATCCTGTTCATCGATGAGATCCACACCCTCGTCGGCGCAGGGAAGAGTGAGGGCTCTATGGATGCTGCTAATATCCTCAAGCCCGCACTAGCTCGTGGCGAACTGCGTGCCATCGGTGCCACCACCCTCGACGAGTATCAGAAGTACTTCGAGAAGGATAAGGCTCTGGAGCGACGCTTCCAGATGGTCATGGTCGAGGAGCCTGATGAAGCAAGTAGCATCTCCATCCTACGTGGATTGAAGGAGAAGTATGAGAACCACCACAAGGTGCGTATCAAGGATGATGCGATCATTGCTGCCGTACGTCTCTCCGATCGTTATATCACCGATCGCTTCCTCCCTGACAAGGCTATTGACCTCATGGATGAGGCTGCTGCCCGTCTAAGGATGCAGATTGATTCCCTGCCCGAGGACCTTGATGAGATTGGGCGAAGAATTACACAGCTCGAGATCGAGCGTGAGGCCATCCGTAGAGAGAATGATGAGGCCAAGCTCGAGGAACTGAATAAGGAGATCGCTTCCCTCAAGGAGCAGGAGGCCACCGATAAGTCTAAGTGGATGCGGGAGCAAGAGCTCATCAATCGTATCCAGCAGGCTAAGATAGACATCGAGCGACTTCGCTTCGAGGCTGAGCGTGCCGAGCAGGTAGGTGACTACGGCAAGGTAGCAGAGATCCGTTACGGCAAGCTCAAGGAGAAGGAAGCCGAGATCGCTGAGACGCAGCAAGAGCTTGCCGCAGCTCAGGGCGAGAGTGGTGCGATGATACGAGAGGAAGTTGGGGCAGAGGATATCGCCGATATCGTCTCTCGTTGGACGGGCATTCCCGTAGGAAAGATGCTCCAGAGCGAAAGAGAGAAGTTGCTTCATCTAGAGGATGAACTTCATCGCCGTGTCATCGGGCAGGAGCTAGCTATAGAGGCTGTGGCCGATGCTGTTCGTCGCTCACGTGCAGGCCTTCAGGATCCTAAGCGTCCGATAGGCTCCTTCCTCTTCCTCGGCACTACGGGTGTGGGGAAGACGGAGCTTGCCAAGGCTCTTGCCGAGGTGCTCTTTGATGACGAGACGATGCTCACCCGTATTGATATGAGCGAGTATCAGGAGAAGTTCTCCGCCACTCGTCTCATCGGTGCTCCTCCGGGATACGTAGGCTACGACGAAGGAGGACAGTTGACGGAGGCTATTCGTCGCAAGCCTTACTCGGTCGTCCTCTTCGATGAGATCGAGAAGGCACATCCCGATGTCTTCAATGTCCTCCTACAGGTGCTGGACGATGGTCGTCTTACCGACAACAAGGGACGAGTTGTGAACTTCAAGAATACAATCATCATCATGACGAGCAATATGGGTTCTGATCTCATCCGAGAGAAGTTTGCCCATGTCGCTGAAGGTAAGATGCAGCAGACGATCGATGAGACTCGTGAGCTGGTGCTGGATCTCCTGAAGCGGACGATTCGCCCAGAGTTCCTCAATCGTATCGATGAGACGATCGTCTTCACACCTCTGACCAAGTCCGATATCGAGCGTATCGTCCGTCTGCAGCTAGATGCTACCGCCCATGTCTTAGCCTCTACAGGTGTAGAGCTGCACTACACGGACGCCGCCGTCAGCTGGATAGCAGAGGCTGGGTATGACCCCGAGTTTGGTGCTCGTCCTGTGCGCCGTGTGATCCAGCACAACGTCCTCAACGAGCTCTCGAAGAGTATTCTCTCTGGTTCGGTTGATCGCTCCAGCGTGATTACCCTCGATGCTAAGGATGGAAAGCTACTCTTCCGCTAAGCAAGCGTAACGAGTATTATTAGTGAGTTGTTAGAAGAGGTGGAGGCTACATGCAGTATAATGCATGTAGCCTCCGCTGTGTTTATTGGCTCTGTCTGTTGAAGGGAGAGAATTATCCTTCCTCCACAAGAGGGGCAAGGCGCTCACGAAGCCCCTGAAGGATTTCCCAGATGCGCTCTGCTGCTCCCTCTACGAAGGGAGGCTCGAGGATAAACTGCTCGTAGGCCTCTTCGTTCTCCCACAGCTCCTTCACTCGGTTATAGAACTCTTGTTCCTTCCCTTCCTCGAAGCGTAGGATGGCCTTGGGGTTAAGGATGCCAGGCTCTAGGTAAGCACCCCAATAGATGGGGATACAGCCTGCGCGTATGCTGTCGAAGACCTTCTCGGTGATGTAGCCTTCGCCTAGTGAATTCTCTGGGCAAAGGTTGAAGCGGTAGTTAGCTAGGTACTTAAACTTGTCATCCCCGTAGACCTCGAGGAGCTCATCGGTGTTGTGACGGAACTTCCCTGCGCAGTCGATTTGTCCGATGGGACTTAGGAGGTCAATGAGCCGTCCTCGCATCCCGCCTTTGTCGTGGCTGGAGATCTGCCCGATGAAGCGACTGCGTTTTGCGCTACGACGGGTGGAGGGATCGTTAATCTGCCCAACGAGCACACATATATCCTCTAGGCTAGCACTGGGGCTGATGAACTCATTCTGATAGATCCAAAGGGGGAAGCGATAGTACTTGGGATCCTTGCGGAACTCAAAGCCTAGGGCTAAGTCCACCTCATTAATCCTATGGTCGAGCATGCGGGGATGGAAGCCAAAGTGCTCGTTATTGGTGAGGTTCTCACCTGATAGGAAGATCTTCACCCCTTTGTAGTAGCGGATGAGCATTAGGGGATTTTGGAAGCAAGAGAAAAGATTGATCTTCTTCTTGGGCTCGAGGTGTAGGTCAATGAACCGTGGCAGCCAAAAGGTCGAGGCGTGACTGTCCCACCAGTTGTAGTCCTGGTAGCGTGAGCTGTCAAGGTGAGATTTGATGAGAGCTATCACAGAGCGTTTTCGGACACGATTGCGCCTACGCATCATGTGGAGCCTCTCTCTAAGTGGTTGTTTGGAGGGGGTATTCATTGCCTTAATGTCGTATATGGGCATAAAGATAGGGCTTTTGTATGGGGCTAGCACCTCTGTGGATCGTCTGCCTTACTTGTTTTATGGTAGTTGCAGAAGGAGGATATATGCCTCGTTTTTATCTTTGTATGCTTCTTTCTTTCAGATGGTTAGGAAAGGGGCTGGATGAGTTGCCATAAGTCGTTGCAGAGAGTTATGGTAACTCGTTTCATAGAGTTATGGCAATTCGTTGTAGCGAGTTGTGGTAAGTCGTTGTGATGAGTTATGGTAAGTCGCTGAGGGGTTGTTTGGCTCTGTGTTTATTAATTTGATTTATAGGTGTTTGTCGTGGGTGTCTCGGAGGTGGAAGGCAAGAAGTGGAGCAGGGCTGAAGGTAGGGCAAAGAAAAGCTAGAGGAAAAGGAAATAAAAAGGCAGAGGTGGCAAGCGGTCAATCGCTGCCACCTCTGCATCCTATCGAGGAGTTGGGGTTGCTAGGCAGAGGAAATCTACAGCCTAGTGACGCTGATAGATAATGGCCGAGGCTACTTCATCAGCCTTTGCCTTGCCCTCAAGGGCTTCGATGATGGCAAGAGCGAAGTCGAATGTATAGGCTGCGCTCTTGGCTGTGATGAAGTTGCCTGAGCGGACAACGGGACTTGCTGTGGGCTTCGCTCCCTGTAGTTGAGTCTCAAAGCCTGGGTAGGCGGTCGCCTCCTTCCCCTGAAGTAGGCCGAGGCGACCATAGATAGAGGGGGCAGCACAGATAGCGGCAAGGAGCTTGCCATCACCGACTGCATCGTGGATCAGCTCGTGTAGGCGGGGGGAGGAGTCGAGGTTCGTTACACCGGGTAGTCCACCCGGTAGGACTAGGGCCCGGACATCAGCACTATAGACCTCACGGATCGAGAGGTCCGCCTGTACGGCTATCCCATGAGCTCCCGTGACATGTGGTACGTCCTCAATTGTAACAATATGGGTGGGCAAACCTGCACGACGTAGGAGGTCAATGGTGCCGATTGCCTCTGTTTCCTCAAAGCCTTCGGCGAGGAAGACGTAGATGTTCTTTGGCATAATAAATTAGGATTGTTGAGGGTAGGGGTATAGCAGTGCTACTAGGTGTGTCAAGTCCTAGTAGGAAGAGAGGTGGTTAAGATTGTATCTTAAAGCGGTAGGTGATGAGCCCCTCTTGGTCGTCAGCCCCTGCTACGGCGTTGAAGCGTGTGGCACGGGCAGCAGAGAGGGCAGCATTACGGACGGAGGTGTCTGCGATGTTGGTGCCTTGAGCAACCGTTGCTTGGATGACTCGCCCCGAGCCATCTACGATGATGCGTACACGGACGATACCATCGATGGCACGGTTGGTTGAGGGACGGGCGAGGACGCCTCCATTGCTGACAATCGTGCGACCTGTCAGAGCGTAGCTCCCTGCACTACCATTGGGGTTGCCTTGGTTCCCTGTGCCAGAGCTTGCTGTGCCTTGTGAGCCTGCTGCACCACTTTGCCTTCCGAAGGCTCCAGCCACTGAGTGACCGATCTCTTGACGCTGTGCTTCTCGGCGTGCAGCTTCCTCACGAGCCCTGCGTTCTGCCTCTGCACGAGCTTTGGCTTCAGCCTCCGCACGACGAGTCTCTTCGATACGCATGCTCTGCTCTGTATTCTGTGTCTGCAGGGGCTGGCTGGAGGTGCGGGAGGGAGCCTTAGGACGTGGGGTAGGGATGGGGGTAGGAGGTACGGGAGGTGTAGGGTGAGGAGCCTCGACACGAGTGGACTGAGGGTCTTCGCTCTGCGTGCCACCTGGTTCAATAGCTCCTGAGGCTTGCTCTACGTTCCCCACGTTGACCGCTACGAGTACCTCGACGGGCTTCGACTGAGGATGTGGTGCACGCAGGTACAAGCCCCATAGCAGGAGAAGTAGTGCTATGTGCAGGGTGAGGGCAATAGCGAGAGCTAAAGCACGCCTCTGGTAGAGGGAGGCTTCGGATAGTCTCATCTCGTGGTCGGGGTAGTGGGCTGGTCGGTCTCGGCACGTGTGGCGAGGACGACTTTGAGGGATGAGCCAGAGGCAGCGTTGATGACCGACACCACTTCCTTATAGGGTACGGTCTCATCTGCCTGAATGGATACGTAGGCTTCAGGATGCTCTGCGGCAAAGATTGCCAGCTGCTCGCGTAGGGCTTCCTTGGTTAGCTCCACTGGTACAGCACGCTCGATCCCGAGGTAGTAGCGGAGGTCTGGGGTAAGGGTGATGCGAGCAGCAGGTTGCTCAGGAGAACTCTGTGGCGAGGAAGTGGGGAGGGTCACCTTAATGGTGTTTGGCACAATAATCGTGCTGGTGACGAGGAAGAAGATCAGTAGCAGGAAGATGACATCCGTCATCGAAGCCATGCTATAGGTGTCAGAAACCCTGCTTTTGCGCTTGAGTGCCATAGGGTAAGGTCTTCCTAGAGGGTTAGTGACCGACTTTGTTGAGCAGGTCCATGAACTCTACGGTCTTGGCCTCCATCTTCCCTACGACCTTGTCTAGCTCAGCTACGAGGTAGTTGTAGGCAAAGAGTGCGATAATTCCCACTACGAGTCCACCGACAGTGGTCACTAGAGCTTCGTAGATACCATTAGAGAGCAGTGCCACATCGACACCTCCTGAGCCGGCATTAGCCATGTCGAAAAAGGCCCGTACCATCCCTGTGACGGTACCAAGGAAGCCTATCATCGGTGCACCAGCAGCGACAGTGGCTAGTAGTGGAAGGCCTTTCTCGAGTCTTCCCACTTCGATATTCCCAACGTTCTCTACGATGACTAGGATGTCTGCCATAGGTCGCCCGATACGAGAGAGGCCCTTATGTATCATACGTGCGTAGGGGGTGTTGGTCTCTTCACAGAGCTTTATGGCGGAGCTTGTCTTACCCTCGGTGACGTAGTCCTTAATACGCTGTACAAAGTACTTGTCTTCCTGTCCAGCAGAGCGCATCTGCAGGTACTTGGTGACGAATATATAGACAGCCAAGAGCGAGAGCAGTAGGAGGACAATCATAATCCATCCGCCCTTTGTGGCAAGATCTAGGATAGAGAGGGCTTCGGGAGTGGCGTTGGTTCCTTCGGCGAGGGTTTGTGCCAGTGAGGCAGTTGCTAATGTATCCACGTGTCGCGTTCTATTTTAGTTGTTTATGATCAATGTTATGCTTGCCTTATTTATGCTTGAGGCAAGCGAGGTAGCGGTGTATTGTTTCCTCGAGCCCGAGGTATAGGGCATCGGAGATGAGGGCGTGTCCAATTGAGACTTCGGAGAGCTGGGGGATGGAGGCGGAGAAGAAAGCGAGGTTCTCCAGGCTGAGGTCATGGCCAGCATTCAGCTCTAGCCCCAGGGAGAGGGCATGCTCGGCTGCGGTGACGAAGGGGGCGACAGCCTCGTGAGGCTTGCCTGCGTGATACCCAGAGGCGAAGGGCTCGGTGTAGAGCTCTATACGGGTAGTACCTACTGAGGCGGCTGCTTCGATCTGACGGAGATCCGTCCCGATGAAGATCGAAGGTCGGATACCCCAAGCCTTGAGCTGTGCTATAATCTCTGTGAGGAAGGATCGATTAGAGACTATATCCCATCCTGCATTGCTCGTCAGTACACTAGGTGCATCTGGGACGAGGGTAGCCTGCGTGGGGCGTACCTCATCGATGAGCTTCATCAGTGCGGGGGTGGGGTTCCCCTCTATATTGAACTCTGTAGTGATGACTTCCTTGAGGTCATAAACATCCCTGTAGCGAATATGCCGTTCATCGGGACGAGGATGTACTGTGATGCCCTCTGCGCCAAAGCGTTCGCAGTCTCTAGCGACTTGCAGCAGATCGGGTATGTTCCCCCCGCGGGCATTACGCAGTGTAGCTATCTTATTGATATTGACGCTTAGCCGAGTCATTATCCCATTATCTTTATATACATTTGTATTGAAGGGAGAACTAGCTCTCTTACACATACAAAGGTAACGTTATTTGACCTACCTACGATATTATAACGCTAGAGACCATCGCCCGATGTATCGAATTGCCCTCATTGCCTCCCAGTACCTCACGGCACACGCTGAGCATCTCAGAGAGCTACTCTCTGCGCTGGATCGTCCGGATGTAGCCCTTTACTGTGATCACGCCTTCCAGGCAGAGCTTGCCGAGGAATTCCATCTTACTCCACGTTTTGCTGGCGCACTTCCCTCAGATATGAGTCCCCTAGATGTAGACTTCGTCCTCAGTCTAGGGGGGGATGGGACGTTCCTCAGAGCTGCACGGAGGGTCTTCGCAAGTGAGATCCCCGTCCTTGGGCTCAATATGGGGCGACTTGGCTTCCTTACAGACATGGGTATCGAGGAAGCCTTGCCTCTCTTGCCTCGTCTCTTCAGTGGCGAATATACCACGGAGCGACGGATGCTTCTCTCGGTAGATGTCGATGGTGTACACCAGGGAGAGATACTGAATGATGTGGCTCTACTCAAGCGTGAAACAGGGTCAATGATTGCCATCCGTACCTTACTTGGAGAAGGGGACCATCTGGCGAACTATGAATGCGATGGGCTGATTGTCTCCACGCCCTCCGGCTCGACAGCCTACTCTCTCAGTGCCTATGGACCGCTGATGATGCCCCAGTGTCGTAATATGCTCCTTACCCCTATTGCTCCCCATTCGCTCACGATGCGTCCCCTTGTGCTCCCAGAGGATCTCGCCGTCGAGATGACGGTCACGGCACGAAATAATACCTTCCTGCTTGTCCTCGATGGGCAAACCAAGATTTTCCCCACAGGTGTGAAGGTGCGTGTGACGAAGTCACCCAACCAACTACGTGTCTTGCACCTACGTCCCTATTGCTTCGCCGATACACTTCGGCGTAAGCTGCTCTGGGGAGCTCCCGTGAGGGAGTAGGGCAGGGTAGAGCTAATACCTTCGTATAATCCGATTTTTTTCGTACCGAAATAGTTAGGGAGGAGTATGTTATACCCTCTCTAACTCGCTGTGGGTTAGGCTGAAATGGGAGGGTCGGAAAGCCTTCTTTACGAGTTGTGGTAACTCGTAGATAAGACTTACCATAACTCGCTTCGACGACTTACCACAACTCTTTTGAATGAGTTACCATAACTCGTTGTCGCGACTTATGGTAACTCGTTGTTCCTTCCTTTTTGATGTATGTAAGGTGTTGATGTCAAGTGGGTTATCCTTTCCTCTTGAAATGCCTGAAATAGCTCCTTCATGGCAGGAGATATACCTCCGTGTATATGCCGAGCATAAGGGGCCCAAGGGTCGAAGACGATGAATGGGGAGTAGGAAGGTGAGGCTGAGGGGAGAGCTTTGTGGAGGTAAGGAGAAGGGGTAGGATATAATTAGGGCATCACTTCCTGAGCCTTCGCATAGAGGAAAGGGAGTGATGCCCTAATTGTATGAGTGGCGCACAGAGTGGTGCGCCGAGGAGAGGGGCTTACAGCTACTTGATGGTGTTGCCGTTGGCGTCCTTGCGCGAGAGTGAGGCGGTCTTCACCTCAAAGTCTGAGGTGGAATTGTCGTCATCGACGAACTTCCGTCCATCCCACCTGCGGGTCAAGGCTAGGCCTGAGTACTTCGGGTAGTCGCTGTGATTAACCTCAGAGAATGGGACGTCGGACACGGCATTGTAGCCACGATCTAGCTTGCTGGGGCGCATCTGGAAACGTCGCTTGGGACAGACCGTCATGCAGTCAATCACGTGCGAGAAAGGTATCTCGATGGCATAGAAGTCTGCGAAGGCACTGCTGGTGACGTTGATGTAGTGGCGGTAGCCCTTCTTTTGCTTGGTCTCCTGATAGTTGTTCTTGAAGTCGTCCAGCGTCCAGGGCAGGCGTACGAGAGCGATGCCGTTGGCTTGCAGGAGGTATTTCAGCTCGAAGTAAGGCGTCATGCGCCCCTTGGCATCAGGCTCGACAAGAATAGGCTCGAGGTCAGGGACATTAGGGTTGTTCTTACTTGCTCCGCCGTACTTGATGTTGCTCCACTCGAAGTCTGCCTTGGAGAGGTCTAGTAGGGCATCTAGCCCCTTGTACTCGGTGAGGTCTGGTTCGGCTTCGCCTTCCTCCTTTGCTGCCTCCTTGATACTGCGGATGAAGTCCTCCTTATAGTCGATCGCATACTGAGCTATGGTGATGGACTGCTTGGGCTGGATTGGGTGGTCATGCCCTGTGCCAGGGAAGTAGGAGATGGAGCTGACGCCGTAGTAGCGATTGACGAAGTTGTCCCCCGGGGCGAAGGTGATCGAGATCGTTGGGTCTATGGCGTGGATACAGAGAGCGAGCCCATCAAGGTACTTGACTTCGTTGGTGGGATTATAGATGATGATGTACTGGTCATCGCTGACCATCTGATTGCGGGCTGGGAAGTTATAGCCCTTGAACTCACGTCGCCAGTAGTGACCAGAGTAGAAGACCTCCTTGATGATGAGGTGGTCGACTTTGCTCTTGGAGGTCGACTGCTTCTTGGGCATGCCGTTGCGTGTACAGCTGGCCGAGAGGGCGATGAGGACTAGGGCGATGAGTAGCCAAGGTGATTTATATCGGTTCATTGCTAGGTCTAGTTTGAATCATGAGAGAAGAGAGCAGGGTGTGCTAGAGGAACCAGTTACCGAGACCTGAGCCACCGCCTACACCGTGGGTCTGGAGGTTCTGTGAAGCCTCGAGGGCATCTGCCGAAGGAAGACCAATCTCCTGCCCTAGGAAGTAGTAATAAGGGTCATTAGGATCGACAGCAGTAGGATCGGTGTCGAAGCTACTGCAGTACACCTTGATGGGGAGGTTAAAGCGGAAGACTTCTCTCCACTCGGAGTCCTTACCATACTCCTTTGCCTCATCGGGTAGGTGTGCCTCGGCACAGATGAACTTGCTGATGAACTGGTAGGTGGAGTGCCTGCTGAGATATTCGTCACGGGGGATCAGGGCCTTCTTGCCCTTAGGACACTTCATGACTCGCACCGATAGGTAAAACTTTGGGAGCAGGTAGGTCGGACGGGTATACTTCCCGCTCTTGCCCGTCGTAGGATCTACACGCTGGGTGATCTCTAGAGGCCACTCACGTTGGTCATCACTTTCATCAGCCTCGATGTCGAAGTTGAAGTGTCCCTTCAGCCCGACACGATCTTGGTCATAGGGCGCAACAGCCCAGTCCGCATCGTGGCGCGTAAGAGGAGGAAGGAGACGTTGGTTGAAGAGCTCACGTGCGCCATCGCCCATAGCATCATGTATCCAGGTGTCTCGGTAGGTGTACTTGAAGACCTTGTCGGAGACATCGGCACGTGCTTTCCACGTAGTCTTGTCTGCAAAGAATGGAGATGGAACAGGTGTTGGGTCAACCGTACCACCCTTCATCCATTGTCCGTACCGATCATGCTTGGCACGCCATGTGCCACGGCAATCCATGACCTCATAGGGAGTACCCTTGTCATCCACATCACTCACGGTGAAGAAGATCTGGTATTGGTCGGACTGGTTGAGTATACGGTCGTTGATGAGGTTGCCCGCCTTGTCAAAGAAATAGAGGCACAGTCCCCATCGCTTCAGTCGACCACCGATGATGCGGATGTAGTTAGGACCTTGCTTGCCCTCTCCCTGCTCAAGGTGAGTGACGGTGCTGTTCCGTTGGATCTCCACCCGAGGCCAAGGGCCCGAGGTGTTGTGGATGATGGCGAACTGCTCCTGCCGCCAAGGGGCATTCTGATAGACGAAGTTCCCATGCATCATCCCATCGCCATGGGAGTGCCCCTCCTTGAACATCACGAGGCAGGTCGCCCAGTCATTGAAGGCTCCCTCGGCATCGGGGTTCGAGAGACCACTTTCTGTTACCTTAATCTTCTTGAGGCTATCGACGTAGTGGTCAGCCCCACTGCGGGGGACGGGCTTGGCTAGTAGTGGATTCTCGTTATAGTCTACGTTCACGTTCCCGAAGACGAACTTATCACACGAAGAGGTGAGTGTGGTGAAAGTGGTCAAGAGAAGTGTGAGCCTGAGTATCTTATTCATCTTATTGCTCGGTTAATTAGGTTGGGGTTACATTACGACAACACTACGTCTGTGGTGCTGCTGTAGGTAGCCTCTAGGGTTCGAGAGGAGCTGCCAGAGCTGAGCCTTGTCCACCTCGGGATAGAACCGCTTGACGTCCTCGTAGCACTTCTCTATGCCTTCCTTGGGACTAGTGAGGACACGTACGGGGATGGGGTAGTCGATGTCGAAGCTATCCCAACCTGGTTGTATCTGGTTGAAGTCCCAAAGGTATCCGTTAGCTTCGTTGTTGGCATTGCCATACTTGGCTGGCTTCTCGGTCTCACCTACGTGCTGCTGTACCTTGTTGAGGATATTGCAGATCTTCACCTGAAGCTGAAAGGCGAGGTTCGCCTTCTTGAACTGTAGGATGCCCTTGAAGCCGAGCCTATCCCTTGGTGTGCCACTATCGAGACTTCTATTCTGTCGTAGGAAGCCGACCGTCTCTCCGTAGCGTTGACGTGGGGCATCGGTGTCGGGATCGATGAAGTCATCGTTGTACGAGTCGGTGAAGAGTTTGCCCAGCTCCTCCTCCACAGGATCTGTATCTCGGTACTCGTAGGTGAAGATCTCTGGGGTTAGCTTGTTGAGGTGCATCATGTCTATAACCTTGTAGAGGCGGTAGCTACGTCCGTCTTTCCACTGTAGGGGCTCTGTTGCCTCAGGCTTACCCGAGCGTTCGATTGCTTTCCATGCTAGCTCAGTGTCGTAGGCTACTTGGTTGGAGCCAAAGGTGAAGCCATCGGGAGCGAAGATGTTGGATAGGGAATACTTCGAGGCAGGCTCAGGAGCTCCATCCTTTAGCCTGAAGGTGTACTTGTCGTAGAATGTGGCGGGGGTGGCAAGTGACCTTGGGTAGGCGAGCTGGAGACCACGCTGGAGAGATCGTTTACCTCCACTTGTATTGGTCTTTACGTCCTTGTTGAGGGAGGTGTTACCGACTCCAAAGAAGTGCTGGTGTACCAGTAGGGTGGAGTTTGCTTCATCAGGCACGCTAATGCCCTCACCGTTCTTCTTAAATGGATAGCCCGAGAACTGGTGGTTGATGAGCATTCCATTCTGATCGTAATACTTTAACTCTAGGCCATAGTAGATGTCATCTGAGGCAATGACATCGAAGTGGTCACGCTCGGTCGTGACTGTCATCTGCCCATCATCATCCTTGGCGATATCGATCTCTTGGGTAATGGGTATCATTGCTGGGTCTCCTACGGTGTGGTAAGTCAGGTAGGTCTCTACCTGTTCGTTGCCATCGGGACCTACACCCATCATCCCTCCTTTGTGTCCCATACGGAGGATGACATGTACAGCATAGATCTGCTCATGTCCCTTGACATCGCGCTCGATGGAGGAGGGGGGAGCCTGGACAATCTTCTTGAAGAACTCGTCTACTCGGTCCGCTGAGCAGCTACTGAGTAGGGTGCACAGCATCATGGCGGAGAGTCGGAGACTCGTATATAAGCGGTTCATAGTGCTTTGCTAGAATTTGATGAGGGTGCGTAGGGATACGTTCACCCCACGCTCGTGAGCGTAGTATCTGAAGCGGTCGGTGTACTCCTTGTAGAGATTATTGAGGATATTCTCCCCTACGATCATGAATCGTACCTCCCTACGCTGAGGTAGGCGAATGGCAAACTCAGCTGTGCCATTAAGTAAGAAGTAGGCATCGGGAGAGTCGGAGACGAGATCTTTGTCTGGGTCGAAACGCCGTTGCTTGGTTACATAGAGTCCTGAGAGCGAGATTGAGGCGTGATACTTCTCTTTTGCCCCAAGGCTTCGTTCGTATGTCCCTGAGAGCCCGTATCGGTCTGAGGGCATGAAGGGAAGCCAGTCTCCACGAGTGACATTGCGAGCGAACATCCATTCGCCTTTACCGACTATGGAGAGCCCCTTGAGGGGCGTAATAGTAGCCTCAAGGTCACCTCCGTAGAGCTTCACGTCATCTTGGTCATATATGAACTTTGGGTACTTCCCGCTGGGATGGTTGTGGAATCGGTCTTTCCCTGTACCTATGTGGTCATAGATGTAGCTATTGATGCGCTGATAGAAGAGACTGGGCTCGATGGAGAACCATGTGTCACGGTAGCGGCCACCGAGGACGGACTTGTACCCGCGCTCACTCTCGAGCTTGCTGTTGCCCACGACCCAGTAGGAGCCGTCCTGTAGCCCGATGGCGTACAGCTCATTGATGTCGGGTGGACGCCAAGACCAGCCGATATTGGCACGTACATCCCAGTGATCGTTAATGGTGTAGTGTGTGGCAAAGCTCGAGGTGAAGTTGCTGTAGAGCTTAAAGTCGTCGTAGTAGGTATAGTTGCTGAGGCTCGTATAGCCATTGACCGACATTACACGGAAGTCATAGCGCATCCCGATGGCACATTGTAACCGATCGAACTGTGCCCGATGTAGGAAATAGCCTCCCATCGTTAGGGCAGCGAAGTTGGGGACGAAGGCAGGCTGCTTCGTACCCGGGTAGTTATAGTTGGTCTGGTAGGTATTGGCCGTACCTACGTCGGTGGACATGTTCCATAGCTTCCACTTGGCATTCCACTGGGCGTCCACCTTGTAGGTCTTGAGGATAAGGTCCTGCATAGGCACCCAGCTCCACTCTACCTTCTTGCGGTTCTCAAACTCCTGTCGGAGGTTCTCCTGGAAGGAAGCCGTGAGGGTGAGCTTGTGGTTGTCGTTGATGTTCCATTTGAGCTCTCCCTTGAGGGTGAAATGCTGTGACTGCTGGAAGGGGGGCTTGATGCTGTAGGAGAAGGGATGGATGGTGCTGGGATCTGGTCGACCGTACTCAAATCTCTTGATGAGCTGGTCGAGGTCAGAGATCTTGCTGGCGTAGTAGATACCACTGCGCTGGTAGTAGAGGCTAGAGGAGAGGTCTACCTCTATCCGCCGACTCTTGTAGCCGAGGACGCCTGAGAGGCTGATGGTGTTGTAGCCCGTGTTGTTGAGGATATACTCAGCCGTGCGGTAGTCACCGCCCTTGGTGTACATGCCGTGTAGGCGTAGCCCGACATTGCGGTAGCCAAGCTCGAGGCTTCCCGAGCCACTGCCTCCTCGGGCATTGGTGTCGTAGCCGAGGTTAGCCTTGCCATGTACTTGGAGCTTATCGTTCCCGTAGGGTAGGGGTGCCTCGTTGAGTAGGACGACACCTCCCATAGCACCGAAGCCATAGCGCACACACTCGGCACCCTTGACGACCTCGACCATGCTTGCCCCTGTGTAGTCGATCTCGGGGGCATGGTCTGCGCCCCAGCTCTGGCTCTCTAGACGAACGCCATTATTCATCAGTAGGATACGACTGCTGTGCATGCCCTGGATTACGGGTTTGGCCACTGTGCTACCTGAGCTAATGGAGCTGACGCCAGGGATGGTCTCGAGCATCTTAGCCAGCGAGGTAGCACCTCCTTTATCTAGCACCTCGGAGCTAATACGAGCGGTCTGCTGGAGCTTATTGGTCTGGCGTCGCTGCCCTGAGATTAGGACTTCGCGGAACTGTTTGACATCCTCCTGCATCCGGAATGTAAGTGGTTTCCCGGGGGTGACGGTGGAGGTGCTTCGGATGGTCTTGTAGCCGATGTACGTGATCTGTACCTGTACCTCTCGCACCGGTTGCTTGAAGCGAAGGACACATCTACCGCTTTGGTCTGTGACGTCTGGGCTAATCGCACCTGTACAGCGTACCACAGCCCCGATGATTGGCTCACGGCTGGCAGCGTTGAGGACAACGATGGTTACACGCCGAGGGTCTTCGGGCTCTGAGGAGAGATCTGAGGGAGAGGTTGTGGCTAGGAGTGTGGAGGCTGAGGTGAAGATTACCCCAGCGAGGAGAAGAAGTTGCGACCAGAGACGGCGGTATGTCCGTGCCTCGTGTGATCGCATGCATAGTATTGACATATTTCCATAGGGTTACTTTACAATGCTAGAGAGTCTCCCCCTTGACTTAGCTGAAACAACGCTGAGAGAGGGTGGGAGACGAAGTGAACGTGGCTCATGCGGAAGCCCCCAGGTATGGGGTGTCACTTCGGGTGCAAAGGTCGAGCCTTTTTTGTGGTAAATAAATACCTAGTTATGTGTATTTTTCCCCCAGATTCCTCGTGAATATACCTAGGGAGTTCCCTGTGCCTCGTATGATTACAATTATATATACGACGACTGCGTTCCTTGAGGAAAGGGAGGGGGCCTCCCCGCTCTCTCATTAGAGCCTGCGAAAGCCCCTTGTTTACGAGGCTTCTGAGCGGTCTCCTGCGAGTTACCATAAGTCGTTGCAAAGAGTTGTGGTAACTCGCTCCAAAGAGTTATGGTAAGTCGTTAAAGAGAGTTATGGTAACTCGTTGCGACGACTTATGGTAACTCGTCTCGTCTCTCTGTAATGCACTGTGTCACAGCCTCTCAGTGGGGTGGTGAGCATGGGGCTGTTGGACCGCTGATGTGGTCTGGGATAACTCGCTGGCTTAGCGGACAGAAGCCTTGGGTGGAGAGTGGTGAAGAAGTGTAGGTGAAGAGGCTTGGTTGGTGTAGGTACAGGTGCTGGTGAGTGGGGACGATGGATAGGGAGAGTTGTTGTGGCGGATTTCCGTATCTTTGCATAGTATAAGTATGGTACGCCCAAGTGGCTCGTTAGGTCATGGTGCATAGGCTGTCAGCTGGCTATGATCTCCGATGGAGGCCGTGATGTAGTTTGGGGAAGGGAGGTGCTCCCTCTCACGTAGCTACGGCATCTAGAGCGTGATCCTTGGGTTAAAAAGTGACGAATGAAATCAAGACGTATATTGTACATCTCGCAGGAGATCAATCCCTATCTGCCCGAATCGGATATCTCACTTACTGCGCGTCGGCTCCCTCAAGGTATTCAGGAGCTAGGGAATGACATCCGCATCTTCATGCCTCGCTTCGGAATGATCAATGAGCGACGCAATCAGCTACACGAGGTCATTCGTCTCTCGGGGATCAATATGATCATCAACAACAACGATCATCCCCTCATCATCAAGGTGGCCTCCCTGCCAACGGCACGACTGCAGGTATATTTCATCGACAACGATGACTTCTTCCAGCGCAAGAGTCTTTTTGATCCTGAGCCTAAGGGACAGAATGACAATGACGAACGATCAATCTTCTTCGTGCGAGGTGCGCTCGAGACTGTGAAGAAGCTCCGTTGGATCCCCGACATCATACACTGCCATGGTACCTTCACGGCTCTGGGGATGCTATACCTTCGGAAGTTCTACAACGATGATCCTTGTCTGAAGAAGGCCAAGCTGGTGTTCTCTCTCTACAACGAGGCACAGCCCGTGGAGATGACTGAGCACCTCTTTGAATCACTAAAGTTCGATAAGTTCAAGCCCGCAGCGACCTCGGTCATGCAGGGTAAGGCCGACTATACCGCCCTTAGTAAACTCGCGATACACTATGCTCATGGTGTGGTGCAGGGGAGTCCCGAGCTTGCCCCTGAGCTCAAGAGCTACATCGAGGAGACGGGCGTGAATTTCCTCCCCTTCCCAGGGCTGGAGTTTGACGCAGCGGTGTACAACGAGTTCTACAAACAGATCCTCCCATGATCCAGCATAAGTCTATCCTAAGAGTACTCAGTCTTTCTCTTGGTCTCACCCTCCTCCCCTCTTGCTCAGATAGCCTATCTGAGATTGGAGAGAGCGTGCAGCCCTCGGGCGACAAGATTGAAGGTCAGATGACCTACCTGCAGATGACTGCTGCTACAATAGCAGATGAGCAGGTCTATTCTAGTACGAATAACGCCCTCTTCGGTGTCATCACCGATCCTGAGTATGGTACCGAGCGTGGTGAATACATCACACAGGTGCGTACGGCTCCCGGGTTTAAGCTCGATCCTGAGCCACTGAACAACAAGCTGGACTCAGTGACCCTGCGCCTCTACTACGTGAACCGCACGGGCAATCTTAGCTCCTCTATTAAGATGGAGGTCTACGAAGTGGCGAAGGGCTTCACAGGGAATAACCTATCATCTAAGGATCTAGAGGCCTATCGTCAGGCAGGGGCACTTGTAGGGAGTCAGATCATTACGCCTGATCGGGACGCCTTCAAGCAGAAGATCAGTCAGCGAGACTCTGCCTACTTTGTCTCTGTGCGTCTCAGTGACGAGCTTGGACAGCGTATCTACAACCTCTCCAAGAGTAACCCTGAGTACTTCGCATCACAGACGGCATTTAGTCAGAATGTTCTCGGGGGACTACTTGTCACACCTTCCACGGGAGCAGGTTACATGCTTCAGGTGCTCCAGACGAGCCTAGTCCTGCACTACCACCGCCCCCATGCAACGAAGACTGATAGCACGGTGCGATATGCTCAGTCCTTCGTAAACACCGAGCTTACGCCACGACTCAATGGTCTTAGCTCCAGCGAGGTCTCCAAGCTCACAGCGACAAACAGCCAGTACTGCTATGTCAAGGGGCCCGCGGGGGTGACTGCCGAGCTGACGCTATCCGCAGACGAGTTGCAGCGTCTACTCGCCTCAGCACCACAGCTGGGTAGTGGGCAGAGTAAGAACGAGTTCTTTAGCCGTACATGGCTACTCTCAGCGGCGAATATCTCCCTCAAGGTGGATAATCCTAGTAAGCTCTTGCTCAACCCTCCCCCCTTCTTGCTGTTGCTTCCTAGTGAGGATGCCGCAGAATTCTTTAAGTCTTCTAGCCCGACACTCAAGCGTGCTCAGACCTATCTCTCCGAGCAGTATCAGGCGTCGGCTTTGGTATATAACTTCCGTAACATCGCCGAGCTGGTCACTCAGCATCTCATAAAGCATGCAAGCTACAGCGCAGGGAGTGGGTGGCAGATTACCCAGCCCATTAAGCTAAAGATCGTGCCTGTGGAGTACAACAGTAGCCAAAATGTCACTCTAACCCTACAGCAGTATCTCTTCCCGTACTTCGTGAGACTCTCCAAGGATGCGCAAGCACTTCGGTTTGGCTTCATCGTAGCCAAGAGACAACAGTAATGTAACCCTTCGGGCAGTCCTCCGATAGCAATCTCTCTCCCCTCGTTTAAGGGTTGGTTGCTGTCGAAGGGCTGCCCTTCTCCTTTAATACATACACACATGAAATCGAGAAACATCAAGCTACGCCTCACGGTGATGAACTACCTCCAGTTCGCAATCTGGGGGGCATACCTCACATCAATGGGGCGGTATTTGGGTGCAGCAGGTTTCGGCGAGCAGATTGGAGGCTTCTATGCAATGCAGGGCTTCGTATCTCTATTCATGCCTGCCTTGATGGGTATTGTTGCAGACCGATGGATACCTGCACAGCGTCTCTTAGGTCTGTGTCATGCCTTGGCTGGAGGGCTTATGCTTGCACTCTTCGGTTACACTCAGACTGCTGCCCCCGAGTATCCCATCCTCTTCACGCTCTATTCGTTGAGTGTAGCCTTCTACATGCCCACGATTGCGCTGAGCAACTCCGTAGCCTATAGCGCACTAGAGCAGGCAGGGCTTGATCTCGTCAAGAGCTTCCCTCCGATACGAGTCTTTGGAACAGTTGGTTTCATTTGCACGATGGTGATGGTGAGCCTTGTAGGGGTAGAGGCTACGAGTGGCCAGTTCGCTGTGTCGGGAGGGCTAGGAATCTTGCTCGCTCTTTACGCACAGACGCTTCCACATTGTTCCACAGCACCCAAAGGTCAGAGCAAGAGCTTGGTGGAGGCACTTGGCCTACGAGCCTTTGTGCTTTTCAAGGAAAAGAAGATGGCACTTTTCTTCATCTTCTCCATGCTCCTTGGTGTGAGCCTGCAGGTAACTAATGGCTTTGCCAATCCATTTATTAGTGCCTTCGGAGAGATAGATGCCTACAAAGATACTTTCGGGGTACAGCATGCTAACATCCTCATTGCCCTATCGCAGGCCTCCGAGACACTGTGTATCTTGCTTATTCCCTTTGCACTTCGTCGCTTCGGGATCAAGATCGTGATGCTGATCTCTATGGTCGCTTGGGTGCTTCGCTTCGGGCTCTTGGGGCTGGGAGATCCAGGGGCGGGTGTTTGGCTCTTCGTGTTAAGCATGCTCGTCTATGGCGTAGCCTTTGACTTCTTTAATGTATCAGGTTCGCTCTTTGTGGATCGGGAGACGGATCCCTCGATTCGCTCCAGTGCGCAGGGTCTTTTTATGATAATGACCAATGGTATAGGTGCTACACTGGGTTCGCTCGGGGCACAAGCAGTCATCAATCACTTTGTTAACAGTGAGACGGACACCACTGCCCGAATGCTTGGCTGGAGTATGAGCTGGTATACCTTCGCGGCTTATGCTGCTGTGGTGGCAGTGCTTTTTGCGGTGCTCTTCCGATATAAGCGACAGGCTGAGGGATAGATCTCCTCAGCTCGGTCATACCCACTACCTGACTGATGAATATTGCCTTTGATGCAAAGCGCATCACGCACAACGCTACGGGGCTCGGCAACTATAGTCGCTTCGTCCTCGGCACGCTCACGGAGTTCCTGCCCGAGAACCGCTACCTGCTCTACTCGCCCTCTGTGGGAAATCCTGAGCTTTACCGGCAGCTCCTCACACATCGCTCTGTACGTCTCTTCACGCCGCATCGTGCCTTGGCATTGATGGGTGGGAGCCTGTGGCGTAACTTCTCTGTCCCTCGTCATCTTCGGACGCAGCATGTGGACCTTTTCCACGGACTTAGTAACGAGCTACCTGTCGGACTGTATAACGCTCGTCGGGTGGGGACTGTGGTAACGATCCATGACTTGGCGTTCATCCGTTACCCGCAGTTCTATAAGGCGATTGATCGTCTCCTCTATAGGAAGAAGTACGGAGCCTCGGCACGTCATGCCGATCGTGTCATTACGGTGAGTGAAGCTACTCGCAGGGATGTGATTGATATCTTCGGTGTGGAGGAGGAGCGCGTGACCACTGTTTATCAGGGATGCTCTGAGGCATTCTCACGCATTACCCCTGAAGAGACGCAGGCTTCACGTGGTCTTTTTGCTCTTCCTCGTCGCTACATCCTCTTTGTGGGAAGTATTGAGGAGCGCAAGAATCTTGGTCTCATAGTCGAGGCTCTAAGTTTACTACAAGATAAAGAGCTGCATCTCGTGGCTGTTGGGCGCAAGACACCCTACACCCAGCTCGTCCTAGAGCGTGCTCGTCGTCTCGGGGTGCTGTCTCGTCTGCATCTCTTGCACGGTGTCTCAGGGGGAAACCTCCCGGGGATCTATGCTGGAGCGGAGGTGTTTGTCTACCCTTCTCGTTTTGAGGGCTTCGGGATCCCTATTATTGAGGCTCTGAGTGCAGGGGTACCTGTGATTGGGGCTACAGGCTCTTGTCTAGAGGAGGCTGGAGGCCCGAGTAGTCTGTACACTGATCCTACGGATGCCTCGATGCTGGCTACTCTAATCGACCGAGTGGTGATTGATATATCGCTCCGTAAGAAGATGATTGAGGATGGTTTGCACTATGTACAGAGGTTTACCCCGAAGCGTATTGCCAAGGATCTCTCAGCAATCTACGAAGAAGTCCTACTAACCTACGAATAATGAGTGTAAAGCCCTGTTGAAAAGGGATAGGCTTACATATAAAGGGAGAAGCAAGTAGCCCATGCGCCACGTCGAAAGACGGATGCATGGGCTACTTGCTTTTGCTTTGTGTGGGGATTTAATTGCCCTCTGATGATGGTCTGGGTGTGCGCTGTGCAGAAGTTTTGCTCCCTCGTGTGTGGGGAGATGAGCGTCCTCTAGCGTGCTATGCTCGTGCCCTCCTCTATGCCGTGTTAGGCCCTCCTCTAGTGCTCGGTTACAGAAGAGAGGGTAGGCTAGCGACCCTTGAGTTTGAGCTCGATTTCGGTGATGCGTTGCTTCAGGTCTTGCTCGAGCTCGATACGTCCCTCGATGGACTTCACGCCGTGCATGACGGTCGTGTGGTCATTGCGGTTGAGGAGCTTTGCTGTGGCCTTGTAGGAGACATTGGTGAGCTTCTTCACGAGATACATCACCACTTGTCGCGGAAGGGCTAGCTCAGCACGTCGGGAGGACGTGCGTAGCTGGTCAGGCTGGAGACCGTAGGATTCGCAAACGGCCTCTAGGATGGTGTTTGGTGTAATCTCACGCTGGTCGATTGAGACGGAGCCCCCGACGATACGACGTGTCATCGCCATATCGACCTTACCCTGATCTGAGTACTTGGAGTGTGTGATGAGTGTACGGATGGCTCCCTCAAGCTGACGGACATTGTCGGGCATATTCTCAGCGATGAACTCGACACATTCCTCACCCAGCTCAACTCCGCTCTCTGCAACTCGATGCTGGAGTATCTTACGCCTTAGCTCGAGGTCTGGGCGATCAATGCGCAGCATCATCGCGCTCTGGATGCGGGTCATGATACGTGTCTCCATCCCCTTGAGATCAATAGGTGGCACATCACAAGTCACGATGATCTGCTTGCCTAGTAGGTAAAGGTGGTTGAAGATGTCGAAGAAGGCCTGTTGTGTCTTTACCTTGCCGATGAGTCCCTGTATATCGTCGATAATCAGGAGATCCATCTGCTGGTAGAAGCCAATGAAGGTGCCACGCCCTGGGCCTCGGTTTAGGCTGTCGCGGATGAACTGCGCCTCAAACTTCGAGCTTGACACGTAGCTTACTCTCAGCTCAGGGTGTAGCTCCATAGCTCGCTGTCCGATGGCCTGAGAGAGGTGCGTCTTACCCACACCACTAGGGCCATAGATGAATAGAAAGTTCAGAGGTGCTTGCCCTGGGCGTGCGGCCGTAGCCTCAGCGATCCTCAGAGCCTCCCTGTTACATGCGCTCTCATAGAAGGTCTCAAAGCGTAGATCAGCACTCAGGTGCGACGTGTACTCTTGAGCCTTGGGGGAGAGAGCTTGGCGTGCTATTTGTCGCCTTGCTATCTCTGGGTCAACATCAATGACTACCTCCATCTCTCCGCCTAGTACGCTGTCGGTGACCTGCTTCAGCAGATCAAAGTGCCGCTCCATCAGGGTATTGAGGAACTGCTCCGAGGGTGCGTATAGGACGAGTGCATCAAAGGTCTCACCCTTCTCATCTTCGCGTTGCTCCACACCCACCGAGCGGATGGGGGTGAACCACGTCTGAAGAGTCTGTGGATCGGTGGCCTGAGCCAGCAGCAGCATACAACGCTGCCAGAGCGTATCTCCCGAGGGAGAGATCGGCGTTTGCATGAGAGGGGTAGTTCCGTTGTCCGTTGCCAAGGGTGTAAAGTTTATAGTCGCATTCTTGTGGCGATTGCTATCTCTGATTATGGTGGGCTTGTGGGGAGGGGTGTGACCTACCTCAGCTAACCTGTTGAGAAAGAGTTATCCACAGACTAAATGATTGTACATAAGTGTATTATGTGAATCAGGGGTCAGAGGTGAGCCACTTTCCGAATGCAAAGTTTGCCAATAATTCGGAGAAAAAAAAACGTAGTGAAAGTTTGCTTTTCTCGTAGAAATAGTATTGGTTTTGTTTTCAGAGCCTTAAATAACCTTGAGGTAGGTTGTCTCAGGGTGCTGTTTCTAACGTCTTATAAATCAAACAATCGGAGGGATAACCACTGACTTATACACCTAGTTATACACATAATGGAATAAGTGTAAGCGGTTAATTATAAGCGATTTTTGTTTGCTCAAAGAAAAGATTTCCACAACTTGACCTCTTGTGGGTATTTGAGCTGTGGTGGGATGAATTTTTTGGTTGGGGTGAGTCGGTATTGTTTCTTCCCTGAGGTTGAGAGGGGGGATACCATGGAATTGACTCCGAGGGAAGGGTGAGGTATTTTATGCCCCTATAAAACGCCTTAAATAAAGGGTTTTGAAAAGGGGGATGACGAGTTACCATAAGTCGTCAGAAAGAGTTATGGTAACTCGTCACGAAGAGTTATGGTAAGTCGCTGGGGCGAGTTATGGTAAGTCGTTTCAGAGAGTTATGGTAAGTCGTTGAGGTGGCTTTGGGTGGGTGTTTTATCTTGTTTTGAGTGAGCTTGTTATGCTTTTTATTTGTGGGGGAGGAAAGATTGGTCTGATAGGGGAGGAGGAAGGTGACGCTACCGAGGAGATACATCTGAGGGGGAGGAAACGATACCTTATACCGCCTATTACGGAGGTCATTCATGATGATGGCTCCCCTTCGTTTCCGTTGTGAGAGGTGCAACTCTCTGCATATAATGGTTTCTAAATATATAATGGGTCCAGGGATAAAGAGGCGAGCAGCGGGTACGGACAGGGGCGAAGTGCTGGGGCTTATGTATCTTTGTGGTGCAAACTGGTTTAAGCTATAGATGAGTATCGATATTCAGCAGATCAAGCACCGCTTCGGCATTATAGGTAATAGTCCCCTTCTGGATCATGCCATTCGCACGGCTGTCCAGGTGGCTCCTACGGATATGTCTGTCCTCGTTATCGGGGAGAGTGGAGTCGGGAAAGAGAGCTTCCCAAAGATTATCCACCAAAACAGTGTCCGCAAGCATGGCCCTTATATCGCTGTGAACTGTGGAGCAATACCCGAGGGAACGATTGACTCGGAGCTCTTTGGGCATCTGAAGGGATCTTTTACGGGAGCCATTACCGATAGGAAGGGATACTTTCAAGAGGCTTCGGGGGGGACGATCTTCCTTGATGAGGTAGGGGAATTACCCCTTGCCACACAGGCACGCCTTTTACGCGTGCTGGAGACAGGTGAATTTATCCCCGTTGGAGCGAGCCAAACACAGAAGACCGATGTGCGTATCGTGGCGGCAACGAACGTGAATCTACACGAGGCGGTAGAGCGTGGGCGTTTCCGTGAGGACTTGCTCTTTCGTCTGAATACCGTACCCATAGAAGTCCCACCACTACGCAGTAGGGCTAAGGATATCCCCTTACTCTTTCGTCTCTTTGCCTCGATGAGCGCAGAGCGGTACAACATGCCCTCGCTCCGCCTAACCCCCGAGGCAACAGAGTTGCTGGAGGCCTATCGCTGGCCAGGGAATATACGTGAGCTTCGTAACTTCACTGATCGTATCAGCGTACTGGAGGAGGAGCGACTCGTGACTGCTGAGATGGTGCGCAAGTATTTGCCTAAGACCCCATCGGCAGACTACCATCCGGCTCTTAGAGCCTCTGCTGCAACAGGAGGAGAGGGGAGTTCGTTTGCTAATGAGCGTGAGATCCTTTACCAGATCCTATTCGATATGAAGAAGGATATGGCGGAGATGAAGAGCCTCGTGGCAGGGATCATGCGTGGGGAGGTCAAGATTCCTTCGACATCTGCACATGGCGAGTATACCCCAGGGGAGCTTCATCCTTCGCTCACAGCTGCGGTGCTCCCTCGGGAGGAGAGCTTCCCCAGTGTCCCGACCATCGCAGAGGACTACACGCATACAGAGGAGATAACAGATACGCCAGAGCGGCATGTTGGCCCACACCACCCCCGTGCAGAGGAACTCGAGTATGAGGAGCAACCACTCTCGCTGGAGGATATAGAGCGAAATGTCATCATCGCTGCGCTGGCCCGCCATAGTGGACGCAGACGACCTGCTGCAGAGGATCTGAAGATCTCCGAGCGTACACTCTATAGAAAGATTAAGGAATATGGCTTGGATGCGGAATAAACTCTATCTCTTCGTTGCCTCAGCGGTGATGTGCCTCCTTGTGCTAGGGTGCAGTGTGAGCTATAAGTTCAATGGCGGAGCAATAGACTACACCCAGATCAAGACCATCTCTATCGGTGAAGTCTTTAATAAGGCTCCCGTGGTTTACCCTCCTCTGGCAGCGAGCTTCACAGAGCAACTGAAGGATCGTTATGTGAGTCGTACACGCCTTGATCTCGTTCCTCAGGCAGGTGACCTCGAGCTGAACTGTACGATTACGGGGTATGATTTGGCACCAATGTCCATCGGGCAAGATAACTTCGCTGAGCGTACTGTCTTCACTGTGACGGTGCAAGTGAAGTTTACAAACCGAGCAAATGAGAAGGAGAGCTTTGATAGGAGTTTCAAGGCCTATCGAGACTTCCCTCGCTCACAGCCCTTCGTGGCTGTGCAGGATGACTTGCTCCGAGAGATCACAGAGGATCTGATCAAGCAGATATTTAACGCTACGGTAGAGAACTGGTAAGGATGCGACTGAACGAACTGAATAGCTACCTCGCAGACCCCACACGGCTTAGCCCGGAGACCCTACCTGCCGTGAGACAGCTCTATGAGTCTTACCCCTACTGTGGAGTCTTTGCCTTCCTATACCTTTATAACCTAGCTCTCGCCGAGGATGTGCGTTACCCCTCCGAACTACGTCGCTTGGCGGTGCTCCTGCCGGATAGGGAACGACTCTTTCGTCTTGTTGAGGCACAAAAAGAGCATTTTACTCCTGGCGAGGAGGCGGAGTCTGAGGAGGATACTTTTTCCCTTATCGATAGCTTCCTAGAGGGTGTTCGCTCTACGGGGGAGGATTTGCCTGAGAGCTTGCACTTAGAGGTGCCTGCTGAGGTAGGGGATTACTTTTCGGGGCAGGATTTTGCTCAGGTGGATATGAAGGATGAGGAGCTTCTCTCCTCTAAATCGGTCAAGGAGCAAGAAGCATCACAGACGACTAAATCGGAGGAAGTCGGTGAGGATAGCCTGCTCTCGGAGACACTGTCTAAAATCTATATCCAGCAAGGACATTATGATAAGGCTCTGCGCATTATCCGCTCTCTTAGTTTGAATTATCCAGAGAAAAGTCGTTTCTTTGCAGACCAGATTCGCTTCTTAGAGCGCATTATAGAGAATAATACAATAGCTAAATAAATAGGAATATGTTTTACTTTCTCACCGCACTTATTTTGCTAGCCTCCGTTGTGCTAGTGCTACTGGTGATTGTACAGAAGTCTAAGGGGGGTGGTCTAGCCTCTCCCTTCGCCTCCACAAATAATATAATGGGCGTACGTAAGACGACGGATGTACTAGAGAAGGCTACGTGGTGGCTCTTTGGTATCGTAGCGGTATTGTGCATCATCTCTACACGATTCATTGGTGTAGGTACAAGTGATGCATCTAGGACACAGCAGACCCTAGAGGAGAATGCAACCAAGAGTTCTGCTCCTACCGCACTGCCTAATCTCGGTGGAGGTGCACCTGCTCCTACCCAGCAAGCCCCCAACGCAGAGCCCACTCCTGCTACGCAGGCTCCTGCGACACCTGCTGAGTAAGTTCCTTATTCCAAGAGCCTCCTTCCGCTAGCTGATCTTACAGCCTTCCTCGGCTAAGACCTTTGGGTGGCTTAGTAAAGCTCATAATGAGCCCCCATAAGAGTTTCTCTAGACTCTTGTGGGGGCTTCTTTTTTGTCTCTGTTTAGACCTTGTTATCAATGCCCATTTATGTTGATATTAGGTGCCCTCATAACCATCCATGAGTTTTCCCCGATACCTCTTGTCTGTTTCCCTCAGTACCTCTCTTGGGTTTTCCTCGGTACCTGTTTGTGCCTGCTCTTTGAGGGGATAGGTGGTTATCTTGGTATATTTTGCTATCTTTGTGCACGACTGATGCAACGATGCAGAAGGAACTAAATATTAATTACAAGTTTAATGGCAACTAAGATTAGATTGCAGCGTCACGGTCGGAAGGCTTATCCCTTCTACAAGATCGTAGTCGCAGACAGTAGAGCGCCACGAGATGGCAAGTTTATTGAGAAGATCGGTACATACAATCCCAATACCGACCCTGCCACAGTAGACTTGGACTTCGATCGTGCGCTGTATTGGTTGAATACGGGTGCTCAGCCTAGCGATACCGCTCGCAGCATCCTGTCTCACGAAGGTGTACTGCTGAAGAAGCACCTCCTGGCTGGTGTCAAGAAGGGGGCTTTTGATGAAGCTACGGCTGAAGCCAAGTTCGAGGCATGGAAGGCTAAGAAGGATGGTGAGCTAGGTAGCCTCAGAGAGTCTCTGGCAAAGAAGAAGGCTAGCGAAGCTAAGGCTGCCCTCGAGGCTGAGCAGGCTGCTAACAAGGCCAAGGCTGCAGAGGTCGCTGCCAAGAAGCAGGCTGAAGCTGAAGCTAAGGCTGCTGCTGAAGCTCCTGAAGAAGTAGTAGAAGCTGCTCCTGCGGAACAAGTAGAAGAAACTCCAGCACAAGAAGAGACCCCAGCAGAAGCTTAGTCGATCTCTTCTCTTGAAATAATAGAGATGTCTTCGATCAATCATAACGGGTACCTGTCCCTTCATGCTTCCCTTAGGGAAGGTGAAGTATAGGTACCCGTTGCTCTTTATGTAAACACGTAAAAACCCTTGCTCTCGCCCAGCGACCATGAGCAGGATTCCCTCAGGCAAAGTAGGCAAACAAACACATCACAGCCCTAGCATGTGCCTGTCTCTCCCTCCCACACAAATCTGGATAGTATAATACAAACACAACTTACACACATGAAGACGTATCTACTCCGTCTCTTCGCTTTTGTCCTAATCGGCCTTGCTTCGCCTTCGCTTTGGGCGCAGGTGACTACCTCAGCAGTTAGTGGTACGATTACCGACCAATCGTCTAAAGAGAGCCTTATCGGTGCGACAGTACTTGCCAAGCACCTCCCCTCAGGGACGACCTATGGGGCTGTAACGAATGCAAAGGGGAACTTCAGTATCACTGGGATGCGACCTGGTGGTCCTTACACCCTTACGATCTCGTACGTCGGCTACGAATCCCTTACCCTGAGCAATATTAACCTCTCCCTCGGTGAAACGGAGAACTTCAAGATCACTCTGAAGGACGGCGCTACACAAATCAAGGATGTGGTCATCACGGGGCAAAAGGGAAGTAACTTTAACCTTCAGAAGACAGGTGCCGGCTCGAGCTTCTCTCGTCGCAACATCGAGCGTGTGCCTACCGTGTCTCGTAGTATCTATGACATCGCCAAGCTCACTCCCCAGTCCAATGGTAGTGGTTCTTTCGCAGGAGCCAACAGCCGTTTCAATAGCTTCCAGATTGATGGAGCAGTGAACAACGACGTCTTTGGTCTCGGTACCTCGGGGAAGAATGCTATCTCTCTCGAAGCAATCGATGCACTCCAGGTGGTGATCGCCCCCTTTGATGTCCGTCAGTCGGGCTTCACGGGCGGTGGTATGAACGCTATTACGAAGTCTGGGACAAATACCTTCCATGGCTCGGTCTACGATTACTACTACAACCAAGACTTCTTCGGCACGACTCCAGGTAAGGATGTCAAGAACCGTAAGAAGCTCGACAAGCAGTTTGAGAATACGGTGGGCTTTACCTTCGGTGGCCCTATTATCAAGGATAAGCTCTTCCTCTTCGCCAACGGGGAGTATGTCCAGCAAGTGTATCCATCGAACTACATCCCAGGGGAGAGCAACTCCAATATCACCAAGGCTGAGGCTGATCAGGTAGAGCAGAAGCTCAAGTCTCTTGGCTACGATGCTGGTGGATATACTTCTCGTGACGTACCTAGCCATACCTACAAGGGGCTTATCCGTCTGGACTGGAATATCAGCCAAGCACATCACCTGACTCTGCGTTATAGCCATATTGATGACAAGCCCTATATCTTCAGCAATACACCGAATAGGCTGAAGTTCTACAATACTGGGCACTTCAAGCGTAGCGTGACCAATACGATTGTAGCTGAGCTAAACTCAAAGCTCTCCTCGACGCTTGCTAACGAACTACGTGTGAGCTATAGCGGTATTCGAGACAAGCGTTCCTTCAATGGAAAGCCTTTCCCATTCATCTCTATAGATCTAGGTAAGAGCAGACAGATACAGGCAGGGGTAGACCAATACACGCCAGCCAACGAGCTAGATCAGGATATTTATTCGCTGACGAACAACCTGAGCTTGAGCCTCGGTGACCATACAATCACCTTTGGTACGCACAATGAGCTCTTCCGCATGCGAAATCTATTCATCGCCAACCTATATGGTAACTACGACTACCGCAATAGAGATGAAAAGAACAACCTCCTTGGCCTGCAAGACTTCCTCTCGATTGGTGAAGCAGGTGAGGTGGGGCCACAGGTCTTCCAGATCTCCTCTGTCAACACAGCTGTGACGAACGATTCTCGTTGGGCTCCTTCATTCCGTGCAGGTCAACTAGGCTTCTATGCACAGGATGAATGGAAGGTGGGTAGCAAGCTACGCCTCACCTACGGGCTACGCATAGATATGCCCTTCTTCATCGATCGTCCTACGGCTAATTCAGCGTTTAATAACTCTGCGATTGCTAAGGAACGTGGGGTGACGAATGATTACCTCCCACCCCTCAAGCCTCTCTTCTCTCCACGCTTTGGCTTCCGTTATACCATTGACGACGACAACCTCTATGTCGTGCGTGGGGGTACGGGTATCTTCACGGGACGTGTGCCTTTTGTCTGGATCTCCAATAGCTTCTCTAATAGCGGTATCGAGTACGCACGTACCTATCGTAACAAGAAGGATGCTCAGGACAACGTTCGCTTTACCTCCGATCCTAACTCGGCAATAGGACAGGCAAATCTGCACCCAGGCTCGAGCGAGATCAACATGGTGGGTAAGGACTTTGTCTATCCTCAGGTGTGGAGATCTAACCTAGCCTTCGAAGCTCGTCTACCTTGGGGCATTAAGGCTTCTGTTGAGGCTATGTATACGAAGACGCTGAACAACGTCCGTTATGAGGACATTGGCCTCAGAGCTACTGGCGAGCTAGACCATGGTAATGGTGTCAAGCGCCCCGTCTACAGTCGTCTCGAGAAAAATAAGTACTCCAACCTCATCTATCTGTCCAACTCAAGCAAGGGATACAGCTACAATATCACCGGTACGCTGAGCAAGGACTTCGGCTTTGGTCTGGATGCTTCTATTGCTTACACCTTCGGCGAATCTAAGGCTGCTAACGATGGTCTTTCCTCACAGGCTGTGTCAAACTGGAAGTATAACTACTCCTACGACATCAATGGGGATGAGCTTTACTACTCGAACTTCGATATGCGTCATCGTATCGTCGGACAGCTGAACTACCGAGTCGAGTATGCCAAGAACTTTGCTACGACGATTGGTCTGGTTTATAATGGTCAGTCTGGTCCTCGCTACTCTGTCCTCTACTCCTCCGACGTCAATGGTGATGGCGAGCGTAATGACCTCCTCTATCTCCCCGAGTCGGCAACGAGCAAGCCAGACTCTAAGGTTACTTACGAGCAGTTCCTCGAGGATCATAAGGATCTAGCAGCCTATCGTGGTAAGGTAATTCCTCGTAATGCACTGATGGCTCCTTTCTTCCATAAGTTTGACCTCCACTTCGCACAGGACTTCTTCCTCAACGTAGGGGGACGCCGTCACACGCTCCAGCTCAATGCCGATATCATCAACGTCGGTAACCTACTGAATCGTGGTTGGGGTATGGTGCCAACTGTTGAGTACTCAAGCATCACGCCTCTCAAGCGTGAGAACGATGGTACCCATACCTTCTCAGTGGCAAACAAGCACCCCTGGACTTATTCCGACATCAACTCTCGCTGGAGAGCGCAGGTGGGCATTAAGTACACATTCTAGCCACACTCTAGCCTGTCCTGAGGCAGGTTAGATGATTTCTTACAACAGCGGTACGAAGGTCTGCCTGACCTCCGTACCGCTGTCTTTATTTACTTGTTTCCCGAGAGGCTATTATCCCAACGACTCTTTCCTTCCACAATCCTATCTGGGCTTTTTGCCCCTTCTGAGCCTTTTGTCATGCGAAAAGGTGGGTGTTAAACCTATTCGTGAAGGAAGGAGCTGACCGGCACTGACGAAGGTGTATCCTCGAATGTCGTATTGAGGCTTTGGTAGAATGCTGTATTGAGGCTTGCTACAATCGCATATAGAGGCTTTATGAGGAGAAAAATCAAAGGCTATAGAAATGAGACGTCCCCACTTCTACTCGCTGGGCGAGCGGAAGTGGGGACATTACTTTTGGGGTATCCTGGCTAGAGGTGTCGGAGTGTACTAGCTAGAGGTGATCGAAGTTACGGCGACGGAGCTGGAAGTCCTTACCGAGGTACTTCTCACGGACGATTTCGTTCTCCGCTAGCTGCTCAGCAGTACCTTCGAAGAGCACCTTCCCCTCGAAGAGGAGGTAGGCTCGGTCGGTGATGCTCAGCGTCTCATACACGTTGTGGTCAGTGATGAGGATGCCGATGTTCTTCTTCCTTAGCTGTGCCACGATCGCCTGGATATCTTGGACGGCGATAGGGTCTACACCAGCGAATGGTTCATCGAGCATGATGAACTTTGGGTCGATGGCCAGACAGCGAGCTATCTCAGCACGACGGCGTTCGCCTCCGGAGAGCCGATTACCTTGGTTTGTCCTTACCTTCTCGAGGCGAAACTCTCCGATGAGCTCTTCGAGTCGAGCCTCTTGCTCCTCCTTTGTGCGGTTTGTTAGCTCTAGCACCGAGAGGATATTGTCCTCCACACTCATCTTTCGGTAGATGGAGGCCTCTTGTGCGAGGTAGCCAATGCCTGCACGAGCACGCTTGTAGACCGGGAATTTCGTGATATCCTCATCATCGAGGAAGATACGTCCTTCGTTCGGCACTACGAGTCCCACCGTCATGTAGAAGGTGGTTGTCTTCCCTGCACCGTTAGGGCCAAGGAGGCCGACGATCTCCCCTTGTCCGACATGGATTGAGACGTGACTAACGACCGTGCGGGAGCGGTAACGCTTAACAAGGTTCTCCGTGCGAAGTATCATGCTGGAGAGAGCGAAGATAGAGCGGGGTTACTTATGAGCGTCGCGACCCTTTGAGAAGACCTCGATTGCATCGAGGCTCATACCCATGGAGCTGAAGCCACCGTCGTTGAAGAGGTTCTGCATCGTGATCTTGCGTGTCAGGTCGCTGAAGAGCGTGATGCAGTAGTCTGCGCAGTCGTTGGCATCGGCATTCCCGAGTGGGGAGAGGTCCTCTGCGAAGTCCAGTAGATCGGACATACCCTTCACGCCACTACCTGCTGTCGTAACTGTGGGAGACTGCGATACGGTATTGATACGTACGCCCTTCTCACGACCATAGATATAGCCGAAGCTACGAGCGATGGACTCCAGTAGGCTCTTGGCATCTGCCATGTCGCCGTAGCCCACGAAGGTGCGCTGTGCTGCGATGTAGGTAAGGGCGACCACAGAGCCTCCCTCTGCGATGGCGTCAAGTCGCTTTGCGACCTGGAGCATCTTGTGGAAGGAGACGGCGGAGATGTCGAGCGTTGTTTGGAGCATCTTGTAGTCGAGGTCATCGTAGGAGCGACCCTTGCGCACGTTGGGGCTCATACCGATGGAGTGCAGTACGAAGTCTACCTTGCCGAAGGTCTTGATGGCTTCTTGGAAGACTACTTCGAGTTCCTCCTCCTTGGTAGCATCGGCAGGGACGACCTTTGCGCCGAGCTTTTCACCTAGCTCGTTTAGCTGACCCATACGTACGGCTACAGCCGTGTTGGTGAGTATGATCTCGGCGCCTTCCTCTACGGCACGCTCTGCCACACGCCACGCGATTGACTGTTCGTTGAGGGCACCGAAGATGATTCCCTTCTTTCCTGCTAAGAGATTATAGCTCATAAGGCAAATGTTCTTTCTGTTAAGTAAATTAAACTATAAGCACAAAGATACAGCTTTTGTGCAAAGCTTCCTCATCTTTGCCTTGCTTTTCGTGGGGAATATATCGAGAGGCGAGGTATATAGTTGAGGCGTCAGGCTCTATGGGGCGTTTACAAATGTTGTGTTTCTCTTGACACCTAAAGTGTAGTACTCTGAATCTCCGATTGAGGGATAGGCTCACCTTTGGCTGTGGGGTGTGGCCGTTGCGTCTCTACTTCGTTTTATTGATGGATTTGGTGAAGAGGGCGTGCTGTGTGGCTAGATCTCTTTTGTGTGCGTTGTAAAGGTGCTTAACGGGAGCAAGAGGTGAGAGAAAAAGAAGTCTTGGGTGGTTTCCCCAAGCAGCTATGAATGAGCTAGATGAGCAAGGTGCGAGGATAAGAGATAACGACTTACCATAACTCGTCAAAGCGAGTTATGGTAAGTCGTTGAGAAGAGTTGTGGTAACTCGCTGAAGAGAGTTATAGTAACTCGCTTTGACGAGTTATGGTAAGTCGCTGGGGTTGGGTTTCGTGACCTTAGAAGGTGTTGTTTCCCAGAGGATTAAAAACGGAAGCCAACAGACAATCCTCCTCGAATAGAGAGTGCTCTGGTGCGAAGCCCTGAGATGTGGAAGGTCTGCTTCTCACGATCAAAGCTAACCTTCGCATCCTTTGTGTTTGTACCTGAGCTCTCGGTAATGCTCTGCCGAAGAGCATCATCATTAACGCTCGTTACATGGGCTTTCCCATCAGAGAAGTGGAACTTCCCCTCCACCGTATTGTATGCAACACCTCGGCCAAGACCTGCGATGTACCAGTCAAGGACGATGTTTTTGTTTCGTCCGAGTAGCCATTGTGCTCCGAGACCTAGTCCCACAGAGTGAGAGGAGGCATATTCGGTATAGGCAATTGCTCCGTACACGATTTTTCCTGTGTTGTCCTCGAGCAAAAAGTCTCTTGACATATCGGTATACTTCGAGCGTTGGAACCGATAGTAGGGCGCCAGATAGAAGCCATGTCCCATCCCACCGTTTAGGTACCAGCGAATCTCGGGGGTAACAGCAAAGTAGGAGAAGCCTGAGCCAGCATTCCAGAATGCCATCCTAGAGCGGTAACTATTGGATGGTGTGACGATGTCAGACCCGTTAGTAGCAAAGCGTGCATTGAGGTCTAGCGATGCACTGAGCCCCGGTGTGAGTAGTCGCTCTCCCACGAGCGAATAGCTACCGAATAGAATGCCTAGTACGTTGGTCTTGACGATTGTCTTCCCGTCAAGGAGGGAGTTCTCGGGCGTAGGCTCGAAGCGTGGCTTTTGTGCTGAGAGGGGAAGTGCTACAGTAAGTAGTAGCAAGGTACAGAGTAGGCGTATTTGCTTCATTTGTCGTAGTTTGTTTCTTCTATTTTGTTGCTTGATTAATTGTTGTCTCAAAGAGCTTCTTCGTGTGTAGTGCCCTGTGTTTTACCCCCTGCCTCAGCTTCCTCTCCGCTGTCTAAGAGGAAGGCTGAGAGGAGTGACCGATAGGCTTCGGAGGGCTTTCCCTTTCTATCGAGGAGCGTGAAGTGTGAGGTGTGCGTAGGGATATAGGGCTCGCAGAGCGAGAGCTTACGCCAGAGGGTAATCGTCCGGATGAGGCGATTGGGAGAGGAGTAGATGTAGGCGAGTTCCGAGAGCCTGAGTAGAGACTCCGTAGCTATCCTGCGCATGGAGGGTAGGAGAGCTGATGGAGTAATGAGAGCCAGTGACCCAGAGGGACTAAGCAGCCCAGAGGCATGACGTAGGAGCGTCTCAGGGGAAAGCCCATCGGCCTCTGTGTGACGAGCCAGCTGACGCTGTTCGTGGGGTGAGGGAACGTCCTCGATGAAGTAGGGCGGATTGGATACAATGAGGTCGAAGCCCGTGTGCGCAGACGAGGCAAAGGCTTTGACGGCATCGAGGTAGTTCACTTCGTGTAGGGTAAGGCGATTTGTGTAGGGTGAGGCCTCGATATTCGCCGCTGCATCACGGCAGGCAGCATTATCTACTTCCCATGCCTCAATGTTTGCAGAGGGGAAACGCTCGGCCAGCATAAGGGCGATAATCCCCGTACCTGTACCAACATCTAGGAGATGCAAGGGAGGTGAAGGAAGTGTAGCGAAAGGCCATGCCCCAAGTAGTAAGGCATCCGTCCCTACCTTCTGTGCAGCCTCTCCGTGGCGGATGGTAAAGGGTTTGAGCCGAAAGATATTGTCGGTCATTTCGCCTCGATCAGGGAGCGTATCTGCTCTGGGTGACGTATGCGCCAAGCCTGAGGATATAGATTATTTGAGCGTGTGCCTAGGTGCTTCATGAAGCCAAGGGCTAGCCCTTTATAGTGGACGAGTACCCACCCTCGTGGTGTGGCTTCGGGTAGGGAGATCGCCTCACGTGCGAGGTAGCGGATCGCTTCCTCATGGGAGAGTTCAACCGAGGGGAAGGCATCAGGTGATCGGTATTCACTGAGGGCGAGGGCTGGATGGGGTAGGAAGTCACGCCCCTTCGCCTCGGCAACCTGCACGCCAGCTGTGAGGATGGGTATTTTGTAGCTCTTTAGTTCATCGGCTAGCTGTGCTACCCGAGGAGGCATTGCCACGATTAAATCTTCGCTGGGGCGCTGCCACACAAGGTGCTCTCGCTTCTCGGGGCAAAGCCATGCGGAGACCTCTTGTGGTGGCTGAGTGGGGGTCTGGGGCTTTCCCTTGGAGGCTTTGCGGTATATAGAGGGTTCGTTTTCTCCACGCTTTCGCAGTAGAGCTAGGAAAAGTCCCTCTCCCTCCGTACGGTGGGGCATCATTCGATAACAAGGGAAGTCCACAAGTGCCGACGGGGTAACGGCTGGTGGTAAATCACCCAAGGGAAGAGCCTCTGCACCTAGCTCATCGAGGATGAATTGTACCATATCCTCGTTCTCTAGCCTATTGAATGTGCAGGTGCTGTAGACGAGTAGACCTCCGGGGCGAAGTGCAGGCCAAATATCCTCTAAGATGCTACGCTGACGCTCCGCACACTGCCTAACCAGCTCCTCAGACCACTGGGTGCGAGCCTCGTTATCCTTACGAAACATCCCTTCGCCCGAGCATGGTGCATCGACGAGGATAAGGTCGAAGGTTTGCTTGAGTTTACCTAGCGTACGTGGCTCTGTCGAGGTAACAAGAAATGTTGCTGCGCCCCACTTCAGGAGATTTTCGGCCAGCACCTGAGCTCGTGAGCGAATGATTTCGTTGCTCACCAGCGCACTCTCTGGCGGGAGTAGATCCAGCAGTAGGGTACTCTTCCCCCCAGGGGCAGCACAGAGGTCAAGGGCTTTGAGTGGCTCCTCGCCGAGGTAAGGTGCGATATGGCTAAGGAGCATTGATGAGGCTTCCTGTACATAATACCCCCCAGAGTGCCAGAGAGGATCTGCCGTGAAGCTTGGCCGCTCGCTGAGGTAATGACCCAGTCCATTTGACCAAGGGACGAGCCCACGACAGTGGAAAGGAACAAAGGTCTCACACGGCTTACGACGATTGAAGCGTACCGAGACGATAGGCTCAGTCTCTAGAGAGGCAAGGAGAGCCTCTGCTTCATCAGGCAGAAGCGATGTAATCGATTTGCAGAAGGCAGGTTTAATAGGGTCAAGCTGAGGCATAGTGGTAAGCGAGCCTATTACCTTCCCAGTAGGAAGATCGTCGGAATCTTATGGATGTTGGGGATGTTTCCTCGCCATGCCGAGAGGCTTTTGGTCTGAAGGACAGCCTCGGGTGACGTAAGGGCAGAGGCAATACATAGCATTGTGTTGCCCGAGCAGTGGCGGATAAGTTGCTCAACGAGTTGCACGTTGCGGTAAGGTGTCTCGATGAAGATCTGTGTCTCTCCACAGCTACGGATGCGCCCCTCCATCTCTCGTAGAGCCTCTGTCCGCTCCCGCTCATCAATCGGTAGATACCCACGGAAAGCAAACCTCTGACCATTAAAGCCCGAGCCCATGAGGGCCATAAGTATGGAGCTGGGCCCAACGAGAGGAATAACTGTGATTCCCTTACGTTGAGCCAGTGCCACGACATCCGCACCAGGATCGGCTACCGCAGGGCAACCAGCCTCAGAGATTACCCCCACAGGCTGTCCATTCAGTGCGGGTAGTAGGTAGTCAGCGATTGCCTCAGGAGCGGTGTGCTTATTCAGTTCGTATAAGGTCAGCTGGTCTATATCCAACGTCCGATCTATAGCCTTGAGGAAGCGTCGTGCGGAGCGGATATTCTCCACGATGAAGTGATGAATAGTGGGGATGAGGCTTGCGTTATACGCAGGTAGGCAGGTTGAATGATCTACTTCAGCTAGTGGTACGGGGATGAGGTAGAGCGTGCCGAGGGTCTGTGCCATAGCGTCTAGGTCGTGTATGGAGAGAGGGTTAGGGCTGACTGCTTGAGCGCAGGCGGTGAGCCAAAAGGACTGTCTGCTCTAGGTAAGGGAGCTCTGAGCGTAGGTATGGAGCAAAGTCACGCTCGCTAAGCCGAGGGGTCACATGTTCGATTGGCCACCATTTCCCCTTGGTAGGGAGGCAATCAATCAGCAAGAGTCTTGGGTCTTCGATCTCTACACTAAAGAGGTAAACGCTCAAGGGCTGTCCGTCCAAGGTCTCGTGATAATGCAAGAGAAAGCGTGGGTGCGCTCTACGAATGCCACAAAAGCGAAGGTCAATCAACTCCTGAGCAACCTGCTCAGGCTGACAGCCCTCTGTGAGCCAGGCGATGAATGGTGTGTCGTAACCCGAAGTTGAGGGAAGCGTGATGCGCTCTGCTTGCTCGAGATAGACCATGTGCTCGGTCGTGGTGATGAGTCGCACTACGGGGAGGCGTCCCTGTCCACTGCGAGGTGTCGTCATCGGCACGCGTCCGATGATCTGTTGCTTGTCGTTCATTACGGGTATCCACACCTCATGTTGTAGACGTTTATTGACCCAGATGAGGTGTAAGCTCTCCAGCGTATAGATCCCACCAGCGAAGGCAGCGATGAGCATCGAGGAGATGGAGCGAAGCCTTGCCCACTCTAGGGGGCATATCTCTAGATTGACGAGGATAAAGCCTAATGCAAGTATAGAGAAAGCCGAGAGGATACGTTCAAAGCGAAGTCGCTCAGCACGGAGTATCTTCCCACGGATGCACGAGCATTGCTGGTTTAGATCCTTGGGACGTGTGTACCAGCGGTAGGTGAGTAGGACAAGGCTACTGATGAGGTAGCTCACTAGGAGAAGCCCCTGCACTCCGAGAGGGTGCTGGCATAGTCTAGGTAGGGCGAGTAGGGATAGACCCCAGAGCAAGCTCACCAAGACGGATTGCCCGACTACGGATCTATTCACTGCGAGCCAGCCCAAGGCTCTGATGAGGAGGATACACAAAATGAAGCACACCACCACGCTACCCCATGCCACGAAGGGTGGGTACACACAACTCAAGGCTAACCCCAGAGGGAAGGTGAAAAGCTCGGTAGGGAGGGGTAGTCGAAAGGCTCTCAGCCTACGTAGGGTCTGTTGCAACGTCTTTGTCTTCTTGCTCATTCGTCTATACAACATGCCCCTAGAGGACGAGGTTCACACTCTATTTATCTTCATCTCAGCACATAAGGCGGGTGGAGAGGAATCTTAGACCTTCTGACCGTCTCCGTTGTCCCAGAATGTTAATTTTCGTTTCATGCTTGCTTCCTTAATCACTCCTCCGGTTGTGTTTGTAATGCACTTGTTTATAGTGGTATAGTAGAGTTTTATAAATCGTCCCTAAGAGTTATGGTAACTTGCTTCAACGACTTACCATAACTCGCCAAAGCGACTTACCATAACTCGTCGCCAAAAGTTGCCATAACTTATCTTCGCGAGTTACCATAACTCGTTGAGGGATGAGTTATAGTAACTCATCGTCTTTTCTTCACAGAATATTACGGCATTTCTGCTGATGCCTGTCGGAAGGGTGAAGGTAGAGGCTGGTATTGTCTCTTGTGACGAAGGATTGGACTTACAAGGGCAAGGAGCTAGAAAAGCCCTTTGCTCTGAGGTTTGCCCTTACTTGGGAGCTTTAGGGATGGAGCAGGTCGGACAGAGGCAAGGTTATATCCATTTTCTCCAGAGGAATATGTGCAGTTAGTGAGCGGTGCATTCTATCTCCGCCTAGAGAGATCCTTTGCTTATGGGAATCAGAGGCTAAAGAAGAGATATAGGAGAGGGCTTAGGGGAATATAAACACACCAGCCGTAAGCAGGGCTCACGGCTGGTGTGAAAAATCAGTAAGACTGATAGTATGGAGCGTGGACTAGCCTCCGAAGTCGTCGAAGAAGAGCTGACTGCGCTCTACCCCGAGGTTCTCGAGCATTACCTTGACGGCATTAGCCATAGGGCCAGGACCGCACATGTAGTATTCGATATCTTCGGGAGCTTCGTGATCCTTGAGGTAGTTGTCGAGGATGACCTGATGGATGAAGCCTGTGTAGCCCGTCCAGTTGTCCTCGGGCTGAGGATCGGAGAGGGCGATATGGAAGGAGAAGTTGGGGAACTGCTTCTCGATCTCGCGGAAGTCTTCTTCGTAGAAGATCTCCTTCTTGCTTCGTGCACCATACCAGTAGGAGACCTTACGACCCGTATGTAGGGTACGGAAGAGGTGCAGGATCTGTGCACGTAGGGGAGCCATACCAGCACCACCACCGATGTAGAGCATCTCAGCGTCGGTGTCCTGAATGTGGAAGTCTCCGTAAGGACCGCTCATGCGCACCTTGTCACCTGGCTTGAGGGAGAAGATGTATGAGGAGGAGATACCTGGCGATACGGGGAGCCACTTGTGCGTAGCGCGATCCATAGGAGGCGTAGCGATACGTACGTTTAGCGTGATGATGTTCCCCTCAGCAGGGTAGTTGGCCATGGAGTAGGCACGGATCGTCTCGGTGTCGTTGTGGCAGGTTAGGCTCCACATGTCGAAGTGATCCCAGTCCCCACGGAACTTCTCGTCGATGTCGTAGTCGGCATACTTGATGTCGTAGGGAGGGATGGTAATCTGTGCGTAGCTACCGCTCTTGAAGTTCATCACTTCACCCTCAGGAAGCTTGACGACAAACTCCTTGATGAAGGTCGATACGTTGCGGTTCGATATGACCTCGCATTCCCATTCCTTCACACCAAAGACAGACTCAGGTACGATGACCTGCATGTCTTCCTTGACCTTGGTCTGACAGGAGAGGCGCCAGTGCTCCTTTTGCTCCTTGCGGGAGAAGAAGCCTGTCTCGGTAGGTAGGATCTCACCGCCACCCTCTACGACACGGCAACGGCACTGACCGCAGGAGCCACTACCACCGCAGGCAGAGGAGAGGTAGATGTTCTGACCCTGTAGGGTATTGAGCAGAGTACCGCCGATGGGTACCTCTAGTTCCTTCTCGCCATTGACGGTGAGCTTAACGTTTCCAGAGGGTACGAGCTTGCTCTTTGCGACAAGCAGGATGACCACCAGAAGGAGTGTGAGCAGGAGGAAGACCCCGACACTCACCAGTATAATGGTTGTGTTCATTATGACTTATATACCTGATCTATGTTAGTTCGCCTCTACCCCTGATGGTGCTTGGGTAGCCTCTACTTGCTCTGTCTGGCTCTGCTGTGCCTTGTCGTCAGCAGCCTGGAGCTTAACCCCAGAGAAGCTTAGGAAGGCGATACCCATCAGCGCCGTGATGATGAAGGTGATCCCGAGGCCACGTAGGGGCTTGGGGATATCTGAGTACTGGATCTTCTCACGTATGGCGGCCATACCGACGATGGCAAGCATCCATCCGATCCCAGACCCGAAGCCGTAGACTGTGGCCTCACCGATACCGGGGAACTCACGCTGCTGCATGAAGAGTGATCCCCCAAGGATGGCGCAGTTCACTGCGATCAGTGGGAGGAAGATCCCGAGTGAAGCGTAGAGGGAGGGGCTGAATCGCTCAACGAGCATCTCGACGAGCTGCGTGAAGGCAGCGATCACCGCAATGAAGATGATGAACGAGAGGAACGAGAGGTCGATCCCCGAAGCCTCCGCACCTAGTAGCCACTCGAGTGCGCCCTGCTTGAAGACCTTGGTCTCGAGTAGGTAGTTGATCGGTAGCGTGCAGGTGAGGATGAAGGTTACTGCTATCCCCAGTCCAAATGACGTCTTAACGTTCTTCGATACTGCTAGGAATGAGCACATCCCTAGGTAGTAAGCGAAGATCATGTTATCGATAAAGATCGACCTAAAGAATAAGGCTAATGAATCCATTCTTTCTTAGTTCTATTTGTCGTGGGAGATTAGTTTTCCTGTAGCTCCTTGTTGTAGGAGCGGTGTATCCATATCAGTACGGCGACAGATATGAGAGCCATCGGGGGGAGGATCATAAGCCCGTTGTTTACGTAGCCGTGGATACCATCCGTAGCGTAGAAGCTCTGAGGGATGATCTGATAGCCAAGCAGCGTACCCGAGCCGAAGAGCTCACGGAAGAAGCCGACAGCCACCAGCACAGCACCGTAGCCTAGACCATTACCGATCCCGTCGAGGAAGGACTCCCAGGGGCCGTTACCAAGGGCGAAGGCCTCAAGGCGTCCCATGAGGATACAGTTCGTGATGATCAGACCGACGAAGACGGAGAGCTGCTTGCTCACGTCATAGGCGTAGGCCTTGAGCACTTCGCTCACGATGGTCACCAGTGTAGCGGCGACGACGAGCTGTACGATGATACGGATACGATTGGGGATCGTCTTGCGTAGTAGCGAGATCACGACGTTCGAGAAGGCTACGACGACAGTCACGGAGAGAGCCATGACGATCGAGGGCTCGAGCTTGGAGGTGACCGCTAGTGCGGAGCAGATACCGAGCATCTGCACCATGATAGGGTTGTTCTTGCTCAGTGGCCCTACGAGTGTTTCTTTATTCTTCTTGTTCCAGAGTGACATGGCTACTGGGCGTTATAGGTTAGGAGAAACTGCTGAAAGGGTGCAAGCGAGGCGGCGAGCATATCGTGGACACCGTTGCTGGTGAGGGTACCACCAGAGATACCATCGACGTAGTCCTTGTCCTCGGCGACCTGTCCACTCTTGACGACAGCGATACCTGTGAAGACACCTTCACGGAAGATCTGCTTGCCCTTGAACTGATCGGCGAAGTGTGGGGTGGAGATCTCAGCACCTAGCCCTGGGGTCTCCCCAGCGTTACCGAAGTCTGCACCTACGACGCTGGAGTGGTCTGCGGCATCGATGGCGATGTAGCCCCAGATCTTATTCCAGAGACCAGCCCCGTTCATAGGCAGTACGTAGATGGTCTTGCCATTTACCTCAGCTATGTAGACGGGTAGGGGGCGCTTCTCGCCCTTGGCGATGAGCTTGTAGTCGAGCTCGGTGTTAGCCTTGAAGGCTTCGCTCTGTCCGATCTGGTCGCCCTCAGCTGTGGAGACGACCTGCCCATCAGCATTGACCATCAGCTCCTTCTTGATAAGGCTCTTGTAGGTCGGGATGACGTTAGCCTTATCGGGGGTCTGTCCTAGTGCACGTAGGATCTGCTCCATCTTGTCGATGTTGGCATTCTCCTCCTGTGAAGGCTTGAGTAGTATATTGGCACCTGCCAGTAGCACGGCAGCCAGGATGACCATCACAGCTGCGTAGATGATCACGTATGAATTCTTATCTCTATTCATCTTCGTAGCGTTGTGATTAGTTCTTTGCCTTGGAGGCTAGGCGGGCAAGACGCTTCTGCGTATTGCGCTCTACCACGATGTAGTCGATGAGCGGAGCGAAGGTATTCAGCAGTAGGATAGCTAGCATCATCCCCTCTGCGTAACCTGCGTTGAGTACGCGGATGAAGACGACCATGATCCCGATGAGGAACCCATAGATCCACTTACCTGTCTCCGTACGAGCGGCTGTGACGGGGTCAGTAGCCATGAAGACGATCCCGAAGGCGAAGCCCCCATAGAGCAGGTGCTGTAGTGGGGTGATCTGCATCGCTGCGGTTGCACCGATTGCGTTGAAGCCAAGAGCCATCACGATAGCACCTACGACACCAGATACCATGATCTTGTAGCTCGCTATCCCCGTGAAGATGAGGATGAAGGCACCGATCAGGATCGCTAGGGTAGAGACCTCTCCGACAGAGCCTGGGAGGAAGCCGAAGAAGGCATCCAGATCCGTCAGAGGCTGACCTAGGGTGTTGTGTACATCGGGGAGCATCCCCTTGGCAGCAGCGATCTGGCCTAGTGGTGTAGCACCGGAGAAGCCATCCACGGCTGCGCCCTCTCCTCCGAGACCGAAGGTAGAGCTGAGGCGTACCCAGACCTTATCACCCGACATAGCTGCGGGATAGGAGAAGAATAGGAAGGCACGTGTGACTAGAGCCACGTTGAAGACGTTGTAGCCCGTACCGCCGAAGACCTCCTTAGCGAAGATCACAGCGAAGGCCGTAGCGATAGCCATCATCCATAGCGGTGTCTCTACGGGGATGATCATGGGGATCAGGATACCCGTCACGAGGAAGCCCTCCTGGATCTCTTCGTGCTTGATCTGGGCGATGATGAACTCGATCCCTAGTCCCACAGCATAGGAGACCACGATCTGAGGAAGCACAGAGAGGAAGCCATAGAAGAAGGTGCTCCAGAAGCTACCCTCTATACCCAAGGCTGTATTGTGCTGAAGCCCTACATTGTACATACCGAAGAGCAGCGCAGGCAGTAGAGCGAAGATCACTACGCTCATCGTGCGCTTGCTGTCGATCGCATCATGCACATGCGCCCCACGACGCTTAGCGGTCGTATTGGGCACGAAGAGGAACGTCTCAAAGCCGTCGAATACAGACTCCAGCGCTGAGAAGCGTCCCCCCTTAGTGAAGGCGGGCTTTATCTTGTCGATTTGTTTTCTTAATGCGTTCAAGGTCTTTGTCCGTTTATTGTGAAACCTTTCGTGTTAGTTCATCTCCTTATACAGCTCATCCAGCCCCTGGCGTACGATCTGCTGTAGGGGGATCTTAGAGGTGTCAACGAACTCGCAGACGGAGAAGTCTTCTGGGGCTACCTCATAGATACCACGTGCCTCCATATCGTTGATGTTAAAGGCGATGATGCTCTTGAGGAGGAACTCTGGATAGATGTCCATTGGAAATACACGGTCGTACTCGCCACTCATGATCATCGCACGACGACCACCCTTGACACGCGCATCCAGTGTATACTCCTTCTTGGGCATGAGCCAGGAGAAGTAGCTGCGGCTGCGGCTGTACTCCTTCAGGCGAGGCAGTGCCCAGCCGAAGAGCTCGTGGACATCATCACCCTCGGGGATGATGGTGATCTGGTCTATGCCGAGGCTCATGCGCTCGTGCTCCTCATCGACCTTGACACCCGTGAAGACGTCGCCCTCGATGATGCGTTCGTGCGCACCCTTCTTGCCTAGGCGACCTGCTAGAGCCTCCTCGAAGCGTGCTCCGGGTAGGACCTTTACGTAGCCTGTTTCCTTGGCCTCCGAGCCCGTGAGGGCGATCGTACGGCTGTAGTCTACCTTACCGGTCTTGAGGAAGCGACCGATGACGAGTAGGTCGGTAGCCTTGAGGGTCCAGACGGTCTCTTCCTTGTTGATGGGGGCGGTGTGGTTGATCAGTACACCGACGAGGCCTGCGGGGTGTGGCCCACGTACCTCGACACGCTCTACACCCTGTAGACCTGTTAGCTCACCTGCGCCTACACCCACGTAGACCTTGCCTGAGGTCAGCTTGGTGAGGGCATCTAGGGCGAGCTGTAGCTCATCCTCACGGCCATGCACTAGGTAGCTGAACTTGGGGGCTAGGGGGGCGGTAAGGTTCGCCGTGACGAAGATATCCCTAGGCTCGGCATTGGGGTTGGCCAGACGGTCGTAGGGGCGCTGCTTGAAGAAGCTGAACATCCCGCTCTCCAGCAGGAGGGCAAGTACCTCAGCACGCTCCATCCCCTTGAGCCCTTCGGTAGCGAAGTGCTTGTATTCGATCGTTGCATCAGGCTTCACCTCTACGCTAAGCACCTTACGCTTGGCACCGCGGTGGACAGCGACCACCTCACCACTGACGGGGGAGGTTAATTTTAGCTCGGGGATCTGCTTGTGGTACATGAGGGCATCCCCTGCCTGTACCCGATCTCCAGGCTGAACGATCACTTTAGGGACGAACCCGATGTAATCATCAGGAGAGAGGGCATAGGAAGTGCCTCTTGCAGCGGCTGCAAGCTCTACCTCCTCAGCCTTTCCCTTCAGATTCAGCGTCAGTCCTTTCTTTATCGTGATAATGTTCGGCATAACACGTGATTGATGATATGTTTATTTAAATTATGTGGGTACAAAAGTACATAATCTTTGCCATACTCTACCTATAATAAGGTATATATAATCTGTCGTGTTCGGGGGAGGGTTGTGGTAGTCAGAAGGAGGAGGCTAAGTTTGGCTTTAAAGATGAGTCCAGAGGGGAGAAGGGCGAAGGTGCTGTTAAGGATCTCGCTTCTCTCTTTTCGCCTTTTCCTTGATGTATAGATTTAGGTGCTTTGGTCTCCTCGATAACACATTCTTGCTACCACCAGATAGGTACACCCGTAACCTCCCAAGAGGTAGCCTCGATACCTCATGATAGGTTACGGGGATACCTCAGGAGGGTTTCCCCCGATACCTCTATGAGGGGTGTGAGGAGTCGTTGGTGAAGGGGGGGGCGTGGGGGTAGGCAGAGTGTCACCCAAGAGTGTGGGGTGAACAATGTGGGGATTGGAGGATTGTGTTCCTAGCAAGGTGCTGTCTGCTCCTTCCACGGCGAGCGAACAGCTGGCGGTTATCCATCGGATTATTCTCTTCGAATGAGGCTTTGGTTATAGGGGGATTCTGATGCTTGGGATAGAGCGGTGGTAAGAGATGAGCCGAAGGGATTAACTTATCTTTGCAGGCATAAAACATGGCATAGATTTCAAGAATAGAGAAGAAAATATGGCAACAATAAAGTGCATCGGGGTATTGACCTCAGGTGGAGATGCCCCAGGGATGAACGCTGCGATACGATCCGTCACACGCACGGCGATCTACCACGGCATACGTGTCAAGGGGATTTACCGAGGCTACAAGGGCCTGATTACGGGTGAGATTGAGGACTTTGAGACGCAGCATGTGAGCAATATCATCCAGCGAGGAGGGACAATCCTAAAGACAGCTCGTTGCCCAGAGTTTTGTACGGTGGAGGGGCGAGCATTAGCGCATGAGACCATGCGTGCCCATGGGATCGATGCCCTCGTTGTCATTGGAGGGGATGGGTCGCTATCTGGAGCAAGGGAGTTCGCAGAGGAGTATGACATCCCCATCGTTGGCCTGCCTGGCACAATTGACAATGACCTCTATGGTACAGATCTGACCATTGGCTACGATACCGCCCTCAATACCATTGTCTCCGCAGTGGATAAGATACGAGATACGGCCTCTTCGCATGAGCGCCTCTTCTTTGTTGAAGTAATGGGTCGTGAGGCGGGGTTCCTTGCGCTTAATGGGGCGATAGCCTCTGGAGCCGAAGCAGCTATTATTCCTGAGTATGCTTTTGAGAAGGATCAACTTGCCGAAACGATCGAGAATGGCTTCCGTAAGACAAAAAACAGCAGTATTGTATTGGTATCGGAGAGTGAGAGTACCGGGGGCGCGATGAAGGTCGCCGAACGTGTGGAGAAGGAATACCCGCAGTTTGACGTGCGGGTGGTTATCCTAGGACACATACAGCGTGGGGGCTCTCCTAGTGCGCAAGATCGTATCCTTGCTAGTCGTATGGGGGTGGCAGCAATAGAAGCCCTGCTCGAGGGGCAACGAAATGTGATGATTGGGATCGTCAATGACGCCCTCGTCTACGTGCCCTTCTCTAAGGCGATCAAGAAGAATAAGCCCATCGATGAGGATCTAGTAGATGCCCTCCGTATCCTCTCTATATAAGGCCATCCAGACACGGCTTGGGGCGTGGTATGACGTTTACCAGCGGCCTTTGCCTTGGCGACAGGAGGTCTCTGCCTATCATGTCCTCCTCTCTGAGGTTATCTTACAGCAGACGAGGGTAGATCAGGGCACTGCTTATTATCATCGTTTCACTGAGGCCTTCCCAAGGGTAGAGGATTTGGCTAATGCTTCGGAGGATGAGGTGCTACTACTCTGGCAGGGGCTAGGGTATTATTCCCGAGGGCGTAACCTAAGACGAGCGGCACAGATTATTGTCTCCGAGTTCGGGGGTGAATTGCCTCGTACACCAGAGGGGCTAAGCAGGCTTCCGGGCGTAGGCCCTTATACCCGTGGAGCCATCCTTTCCTTTGCCTATGATCTCCCTTATCCGACTGTGGATGGGAATGTGTACCGTGTGCTTAGTCGCCTCTTTGCCTTAACAGAGCCGATTGATACAACATCGGGGCAAAAGAAGTATTGGGAGCTAGCTGAGGCGTTGCTTGACCGCAAACACCCCAGCCGTCACAACCAAGCTCTCATCGAGCTGGGCGCACTCGTCTGCCTGCCTCGTCGACCACGCTGTGCCGAGTGTCCCGTCGTGGAGTACTGTGAAGCTCACCGCCTAGGTCTCGAGGAGCGACTTCCGATCAAGCAGGGTAAGATTAAGGTACTCCCTCGGTATATGTACTACTTCCTCGTGCGGATAGAGGATGGTGAAGGGCGAAAGTGCTTGATCCGTAGGCGTGAGGGTAGAGATATTTGGCATGGACTGTATGAGTATCCACTTATTGAGTCGGGGGAGACTCCACTTAGTATAGAGGGTCTTACGGAATCGGAGAGCTTTGCTCAGCTTACGGCATCGCTTCGCTCTCCTCGCTTTCACCCAATACCTCTCGCTACTCATGCGCACCGCCTTTCCCATAGACAGATTTATGCTTCGCTATTCCTGCTGGAGTGTGAAGGTCTCATTGGCTCTCCTGTCTATCAGGTAATCCCCGAGGAGGAGCAGTCTGCCTATGCCTTCCCTGTCCTCATTCAAAGGTTGCTGGAGAAGATTAGATAAAATTCGCTACCTTTGTGGCTCAATTTGCGTTACATAAGCATCGTACGAATAAAAATAGATAGATAGCAAAGATGAAAAGAACGTTCCAACCATCGAACAGAAAGAGAAAGAATAAGCATGGTTTCCGTGCTCGTATGGCCTCTGCTAATGGTCGCCGTGTGCTAGCTGCACGTCGTGCCAAGGGTCGTGCTAAGCTCAGTGTCTCAGACGAGTACTAGCCTTCCCCTCTTTCTATATCTCCAAAACGTAATAGGTCGTTAGTCGGCATCCCGACTGACGACCTATTCGCTTTTTCTTCGCCGAGCTTCTCCCATTGGCTTTAGTTTTGCCTCCTACCTATATTATAGTGTGTGGGAGTTCTAGATATAGTATGTGGCGGTTAATGGGCGAAAGCTCTACTAGTCTCATCGGTGTTTTCGATAATTTTGGGTGGTAATGGTTCTGTTTGTTGTCATCACCTTGATGGAGACTTTGCTGTTGAGGAGTGAAGGAGGTTCTTTTTTATGCCCAATTTTCCTTCTTGTAAGTCATTGAATTTAAGGCTGATGTTATTGGGTTTCGTTTTATAGATGGGTATAAATTTGGAATTATATTTGGAATTGAAGAATAAAAAGCATTACCTTTGCAACCGCAAAAGAGGGAAGCGCCTCTTGGGAATAAATTAGATTTGTGAAGTATCTTTCTGGGGAGACCTGGGAGGTTATGCTAAAGCGATCATTGACATACTTGATAAAAACAAACGAGAAAACAACGTAGAGCAAACAAAATAAGTTAGTATACAACCTGCGTGTGTTGATAGCAATATTAATATACGTTAGGCGCAAAAACAGGAAAGGGCAGACGGTGGATGCCTAGGCTCTCGGAGGCGACGAAGGACGTGATAAGCTGCGATAAGCTACGGGGATTGGCACATACAAATTGATCCGTAGATTTCCGAATGGGGCAACCCGGCATGTTGAAGACATGTCACACTGCAGAGCAGTGAGCGAACGTGGGGAACTGAAACATCTAAGTACCCATAGGAGAAGAAAACAAAAGTGATTCCCTTAGTAGTGGCGAGCGAACGGGGACTAGCCCAAACCTGCATTGTTTCGGCAACGCAGGGGTTGTAGGACTCC
>NZ_JDFF01000009.1:0-187500 GCF_000565015.1 Porphyromonas catoniae ATCC 51270
ATAACCCTCCCGAGAGGGGGCAAGGGGGAGAGACAGGCATCCCACTTCTCAGCCTAAAGACTCCGAAGTTCGGTGGAGGAAAGTGCAAACTGTGAAGAGAGGGGCTTGCGCAATGGTCTCGGTTAGGTGTATGAAGCGTGGGAGAGACTAAGAGACCAGTACAGCTGAATCCTCTGCACTAGGATATGCACCTCGACCTCTAAACCAACCCTCCTACGCCGAGTAGCCACAAGAGTTGAGGGGTCTACCTGCTTAATGCAGATAGACCCCTCGACTGAATATCTCAGCTGCTAAGCTGAGTTAGATCGGGTTTGACTTACTTCTTGTTAAGGACGTACTGAGCTGCGAGCTCGCCTGTAGGAAGCTCCTTAGTCGTCTGGTCGAGGAGAGTTAGCGTCCCTCCAGCTACCTTGTAGTACGTCTCCATGTTTGAAGATGGTGTGATGAGCGTTACAAGCCCAGTTGCTGCATCAAGCTTGTACGTACCATTCTCATCGATAGGCTCAGCACCTGCCTTTGAGAACTCTTCGTGCTTGCTGTAGGTACCATCCGCATTGAGCGTGATCTTGGTAGTAACCGAACCATCTGCACCGGGAAGCACACCTTCGTAGGTACCAAGGATAGCCTCGTTCGTCTGGGCTGCCATTGGCTGCTCAACGACGGTCATACTGTCCACTGCGGCGCTGTCTGTAGAGGAAGCGTCGGTCTTGCCCTGACAAGAAGCGAGGGCGAGTGCCATTACGGCGAAAGAAACAAATACTTTCTTCATAATCTTTCTTTGTTTAACTGAATTTGTCCACTAGGACATACTACCAGTAGAACGCACCAGTAACAAATCCAGATGCAAACGTACAAAAAATATCTTTTGTATCATCACCTTGCCCAAGCTTTTATGAAATAAGCTCTATGATGCAAGCCTAGCAATCTGCTTGTAGCTGGTCAATTTCAGTGAGCCAAGCACGTGCAGAAACATCACTCGGCATACGCCAAACCCCTCTAGGAGAGAGGCTCACACGGCTAACCTTCGGTCCATCAGGCATACAATTTCGCTTGTATTGCTGAGAGAAGAAACGGCTATAGAAGACCTTCATCCAGCGACGAATCATCTCGGGCTCATACTTCCCTTCAAAGGCCATGCGAGCCAGATAGAAGATCTTGCTTGGCTCATAACCATAACCAAGGAAGTTATAGAGGAAGAAATCATGTAGCTCATAAGGTCCAACAAGAGCCTCGGTCTCCTGAGTGATTTCCCCCGCATCACTCGCAGGCTTTAGTTCTGGAGAAATGGGTGTTTCAACGATTGAATGAAGGACTTCAGAGAGTGCATCACCAAAGCGTCTTGTCTTAGCTAGGTAACGAACAACAATCTGCACCGCAGTCTTTGGTACACCAGCATTAACCGAATACATTGACATATGGTCACCATTGTAGGTACACCAGCCGAGAGCAAGCTCGGAGAGGTCTCCTGTACCAACAACTGGAGCATTATACCTATTAGCTAAGTCCATCAAGATTTGTGTCCGCTCACGAGCTTGTGTATTCTCATAGACGACATCCTGCACCTTGGGATCGTGTCCAATAACAGCAAAGTGCTGTAGGCATGCCTCCGTAATGCCAATAGTACGTGTTGTAACCCCAAGCAACTCCATCAGTCGAACGGCATTGCTCTTCGTCCTATTACTTGTCCCAAGACCAGGCATTGTGACCGCTATTATCCCCTCACGAGGTAGACCTAGGAAGTCGAAGGTAGCAACTGTGACAAGTAATGCTAGCGTAGAGTCCAGCCCACCAGAGATACCTAGCACAGCATGGCGAGCTCCGATAAACTGCAAACGTTGAGCCAATGCACATACCTGAATATCAAACATCTCTTCAGCTCGCTCATCCTCCGTACCATTGCATGGGAAGAATGGATTACGCTCTATCTTTCGGTCTATATCATAGGATTGCTCCTGACTTCTTAGCTTAAAGGGTATCTCCATCAGCTTCCCTCGCTCTGTATGGTCTGAAACTGACTCGTTGAAGCTATTCGTACTCATACGGTCATAGTCGATACGGCTGATATCAATATCACTGATAATCATACGCTCCTCATGGACAAAGCGAGGCATCTCCTCTAGGATCTTCCCCACCTCTGCTATGAATGCCTTCCCTGTGAAAACGGTATCGGTCGTGCTCTCTCCATAGCCCACGGAGGCATAGACATAGCCACAGAGGTTCTGAGACGAGAGGCCACTAATGAGTGAGCGTAGATAGGTGTTCTTTCCTACCAGTTCGTTACTAGCCGAGAGGTTAAAGATGATCTGTGCCCCATAGAGAGCAAGGCGTGTCCCAGGAGTGTAGGGCGTCCACATATCCTCACATATCTCAATACCCACAGCTACGCCGCCAGAGCGGAAAAGGACATTATGCCCTATCGGCACATCAAACCCACCAATCTGCGCTGTGGCTAGCTGTAGATCCCGAGCAGGTGCAAACCAGCGAGCCTCCTGAAACTCTCGATAGTTCGGTAGATAGGTCTTAGGGATTGCTCCTAATATCTTACCCGATTGTAGGGCCACAGCAGCATTGAAGAGCTGTGATCCAATTTGTATAGGCATCCCTACAATAATGAGTACTGAGGTGTGTGCCGTGCGCTCTGCAAGCTGGAGGAGAGCCTTTTGAGCTTGATTGATAAGGAAGGGTTTGAGGAATAGGTCTCCACACGTATAGCCCGTGATACAGAGCTCTGGGAATGTGATGATTTCCACACCTTTCTCCTGAGCCTCTAGCACTTGAGCCTCGATACGCTCTACATTATATATGCAGTCTGCTACACGCACAAAGGGGACGGCAGCTGCTACCTTGACAAAGCCATGTTTCATATATCTCTCTCTTATAAATAGTCTAATCGTAATATAAAGCTAAACCAGCACTAGCCTCCATGGTTCGCTACTCCACGCTCTACCATAGCGATTACATCAATCAAGTTCTTCGTGATGAACTTCACCGAGATCGCCAGTAGCACTACGCCAAAGAACTTACGTAGGATATACACCCCGTTAGCCCCCAAGAGACGATCCAGTATCGACACATAGCGCAATACGAGGTAGACAAGTACCATATTAAGGACAATACTTATGGCTAGGTTAATCATCGCCATACCATCAGCTCGCAGAGTAAGTAGCGTCGTGAACGAGGCTGCCCCAGCAAAGAGAGGGAAGACAAGGGGTACAAAGGTTGAATTTCCATTGGATCCCTCAGACTTGAATATCTCGATCCCAAAGATCATCTCTACAGCCATGACAAAGAGGACTATCCCACCAGCCACACCAAACGTCGATATATCTGCACCGAAAGATCCGAGTAGAGGCTCACCAGCGAAGAGGAAGGCGATAAGGATAATCCCCGAGTACACGCCAACCTGAGTAGCGTGGTACTCCTGCCCCTTGGATTTGAGGGATAGGATAATAGGAATCGCACCTATAATATCAATGGTGACGAAGAGCGTAAGGAAAGACTTGTAAATCTGCTCTAGGCTGAATGCCGAAAATTCTTGAGTGAAGGAGCTAAATAAGCTACTCATCTCGAAACCAAGTAATGTGGAGGTCATTGCAATGGGTTTATATAGTAGTTGTCTATGAACAAAGATGAAGGGGATACCCCTCTGTAACGAAAGGCATCCCCACTACACGAGCGGTAGGCGAGGCTCGAACTCGTGACCCTCAGCTTGGGAAGCTGATGCTCTACCAACTGAGCTACTACCGCAAGTCTTAGACTCCCCTCCTGGGGTTTTCTTGGCGCAAAGGTAGCAAGAACTTTCCAGCCCTGCAAGGACTCTAGGATTTCTCTCTCCCCCATACTGCTAGTACTTAATCCTAGGCATAGGATACCACACTCTATTGCATCTGGAGGCAAAGAATCTCCCCGAGTTGCTCCCAATAACTGGGGAAGCTCTTTTTGACACAATCAGGACTGCTAATACAGAGCTGCTTAACTCGGACTGCCATTAGAGCCAGAGCCATCGCTATACGATGATCCTGATGCGGGTTGATTAGTGGAGTTTGCGTAGGTGATGAAAAGGATGTAGAGCTAGTATTGGATGAGGTGAGCAGTTGACGATCCCACGAGAGAGCATCAGACTCTACACAAAGGGGGATATGAAGTTTTAGGAACTCCGAGGCAAGGGCTCCTAGGCGATCCGATTCCTTGATTCGTAGGTGCCCAATACCCTCTATCCGAAAAGCTACATCATTACCCACCAGGGCGGTAACTAGTGCTGGCACTAGGTCTGGGCAGGAGGATAGATGAGCTCGAAAAGTCTTTTGCTGGGGTAGACAGACCTTACGAAGACGCACAAATCCATCCCCCACCTCCGTTGTGACACCTAAGGCCTCAAAGAGCGATGGCAAGTAAAGGCTATCGCCTTGTGCTGATGGGAGTATGAGGCGAGGCAAGCGACACTCCGTCCCAATAGGCTGTAGTGATATGAGGGCATAAGCATAGGAGGAGGCACTCCAGTCCGCCTCCTCGACAAGAGGAAGTTGGGGTAGTTGCTTTGCCTCTACCCGATCTACAGGATCATAGGTAAACGCGCCATCCTCTTGAGTAACCCAAGGATATCCTGCCCCCTGAAGCACAGCTTGGGTCATAAGGGCATAGGGAGCCGAGACAAGCGGATGTGTAAGGGAAATCTCCACTCGCTCCTGCAGGATAGGAGCAAGCAGAAGTAAGGCACTTAGGTACTGAGAGCTATGAGAGGCATCTAGCGTTACGCGACCACCATGGAGTACAGCAGGCTCAATTGACAGAGGAGGGTAACCCACGCGCTCCAAGTAATGGATCTTCGCTCCCAGCTGTCTCATAGCCTCTACAAGGGGAGCAATAGGTCGCTCATGTTGCCGTGCCGTTCCCTCTAGACGAAGTGACCTCGTAGCCTTTGCTGAGAGATAGGCAGTCATGAAGCGCATCGCTGTGCCTGACTCCCCTACGGAGATAACACTTGCTCCCTCAGCTTCGCTTCGCAGAGCAGAGAGGAGGACATGGATATCCTGAGGCAAATCCTCCCTACTATCTAAATCAGTCGGTAGGGGTCTCCCTTCAAGGCTGGCAAGGACAAGCTGCCGAGCCAAAAGGCTCTTAGAGGGAGGGAGATGCCAAGTGAAAGGCTGTGGTGCCTCCCCTGAGGCTAAGGTCGAGGTAATGAGGAGCGAAGGGGGCATGCTCATAGCTATTCAGTCTCACGATCTAGCTCTATGCGGAAGGTAGTCCCCACGCCGAGCGTGGAGTGGTGGACATAGATACGCCCACCATGGTATTCCTCTACGATGCGCCGAGCCAGAGATAGCCCCAGCCCCCAGCCTCGCTGACGCGTGGTGATGCCTGGGCGGAAGATCGTCTTTTGCCTCCCCTTCGGTATACCTTTACCTGTATCGGTAATATCGATGTAGACCTCCCGCTCCTTCGCTATATAGCTTATCGAGATCTTCCCCTCTCCGTGCATGGCGTCAACGGCATTCTTGATTAGGTTCTCAAAGACCCATGCTAAAAGAGGCTCACTCAGCCGAACAATGATGCTTTCCTCTGGAGCCTTAGGAGCAATCAGCTCCACTTGCTTCGAGATACGTGGTTGCATGTAGGCGATGGTGCGTAGGATGACCTCATGTAGATCGCTGGGTCTAAGATTGGGGGAGGACCCAATCTTCTGGAAGCGGTCTGCGATGATGCCTAACCGTTGGATATCCTTCTCCATCTCATCGGTTACCATGGGTTCAGTCCCCATACTAGCAAGGTATTCCTTCCAAGCAATCAACGAGGAGATAGGGGTGCCTAGCTGATGGGCAGTCTCACGAGAGAGCCCCTCCCAGATACGGTTTTGGTCGGAGCGTTTGAGGCTCACAACAGCCACGATAGCAACCCCGAGGAAGAGCAGGAACACCCCAAGCTGGATATAGGGGAAGATAACCAGATACCTCAGTCCGTAGCTATCAGAATAGTAGATATATTGTGGGCTACTCAGGTCATCAATTACAATGGGAGGGTAGCCACGCTTATACCGCTCAAGCTCTCGCTCTAGGAAGGCATCTGCATTCTTCTCTGGCACGTCAATATTATAGTAGCTCAGCACCTTCCCGTCCTGATCAGTCAGGATGGTCGGTATAGCGGTATTAGCGTCTAGGATGCGGTAGAGGTAGGTCATGATCATTTGCTGATCATAGGCATTGGCTGCTCGGGTAGCGTTAGCCCACATCTCAAGTTTCTCGTGCTCCTCCACCGCAATTCTCGATACGAGGCGATCCGAGATCACAAGTGAAAGCACAGCAAAGAGTACGGAGAAAACGATGAGGGCGATGCGTATCGAGCTGTGTCTATTGAGCCATAGACCTCCCCCTTGCAACCACTGCTCCCCTAGCCTACTTACACGCATAGCCTGCTATTGATTGGAGCGCATGACCTCATCAGCATAACGGGCGAATGTCGCCAGCCAATGATCGCCACCGTAATTGGAGTTGAAGATTTGGCTCATGCCATGACGATATAGCTCTCTGGAGGCACGTGTGAAGCGAGCCTTGAGAGCATGCCCCTTCGGGAGGTACTGTGCGATACGAGCCATCGTCCAGGCACGTGTGAAGGCAAGCCCCACGAGGTGTACGATGGTATAGTCCGTGAGGTCACTTACCTGTGGTCTCTGACAGAGACGCTCTATCCCTGCTGGAGTAAAGTAGCTACTGAGCCAGCGGACATATTCCCTCTGTGGTAGCACACGCGTCATAAGGTCTGCGACCATGAGCGAGGGAGAGAAGAAGTCTGTTGCGTTAGGCTCCCACTCAGCTGGCACGTGTCTGTCAGAGGCGTGTAGCTCACGAGCTTTCTGAAGGAGTGCCTGCTCAAAGTCCTGATCTCCCCTCGAGCGTGCATAGTCGATAGCGAAGGCAAGGGCAAAGGCTGAGTTCGAATGCGTCCCAATCCTATTGGGATAATTGACCTTGGGGAGGTACTGCTTCCACTTCTGGACGATCTTGTCTGCTAGGAGGTCGACATGGCGTGACCAAGCCTTTGCCTTGCCCTGTAGCTCAGCATCGTTCTCCTCGCTAGCCAGACGATGTAGTTCCTCAGAGAGCTTGAGGAGCCACGCCCATCCATAGGTGCGTTCATAGCTGCCAGCCAGCTTACGATCAAAGTAAGCTGCCTCGGCGAGCATATTGCTCTCTGTGAAATGTTTGTCGAAGGCCTCTAGGATAGCTTCCCGCTCTGCCAGCTGTGGGTTGGTACGTAGTACCTCGCAGAGCATCCAATGACTATGCACAGCACTATGCCAATCAAAGCAACCATAGAAGGCAGGATGAAGATCCCGAGGAGAGAGGCGAAGATCAGTACTATCTACGAAGGTATGCCCTGTCTTGTTGGGGTATTCAACGTAGATATTCTTTAGGGGCATCTCGATGAGCCTCTTCAATTCATCCCCACGTAACTCTTGGGCAAAGGCAGAGGTAGAGCAAGCCCCTAGAGCAAGGAGCGAAAAGAGGGCTGTGCGTAGCATGCTTATAGTGAGGTTATTGATGAGAGACCGGGGAATTGTTACGACGAGGGAACCCCTTACAGCTATGCCAGTAGCGAAGTTTCACCACGCCCGTGAACGCCTCTTTGAAGATCGAGGTATTCATCTTAGAAGTCCCGAGGATACGGTCGGTGAAGGTAATAGGTACCTCCACAAGTCGGAAGCCGAGGCAGTACGCCGTGTACTTCATTTCTATTTGGAATGCATAGCCCTTGAAGTGTACATCCTCTAGATGCATCGCCTCTAGCACCTCCCGACGATAGCATACAAAGCCTGCTGTGGTATCCTTGATTGGCATCCCCGTGATGAGACGTACATAAAGGGAGGCACCATAGCTCATGGCAATGCGGTCGAAGGGCCAATTCTCGACTTTCCCACCCTTGATATATCGTGAGCCTATCGCAACATCTGCTCCACCCTTAGCACACGCCTCATACAGCTCAATCAGTTTCATCGGGGGATGACTGAAGTCACAATCCATCTCGAAGATGAACTCATAGCCAGCATCCAGAGCCCAACGAAACCCCTCGAGGTAAGCTGTACCAAGCCCCAGCTTGCCAGCTCGCCTCTTCAAATGTACTTGCCCAGGGTACTGCTCCATCTTCTCCTCAACGATCTCGGCTGTGCCGTCGGGAGAACCATCATCAACAATCAGGATATGGAATGCCTCTGGAAGGGCGAGGACAGTATCTATCATCTGAGCGATATTCTCTCGCTCATTATAGGTAGGTATTATGACAACGCTACGTGTATGCATAAAGCGGAATAATAGGTAATAGTACGGGGGTATCGAAGCCTCCCACGCACCGAGAGGCAAAGATACCAAGAATATGATTGACTATCTCCCCCCTTCGGGCTTCTCCTCCACATCTAGCTATCCTCCCTCTTCCCCTTCGTGTAGGTACCCCCCTAACCTCCTCAATCACCTATCATAGGTGACAACGACCACCTATGATAGGTGATTTCTCATGCTCCGAGGGAAAGAGGATAGTGGTCTCTTCATTGCCTACAAAAGGGAAATGAAGAGGACAAAGCAAAGCGAGTGAGGCTGGCTGGGTCGGCTGAGAAGTTGTATCTTTGCTTAGCTCGTGGGACAAGGACTTTTCAACAGGAGGTCTTCCCCCACATTATCACAAGTACAACATCAGCTTTCGAGCAAGTAAAGCTATAGATTACGTCATGCCCTCACCCAAGGATCAGCTCGCAGGGATGCACCGAGCCATCGAAGAGGCTCTCTCCCTCCGCTTCCCAGAGCATCGTCCCCCCAGTGGACTCTTCTCCCCCATTCACTATACCCTCAGTCTCGGAGGTAAGCGTCTGCGCCCTCTCCTCTCATGTGTAGCCTCCTACTGCTTCACCGAAGATTGGCAGAAGTCACTCCCCGCAGCTTTAGCTCTAGAGGTGTTTCACAACTTCACCCTACTGCACGATGACCTCATGGACCGCTCCCCACTACGCCGTGGGCAGGCGACTGTTTACCGTCGTTGGGGGGACAACACAGCCATCCTCTCTGGGGATGCCATGAGTATCGAGGCCTATGCAGCCCTCGGCGAGGTAACGGAGTCGAAGAAGCTCCCTTGCCTCCTCAGCATCTTCTCTAAGATGGCTCTAGAGGTATGCGTGGGACAACAGCTGGACATGGAGTACGAAGAGCGTCAGGATGTCACCGTCAGCGAGTACATGGAGATGATACGTCTGAAGACCTCTGTCCTACTGGGAGCATCGCTCCAGATCGGGTCAATCATTGGTGGGGCTTCCCCCAAGGTAGCAAGTCAGCTCTATGAGTCAGGCGTTGCCCTTGGGCTAGCCTTCCAGATCCAAGATGACCTGCTCGATGTCTATGGGGATGAGGCGACCTTCGGCAAACCCATCGGGGGAGACATCATCAACGCTAAGAAGACTCTCCTCCTGCTCTATGCCCTAGAGCAACTGAAGGGACACGAGCTCGAGGAACTGAAGGAAATCCTTGCCCTTACCTCGGAGGATCGCCGTAATCAAATTGCCCATGTACGTAGTCTCTACGAAGTAGCTGGCGTACGAACCTACGCAGAGCAGGTAGTCAAGCAATACACCGCCCGTGCCTATGCCCTCACAGAGGCACTCCCTCTGAGGAGCGAAGGGAAGGAACTCCTCCTCACCCTCTTCGACACTTTAGCTGGAAGGAAGAGCTAATGGCTACCTCACTCATCGATAGCCATACACATATCTACGGGGAGGAGTTTGACCTCGATCGAGAGGCTATGCTCCAGCGAGCAGACGAAGCAGGTATCGGGCAGATGGTCTTGCCCTGTGTCGATCGGGAGAGCTACGAGCGTATGCTCCCCCTTGTCGCAGCTCATCCTCTCCGCCTGTTTCCCTGCATCGGACTTCATCCCACCAGCGTCAAAGAAGATTACCAAGCGGAGCTAACCTACATGAGGGAGCAACTAGAGCTCCATCGCCCCACTGCCATAGGGGAGGTTGGGTTAGACTTCTATTGGGATCGGACGTATGAGGCAGAGCAGGTAGCAGCTTTCCGAGAGCAATTACAGTGGGCTGCCCGCCTAAATCTCCCCGTGATCCTACACATCCGTGAGGCCTTTAGTAAGGCCTTCGAGATACTGAGAGCGGTGGATCTCCCCGAGCTTCATGGGGTCTTCCATAGCTTCACGGGCAGTAGTGAGGAGCTGGAGGAAGCACTAAGCTTCGAGCGGTTTGCTATCGGTATCAATGGTGTGGTGACCTTTAAGAATAGTTCGTTGAAGGACTATATCACGAGGGTACCTCTGGGCAGACTTCTCTTGGAGACTGACGCGCCCTACCTTGCCCCTACTCCCAACAGAGGGAAACGCAATGAACCGAGTTTTCTCCCCCACACTGCCCAATTCCTCGCCTCACTCTACGGGCTTAGCTATGACCAACTAACAGAGGTAACGAGCCAGAATGCACGTCGGCTCTTCCGCCTCCCTACACGATAAAAGATTATCTACTTATGCAGCACATCTTAGAGTCCTTAATCCGCAAGAATCGTACCTGTCGACGCTTTGACGAGACTGTACGTATTGAGCCTCTCCAGATCAAGCGTTGGCTGAATGCTATCCGCTACACTGCCTCTATGCGCAACGTACAACCCCTCAAGTACATCATCGTGACGGACCCAGCAGAGTGCAACGAGATTACCGCCCTACAACGCTGGGCTGCTATGCTCCCCGACTGGGATGGCCCCGAGGTAGGGGAGCGGCCTACTGCCTACCTCATCCAGCTACTTGACACCAACCTTGCCCCTGCGGCACGCTTTGATGAGGGATTGCAGCTAGAGGCACTCGGTCTACTAGCTAGCGAGGCAGGCTATGGGATGTGTATCTTTCATGGTTATGGAAAGGGAGACATAGCCCGCATGTATGATCTACCGACACATCTCTCGATTAATGCCGTCATCGCCCTCGGACGCCCCATGGAGACAATTATCCTAGAGGAGGCAAGAAACCCAGAGGACGTCAAGTACTGGCGAGACGCCGAGGGCAAGCATCACGTCCCCAAGCGTCCCCTAGAGGAGATTATCGTGGAGCCAAATAAACCCTCTATATTCTAAGGAAAACCTTATGCAGACCAAGCCCTTCCTCCTCGCCTCTTTGCTCTTAGTCTCTCTTGCCCTGCCTCTCCCGAGCTGTGGGGGTAGTAAGGCTCAAAGGGAGCATACAGAGACCACCGAAGAGCCTAGACGAGCTCCTCAGCCCTTTGATGCCGACTCTGCCTATAGCTATGTGGCCAGCCAAGTAGCCTTCGGTCCTCGGGTACCAGGGAGTGTAGCACACACCTCCTGTGCCTCATGGATCGAGGCTAAGCTCAAGAGCTGGGGCTACGTGGTGACACTACAAACCTTTAAGGACAAGGATTACTTCGGGAAAGAAGTCCAAGGGAGAAACATCATCGCTACCCGACATCCAGAGGGGACGGGCGAACGCATCCTCCTCATGGCCCATTGGGACACTCGCCCCGTGGCTGACCATGATCCTGACACATCTGCCCAAGGCAAAGCGATCCTCGGAGCTGATGATGGGGCAAGTGGAGTGGGCGTACTACTCGAGATCGCTCGTCAGGAGAGCCTTACCCCAAGAGACAAGGCAATTGACTTCGTATTCTTCGATTTAGAGGATGGTGGGCACAGTCAGAGCGATGAGACCTGGTGCCTTGGCTCCACCTACTGGGCCACCCATCCCCATACCCCGAGCTACAAGGCTCGCTATGGTATCCTCCTCGATATGGTCGGGGCACAGGGTGCGCGCTTCTATTGGGAGACACTCTCCAAGGATGTTGCCCGCCCTACCCTATCTACCCTCTGGGGGGTAGCCTCCCAGCTGGGCTGGGGAAGCTACTTTGTGCAAGCCGATGGTGGAGCAATGACGGATGACCACGTCCCCGTCGTTCGCCATCTCGGCATACCCGTAGTGGACATCATTAACTTCGACCCCAACCGTCCCACAGGCTTCGGGGCTCATTGGCATAGGATGGGGGATAACATGAATGTAATCCTCAAGGAAACCCTCCAAGCCGTAGGCGAGACCGTCCGTACGGCTCTGCACGAAGAGCTTTAGGCAGGTGAACTTTCTTCATCTAAAAATTCTTTCTCAAAAGGGGGCTAGAGGTACTGAGGGAACCTCACCAGAGGTATCCCCGTAACCTGCCGGCAGGTACCGAGGATACCTCTAGTGAGATTACGGGGATACCTATCTTGAGCTTCGCTCATTCCCCATCCACACCTCTCTCTGGCATACCTCCCACTCCCCTACAGCCCCTCGCACTGATTTATGACAAGTAAACGAAATATATGCCTACTATAAACGAACTACAAGATGAGATAATAGAGGAGTTCTCTGCTCTAGATGACTGGATGGACCGCTATGCCCTCATCATCGATCTAGGGAATACGCTCGAGCCACTACCAGAGAGCGATAAGACACCGACGAACATCATAGAGGGATGTCAGAGTCGTGTATGGATTACCGCTAGCTACTCCGAGGGCAAGGTACACTTCCGTGGGGAGAGTGACGCCATCATTGTCAAAGGGATTGTCAGTCTCCTACTTCGAGTACTGGATGGGCAAACTCCAGAGGACATCCTAGCCTCAGATCTCTACTTCATCAAGGAGATAGGTCTCTCCGAGCACCTCTCCCCGACACGCTCAAACGGCCTCGTCTCGATGCTCCGTCAGATGCGCCTCTTTGCAGCCGCCTTCGCTGGGCAGGTTTAGTCCTATTCGTTTTACTCTTTACTTATGTTCGTATCCAAGCTCTTCACCGCAGGCGCAGCCCTTCTCCTCGGGGCTTCAGTCCTTAGTTCGTGCTCTCCTCGCACCTCCGAAGCCCCTCTAGACGAGCGATTACTCTCCTATGTAGACCCCTTCATTGGGACGGGTGAGCATGGGCATACCTTCCCCGGGGCTACCCGTCCGAATGCGATGGTGCAGTTCAGCCCAGATACCCATCTCTTGGCCTGGGATGCTAGCAGTGGTTACCACGCCTCGGACAGTGCGATCCACGCCTTTAGCCTCACACACCTCTCTGGAACGGGCGTAGGGGATCTCGGGGATGTTGCCCTGCTACCCTATAGCGGTCTGGATAGCCTCCGCCCCATAGCTACCTTTGATAAGGCCAATGAGCAAGCTACGCCGGGTAACTACACGGTACTCTTATCCAACTTTGGGGTACAAGTAGAGCTAACCTCCACGGAGCGGGTAGGACTGATGCGAGCGACCTATAGCGACAGCACGGAGCGTCGCCTGCTCCTTGACCTAAGCCATATCCTTCAGCCAAATTGGGGACACGCTGTGGTTGGCAATGACTTACAGATGCTCAATGACTCTACGCTCCAGGGTACCTTCTATACGAAGGGCTGGGCAGAGCATCATCAGTTGAGCTACGTGATACGTCTTAGTTCGCCCGCCGATAGCCTGGTACTCGTCCGTGATGCGAAAGAGCGGGTACGCCTATCCTCAGGTTACACCTCGACAAAGGACACCTCTGACCTCAAGCTCCATATCTACCTGCCGAGTGGCACGGAGCCTATCCTAGTGAAAGCTGGTCTATCCGCAGTCTCTCCCGAGGGTGCGATGAAAAACCTCGAGGCAGAACTCCCCCATTGGGACTACGAGCATGTTCGCCACGAGAGCCGTCAAGCCTGGGCCGAGGTCTTGAATAAGATCCAAATCGAGACTCAGGATACAACCGTCCTACGTAACTTCTATACGGCTCTCTACCATGCCCACATAGCTCCGTATAACTATCAGGATGTCGATGGCTCCTTCCGTGGGATGGATAAGCAGGTGCATAAGAATGCAAATCCCCAAGACGGACACTATACCGTCTTCTCCCTCTGGGACACATACCGTGCGCTGCATCCCCTGCTGACGATCATAGACCCTGACCGTGCTCTACGCTACGGACGTAGTTTGGTCAGCGACTACGAAGAGGGGACAATCCTGCCTCGTTGGCCTTTGGCATCCAACTATACTGGCTGTATGCCTGCCTATCACTCGGTGAGCGTGCTAGCAGACCTTGTGGCTAAGGGCATTGCCAAGGACGAAGACTTGCGCCATTGGACAGAGGCAGCACAACGTAGCTCCATCTATCGAGAAGATCTTGCACGGAAATTCGCCGGATCCCGAGAGCTAGACCTCATCACACGTCATCCATACTACAAGGAGAAGTACGGCTTTGTCCCAGCCGACTCCGTACCCGAGAGTGTGAGCTGGGGTGTAGAGATGGCCTACGATGACTGGTGCATCGCTCGTATCGCAGAGGCTGCAGGCCTCGACTCAGTAGCAAAGGAATACGACAAGCGTGGCCTCTACTACAGACGCTACTGGGACAAGGAAACGAACCTCATGCGACCCGTACTCGGGAATGGACAATTCCGTACACCATTTAACCCTAGATACTCTGCTCATGGTAAGAGCGACTACACCGAGGGTAACGCCTATCAGTGGAGCTTCTATGCGCCACACGACATGCAGGGCTTCCTCGCCACCATGGGAGGGAAGCACGTACTAGAGACTAACCTTGACACCCTCTTCACCACTTCATCACGCATCGATGGGGCAGAGCAGTCTGGCGATATAACGGGACTGATTGGTCAGTATGCCCATGGCAACGAACCCAGCCATCATATCGCCTATCTCTACAACTATACCTCCTCCCCTCACAAGGGACAGGCTATACTGGACACCGTACTACGTCACTTCTATCAGCCCACGCCCGGAGGAATCATTGGCAACGAAGACTGCGGGCAGATGTCAGCTTGGTATATCCTCAGTGCCCTAGGCTTCTATCAGATATGCCCCGGGAAGGCTGAATATACCCTTGGCCGTCCCCTCGTGGATCGTGCTACGCTGAACCTCCCAAGGGGGAAATTCGTCATTGAGGTACAGGGCAACAGCAAAGCCAATAAGTACGTACAGTCAGCCTCCATCAACGGACGAGATATTACCCAGACGCTCTCCTTCTCACATAGTGATCTGCGCCCCGGAGGTAAGCTCCTCATCGTCATGGGACCTTCCCCTCGGAAGTAGTCATGTCTCATGATTGATTCTATTTCCTTATGCCTTTGCGAGCGTAAGCATTGGAGGTAAGGTCTGCAATTACAACACCTCCTACCATAGCTAAAGGCAGAGCGGATTCAAAGCACTAAATCTCGGCATCAGTGCCGATGACCTTCTTTCTCCTATAGGGTAATCTCATTTATCCTATAGGAGAATTTCTTTTTGCCTATAGGAGAAAAACATTTATCCTATAAGAGAAAACTGTTTGTCCTATAAGAGAAATAAACTGCACCTCTAGGCAAGTTTTCTGAAGCCTGTACATTCTAGTACCCCACGACCTCTTTCATCAGGCATCTACCAGCGGATAAGCATACGAGTACAAAAGATCCCCTAGCAGAAAGTAAATCGGCGTACTGCACATCATGTGCAGTACGCCGATCTACTTTCCAAAGTGACTGAAACGCCCTAAGCGAGGAAGCTAAGCAGAATACCCGCTGCGACAGCCGACCCGATCACCCCTGCGACATTCGGCCCCATGGCATGCATGAGGAGGTAGTTCGTAGGGTCGTACTCGAGACCAAGGGTCTGCGAGATACGGGCAGAGTCAGGGACAGCAGACACACCAGCGTTACCGATAAGTGGATTGAGCTTGTTCTCTGGCTTGAGGAAGAGGTTAAAGAACTTCACGAAGAGTACCCCACTACAAGTAGCGATAACAAAGGAGAAGGCACCGAGGCCGAAGATCAACACAGAGTTACCCGTGAGGAACTCCGTTGCCTGCGTAGAGGCACCGACCGTGACACCAAGTAGGATGGTCACCGTATCGATCAGTGGACCCTTCGCCGTATCGGCTAGTCGCTTCGTCACACCACTCTCACGCAACAGGTTCCCAAAGAAGAGCATCCCGAGCAGAGGTAGTGCTGGTGGCACAAGCATCGTCGTAAGGAGTAGCCCTGCAATCGGGAAGATGATCTTCTCTGTCTGGGATACCTGACGAGGACGCTTCATACGCATTACTCGCTCCTTCTTCGTAGTCAGGAGACGCATGAAGGGGGGCTGTATCACAGGTACGAGAGCCATGTAGGAGTAAGCCGACACGGCGATAGCACCTAGGAGGTGTGGAGCCAGTCTATTGGAGAGGAAGATTGCCGTAGGGCCATCTGCTCCTCCGATAATACCGATAGCTCCAGCCTCGGGGGGCGTGAAGCCTAGCTGTAGGGCAGTCATATAGGCGGCGAAGATACCGAACTGTGCTGCTGCCCCTACGAGCATGAGCTTGGGGTTAGAGATAAGAGCCGTGAAGTCTGTCATCGCCCCAATGCCAAGGAAGATCAAAGGAGGATACCACCCCTGACGCACACCTTGGTAGAGGATATTGAGGACAGATCCTTCTTCGTAGATACCTACCTGCATCCCATTGAGCATCGGTATGTTCCCAATGAGCATACCGAAGCCGATGGGGATAAGGAGGAGAGGCTCAAACTCATATCTGATGGCCAAGAAGATGAAGAGCAGACCCACCAAGATCATGATGAGGTGCCCCATCGTTGCATTCGCTATTCCCGTGAAGGAATAGAACGTCTGCATATTCTCAACCAGAAAGCCCCAGAAGGAGGACATAGCTAGACTAACCTATGATTACGATATCAGAGCCTTCGAGGATGTTATCCCCCTTAGCTACCTTGATGGCCGTGATTACACCGTCGCACTCTGCGTTGATGCTGTTCTCCATCTTCATAGCCTCTAGGATAGCCACCGTCTGACCAACCTTGACCGTGTCTCCGACTGCTACCTTGATGTCGAGGATGACACCTGGCAGAGGAGACTGTACGGCCGTACCCTTACCAGCAGGAGCAGGCTCTGCGGCAGGAGCAGCTGCGGGAGCGATAGGCTGTGGAGCAGCGGGAGCTGCGGCAGGAGCAGGTGCGGGAGCAGGAGCTGCTGGTGCGGCGGGCTTAGCTGCGGGACGAGCGGGAGCTGCGGTGAAGCCTTCGGTGAGGATATCTACCTTGTAGGAGACACCATTTACTTCGACTGCTGCCGTGTTACCTTCGAGGTCGATGATGGCCACGCTGTACTCATTGCCATTGATCTTATACTTATACTCTTTCATTATGTGTGAGCGTTTGATTTGCGATTGGGATGAACTATTGGGAAGGGAGCTGACGCATCGTGTGGCTCTTAGAGCTCCATGGAGAGGGGACTACACCACGCTTGATGGTCAGGACATAGGATTCCTGATCGTGGAGGTGCTTGCCGAGCTCTTCGTGGAGGGCATAAGAGATCGCTGCGAATACTTCCTTGAGGTTCGGTTCCTGCTGCATAATATGAGGTTATCGATTATTATTTATAGCGTCGTTGTGTGCCTTGTATATGAGCATTCCACTGCGTAGGTCTGTGACGAATCGTCAGGACGTAGCTCTCTGCATCGTGCTGCTCCAGTTCACAGCGCAGGGCGAGGGAGATGGCAGCTGCCACCTCACCAGGATGTCCACCTAGGCTCTGCTGTAGGGCTAAAGAGATAGCCACAAGAGCTTCGCCTGAGGGCTGTGAGGAAGAGGAAGAGATAGATGTAGGGGCTGCAGTGGCTGTCGAAGCCTTCTTAGGTTCCTTAGAGGATTCAAAGAATCGCCCCAAGAGCCTAAAGACCAAGACTAGCATTACCAAGGCGGCGAAAACAACAAGTACTGCCGTGAAGGTCATGATGAGGCCTGCAGGATCTTGCTCCTGCAAGCGGAGAACCTTTTCTGGGAGCTCAGTTGTACGATTCTGAGCCCACACGGTACCTGTAGTCGCCCCAGTAAGGGCAAGACCGGCAGATAACGTGAGAAGACGAGCGGTATTCATGCTAGTGTAGCGTTGAATGACTATGCACGGCTAGTGCCAGCTCTTGGACTAGAGAGGCAGGTTGTCGTGCTTCTTTGCTGGGTTGATCTGCTTCTTTGTGCGGAGTTGCTCGAGGGCACGGATAATACGGAAACGTGTATTACGTGGCTCGATGACATCATCCATGAAGCCATAGGAAGCAGCGTTGTAGGGATTAGCGAATGCCTTGCGGTATTCTTCTTCCTTCTGTGCTGCAGCCTCTGCTGGGTTCTCAGCAGCAGCAACTTCCTTAGCAAAGATAACCTCTACGGCACCAGCAGGGCCCATAACGGCAATCTCAGCAGATGGCCAAGCGAGGTTCACGTCAGAGCGCAGATGCTTGGAGCTCATCACGATGTAGGCACCACCATAGGACTTACGTAGGGTGACGGTGATCTTAGGTACAGTTGCTTCCCCGTAAGCATAGAGGAGCTTAGCACCATGGACAATGACCCCGTTGTACTCCTGACCGGTACCTGGGAGGAAGCCTGGTACATCAACGAGGGTAACGAGAGGGATATTGAAGGCGTCACAGAAGCGCACGAAGCGAGCAGCCTTACGAGAGGCGTTGCTATCCAGTGCACCAGCCATGACCATAGGCTGGTTAGCTACGATACCAACACTCTGTCCGTTGAAGCGAGCGAAGCCGATGATAATGTTCTTAGCCCAGTCACGGTGGATCTCTAGGAACTCGCCATTATCGACGATCGTACCGATGACCTCATACATGTTGTAGCCCTTGTTAGGCTGATCAGGGATGATCTCGTTCAGAGCGTCATCTACACGATCGATCGCGTCTGTAGGCTCTACACATGGAGCATCCTCCATATTGTTCTGAGGGATGAAGGAGAGCAGGTGACGGATCAGGCGAATACCTTCCTCTTCGTTATCTACGGCGAAGTGTGCGACACCGCTCTTAGAGGCGTGTACGCTAGCACCACCGAGCTGCTCCTGTGTAACGTCTTCACCCGTTACGGTCTTGACAACCTTAGGACCAGTGAGGAACATATAGCTCGTACCCTTGCTCATGATATTGAAGTCCGTGAGGGCGGGCGAATAAACAGCACCACCAGCACAAGGGCCGAAGATAGCAGAGATCTGAGGTACGACACCGGAGGCAAGGATGTTGTTCTGGAAGATGTCACCATAACCACTGAGGGCATTGATCCCCTCCTGGATACGAGCACCACCCGAGTCGTTGAGGCCGATCACTGGGGCTCCCATCTCCATAGCGAGCTTCATGACCTTGCAGATCTTCGAGGCGAGCATTTCGGAGAGTGCGCCACCGAATACAGTGAAGTCCTGAGCAAAGACATAGACGAGACGACCATCGATCGTACCCGATCCTGTGACAACACCGTCGCCGAGGAACTTCGTCTTATCGATCCCGAAGTTCGTGGAGCGGTGTAGCACAAATGTATCAATCTCGTCGAAGCTGCCTTCGTCCAGAAGCATGTTGATACGCTCACGAGCCGTGAACTTACCCTTCTGGTGCTGGCTATCGATACGCTTCTGCCCACCACCAAGATGAGCTGTGGCACGGAGCTGAATAAGCTCCTTGATTTTCTCTAGTTGAACACTCATATTATTAGCTTTTAGTCGTTGCTATCGTTGGGGTTGTGAAAGAAAGAAGGGATAATAGAAGTGTCTTCACCTTAAATACATAAGGATACGGACGCTTCTATTATCCCATCATGTCATCAGTAGTGCTTACTTGACGTCGCGGTTATCACACAGCTCGGTGAGGACACCTAGCGTACTCTTAGGATGGAGGAACCCAATGTTCAGTCCTTCTGCACCCTTACGAGAATGTTTGTCGATTAGCTGAACGCCCTTCTCAGATACCTCTTGGAGCGCTTCGTCCGTGTTGGGGACCGCGAAAGCGATGTGGTGAATACCTTCGCCACGCTTCTCGATGAACTTAGCGATTGTGCTGTCGGGAGAGGTAGCTTCGAGTAACTCAATCTTCGTCTGACCAACGCGTAGGAAAGCAGTCTTAACCTTCTGGTCTGCGACTTCCTCGATGTTGTAGCACTTCAGCCCAAGTACACCTTCGTAGTAGGGCAGGGATTCTTCGATGCTCTTGACAGCGATCCCAAGATGTTCAATGTGTGAGAGGTTCATAGCTCTTACTTGCTTTGAATGGATATGTTTGAGGTGTGAGACCTTCCCACACCGAAGTTCATACCACAAAAGTAAGAAATAATCACATTCATAGCACTTTCTTCCTTGGCACAAAGGCACGCAAAAAAAGCCTCCCAACTTTCTACCTCCATATTAATAAGGTATAGGGACACCATCCTCTACTACCCTCCCCCCTTCCTTACCTCTCCTATTCCGCACCACTCTTCAACCTCAAAAACAGCAGCAAAAAGACATCACATAAAAGCATATAAATCAACATCATAGAAAGGAGTAAATAATCCTCCTCAACGACTTACCACAACTCGCCACAACGAGTTACCATAACTCGTCTTGATGAGTTACCATAACTCTCCATAGCGAGTTACCATAACTCTTGATAACGAGTTATGGTAACTCGTTGAAGCCCCCTACAAACGCCCTATTTATGCACATCCTCGAGGGGTGTGTTTAGATTTTGAAGAAATGGCGGCACCACAGATGGACAACTTACCAGACAGGCACCCAAGCAAAGATAAGCACACAGTTTTAGTCAGGCAGAGGGATTCTTTCGGCTAGATAGACAGGTCGTGCAGGGACATTTTCGTACTTTTGTGACGATTGATTTTGGCAGCAACTATAGAATGAATCAAACGCCTATCATACTTGGGATTGAGAGTTCGTGTGACGACACCTCCGCCGCCGTACTGCGGGGGCGCACTTTGCTCAGCAACGTTATCGCCTCGCAAGCTGTACACACAGCCTATGGCGGTGTTGTCCCCGAGCTGGCCTCACGTGCCCATGAGCAGAATATCGTGCCTGTTGTCAGTGAGGCTCTCCGCCGTGCAGGTGTCACGGCGAGAGACCTTGACGCTATTGCCTTCACTCGAGGGCCAGGTCTTTTGGGCTCACTTCTCGTAGGGACGAACTTCGCCAAAGGGCTATCCCTCGCCCTTGACATCCCAATGGTGGAGGTGAACCACCTACATGCACACGTCTTGGCTCACTTCATCGAGGAGCCAGAGGGAGAGAAGCGTGACGCACCAGAGTTCCCATTCCTTTGCCTGCTTGTCTCAGGTGGCAATTCACAAATCATCCTCGTGCGCTCTGCCTCAGACATGCAAATCATCGGTCAGACAATCGATGATGCGGCTGGAGAGGCCTTTGACAAATGTGCCAAGGTAATGGGCCTTGGCTACCCAGGAGGACCTGTAGTCAATCGCCTCGCCAGCCTAGGTAACCCCAAGGCCTTCCCTTTTAGTAAGCCTCACATTGCAGGCTATGACTATAGCTTCAGCGGACTGAAAACCTCCTTCCTCTATACCCTTCGTGATGAGCTTGTCAAGAACCCCAACTTCATCGAGGAGCGCAAAGAGGACCTTTGTGCCTCGCTTCAACATACAGTGATTGAAATCCTCATGAAGAAGCTCCGTCAGGCAGCTAAAGACTTAGGCATACGACAGGTAGCAGTGGCTGGCGGTGTATCTGCCAATACTGGGCTAAGGGAGGCCTTCGCAGACCATGCTCGCAGATATGGGTGGAAGATCTTCATCCCTCCATTTGCCTATACGACAGATAATGCGGCTATGGTCGCCATGAATGGTTACTTCAGTTTCCTCGAGGGGAAGCGTTGCTCACTGGAGGCTGTTCCCTTTGCACGTGTCATGATGTGATCATGGACGAACTCAAGCTAGAGGAGCAGATTGGTAAGATACTCCGACACAAAGGGCTAAGTATTGCCACGGCAGAGAGCTGTACCGTGGGTAGTATATGCGCTCAGATAGGTCGTGTAGCTGGAGCATCAGACTATCTGCAAGGGGGCATCATCGCCTATCAAGCAGAGCTCAAGGACGAGCTACTAGGTGTCCCCCTATCACTCATAGAGAAGCATCATGTAGTCAGTAGAGAGGTCGCTGAAGCTATGGCACTAGGCGTCTCAGAGCGACTACATACAGATATAGGCATCGCCTCCACAGGCATTGCTGGTCCAACAGGCGGTGACTCCATACGTCCCGTAGGCACAGTTTGGCTCGCCGCTGTATGGCATCATCCCGAGGGAGACCGACTAAGATGTAAGCAACTACATCTGATGGGTAACCGTACAGAGAATATAGCCAAGGCTGCTGAAGAAGCCCTCTATCTCGTCATTGACCTATTGCAATCTACCGACCCATCCACCGAACAATGATACACTTTACCCATCGCATACGTTCCCTAGTGGGCATTACACTCTTCCTCCTCTCCCCCCTACTGTCAAGCGTCCGAGCCCAAGCACTCTCCTCCCGGAGTCTACTCTACAGAACGGGACTAAGCTATACTGTACAGCAAAGCACAGGCTGGGGCAAGGGCAAGGCGGTCATTACATCCACTGTCCCGTACAGCCCTGCACACAGGGCAGGGCTACATACGGGGGACATCATCGAGGAGATTGATGGCATCCCGACAGCCAAGTTACAGCTAGAGGAGTTGCACTCCTTGCTGGAGCGTCCACAGACGGTACATCTACTCACCATCACAAGCCTAGGCAAGGGTACAAGAAAAGTTGTGTTACGCCCAGAGAGCAAACCTCAAGGGAGCGTGACCGAGCGAGAGCTAGCACGTGCCTTCGCATATTACAGTCTTCAGGATGAGATGGAGCGTACGGTCTCTTACCCTTTCATCTATGAGACTTCCACTGCGTATGACCTTACTCAGGCTCATACCTTTGCCTTTGCTCCCTCCACAGAGAGCAATAGAGCATTGGATGAAGCTCTTTATGCCCAAGTGGCAGAGCAACTGAAGGACATGGGGCTAAAGGCTGATGCCTCAAGCCCAGATCTCATCATCGAGTGCTTCTACGAACTACGCCCCAACTCCAGCCAAGAGCGTGATACATCCATCCCAAGGTACACGAGCGTATTCAATCCCAGCCTTAGGGACTTCGTTACCCTCCCCCTGCTCCCCTCTGAGGCAAACGCTATGGGTCAGTACACCATACAACTCACAGTCCAGTTCTCTAGACCGAACACGACGGGTCGCCCCATCTGGGTGTGTACCTCTCGTAGCGCACTGAGTGAGGCTATGACGCTCAAGGATTACGCACACTACATGCTTCCCTTGATGCTTGAGGGATTTCCCTATGTCAGTTCACCCAAGCGTCCTACTTTTCAGATCCACATCTCACGCTATAACTACACGGGTATTATCTACGATGGCTCAGAGCTCAATCTCATCAGAGACATTGAGGATCATTCCCCCGCCTTCCGAGCAGGGCTACGCTGTGGAGATCGTATCCTCAGTATCAATGGGCGTAAGCTCAATCCTACAAACCCCAGCGAACTCTCTAAGCTATACCTGAACTTCATCTCTGACACCAATCGCTATCGAGACTCCAAACAGAGTGCTTCCTCAGACCTACAAGGGGGGGCAGGGGTAAGCTACTGGGACAAGTCCAACTACGCCAATATCCGTAAGGCCTTTGATCAAGACAAGTATGCTACCTTCTTCAGCTATCTATTCTCCTTCCGTCCCTATATCAATGAGACTGAGCATCGAGAGCTGATCCTTGAGATTCAGCGTGGCACATCAACCTATACCCTCACGCTACACCCTGAGTTCAGGGACGAAACCACCATTACCCCTATCTCTTGATCATCATGGACGTACAGCCCAAGAAGCTCACAGCCTATCAGCTAGGGCGTCGGCAGGAGCTCCCCATATTACGTTTTGTCTCTGTCGGTGCTTACCTTGATGGAGGACTGCAAGACATCCTGCTACCGACAAAGTATATCCCCACCGGTGCAAAAGAAGGAGATCTTGTCTCTGTCTTCGTCTATCATGATAACGAAGGGCGACTTATCGCTACAACACTTACCCCACTAGCAGAGGTAGGAGAAGTGGCCTATCTCCGCTGTAGCTCTGTAACAGAGGCTGGAGCCTTTATGCACTGGGGTATTCATCGTGATCTCTTTGTCCCCTTCCGTGAGCAAGCATCACGCATGCAGGAGGGATACAGCTATGTGGTTTACCTCTACATCGACCAGCTGAGCGGGAAGATCGTAGGCTCTGCTCGCCTGAACAAGCATATTGGTAATACCCCGATCCCCTACATGCCTGGGGAGTCTGTCTCCTGTCTCATCACCGAGCAACACGAGCTAGGCTATCGGTGTGTCATAGAGGATGCTCATTGGGGCTTTATCTATACAGATGAAGCTCCACGTATGTTACAGCGTGGAGAGAAGCTCACAGCCTATGTTGTACGCATCCGTGAGGACAACAAGGTTGATCTCTCACTAAGCCCCGTGGGCTATGCCAAGGTAGAGGGCGAGCAGGCTCGCCTACTCCAGTTACTGGAGGTACATGGCGGAGAGCTACCGATTGGAGACAAGAGTTCGGCCGGGGAAGTACTCAGCCTCACAGGGATGAGCAAAAAGACCTTTAAGATGGCCCTAGGGGCACTCTACAAGGCAAAACTTATAACGCTCACTCCCACCTCAGTTAGGCTTTCCTCCAATCAGGCTAGTACCCCCTCGGCGCACAGCTCTAAACCACGCTCACACTAGCCCATAGCCCCTCTACACCCACCCTAAAACACATGTCACTCCCCTTTGTACCCTCTCCTGAGGTCAGGGCTACCCTAGCATCCATGAACAAGGCTTCATGCACGGGTCAGCCCTTCTTCTTTGCTCTTGACTTTGAGCTTCAGAGAGGGATATTCATCTCCTCCCCACTGGGGGCAAGTACACCCCAAGTATTCTTTGATTTCCCGAGTGCAAAGACTTCCCTCCCAGAGGCACCTTCTATCCCCATCGAACTCGTAGCACACCCGGAGGACTTCCCCACCTATGAGCGACGGTTCAAACACATACAGCAGGGCTTACTTCGAGGGGATAGCTTTTTGGCCAACCTCACCATACGTACCCCCATCGAGAGTACAGCCAGCCTAGAGCAAATCTACCTAGCCTCTGAGGCTCGCTACAAGGTCCTCTTTCCTCATCGCTTTGTCTCCTTCTCTCCCGAGTGCTTTGTGACTATTCAGGCAGATGAGATAAGCACCCACCCGATGAAGGGTACAATAGATGCCACCCTACCCCACGCTGCCGAACGTCTTCGCTCTGACTACAAGGAGAGCTGTGAGCATCATACCATCGTAGATCTGATGCGTAATGACCTCAGTCGTGTAGCTACATCCGTCCGAGTTGCACGCTTCAAGTACCTCACCGAGCTACATACCATCAAAGGGTCACTCCTACAGATGAGCAGTGAGGTACGAGGGCAAATCATGCCAGCCTACCGACACGCTCTGGGTGACCTCATGAGGGAGCTACTACCTGCGGGGTCGATCTGTGGTGCACCCAAAGGAAAGACCCTCGAACTCATCCAAGAAGCCGAAGGTTGCCCTCGGGGCTACTACTCTGGTGTATGTGGCTACTTTGATGGCAAGGATTTGGACTCTGCCGTGCTTATCCGCTACGTAGAAGAGGCTCAAGATGGACAACTCTACTACCGCTCAGGGGGCGGGATTACCATTAATAGCCGAGCAGAAGACGAGTACCAAGAATGTATTCAGAAAATCTACATCCCTCAGTAAGCTTCATCGAAACACTCCGCTCTGAAGGGGGAAGACTCCACGGACTAGATAGGCACTTAGCACGGCTTCGGGGGACGGTGCTAGCTCATGGTGGCACCCTCCGAGAGGATGAAGTACTCCACCATCTTTCCTCTATCCCCCTACCCACCGAGGGTATCCACCGCCTCACCCTAACCTATGATTCGGAAAGCATACTTAGCCACCAAACCATCCCTTACCAGCGAAGAGCCATTCACCACCTCCAGCTATGCACCTTGCCCCCACGCTTTACCTACCGTTACAAATACGCTGACCGCTCCTATTTCTTAAATGCGCAGTCCACACTACCACCAGAGACCGAGGCACTCTTCCTACGTCCCGATGGTAGGATCACCGACACAACCTTTACAAACATCCTACTAGAGCTCGAGGACGGAAGTCTTGTTACCCCTGCATACCCTCTTCTCAAGGGTACACAACGAGCCTTCCTCATCGAGCAAGGTCTAGTGTATGAGCAGGATCATCTCACACCTCAAGACCTTGCCCGCTGTCGCTCCATACGCCTAATCAATGCCATGCTCCCACTGGAGGAAGCAATCATCCTTGCTCCAGACCAAGTCTATCCCTAGTAACACGCCTTCTCTAGGCTTCAGCCCCTTCCCAACGAGCCTCACTGAGCCACTCCCTCCTAGGGGCTTTAGCCAATTTACTTCTACCCAAGCTCCCTCTTTCCCCTAAAGCAAACAAGCCCCCTCAGCAAGCCCCTAAGGCACGTCCATTACTACCCTTGCAAGGGTTACGCAGAGACCCATGCAAGGGCTTGCGAGGACACCCTAGCATGGGTCTCCTTAGGTAGCCTTGCATGGGTTCCCCAAGACCCTAATGAGGGTACTCGGGGAAGATGTTTCATGCAAAAGGGTGGAAAAAGCCTAAGCCTTGGTAATACGAGCTTGAAAGAGGGTCGTAGGGGATACTTCGGGAAGAGAAAAGGTAAGGCTCGTAGGAGACTGTAGCTGAGCCGTAGGGAGGTATTCAATCAGGAAACGACCCTCCTCGGGTGGCGTGAGATAACGCTCATAGGCCAAATGTGCGAGGAGACCCATCGTAGTACGTAGGTTGATTTCAACAGCTGGGTGCAGCTTTATCTGTCCTCCATCCTCATAGAGGAAGAGGTCAACACCGATATACCCTTCGTACTGCGATGCGGCTAGGGCTTCGCTTAGGTAGGTCTCATGTAAAGCAATCAGCTGGGTGAGAGCTTCGCTACCGATATGCTGGATGAGCCTAGCCCGTAGAGTCTCTTGACTCTGCAAGATGTTGCCAGCATAGGCTCGCCCCGAGGCAATGGTCTCAAAAAGAGAGAAGGCCACAAACGATACTCGCCCTTCCCCATCTCGCACATACTCCAGAGCCCAATTCTCTATCACCTGCCAAAGAGGCTCAATACTCACCGCTCCCAGTCGCAAGCAATTACCAGTAAGAGCCTCGAGGTGCTTCTCACTGTAGCACCTTGGGAAGGGAAGCACACCACGCCCAGAGGAGGAGAAGGGACGCTTTACCATTACCTCTGTAGGAGAACCATAGTCTTGTGCTATACCCCTTAGTGCCTCCCGAAGGAGATGCTTCGTCTCACTGCGGTCTACCCCTTGCTCCACCCAACGAGGGAGCAATGCCTCTGGATAGCCTCCCTCCTTGATTAGGTAGCGAAGAAGTCCCTCACAACTCTGGCGGTGTGCCATCTTCAGGTAGTCAGCACTGATTGGTGGGGGTACGAGGTCAATCCCCCTTAGGAGGGGTGCCGTCATCAGTTCATGGATGATGTGTGGCTCAATCCCCCAGAGCATGAGCTGGAGCGTGCTACCTCTCAAGGGGTGCGGTGATACACTTTGACCGCAATAATCAAGTAGTTCGGCAGGAGACCCCAAAGGAGATGCAGGGCGATAGATGTAATCACCTTCGTGTGCAAGGAGAGAGAGCAAGGGGGCAAGGTCATGGCGCATCTGGCGCACTTCCTTCGCTGGGGTATAGCGTAGGTGTGATGGTATGCGTAGGGCTTCTTCATGCCCAGGGTTAAAGACCCAAAGGCGAGGAGGATTGCAGAGCTGAGGCATATCGTCTAGGGAATAAGGATTCGAGAGTAAAGTACGTTCTTTCCAAGAAGGGTACGTCCGACCACAGTCATACCCTCAGAGAGGTAGTTGATGAGGTCATCGACACTGAGGTTCATACGGAGTGTTCCCCTCCATAGCCCTATGCTAGCCCTCATCATTATCTTGACATTATACAACTGAATACTGCTCATCTCTGAGACGCTCTATAATCCCTGTATTACAAACTAAGCCCTATCTCTGCGCTCCGAAGCTCCATCCCTCCACTCTGATAACTATGTAAGGTTGAAGGGATAGATCTATTCTGTATCAATGAGCAGAGCTAATCCAAGCTTCAACCCAACGCATAACAAAGGTACACCACTCCTTCCAAAGCCCCGTTCCTTCAAGTGAAGACTAGCCTCACCTTCCCAACCTAAGAGAACGAATGGAATAAGGATAAGATGCAAGAGGATGGGGCATTGATGGGATAAAAGAAAGGGAACTGAAGGAACAAAGGAACAGCAACCGAAAGGATAAAGCAAAGGATCTTGACGCAGGTGAGCCTCACACTCTCTTGTTTCTTCGTACCTTTGCGTCAAAATTTTATCCATAGCAAACTATAGCATAACGATGAACATAGCAATCGTGGGTGTCACCGGCGCTGTAGGGCAAGAGTTCCTCCGCGTCCTTAGTGAAAGAAGCCTGAAGATTGACCAACTGAAGCTTTTTGCCTCTACACGAAGTGCAGGGCAGAGAATTACCTTCAAGGGACAAGAATACATTGTCCAGGAGCTCCGTCATGGCGATGACTTCCAGGACATTGATATAGCATTCGTCTCCGCTGGTGGTAGTATCTCCCTAGAGTATGCAGAGACCATAACGAAGCATGGCGCTGTAATGATTGACAACTCCAGTGCCTTCCGTATGCAGGAGGATGTACCGCTCGTCGTCCCCGAGGTGAATGCAGCCGATGCCCTTGTACGCCCTCGAGGTATCATCGCAAACCCCAACTGCACCACCATCCAGATGGTTGTCGCCCTCAACGTCATCCATCAGCTCTCACCCATCACCCGCGTACACGTAGCAACGTACCAGGCAGCTAGTGGGGCTGGTGCTCGTGGGATGATGGAGCTCGACGAGCAGACCAAGGCCATTGCCCGAGGAGAGGAACCAGAAGTAAAGAAGTTCGCCTACCAGCTTGCCTACAACCTCATCCCACAGATTGATGTCTTCGCCGATGGAGACTATACGAAGGAGGAACTAAAGATGTACAACGAGACACGTAAGATCATGCATAGTGACCTCTCAGTGAGTGCAACCTGCGTACGTGTACCCGTTACACGTGCCCATTCAGAGGCTATCTGGGTGGAGACCGAGGAGACCATAGAGCTCGATGTACTACAGGAGGCCTTCCGCAAAGCCCCGGGAATTGTGCTACAAGACGAGCCCAGTGAGCAGGTCTATCCCATGCCCCTTTTTATCGCAGAGAAAGACCCAGTCTATGTTGGACGCCTGCGTAAGGATTTAACGAACCCAAGAGGTATCGCTTTCTGGTGCGTCTCTGATCAGATCAAGAAGGGTGCAGCATTGAATGCCGTACAGATCGCAGAGTACCTAGTCTCCCAAGGTCAGTTTAGCAAGAAGAAGTAACCACAACCTCTTTATATCGTTTATCAATGAATATCTATAAAACCGCCGAAGAACTTCGTTCATTCGTTACCGAAGAACGCAAGCAAGGTCACCGCATAGCCTTTGTTCCCACCATGGGTGCACTGCATGAAGGACATCTATCATTAGTCCGCCGTGCCCTCAAGGAAAATGATTGTTGCATTGTCAGCGTGTTTGTTAATCCAACACAGTTCAACAATCCCAGAGACTTAGAGACGTATCCGCGTACGCTGGATGCTGATAGTCGCCTACTCGCTTCCATCGGAACAACAGCTCTTTTTGCACCCGAAGTGGAGACAATCTACCCTGAGCCCGATACCCGAGTATTCCATGTGGGTGCAGTAGCAGAGGTGATGGAAGGGAAGTACCGTCCAGGACATTTCAATGGTGTGATGCAGGTTGTTTCTCGTCTCTTTGATCTAGTGCAACCTGACTGTGCCTACTTCGGAGAGAAGGACTTCCAGCAGATCGCAGTGCTTCGTGCTATGGCACGCGAGATCAAGAGTCCTGTCGAGATCATCGCCTGTCCAATCGTCAGGGAAGAAGATGGTCTAGCACGTAGTAGCCGAAACACTCTCCTTAGTGAGGAGGGAAGAGCACAAGCTCCAAACATCTATCGTATCCTTAGTGAAAGCCGTACTTGGAGTAAAGAATTATCCCCTAAGGCAGTCATCGAACGTGCTACTCAGCTCCTAGATGCCATCCCTACGCTACGAGTTGAGTACTTTGAAATTGTAGATGCCGACACTCTACAGCCCATCACTCGCTGGGAGGATAGTCCCAAGCCACATGGATGCATCACTGTGTACTGTGGAGAGGTGCGCCTAATTGACAACATTGCCTACTATTAGCGAAGGCATGCACCAACCTCAACACAGAGCCTTTCTCCTTGGCCTTTTCCTTAGCTTATCTCTCGTAGGATGTGGCACGAAGAAACCACAAGCCTCCTCTGAGCCACCCCTACCACACACGCCTGAGCAACCCATATCCTCCGTAGACTCCCCTCAATGGGTTCGTCCTGGAGCAGACTCAATCCGAGAGGAGATGCGTGCAGTTTGGCTTACGACAGTCTATGGTCTGGACTGGCCAAAGGATAAAGCGGATACACCAGACGGAGTACGCAAGCAGAAGGAAGCACTCGTCCGTATCCTAGATCGTCTCAGGGCTGATGGGTATAACACTGTCTTCCTACAGGTGCGTCATAGTGGCGCTGTTATCTATCCCTCCGAACAAGAGCCTCTCTCATCGCGCATGGCAGGGGATGGTTATTTCGGAGACTATGACCCTCTTCGCTTCGCCATCAAGGAGTGTCACGAGCGTAACCTTAGCATCCATGCCTGGCTCGTCACCTATCCCCTTGCCTCAGCCAAGCGTAATCCACACCCGATACTAAGAGAGCATCCTAGCTGGGCTATCTCTCATAAGGGCTCGTATCACCTTGACCCAGGCAATCCTGACGTACGGCACTACATCACACAGCTGACGGCTGACTTGGTGCGTAGGTATGATGTAGATGGGGTTCACTTTGATTACTTCCGTTACCCAGATGAGGCGGAGCGATTTGCAGATAAAGCCAGCTACATTAAGTATGGACTAGACTATCCATCGAAGGACGAGTGGCGAAGGCATAACCTCACTGAGCAGTTGCGAGAAATACGTGACTCACTACATGCCATAGCCCCTAATGTGCTTGTCAGTGTAGCTACTCTCGGTAAACTACAGAAGATACCTACCTTGGAACGTCCACATGGCTGGACAGCCTACGAGTCCGTCTACCAAGATCCCATCACTTGGGGTAAGGAGGGGCTTGTGGACTTCATCGTGCCGATGATGTACTACCGTGATGTACTCTTTGACCCCTTCCTCAAGGAATGGAAAGAGCTAGTTTCTCCCTACGTGCCTATTGTTGTAGGGTTAGCCCCTTACCGCATCGAGGAGACAGGCTGGCCAAGCGAAGTCATCGAGGAACAAATCAATCTGACCCGTGAGGAGGGACTAGCAGGCATATGCTTCTTCCGTGAGACACATACAGGAGGTCGTTTCCCTGCCGTACGTAGGATCATACAGGAGGCATTCAAGCACCCTGCACTACCCCTTGCTTACCCCCGAGGACTAGCACACAAGCCTGCCGCCCCTAAGCACCTTGATGCCGCAGTAGGGCAGGATGGGACGATCCTCGTACGCTGGTCTATGCCCCGAGAGGCAAGTGCCGATGGTACGACCTATCGCCTGTGGGCAGTCACAACAGACGCACATGGTCGCCGTGAGGCCTCACTACTCTCCTCCACCCTAGGTAACCCACATTGCCTGCTCGTGATGAGTGACCTCATTGACTACGACTGCATCGAACTCGGTGTGGAGGCTGTCAACATCTTCGGAGTCTCCACCCCCTGTACCGTGGGGCTGGAGCTGAACCTCGCAGCCCTTCGCGACGAGATCCATCGAGGGAAGTAGCAACCCTCCATGAACCTTTACCTCCATATCCCCTTCTGCGCCAGCCGTTGCTCCTACTGTGACTTCTATACACAGACTGGGAGCAAACAGCGTACAGACTTCCTATCGGCCCTGCTCCGAGAGCTGGAGGAGCGACGAGAGGAGCTACCTCGAGGGGAAGAAGTAAAGCATATCTACTTCGGGGGAGGCACACCCTCTCAGCTCTCCATCGCAGAGCTAACCACGATTACCCAGAGAATACACAGCCTCTATCCCATAGCTAAAGGAGGGGAAGTCACCATCGAGTGCAACCCCGATGACATCACCCCTAGCTATGCCGAGGGGCTTGCTCTCCTGCCCTTCAACCGAGTGAGCATGGGTGTGCAGAGCTTTCATCCCGACGACCTTACCTTTCTCAACCGTCGACACTCTGTGGAGCAAGTCCATGAGGCTGTTTCCTCCCTGCGCTCTGTAGGGATTACGAACCTTAGTTTAGACCTCATCTACGGACTTCCACGACAGACCCTCGAGCGATGGGAAGCAAGCATCGAGAGCTTCCTTGCCCTCAGTGTCCCACATCTATCTGCCTACCACCTGATTTATGAAGAAGGTACTGCCCTCACCAAGCTCCTAGAGCAGAGGAAGGTACAAGCTGTTAGTGAAGAGGACAGCTTAGCCTTCTTCCAGCTACTCATCAATCGCCTAAAGACCGCAGGCTATGAGCATTACGAGATCTCGAACTTTGCCCTCCCAGGTTGCCATGCACGCCATAATACGGGTTACTGGCAAGGTGACCCCTACCTTGGCTTCGGCCCCTCGGCGCATAGCTATGACGGAGGGCGTAGGCGTAGCTTCAACGTCCCTTCACTCACAGCCTACATCAAGGGTATGCTTTCTGGGAAGAGAGACTACAGCCTCGAGCTCCTAACCGATGAAGAGCTCCAGCATGAGTATATCATGACTCGACTGCGCACACAATGGGGAATCTCGCTCGAAGCCTATCAAGCACGCTTCGGGGAAGATGCTCGGGCTAAGCTTCTTCACCTCGCAGAGCCTTTCCTTTGCGCTGGTACACTCATGAAGGAGAGTGATCTCCTTCGGCTTACCCCAGAGGGCATCTTCGTCTCAGACGGAATCATTGCTAGCCTCTTCTGCTAAGCCCTTCCTCAGAGCCTTCCTCATACCCAATCTTCCCTTTCCTTTCACACCCCAACATCCCTTTATCTCAGCCTATTATCCATAGGTTGGGAAACCCACGAGTGGGTATCACAGGAAGCCCTTGCATGGGTCTCCTCACCAACCCATGCATGCATTCCACAGCAAACCCATGCATGGGTTTGGATAGCAACCCTTCATAGGCTGTCGTAGGGGGGATAAATACATCTGTATAGCTAGGATAGGAAGGTATTTATTTGTAACTTTGTGTGTTATTTTTACTTAATATATTGCAGCTTAAATGCAAGACTTAGAGATCAAAGGAGCACGAGTGCACAATCTAAAGAACGTGGATGCCCACATACCTCGCTACTCCCTGACTGTATTCACCGGGTTGAGTGGCAGTGGTAAGTCTTCCCTCGCGTTTGACACCATCTACGCCGAAGGACAGCGTAGATACATCGAGACCTTCAGCTCATACGCTCGAGGATTCCTCGGCGGTGGGATGGAGCGACCAGATGTGGAGCAAATCGATGGATTGGGTCCTGTGATCTCAATCGAACAAAAGACTACGAATCGAAACCCTCGCTCTACGGTGGGGACGGTGACCGAGGTATATGACTTCTTCCGACTCCTCTACGCTCGTGCTGGTCAAGCCGTATCCTACCTCACAGGCGCACCCATGGTACGCTACACCGAGGAGCAGATCTTAGACCTTCTACTCGAGCGTTACTCGGGGCAGAAGGTATTACTCCTAGCACCTGTAGTCAAGCAACGTAAGGGACACTACAAGGAGCTCTTTGAGCAGCTCCGTAAGAAGAGCTTCCTCAACGTCCGCGTCGATGGCGAGCTAAGGGAGATCACCTACGGTATGAAGCTCGATCGCTACAAGCTCCATAGTGTAGAGGTACAGACCGACAAACTTACCATCGGAGAGAAGAATAGAGACCGTCTGCTCAACAGCCTCCGCCTAACCCTCAAGGAGGGTGATGGAGTGATGATGCTCCTCAATGTAGATACCGGAGCAGTCTCTTACTTCAGTCGCCATCTAATGGACCCAGAGACGGGGCTCTCCTATAATGAGCCTGCTCCCCACAACTTCTCCTTTAACTCTCCCAATGGGAGTTGCCCTCGCTGTAAGGGCTTAGGTGAGGTGCGTGTCATCGACCTAGACAGCATAGCCCCCGACCGAAGTAAAAGCATCTATCAGGGGGGTATCCTTCCCTTGGGTAAGTATCGTAGGCTACTGGTCTTTGCCCAAATAGAGGCTTTATGCACGAAGTACGAAGTCTCCATAAAGGATCCCATCAAGTCCCTGCCAGAGGATCTCCTCGAAGAGATCATCAATGGTAGCGAGGAAGATATCATGATCAATGATGATCGCTACCCTGACCTTAAGGGGCTCCCCCTCTCGTACGATGGACTGAGTGCCTACCTTATGAGCCAAGAGGATCAAGAGGGAGAGAATGAGGGTAGCGAGCGCTGGCTGGCACAGTTCACCAAGCCACAGGTCTGCCCTGAGTGCCATGGTGGACGCTTGAATAAGGAATCTCTGCACTACCTCATCGCAGGGAAGAACATCGGCGAAGTAGCCTCTATGGAGCTTACCCAGCTCATGCATTGGGTAGAGCATGTAGAGGAGCACCTCACCCCACAGCAGCGCACCATTGCCACCGAGATACTAAAGGAAATACGTACTCGCCTCTCCTTCCTGCTTGATGTAGGCTTGGGATACCTATCCATGAACCGTATGTCCGCTACGCTCTCTGGTGGCGAAAGCCAGCGTATACGCCTAGCCACTCAGATAGGAACACAGCTCGTAGAGGTCTTGTATATCCTTGATGAACCCAGCATAGGCCTTCACCAGAGAGACAACCTTCGACTCATTCATTCCCTCCAGAAGCTCCGTGACCTAGGTAACACCGTAATCGTCGTCGAGCATGACAAGGATATGATGCTCGAGGCTGACCATATCATTGACATGGGCCCCAAGGCTGGCCGCCTCGGTGGGCAAGTAGTCTTCGAGGGGACACCCAAAGAGATGATGAAGGCAGGCACCCTCACTGCTCGCTATATCAGTGGGGAGGAGAGCATCGAGGTCTCACCCATACGTCGCCCGGTCACAGATCGTGTCCTTCGCCTCAAAGGAGCCAAGGGAAATAACCTTAGGGATGTAAGCGTCACCTTCCCCCTCGGCACATTGATCTGCGTAGCTGGGGTATCAGGTAGTGGGAAGAGTACGCTCATCAATGAGACACTATACCCTATCCTCAGTCAGCATCTCTATTCATCACTCAAAGAACCCCTACCCTACGAACGGATCGAGGGCCTAGAGCTAGTAGACAAGGTCGTAGCTGTAGACCAGTCTCCCATTGGTCGGACACCTCGCAGTAACCCTGCTACCTACACTGGGGTCTTCACCGATATACGTAGCCTCTTCGTCAGCTTACCCGAGAGCAAGATGCGTGGGTATAAGCCTGGACGTTTCTCCTTCAATGTGTCTGGGGGACGATGTGAGACCTGCTCGGGTAATGGCTACAAGACTATCGCAATGAACTTCCTACCCGATGTGTATGCCCCCTGTGAGGTATGCCATGGGAGGCGATACAATCGTGAGACACTAGAGGTTCGCTTCAAGGGCAAGTCTATCGCCGACGTGCTAGATATGACGATCAACATGGCTGTGGAGTTCTTTGCTCATGTCCCTCATATTCTCAAGAAGCTCCAGGTACTACAGGATGTAGGTCTCGGCTATATCAAGCTCGGACAGTCCTCTACAACCCTCTCCGGAGGAGAGAGCCAACGTATCAAGCTTGCATCCGAGCTAGCCAAACGAGACACAGGTAAGACAGTCTACATCCTAGACGAGCCAACCACAGGGCTACACTTCGAGGATATACGTGTCCTGCTAGCCATACTCAATCGCCTCGTAGACCGAGGGAACACCGTCATTATCATCGAACACAATCTAGACGTACTGAAAAGTGCTGACTACCTCATTGAGATCGGGCCCAACGGAGGGAAGGATGGTGGACGTCTACTCTTCGAGGGTACACCTGAGGAGCTAGTAAAGGTCAAAGATAGCCCTACAGCTCCCTTCCTAAGGGAAGAGTTGAAGCTCTCAAAGCAATCCTCCAAGAAGAAATAGTGTGCCTCTCAAGAGGAGAAGAGATCCCCCTCAAGAGGAGATAATGAATAGAATCACACAGATATATTACAAACACCAGCACGCAATATGAAATTAGGAAACCGACTCTCTAACAAGATCTGCCCTGAGAACATGACCGTCGAGGAATGGCAGGTTGCACTACGCCGTGAGAATGCACGTGAAAGCGACTTCCAAGTTGATCACCTAGACAAGAACCGCATCTGGGGTGATTACCTCGTCAGCAGTGGTACGGGACGCTATCGGGTTGCCTTCCGTGGCGTACAGAGTGACCGCAACTTCTGCTCCTGCCTAGACTTCCGTACCAATGGTCTAGGTACATGCAAACACCTAGAGGCCGTCACGCTCTACCTACAAGATCATGTCCCTGGGTACCCCTGGGCAGGACTGACCTACACACCTGAGTACACATCTATCTACGTAAGCTATAAGGGTGGTCGTAGCATCCGTGTCCGTATCGGCACAGCCTACCAAGCCGAGTACCAGCGTCTATTCGCCCAGTACTTCGATGAGGAGGGCGTCCTCCCCCCATCACAGTATATTCATCTCGAGTCCATCTGTCAGCAGGCTCAGGCAATATCAGCTTCGTTCCGCTGTTACGACGATGTACACGAGTTTGCTACGGAATGCCTTCACCAGGAGCAGTGGAAGGCCGAGCTTCGAGCAACCTACCCAGAGAGAGCTATTCCTTGGAATAAGCACACGATCGTAGAGGAGTTCTCCGCTGTTGAGCATCTACTCTATGATCTCTGCTACGAGGGCTATGGGTTCATTGTCGGGACGAGGCACCCTTTCTACATGCACCTCATTGCACGCCTCGTTGAGGAAGTATACCAAGGTGAGGAACAGAGAGAGAAGGGCTACGTCATTGTGAACAATGAGACAGATGTCCTCGTCTGGCAAGCCGTGCTCTTCGAGTATAGTGAGTACGTCCATCTCCCTGTGCAGGTGGTCTCACAGGAGCAATTCGTAAAGATCCAGATCCCTCAAGGTACGAAGTCTACCTTCGTCTATGTGCACGATGCAGATTGTCTGAAGGAGTGGAAGAATCCCGTTTCCCTTGCTCTGAAGAAGCTCGAAGTGAAGCATCTCTACATGCATGTTGATACGCTGAACCACCTGACCCCCGTACAGCTCTCCTCAATCCTCCAGCATGTCAATCCCTTCATCATCGGGCCCTTCTACAAGTTCATCCACACATACCGCCCACTCTTCCCTCTCACAGAAGATGCGGAGCTCCTACCTCTGGAGATGAAGCCCTTCACCTTCTTTGCCACACAGCGCATACAAGCTGCTGTTGCCCTGCCAACGAGTGGTGACGAGCAGACAATCCGCATCCTCCCTGTGGATGACGAGCGTACACCTGAGCACAAAGTCAATAGGCTCTTCACGCTCTTTGCTGAGATCCTCGAAGACCCTGATGCTACGCTCCTCTTACGTACCAAGATCCTCTCGTTAACACAGCCCGACCACTAGCCTATTAGGGGTATTGAGGCTCATCCCTCAAGGGTGTTTTATACGATTCCCCCACTTGTAGCCACTGCCACAAGTGGGGAATTCCTTTCATCTACCTGCCACCTTTACCTAGATTCAAGATCCGTACAACCTCACCACTCCAAGAGGGAAAAACCAATACTCTCCAGAATAAAAGTGAGGGGAACATCTCAAACTAGGTCTAGCATAAAATATTTGATGTCTAACCATCCAACACACTCCACTGGAAACAAGGGCATTAAAGGGGGCTACAATAGGGATACTAAGGACTTACCATAACTCGCTATGACGAGTTACTACAATTCATCTCAACAACTTACCATAACTCGTTGAAACGACTTACCACAACTCATTACAACGAGTTACTATAACTCTTTCTCTCCCTCTCCCCTACCCTTCTATATCTCTATCTTTCAACTTATTACAAAGTAGACCAAATACACTCAATCATTCTATTAAGGAAGTCATACTATAGCCCCATCCTCCTTCTTCGCCTTAGTAAGCCCACCCAAATAGAAATATATTGGGTAGCAAAAGCAAACATCGCCTCGACAGCTCAGATGAGCTGTCGAGGCGATGTTTGCTTTGTATTCAACGCTTAACTTGCTTGAACGACTTATGTCTCCATTATTGATCAAGCACGAGAAGAGGATGAGCATTCCCCCAAGTACATGCCAATAGATATGGAATCAGTCTAGGATCTGCAACTGAGCAAAACGAAGCAGGAGCTTCTTTGTATCACCAGTATCGAAGGCTACTAGGGCTTTTGCATTATCTCCTTCGCCCTCCAGCTCCATGACCTCACCCTCCCCAAAGCGTTTATGCAAGATGCGTGTCCCTATACGCAGGTCACCAATAGCCGAATGCTTCACCTCTGGTTCATCTCCCCTTCGTTGGATGAGGACCCGGCGAGCAGGCTTCTCCTTAGGCAGGAAGCTCGGTACAGAACTAAAGTCCTCTGGTAGCTGCTCACTCACCTTACCTCGAGTCCCACCTCGCCTCCATGAAGGCACCTCAGAGAAGCCATGGGAAGAGACGAAATGAACCAAATCCTCAGGCAACTCACGCAGGAAACGGCTAGGACGGCTGAACTCCATGTGACCATTGCGGAAACGCTCTCGGGCATAGCTCACTCGGCAGGTCTTCTCCGCTCGAGTCAATGCTACGTAGAAGAGCCGTCGCTCCTCCTCTAGCTCACGTCCCGTATTGCTCATTGAAGAAGGGAACAGGTCTTCCTCAAGCCCTAGGATAAAAACGTGGGGAAATTCTAATCCCTTCGAGGCATGGATTGTCATCAACGTCACAGCCTCCTCTCCCTCACCCTGAGTATCTTGGTCTGTCAATAGAGCGACCTCAGCAACATAGGAGGCTAATGAAGGTTTCGTATCAACTTCGAGACAAGACTCTATGTACTCCTCAATCCCAGAGAGCAGTTCCTGTAGGTTCTCGAGCCTTGCCTTCCCCTCTATGCTTGTGTCACTCTTGAGGTCAGCGAGAATGCCCGTATCACGAATAATCCGCTCAGCGACATCATAGAGGTCCTCCGACTCCTGATTATAAGCACGTAGCTCGTCAAGTAGCGCGGCGAAGGCTTGTAGCTTGGCAGCTGTAGCCTTGTTTACCTCGACCTCATAACCCTGTGGGTCACGTAGCACATGGATAATGGAGACGGCATGACGTACGGAGGCTGCTCGGACTCGTTGCACAGTTGTATCACCGATACTTCGCTTGGGGTAGTTGATGATGCGCAATAAGGCTTCGTCGTCCTGCTCGTTAACGAGTGTACGAAAGTAGGCAACGACATCCATAATCTCTTTGTGATCAAAGAAGGAGCGACCACCGTAAATACGAAAGGGGATAGAGAGGCGACGAAAGACCTGCTCCAGCGTACGACTCTGTGCGTTCGTACGATACAGGAGGGCTATATCTTCATAGCTAGCCCCTTGTCTCTGGTGTAAGAGCTGTATCTCCTCTCCTGCCCAGAGAGCCTCGAGGTCGCCCGAGAGTGCCTCGTGCACCTGAATAGGCTCCCCGACGGCCTCCTCGGAGAAGACCTGCTTGGGGATCTGGTACTCGTTGTGGGCGATGATGCTCCCAGCGGCAGAGACGATGGTTTGGGTGGAGCGGTAGTTGCGCTCGAGCTTGAAGACCTTGGTAGAGGGGAAGGTCTTCTCGAAGTTGAGGATATTATCTAGGTTAGCACCTCTGAAAGAGTAGATGCTCTGTGCATCGTCACCGACGACGAAGATAGCGCCCTTCTCCTGCATGAGTTGCTTGGCGACCATATACTGGGCGAAGTTCGTATCCTGATACTCGTCGATGAGGAGGTAGTCGATACGCTCCTGCCACTCCTTGAGGACCTCGGGATGCTGACGGAAGAGGATATTGATCTGTAGGAGTAGGTCATCGAAGTCCATCGCATTGCTTTGCCTTAGCTCGTCCCAGTAGAGGCGGTAGATCTCGGCTATGCGGGGTAGTCCACTCTTGGCATCATACTTCACGAGTTCGCCATAGGAGGCATAGGCGTCGGGGGTGAGTAGCCTATTCTTGGCCGAGGAGATACGGCTGTGGATGAGGTTGGGTTTGTAGACCTTATCATCGAGTCCCAGCCGCTTCACGATTGCCTTGATACAGCTACGACTATCATTGGTATTATAGACTGAGAAGGTCGGGGTATAGCCCAGGAGCGAAGCATGTAGGCGCAGGATACTGAGGAAGACCGAGTGGAACGTCCCCATACGTATCTGTCGTGCTACGGAGCCTGCTCGCTCGCTGATACGCTGACGCATCTCCCGAGCAGCCTTGTTGGTGAAGGTCAGCGCCATCAGTCCCATCGGGTGGTAGCCACAGTCGAGTAGGTAGAGGAGCTTGTAGACGAGGACACGAGTCTTGCCACTACCTGCACCAGCGATGACGAGGGCGGGGCCATCGTTGTAGGTCACAGCGGCTCGCTGTGCCTCATTGAGCTCGGCGAGGTAGGGGAAGTCCAGCGGTGTAGTGCTAGGCATGTATCTGATGAGATGGATATGTGGTGGAGGGCTTAGCCTCGGTCACGGATGGAGCGTGTCGTGGAGCGTCCACCTTTGGAGGACTTGGAGCTGGGTGAAGCCTTCGGTGTAGGTACCTTCTTTGCCTTTTGGGTAGAGGGACGATGCTTTAGGGTGCTATCGGGGAGGAAGAGACGAGAGCCGAAGGCCTTTAGTTCGTCCTCGATACGTGTCTGTTCCTTCTTCAGGTCCTCAGCGGAGGTGGAGGACTGCACGAGACTACGCCCGAGGAGATGGTCTGCTCTGACAATCTCGCCCTCATAGAGGTGTAGGGTGAAGAAGTCATCTAGCGAAGCACGCTTAGCTGCATTCTGCTTGGATAGAGGGATGAGCTGATCACTTAGGTAGGGCTGTAGAGCTTCGTACTCAACCCAGAAGAGGGGCATATTCACAGCACCATAGTCCCCGACAGTGGAGAGGATAGGGCAGAGGGCGAGCACGAGTCGGTCGTAGGTAGAGGTCGCTTCGTCGAAGAGGTAGGCTTCCTTGAGGTAGTAGCTCTTGACCTCGGTGGTGGGGAGGTCACTGGGCTGGATGGTGAGCACTTCCTTTGCGCCCTTGCCCTCGACCTTGTAGGGGATATGGAAGCGATCTAGGAAGTCTCGGTAGGGGAGTAGGTGCGCTTCGTCGAGCTGCTCCTCACCATCCAGGTATTCATAGACCCGTAGCTTGCCTGACTGATAGAGCTGGCAGATCTGTGCGAAGAGGTTCGCACGTGTCGGGGTCGTGACCTCGGGATAGTAGAGGGGGGCGTTAGCAGGAGTAGTGAGGTCGATTAGACGATAGACACTGCGTAGCCATGAGGCAGACTGGAGAGCATTAGCTATACGTCCCTCTTCGTGAACGAAGGTGCGGGAGGTAGAGGGCTGAGCCTTCGGAGTCTCGAGTGTCGCCCTTGCACCCTTGCGTACTACTGGGGTGCTGGGTGTGGAGACCTGTGCCCAGAGGGGGGTAAGGGTGAGGAGGTATAGCGAGAGGAGGGTGAGGAGTATCTTCTTCATATTCGTTCGTCCTGAGGAGGACATTTAGCCGATGATGAGCTCTAGGGAGGGGAGCTTGCGCTCGATGCCATCAGGGCCACGAGCGATGATGTCTGATATGTAGAGACGCTTCCCACGGGGAGCGGTCTGTATCTGTCGGATCTGTCGGGGCGAGAAGGTCGCTCCACTAGAGACCTCGGGGATGGCATTGCCCATAGAGTCAAAGGCAATGAGCTGGAAGCGTACGACCGTGTAGCTAATATCTAGGAAGGAGTCGTCGATGGCTGCACGCACTCCGCCTGCTGCGAGCAGTGCCTGCTTGGCTATCCGTCCACCTCGGAAGCGACTCTCTCCCCCCTCGGCGAGGGCTATATAGGGAGAGGGATCGGGTAGGCGGCGCACTCGTAGCTTAGTCTGTGTGATGAGGCTTGTCTTGCCACCCTCACCTCGTGCAGAGACGGAGATAGTAACCTCACCTAGCTGGTTGGGATGAGCGACCCAGAGCTCTCCTCGGCGGGTAAGCGTACCACTGCTGATAGAGGCTGTGAGGTCTTGGGGGGCGATGCCTGGGACAGCTATCTTGATCGGGTTGTCTATACCGGAGTAGAGGACGTTCATCATCACAGGGGCGATAGTCGCCGTCCGCTCAATGACGGTGTAGTTTGTCGCAAAGGGAAGGCGCTCCGTGGAGCCGTCCCCTCGGTCTGCCTCTACATAACCCTCTACGGGGAAGGTACCCGTCCTAGGGGTAGGTAATGAGAGCTGTCCCCTGAGTGTCGGAGAGAGAGGAGCACCATTGACCACGATGTGGGGCTGTCTCGTCGTATCTGTACTGCTGAGGACGATACGTGCTCGGTAGGGCTCACCACTGAGTACGATCCTGCTGTCGGGGATTACCTGAGCGGTGAGTAGGCTGAGGCGGTAGTCATGGGCATCGATGCCCTGGAGGAGTTCGGTGAGCCCTTCGTCCTCGGTATGGCGGATGTTGCTCTGTAGGTGGGATAGGAGGGTGAGGGCAGCTATGGCAGGCATGTTCTCGAAGTTTGCACTCTCCCAGCTCTGGCCACCTCTTCCATCCTTCGTCGCTAGTCGTGCTGTGATCTGAGCCGATCGAGGGCTACCACCTAGTAGCTCTGTGACCCAAGTGCGGTACTGCTCTAGGCGCTTCCTTAGCTCCTTAGCTCGTGGGTGAAGGGGGGAGAGCATCACGACGGACGAAGCCGATAGGTCATCTAGGTGACGAAGTGCATCTGCCCGCCCCTCTCGTCCGTCAGCCTCCTGAGCGATGAGCTCCTTGAGACTCTGGATGTAGTGGTATAGGGAGTCGGAGCGTAGGCGTAGCTCCTCACTGCGCTGTCGCCAAGCGGAGACCTTATCGGGGTTCGCCTGATAGGCATGGTCCATATCTTGGCTTAGAGCCTTGTTGCGCTGCTCCGTAGTGGATATGGTCTGCTGTAGCTCTCCCTCTACCTGAGAGATGCCATCGAGTACCTCAGGGGATACATTGAGCGCCATCATAGCGATGAAGACAATGTACATGAGGTTGATCATACGCTGTCTATTGGGATTGCCCCTGCTGCCTACAGCCATATCCTTAGCGTGCTATGTGGTCGTCTTGATCGGTGGGAGAGGCGGTGTAGGGAGTATGCGGTGCGCCCGGAGTGGTCATATTCACCGTGAGGGCTCGGAGCAGGCGTGCATATACGTCATTGAGCTGGGTGAGCTGCTGGGTAAGGTGTGCGCTCTCCCTACCGAAGGCCTCGCTATCGGGTAGTCCCCCTTCGTACATCTTTCGGATGTGCTGGAGCCCCGAGTTAATACGATCGATAGTCTCTACTTGGCTACTGATGCTCTTGAGCTGTAGCTCATAGATGGCATTGAGCCCCGTGACGTTGCGGGCAAGGCTCTCCATCTCCCCGAGGTACTGGGTAGAGTGCTGGCTCATCTTGCTGTAGTCGAGCGCCATCAGTTCGTATCGCTTCGTCATCTCGCTAGATACTGATCCGATGCGTGCCAGCTGTGCAGCTGCCTCCCCGAGGCGGTCAATCGCCTCACGCAGGTGCTCCACTTCCTCTGAGGATATCGTCTGCTGGCTGACTAGTGGCTGTGGACTCTGTGATGCGCATGTCTCGCTCTGGATAACTGGGGCACCCTGCTGGGCTCGCTGGATGAGAGCCTCTCTGCGTGAGATGGACTCGGAGAGGGGTACCTCCTCTGCTCCCCGAAGTTCGGGAAAGACAGCCTCCCAGTCATAGCTCTTCTCTGGGCGCTCAAAGCCTGAGATGAAGAAGACGACAAACTCTGTGAGCATACTGACCAGCAGTATCTCGTCACCATATCTAATATGTAGGAGCTTGAAGAGAGCCCCGAGGATCACGAAGGCAGCGCCCCAAGAGTAGAACCGATTGAGGATACGCCTACCTCGCTCACTGGCAAGGAACGTCTCTAGGCGGGAGAGCAGACGGGGATGTGCAGACATATTCAGTAGCTATATCGGGTAGTGGTTGTATTTACTTGGCGAACTCCACGGCGGAGCGTACACAGCGGAAGCCGATGTACGAATGAGCCTCACTCTGTGCTGCTCGGCTGCGGTTATTGGCCTGTATGTAGCGGGCTATATCCTTCCATGAGCCCCCCTTGATGACCTTCATCGTGCGACTGATGGGATCCTTGAAGTCTACATGGCCACGTAGCTCGGGATTGACATCGTTCACCTTGCGTAGGCCAGAGGCACTCCACGAGGTGCTCGTCCACTCAGCTACATTACCTGCCATATCATACAGCCCGAAGTCATTGGGGGGATAGGAGGAGACACGTGCCGTGATGAGGTGCTTGTCTGCAGTGTAGTTCCCATCGCCGGGCTTGAAGTTGCCTAGTAGGCAACCCTTAGGGGCACGAAGATCCTCCGAGCTCCAGGGATACAACAGACTATCTACCCCCATACGGGCGGCGTACTCCCACTCGGCCTCTGTCGGCAGACGAAACTCCTCCACGACCTGCCCCTCGGGGAGCTTCAGGCCAGCACGGTAGGTAGCTGTGCGCCAAGCGCAGTAGGCATCTGCCTGCTCCCAGGTCACGCCGACGACGGGGTAGTCGTCGTAGCCGGGATGGCTGAAGTAGCGGGTGGTGTAGATCTCATTGCGGGAGTTGGGGAAGTCATTAACCCAAACCGTCTCATCGGGTAGGACAGGGACTATGTAGGTGCTGAGGAAGTCGTATTCGCTCGTCAGCGGACGGGTGATCGTCTCACGGACGATCTTGCCCGTAGCATCTAGGTAGGCTGTGTCCTTGGTAATCAAGACGGGGGCGTTAGGCGAAGGCGTCCACTCTGGGTTGGTCTGAGCATGACGTAGCCTATTGCGCCATAGGGCTGCTGCCCGATGGTCGTACCGCTCGTAGCGGTAGTTGAGCTGTGCAGGATCTAGCTTGCGCTCTCCTGTGATGGGATTGGTGTAGTAGAGGCTTTGTAGGGCACGAAGCTCTTCGTCCGAAGCACGCTTCTCCGAGGGGATCGGGCGAGACCAGTCGAGTCGTGGGGAGATGGGCTCACCATACTTGTCCTCGGTGATTTTGTAGCTCTCATCACCTCCGTAGGCTGGGTCGGCTAGTCGCTCTCGTAGGATCGAGTCTCTTACGTAGTAGACGAACTGGCGGTACTGGGCATTGGTCACCTCGGTACGATCCATCCAGAAGGCATCTACCGAGACCCCACGTGAGTGTGCGGGATCACCCCATAGGCTGTCTGGTCGCCGCTCTCCCATGTGGATGTGTCCCCGAGGGATGAGTACCATGCCGTGTGGTGCAGGTTCATTCCACGAAGCCAGACGCGCCACTGTCGCATCGCCTCCCACCGCTCGCCGTGAAGAGCCACAAGAGAAGGCAAAGACACAGAGTGGCACAGCTACCATAAGGCGCAGAAGTTGCATAGGGATCATCCTCTTCATCTCGTACTATTTTGGTTAAAGTAATCGCACACTCTTGTAATGCGTTGGTTTATTTGTAGACCTCGTGAGGGGGAGGTTATAGCGAAGAAGGAGCTCATGCTGGTACTGCCTCTCCCGTCTCGTGATGCACTCGCCTTGGTAACCGAGGAAAATACCTCCGATCGTCGCCCCAAGCTGCACGCCCAAGGCTCTATCCCAACGATAGATAAGCCCTGCGGTAAATCGATTACGCCACCAAGCACCAAGCCCCATGTCTATTCGGTAGCCCGACTCATCGTGATACCGAGCCAGTAGCGAGGGCCTCCAGCTAAGTCCCGTCTCAACTCTCCCTAAATATAGGCTCAGACTCGCCATATAGCTACGTGGCAGGTGTACTTGATAGCGGTCAGAGAATGATACCTTGGAGGCAAAGAGATGCAGCGCTGACAGCCCTAGAGAGAAACGTTGCTGTTCCCAGAGAAGCCCGACTCCAAGGTCAAAGGCTTTCCCTTCGACCTTTGTCGTTGGGAGCTCTGCGTTCGTGATCCCCTCTGCTATTGCTCTTGGACCATCGAATGTAATACGGCTCAGTCCTCCCTCTAGCCCAACCTGTATCCGCCCCCCTCGAGGAAGGCTCTGTAACCAAGCATAGCGAACTGAGAACTCCGTGTCGGTGAAAAGCCCTCTCGTGCGTCCGATGACCTGCCCCCCTACCCCATGGCTACGCCCAAGGAAGGAAACAGGTAAATCCATCATCACTGCGTAGAGCTTGCTCCGTCGTTCGGTGTAGGAATACAGCCCCATCAGCTGCTGGCTCTCCGCACGTGCAATTGCGGCGGGATTGAAGTATGGCAGTGCCTCTTGCCACTGCCGAATCTGCGGATACTCCTGTGCTGAAAGCCCAGAGTAGCCTATTAGGATGAAAACCAAGTGAGTCCCCCCCTTCAGGATAATCCTCTGAGCGCAGTCGCATAATCGTCTGAGGGGGGCTTGCTTCATCTTGGGGTCAATATCTGTGGAGTTAGTACTCTTCTTCGTCGAAGAAGAAGTCTTCCTTGCTTGGGTAATCGGGCCAAATATCCTCTATCGATTCATAGAGTTCGCCTTCATCCTCCATCTCCTGCAGGTTTTCGATGACTTCGATAGGCGCACCAGAGCGCTGGGCATAATCGATCAGTTCATCACGGCTAGCAGGCCATGGCGCATCTTCCAGCTTGGAAGCGAGTTCTAAAGTCCAGTACATAGTTTACTCTTTTGTTTATAAGTAGTTATAGGTGCCTCTTCGCACGCTATAAGGTGCAAAAATAGCAATTCTTAGCTTAAGGCTCAACCCCTCTATAGTACGAATGAATACCACACTCCTAAAATCTCTTTTTACGAGTTACCATAACTCACTTAGACGACTTACCATAAGTCGCTTAAACGAGTTACCACAACTCTTTTCAACGAGTTACCATAACTCTTCACAACGAGTTATAGCAACTCGCCAAGGCTCATATTTAACCCAACATATAGCATTGACTATTAATCGATTAAAATCACCCTCACAAATAGCATTTGCTTCTCCCCCACCCCCTCCAAACTCTACTATGCCAGCTCATGGGATACTTCTCTCGAAGAGAAAACTCTCCGCCCCTCTTCTTCCCGAGAGAGCCAACGGCAACCCTCTTACCCTTTTATTTGTTGATAGAATAGCTGATATATCAAATAAACAATGAGAAAAGTAGCGCTTATCACAGGAGCGTCGAGCGGGCTGGGGCGTGAGCTGGCACGAGTACACGCCTCCCACGGAGGTGACCTCGTCCTCGTTGCACGTCGCACGGATCGACTCCAAGAGCTAAAGGAAGAGCTAGAGACAACGCATCGAGTAGAGGTCTTTGTCCTCAGCCAAGACCTTTCGCACCCCACTGCAGCTCGCATGATCTATGACACCCTGCAAGCGGAGGGAATACAGATAGACTACCTCATCAACAATGCTGGTCTAGGAGGTCAAGGGAGCTTCGCTGAGCGGACGATGGATGAGGATATGAACCTCCTGTCTGTGGATATCATCGCTCTCACTCGGCTCACTAAACTCTTCCTCCCAGACTTTCTAAAACGGAAGTCTGGACGTATCCTGAACGTCTCTTCCACAGCCTCGCTCACCCCTGGCCCCTACCAAGCGACGTACTTTGCCGCAAAGGCCTATGTTACCTCACTCTCTGAGGCTCTCTGGATGGAGACCCGAGGGACGGGGGTAACTGTGACATGTGTCCTGCCAGGTGGGCTAAGTACCGAGTTCGGAGCGCAGGCCGGTCTAGAGGGTACGGGACTTGCTCAAGCCCTTATACAGAGCCCCTACAAGGTTGCCATCGATAGTTACCAGGCAATGCTACGAGGCAAACGGAGAATCATCTCAGGGGTTACTTGGTCGCAACGATTAGCTCTGAAAATGATCCCCTTCATGCCAAAGATCCTCATCCTAGTAGCAGCACTAGGACTAAACAAGAAGGAGGCTTAGCCGAGAGGTATATGCTCCAGAACTAAGCCCTCGGTTCACAATAAGACAATAATACAGGAGGCCCAATCCCTAGAATGGGGATTGGGCCTCCTGTATTATCTATATGCTATCATATCTCTCCGTGGTGGCTTGACTGTAAGAAGCAATCCACGAGGAGAGAGACTATATACCAGGCCAATGGGCACGCATGCTGGGATCTGAAGGATCCTCTGCCTCGAACTTCTTCTCTATATCGTCAGGGAAGTTGTGGAAGAGGTCGATACCGAGCTTCTTCTCTAGTTCATCGATGGAGAGGGCAACCGTCATCATCGGGGTCTTCATATCCCATTCCTTGTGCTCAAGCCAGAAGGCTAGTCCATGGTAGGCGTCTCCCTTCTTGACGACCATAGCCATCCAGTAGTACTTGGGGACGACAATGTGCCCCTGCACCTTGGTGTTCTCGACTTGGTCGTCACGGATGGTGCCACCCTTAGCAACATAGAGGACGTCACGGAACTTCTTGTTACGTCCCCAGCTCTGTACCTGTTGCTCCAGCTTGCTCCAGTACTTCTGGTTAAAATTAGGGAGCTGTGGACTCATATTGCTGTAGTAGAACGTCTGCATGTTTGCCTCCCGACTATAAACACGGTCATGGGAGGCCACGAGGTGCCCACGGTCATAGCCACTGTTCCTAAACATGCTCTCGGTAGAGTACTGCTGAGGAATCATAGGATCCCACTTCCAGGCGTCAGTACGCTTGACAGCTGTCTCCGAAGTAATATCGTCAAAGGAGAAGCAGACAAAGCGGGGATGTCGCTTATCTGCATCATACTCCAGCGAATAGTTCACAACGTTATTCGCCTTGTGGGTGATATAATAGTTGTTCGATCCACCAGCTAGCGCTGGAGCCTCAAGAAGAGTCACATCCCCTAGGATATGCTCTCCACTAGGATCTGGAGTCGGGGGATTGGGGTTAGGATTGGGAGAAGGAGGAGGAGGAGGAGGAAGAGGGGCTGTACCCTGCTGTGTGATGACAATCGTGTCAGCTAGTGAGCCTGAACGGACGATGAGCTTGGCTTCACGTGCCGGTCCAAGGTTCTTCGACAACTGTACAGCGATATCTAGAGGGCGAGCTACAGCCTCACCACGAGTACGCTCTAGGGTAATCCACTCCTTAGCTGTCTCAGGGGAGAGGTGTAGTGTCCAGGCAGACTCAGATTGCAGACGCACGAAGAAGTTATCCCCCGCATTCGTAGCTGCCTTCACCTTCGAGGTAGAGGAGGGCAAGCGTAGCTGTAGAGGACTTGTTCGGCGTATAGGCTGCTCCTTGCGCTGTGTCGTGCAGGCCATAGCTAGAGCTATGACCCCACCGACCATGAGCGATAGGAGTAACGTATAGAGTTTATTTGGGGAAATCATAGAGTAGACTTATCTTTTGTTGAAGTACTTCTCAATGAGCTCTGCCAGCTTGTTCTCATTTGCTTTGCCTATGCTGGTTGATTCCCACTGATTGGCATCGAAGGTCGTCGCTGGAGCATTGATCTCGATCTTGCGGTGTAGGAAGACGTCCTTGCCCGCACCGACATTCCCATTGAGCCATATATTGGGATAGGAGCCAATCACATCGATGACTTTGTCACCCTTCTTGAGGGCTAGAGGGTCGTTACCATTGAAGTTGATGACATTCTTGTCCTTTATGCCCTGTGTGTACTTTTGAGCATCTGTGTGCTGATAGATCATAAAGCCCTTTGCTGGAATCTTGCCTGTGAGCTTGAGATCATGGGGCTTGCCTGCCTTATCCGTGTGGCCATCTGAAGTGTATAGCTGCATCACGAGGGTGTAGGCGCTGAGGTCGATCTCTTGGTCTGTAGGGTTGTAGAGCTGAATGTACTTCTCGTAGCTAGTCCCTTCGGCATAGACTACGAACATGAGATCTGCAGTCCCTGGTGAGGGAGGCGTAGGAGGATTGGGAGTAGGAGGTGTAGGAGGTGTGGGGGGTGTGGGGGGTGTGGGGGGATTGGGAGTATTCTCAGTGCAACGAGTACCCTTCAGACCATCGAGATCCTGGAGGTTACGTATCCAGAGGTTGTAGTATCGGGTCTTGACCTTTTCTTTGTTCTCTGCTACACTGGTTTGGATAATCCCTACGATACACCCATTCTTATCCGATGCGATAGCAGAGCGTAGCGCCTCAGGAGCATGACCTGAGATGGGTGCAGAGAGTATGCTGACACCCTGTGGCGTAGCTGTGACGCAGTCGGTAAGGTTATTGAAGTATGGGCTAGGAGCCTTACCCCCTACGCTCTTGTTGGGGTTAAGGGCGTTACCTGGTGTCTGGAACTGAATACCATCTACAGCAATGAGGATATTGTCGTACTTACCTGCATAGATATCCGCTAGCGTCACAGTCTTGGGTTGGATGGTGACGACCTCACTAGTAGCGGTTACAGCCGTCTCATCTGTCACGGCACTCATATCGAGCTGGAGTGAGCCCTCTTTATAGCGAGAGACCTTACCACCCTTGGCCTTGATGGAGAAGACGGTACCTGGCTTCCATGCCTTATTGGCAGCAGACTTGAGTCGGATGGTGATACCGACCTCACCGGCCTGTAGGATGATATTCCTATTCGTGGCGAAGTTGTTGCTCTCAATGTCCGTGATGAGCGATGCCTTGAGCACGACATCTTCGTCTACAGTTACTTCCTTGCCTTGGTCATATTTCTTGATGAACTCAGCAAGGGCTGTCTCATCAAGGTCACTTCCTCCAGGGTTGGAGTTATCACCAGAGGCTTGCTCGATGGTATAGACCTCGGTGATGCCACTGATCTTGAAGATGAGCTGCGTACGGCGAGCGCGAGCAGAGCTATTGGGAAGGACTCGTACGGCGATGTCAAGGATGCCTGCATCACCCGAGGTGGGGTTGATACTGACCCAGTCAGCCGTAGAGCTTACCTCCCAGCGACGGTTGGTCTCTATATGTAGGGTGAGCTGTCCACCCTCCTTGCCTAGAGAGAAGGTCTTATCGTTCTTCCCGTCCTTGGTGATTGTGTAGCTGGGCTTGGAGTAGGTGTCGTCGTTGTCCTTACAGGAAGCAAAGCCTACGGATAGTAGCACACAGCTCAGAGCGGCGAGTGACCAGCGGAGAATAGCTTTCTTAGTCATCATACTAGGAATTATAGGATTGTCTTGATGTGATTTTTAGAAGCGTGGAGAGGTAAGCTGGACGTCACTCTCACGGAGGATAAGGAGCTGCGGGGTATCCCCGAAGTAGTTGAGTATGCCCACGACACTCCCTGATCCTTCGGGGAGGGTCTTGCCTGCAAACTTAGCATAGCTACTGGTACGTACGACTAGGGTCTTACTCGAGCGGTCAGTGAGGGTACGACTGACACTGGCGATCTTGGCCTTCTGCTCGGGACTAGCATAGGTCTGCCCCAGCTCAGAGGTGATAAATTGTACCCCCTCTATACGTACGAGTGTAGAGGCGTACTGCTTGCTGAGCTGGTCGATGGTGAGTGTACGGGGCTGAAGCTCCTCTGCACCTAGGCGATGTAGGGCTAGAGGTACGAGCTTCTCGGGATAGAAGGCTGTCTCATACTTGGGATCCTTAGAGCGGTATCCCAGACCTATCTGTCCACCATAGGAGCCTAGGGTGAGCCCCTGGCAGAGGAGGAGGACACGTGCGCCCTGTGGATAGAGGGTGTTGAGGCTACCCATAGCGAACTTCAGTTCGATACCACCTGTCTCATCCTGTATATAGCAGTTCTTGTATAGGTTACCCTCGCTATCATCAGACGCCATGATGGCAGAGACGACGACAGGGCTACTGAGGGTCACTCCCCCCTGCTGATAGAGCGCCTTGAGCTGGCTGATCGTATGGGTAGGTAGGGGAAGCTCCTGACCTGGGGTAGCAGGTTTGTAGCTCGGGGCGGGTACCTCGTTGTACTTCTCACAGCTCACCAGCGAGAGAGAGCAAAGCGTGAGGAGTGGGAGGATATACTTACCTAGAGATCTCATAATCACAAAGCTTAGAATTGTAGGGAAGTGTTGAAGAAGAAGGTCGTCCCATATACGTAGGAGATCTTACTGTCGAAGGGCTGGTGAAGCTGCTGTACCCCATTGTCATCGCGTAGCGTACGTATGCGTAGCTGCTCATAGCCACTATTGGGCAGACGCTTATTGTTTAGGAGGTTGCTCACCGAGAGGTTGAAGCGTAGATACGTATTGTAGTTAATCCTCCAAGAGTAGCTGGCGAAGACATCTACCGTGAAGCCATCCTGTAGCTTCTCAGGCAGGATGTATCGCTCGGGCAGAGCACTGCGACCACGGTCGGTACGTACTAGAGGAGCCATGGAGACGAAGTTACGACCAAAGTAGTTGGCATTGATCCCGAAGTTGGCATACCAAGGTGAATAGTACGTCAGCCCTAGGGTAGCAGCGGTCTGCGGAGTGCCACTGATATTGAGCCCCTTCCAATAGACAATGTCCTGGTCTACGATCTCGTTGGAGTTATCGATGGTCTGGACATAGGAGGGGTTATTTGCATACCTATATTGCCCGAGAGCTAGAGCCGCATTTGCCGTGAGGGTAGGAGAGAGCTTAGCCTCGAGACCAAGCTCTACGCCTGCGTGCTGAGTGGCAATACCTGTAATCGTATAGTTTGAGAAGGAAGCACGGGTATCGTCGTAGAAGTTCACGTTCTGCACGTGGTCGGCGATGTGGGTGTAGAAGGCCGTCACACGCCCCCTAAGCCAGGGTAGACGTACGAGGTAGGAGGCTTCCGCAGTGAGTATCTTCTCGGACTTGGGGTTGCTGATATAGCTGTCTCGTGTCCGAGGAGAGATGAAGAGATTACGGAAGGTAGGAGCCTGCTCGATATACCCGAGGTTAGCCTGCAGGTAGTGGTGCCCCGTGATCTTGTAGGTTATCCCTGCCTTGGCTGCTAGGTCATTGAACTTAATATGGTCTGAGTATCCAAAGGAATTATCAGGGAATAGCCCTCTACGCTGCTTCCCATCACGCTGGAGAGCTGTGTGAGTGTAGCTTAGTGCCGTGTAGGCATCTAGTCTAGGAAGGCGATAGGTGAGGTTGAGCCAGGCTTGATAACGGCTAATACGTGAGTCGTAGTCGTAGCTAAAGCGATCCCCCTTCTGGGCGATACGATCGGGGTGATTGAGGTCTACCTGACTCTTGGTTGGATCTCCACCGAAGTCTCGCTCGGCGAACTTATCGATGTCATGGACGAAGTCAGCCCCGAGGAGGTCTGCTACCTCAGAGTAATTCTCAGTGACGTTGGTGCGGGCATTCCCACCTGCGTTTACTTCGAGCCAAGAGAGGGGAAGCCAGTCCATCGTGGTAGCCCAAGCGAACTCCCTTTGGTCTGTACGCCTGTCCTCGACCATATAGAGGGCCTTCTTACCTGTGGCAAGGACGCGCCCAGAGGCATCACGCACTGTCGTCTGATTGAGGCGGTTGATTTCATAGAGACGATCCCAGTCGATGTACCGAGTGTTGGGGTCAGTATGCCACAGCTCCTCGTAACGAGCAGCTGCAGAGGGATCCTGATCCTTGGGGTCAGCCATGCGGGTGAAGTAGGAGGGAAGGTAGCGGTAGTAGTCAGGGCGAGGGTCTGGAGCATTATACCAGTTCAGCGCCGAGTACGCATTCTTCCCAAAGCGATAGCTGAAGGTGGTGTGTAGGTGGAGGTTCGATAGCGCGTTGGAGTAGTAATGGTTGAGCTGTAGGATGGGCTCGTGGTTACTACGTACTCGAGCATTACGCCATTTCCCTCCTTGACGACCAATATTAGGGTTGTAGAAGTTTGAGCCAACTAGGTCGTAGGCCTCTTGGGTAGAGGCGCTGGCTATCCCTCGGCGGGTGGGGGCACCTAGTGCGATGAAGCTCACGCTATTCATCTCGTCAAACTTCTTTTCGATCCCGAGGAAGTAGCTCCAAGCATCATAGAATTGCCCTCTAACATAGGAGTATTGTCCGTTGCCAGCTCTACGGGCTGCACTTAGGGCTAGTGACCAGCCACCCTTCATCTCACCTGTTGTCCAGGTGAAGGCCAGACGTCCCGTATAGGTACGGTTACTTAGCGAGGCTGTCGCTCTGCGCTGTGCTCCGTACATGGAGGGACGCATCGTCACATTGTTCGTTACGCCTGCGTTACCGAAGGATGAGGCTATGGGCTCAAAGCTCTGCGAGGTCTCCTGTAGTCGTGTGACATCGTTGAGCCCACCCCAAAGTGACCAGGGAGAGTAGCCGCTGTTCAGATCATTCATCGCTACCCCATTGAGCATCTGCTCGCTGTACTGAGAGTCGAAGCCTCTGTTGCGGAAGCGTGCCGTGCTGAAGACGTAGCCAGAGGCATTGAGGAAGGGATCCTTGGAGGAGGTCAGCAGAGTTACCTTATCCTGCGTACCGACCTCACCATCATCAGTGTCATCCGTTAGGAGGAGGTCATCATAGAGACTCTCGCGCCCTTGTGGTAGAGGTGTGAGTTTAAGCTCAGTGGGTAAGGTGGTGTGAAACTGGTCTTTCACGTACTCGATTTGTCGGGTCTCGTAGCCCCCAGCACTTAGGGTAAGGGTATAGCGCCCATTGGGAAGGTCAGAGAGACGATAGGTGCCATCCATGGACGTCTTTAGACGCTTCGAGACGGGTCCATAGATGCTAATCGTAGCCTGAGCAATAGGCTTACCGCTCTTACCATCTAAGACCTTTGTCTCCCCACCCTGCTGTGCTAGGGCTGTACCCCCTATGAGGGAAGCGCAGACGAGTGTGGTAATAAGTTTATTCATGCATCTACACGTTAGGTATAATGTCCATCCCTAGAGGATAGTAGAGCATTATAGCGAGTGATAATTATTACTTTTGCACTATAAAGATAACTATAAAGATATATAATACACTGGATATTCACTAAATAAATACTCCAACAAAGATGAATCGATCCTTCCTCACACTCCTGCTCACACTCTGTCTATCAGTTCATTGCCTTTCTGCGCAAGCTAAGAAGCAGGTGCGCCTTACCGTAGCTTTCTACAATCTGGAGAACCTCTTCGATACCATCGATGGAGATAACAATGACGAAGACTTTCTCCCCGAGGGAAAGAACCAGTGGACCCAAGAGAAATACAAACAGAAGCTCCACAACATGGCCTATGCCATCAGTCAGATAGGTTCCAAGAATGGCCCTGACATCATCGGCCTGTGTGAGATGGAGAACCGCCAAGTGCTCCAGGATCTACTTGCCGAGCCAGAGCTTCGTGACCTAGGCTATGAAATCGTTCACTTTGACTCTCCTGACAAGAGAGGCATAGACTGTGCACTCTTCTATCGGTCTAAGTACTTCCAGCTCCTAGATGCTCGTCCTCACCCCGTACGCCTCAAGGGCGAGGAGTATATCAAGACACGCGATGTCCTTGAGGTCAATGGCCTACTTCTTGGTGAGCCTGTCTCCTTCCTTGTCTCTCACTGGCCCTCTCGTGTCGGTGGCGAACAAATATCGCTACGTCGGCGTATGCAGGCAGCGCAAGTGATGCGAAGCGTCACAGACTCCCTACTGCAGGCCAACCCTGCACACAAGGTCATTCTCATGGGGGACTTCAACGACGATCCTACCTCTGCCAGCGTCGTGCAGGGACTAAAGGCCAAGGTAACTCCTGAGGATCTCGCCCCACAAGACCTCTATAATCCTATGGCTAAGATCCATGCATCAGGCCGTGGCACACTCGCCTATCGTGATGTATGGAATCTATTTGATAACCTTGTGGTGACTGCTAACCTCATCGGTGGAGCTGACACCTCTCTCCATCTCCTACAAGACAAGAAGAGTGGGGACTATGCCTATATATACAGTGCGGACTTCCTCACGCAAAAGACGGGGCACTTCAAGGGCTATCCCTTCCGTACCTTCTCCTCGGGTCGCTTCCAAGGTGGCTATAGCGACCACTATCCCGTCTACCTCTATCTGACCCGCACGATCGAGGAATAGGGTTATCATCCTAGAGGCTAAGGCGACTCTTCCCTTTCGCTATCTCATAAGGAGACCTTCCCCCGAAGGCTCCCAACCTACCGCTGGTGCACCTCCCCCCAAGGGCAAGGTTCACCAGCGGTAGTCGTTCTATGCCGTCCTCTTATACATCTCTCCACAATCTCTCTAGAGGTACCGAGGAAACCTCTTCATAGGTACCCTCGGTACCTCCAGAGAGGTTACGGGGAAAACTACAGAGAGGTTACGGGTATACCTCGGGAGATGTTGCTCAGAGCCCTGACATAAAGCTCCGTCATGAGCCCCCAAAGCCTGTGCTGGGCACGTTGGCTGAGGGAGCAAGATATGAATTGTTGTATTTTTGTTCCATAGACAGAGCTGATGGCACCACAGAGCGGACAGGATCACCAGAGCAAATCCCCCCGAGGCTCGGGGCGCAAGTACGGCCTGATAGGCCGGACACTTGCCCACTCGTTCTCCCCTGGATATTTTGGGGACTTCTTCGCTCGTGAGGGGATTGATGCGAGCTATCTACCCTATGAGCTTGCCTCGATCGAGGAGCTTCCCAGCCTGCTCGCCCGAGAGCCCGATCTCTGTGGGCTCAATGTCACGCTCCCCTACAAGCGAGAGGTTCTTCGCTACGTGGATGTCCCAAGCCCAGACGTAGAGGCACTACAAGCGACCAACGTCCTTCGGATCAGACGAAGCGCCACAGGTCAGACTCAGGTCTACGGCTATAACACGGATGTGGAGGGCTTCAGACGTTCCCTATTTACCTGGCTAGGTGGGCAGAGGCCACGAGCATTAGTCTTCGGGAGTGGAGGGGCGGCCTCGGCTGTACTTCGTGCCTTATCCTTACTTGGGTTAGAGGGGCAACAGGTCAGCCGTCACCCTCGCCAAGGGATGATCGCCTATGAGGAGCTCCGAGGAGGACTAGCCAAGGAATGTCGGCTGTGGATCAATGCCACCCCCGTTGGACTTTGTCCCGGAGAGCTCCTTCCCCTACCCTATGAGGCTCTGTCAGATCAGCACCTCTGCTACGACTTGATCTACAATCCTTCCCCCACGGCCTTCCTCCAAGAGGCTCAGCAGAGGGGGGCTCGGATCAAGGACGGACTAGAGATGCTCTACATCCAGGCGGATGAAGCTTGGAAGATATGGAAGCTTTGATGAAGAATTATAGATACGCTACACTTGCTCTTCTCCTCTTAATCCTCACCTCTGCCTGCTCCACGGCTAGGCATGTGCCAGATGGGAGCTACCTACTCTCCTCAGTGAAGATCCAGATCGACTCACTGACACCCTACGAGCGAGAGCAATTGGGGGATCTAGAGCTGTACCTAACGCAGCAGCCCAATACCCGAATACTCGGATTATTCAAATGGACGCTCGGTGTATATAGCCTAAGCAACCCGAAGAGCAATAGCTTCCTAAATAGGCAGCTACGTAAATGGGGGGATCCACCTGTCTTGTACAGCGAGCAAGAGGCAGAGTTTGGACGAGCTAACCTTACGGCTGCCATGTACAATGCGGGCTACCTCAAAGCCCAAACGACACTGGAAGTAGATACATCTGCCTATAAGAAAGCCAAGCTCCACTACCACATCGAGCCTGGCCCGCTCTTCTATGTCGGGCATGAAGAGGAGGTACTAACCGATAGCCTTGCGAAGGCACTACTCTACCCTAAGGACAGTCTTCATCAGATGAGGCTCTTCCGTGGCGAGAGCTATACCTCACACCTCTCTCCAGGATCTGTACTTTCGCCGCAAAACATGCAACGTGAACGTGAGCGCATCTCCCAGATCCTGATGAACCGAGGCTATTACAGTTTCTCCTCCGATAGTGTGCGCTACGAAGTGGATACACTTGAGATAAAGAACGCTTGGGTACGCAAGACAATCTCCGTCCCTCAGCAAGTGTACCGCATCGGTCAAGTCAGCTTCAAGCACGAGGGTAGCGAACGCGAACGTCCCTTCAGACAAGATAGCCTAGGGGGCATTGCCTTCTCCATCGACCCCAATCACTACATACGACCAGGCGAATTAGCACACCGCATCTGGGTGCGCCCTGGCACACTCTACAGCCAGCAGAATACCTCTCGCACCTATGCAGCACTCTCCGACCTAGCCCCACTGAGGAACATCTCCCTACGCTACTATATAGACTCACTTCGAGGGGATTCCACACTCCTCAACTGTGATATCATTACTGCCCCCGAGCCGAGTAAGAGCCTCAGTGGTGACATCGTTGGCACGAATTCCTCCGGGAACCTCGGTGTTAGTGCCTCACTGACGTTCCAGCACAACAACCTATTCTCTGGGGGGGAGCAGTTCCAGCTCCAGCTACGAGGAGGCTATGAGGCCTTCAGTAGCCGTGTGGATGACCACTACAGCTATGGGATAGAGAGCTCTTTAAGTTTCCCAAGGCTATTAGTTCCCTTCCTCAATTCCCGAGGACCCTCAAACTACCAGTCAGCTACCAATCTCAAAGTGAGCTATGACTACCATGGTCGTCCAGAGTTCAGTAGGGATATTTTCTCCCTCGAATGGGGCTATAGCTGGCATAGCCATTATACACCTGCCTATCGTCACCACCTCAAAGTGCTGGATTTAGACTTCCTCCACTTCGTTTATGTCAATGAGAGCTTCCGTCAGTCGATGCCCCTCATTACTCAGATCTTGAACTATCGGGATCAGTTCGTCTTGGGGGCCTCCTACCTCCTGCGCTACAACTCGCTGAATGACTATCGTCTTTCCTCCTCTCCGTGGGTACACAACCTTAGGCTGTATCTACAGTCCTCTGGAGCATTGCTCTACGGACTCTCCGAGGCTCTGGGTAGAGAGCGAGACGGATACGATTCATACAAGTTCTTCGGGACAAACTTTGCACAGTTTGTAAAAGGAGAATTTGACTATAGTGGGCTAAGGAAACTCGGTGAAGGTAATGCCGTTGCCTACCATCTAGGTTTGGCTATAGCCGTACCCTATGGGAATAGTCAGTTTGTTCCTGTGGATCTTCGCTACTTCGCTGGGGGAGCAAACAGCGTACGCGGTTGGGGTGCCCGAAGCCTTGGTCCTGGTAGCATGCCACGCTCTGCCAGCAGGTCAATCTTTGACCAAGTGGGCGACATCCGCCTCGAGCTCAGTGCCGAGTACCGCATGCGCATCCTAGGGCCAGTTCAACTAGCACTCTTTGCGGACGCTGGTAACATCTGGACGATACGTCCGTACGAAAACCAGCCCAAGGGTGACTTCAAGTGGCGTACGTTCTATAAGGAGATTGCTCTTGCCACAGGGTTAGGCTTGCGTTGGGACTTTGATTACTTTGTCTTGCGTTTTGACCTCGGCTCTAAGCTATATGATCCTCAAGCGGAAAATAACCGCCCTTGGGTGATTACCTATCAAAAGCTAAGTGATCTTGTGGCACTGCACTTTGGTATTGGTTATCCTTTCTAGTCGTATTCACCCTAGGCTCTCTATATCATTCCTTCCCCATAGCTCATCAATCTTTTACTTATGCGACAGCTCATACAAAACGCTACGCTCGTCAATGAAGGGCGTAGCTACGTTGCCTCAGTTCTTATTGAAGGGGCTACCATCTCCAATATATATGAAGGCAAGGATACCTACCCAGAGGGACTTCTGCGAGAGGTAGATGACCTTGTGCAAGGAGAAGGGCTACTCCTCGTACCAGGTTGCATTGACGATCAAGTACATTTCCGCGAACCAGGGCTAACGCACAAGGCCACCATCGAGAGTGAGAGTCGTGCTGCTATTGCTGGAGGGACAACGTCCTTCATGGAGATGCCCAACACCAAGCCCCCGACAACGAGTCTAGAGGCCTGGCAGTGGAAGATGCAGCGTGCAGCCGAAACCTCATGGGCCAACTATTCTTTCTTCTTTGGAGGTACGAATGACAACGCAGACGAGCTAAAGCTCATTGACCGAGCTCACACACCTGGTATCAAGCTCTTCTTAGGCTCATCCACGGGGAACATGCTCGTGGATAATCCTAGTACCCTAGAGCGTATCTTCTCAGAGACTGACCTCATTATCGCCACGCACTGCGAGAAAGAAGACATCATCCAAGCTAACAAAGAGCATTACCTAGCGACCGTCGGTGCTGATCATCTGGATATCCACTACCATCCACTGATACGGAGTGCAGAGGCTTGTTACCGCTCATCGAGTGAAGCAGTAGAGCTGGCAACCCGCCTGGGGAGTCGCTTACATATCCTACATATCTCGACAGAGCGTGAACTCTCTCTCTTCAGAGACGATATTCCCTTACGAGAGAAAAAGATTACAGCTGAGGCCTGCGTGCATCACCTCATCTTCACTGACGAAGACTATGCCCGGCTAGGGAATAGAATTAAATGGAATCCGGCAGTCAAGACCCGGCACGACCGTGATGCCCTACGTCAGGCAGTGCAATCAGGTAAGATTGATGTCCTCGCAACGGATCACGCCCCTCACCTCCTCTCTGAGAAGGAAGGTAATTGCCTCACAGCAGCCAGTGGTGGCCCCTTGACACAACACGCTCTCATAGCCATGCTTGACCTGGCTCAGCAAGGTCTCTTCACCCGAGAGGTAGTCATTGATCGCCTGTCACATAAACCCGCAGAGCTCTTTGCTATACAGGGGAGGGGCTACATCAGGGAAGGCTACTACGCCGACCTCGTGCTCGTAGATCCACATACATCCTATACAGTGACTAAGGAGAACATTATCTCCAAGTGTGGTTGGTCTCCCTTCGAAGGACACACGTTTAACCATAGCATTGTGCGAACCTACCTCAATGGACAATGTGTCTATCGCGATGGGAAGCTACAGCCTCAGCGCCCCACAGCGGAGCCTCTTCTCTTCGCTCGGTAAAGCCCCGCTCACTGTAATAAATTCTCCACAGATGGAACACTCACTTAAACCCATGTAAGTCAGTATTATAACCACCGAATAGCAGAGCAGTGAGTTACCATAAGTCGGAGGGGCATGACGAGTTACCATAAGTCGTCTCAACGACTTATGGTAACTCGTTTTAGAGAGTTGTGGTAACTCGTTAGAGCAAGTTATGGTAAGTCGTAAAAGCGAGTTATGGTAACTCTCTACAAGGGTATTTTTGAGGGAGAGTTATTCTATCATAAGAGTTTGATTTTTAGAAGTTACCACCTCCATTTATTCACTACATTTGCGTATACAAAAGGTTTTTCCTTACTTTGCACCTCAAAGCCACAGCATAGGGTTCCTTGGCCGAGTGGCTAGGCACCGGTCTGCAAAACCGTTTACGGCGGTTCGAATCCGCCAGGAACCTCAAATAAAGCTCCAAAATCCTTGATTCTAAAGGGTTTCGGAGTTCTCTTATAATAACAGGGTCGCAAATAGGGTCGTAACCTCCCCCTCTCATTCCAACTTGTGCACGCCTCACCTCTAGATGCACACGCTGATTATTTCACCTTATAAGGGGAAAAAATACCATCCCATTTTAGCTCATCACGAAGTCTTCTCTCAATAGCACTCTCCACACGGCTAAACAAACCTAATGTAGCCTTCTACCTTTATACCTCTTCCTTCAAACGGACATATCACGCTTATTTCCTGACAATTACCGAACTTAGTGTATGGAATACGATCATTCAAAAGCAAGTAAGAATGTCAGAATACACTATCAGTAAGTCCATCCGCAAGGATAAGCCTATAAAAAAGAATGGTAAATACCCTATAGATCTTCGGGTACGGGTGCGAGATAAGGGGATACGCTTCTCAACAGGGTTTGATGTGCGCCCCGACGACTGGGATGATAAGCACAAAGAGGTCAAAGAAAAAAGTCTACGACTTATTCTTGACAAGCAGATTTTCGAGCTTGAGTTAGCCATACACAATGCCATCCTCGAAGGGAAAGAGCTATCTATAAATCTCGTTCGAAGCCTTTACAAAGGGAAGGAGGAAGCCAAGCCAGAGCAAAGATCCTTCTATGAATACTACCTATCCTACGTAGAAAGGAGACGCAAAGAAGGACTCAATAAAGAAACGATACGTGTCTACCTCACAACCTACAATGTCCTAAAAGCATTTCGAGACAAAGTGCGTATCTGTGATGTCACCCTGGACTTTATAGAGAAGTTCGATGCCTATATGAGAGACGTTAATGGAAACTCTGCAGGAGGAAGAAACCCCAAACACAAGAACATACGTACAGTTCTTCTAGATATAGAGAAACATCGTATTCCTATTGAGAATCCTTACAAGTGGTTTAAGATCGCTCAATCAAATGCGAGAGAAGTTTACCTCAATAAAGATGAGCTACAGAAGCTAAGAGATGCTACTCTATCTCTTGAGAAAGATAGCACTGACTACAATGTACTACAGATGTATCAATTCTCTTGTTTCTGTGGGCTACGTTTCTCAGATACTTTGGACTTAGAATGGAAGGACATAGACTTTGAAAATGGCATCATCCACAAAACGATGATAAAAACCAAGAATGAAGTCATAACACCAATCTTCCCCCTTGCGAAGCGTATACTAGAAGAGAGGCTAAAGGAGACAAAAGGTATTGGGAAAGTATTCAAATGGTTTGCAGAACCAACCTTCAACAAAGCACTAAGGAAATATGCTAAGCTCATTGGGATAGACAAACACATAACCTATCACAGCTCTAGACACACCTTTGCAACCCTACTCGTAATAGACAACGTGGATATATACAAGATCTCGAAATACCTTGGACATAAGTCGGTAGATATGACCCAGCGCTATCTCAAGTACAATCTATCAATAGCTAAAGAGCTAGCCAAGGATATAGAGACATTTAGCTCTTGATTTGAGCAATAGTGCTATCTTAGTCTGATATTCAGTGATAGAGAATGGCAATAATCAAGAAACAACGGGCAACACTATTCTTACCCAAAGACAAGAAGAGAAAGGACGGGAGCATCCCCCTATACGTGAGATTTAAGCGCGTGGGCACATTAGAGCCGAAATACAGCCTTAATATCTCAGTGCAAGAGGGAGAGTGGGATGACGAGCTAAAGAGGTCAAGGAACGTGCTTAATGACGCTTTAATACAAAAGGAAAAAGCTCGTATCGACTTATGCCTAGAGCAAGCATTCATTACTCAGCAGGAACTTACCAAGGATGATCTTGATAGGATCATAAAGGGAGATAACCTCCAACCACCAAGAAAGAGTAGCTCTTTCTACGATTACTGGGAGGAGTATGTACGTACGGGCATGGATAGGGGCTCATTGTCAAATAGCACAAGAAGAGGCTACCACTCTACACTTTGGGCTCTCAAGGGATTCAAATCAGAGATTAAAATAGGGGATATCTCTCTATCTCTTTTGGAGCGATTCGATAGCTATCTACTCTCCAAAGCAAGAAAAGATGGCAAGGGTGATATTCCCGGAGCTCGAAAGAATCACTTTAAACGTATCTCTTCCGTCATAAGCTACATACAAGCTTTAGGAGTAGATTTACCCAACCCCATTAAGGAGAAAGCATTTAAGCTTCCCAAAGAACGGCAAAATGATGTATACCTCACAGAGGATGAATTTCTTAAATTCCTAGATCTCTGCACGTTTGGTTTGGAGTATGATTTGGCGGAAGATGGAGAGAATCGATTTAATTCTTTGGTGATTTTCATATTCTCTTGCTTTACAGGCTTGAGGATTAGTGATGCTACATCCTTAAGATGGGGAAATATCGATATTTCAGATGAACAATCCTGGATCCTAAAGCTACAAACAAAGAAAACTGGAAAAGAGGTCATAATCCCACTGCCTGATCGTGCCTATCTATTACTCAAAATATACTCTCCTGGGGGAGAAGAGCTAAAGGAAATCTCAGATGAGTTTATCTTCCCCTTTCGCAATCAAAATAAGATAAACAAGTATCTTCAAGATGCAGCAGAGCACTTAGGGATAGGCAAACATATCACATTCCATACAGCTCGCAGAACACTAGCAACCCTTTTGGCAGAAAAGGGCATCTCGGAGTACTTTATCGCCAACATCCTGGGACATTCATCTACAACAATAACGGGAAGATATCAGAAATGGACAGAAAGACAAGCTAAGACACACAAGGATAGACTCTCAATCATCTAACTAAGCCCACCCATACAAGAGTGCAACTCTAATATCTCCATTGGATAATTTGCGTTACCTTTGTTGAAGCCCTACGGGGCGACATATTAGAGAAGTGCCTTGCTCATCGAAATCGCCAAATTCTCGTAAAGCATATCAAGGTACAGATGCTCCTCGTATAGGGTGGGCTTCTGTCTGCGTATGCTTAGGTGTTTGGCGATACCTGATGAGAGCGGATGGTAGCCCACTTTTCTTTAGGTGAACTCTATTTTCTCTCAGTGGCTATCTAGAGAGGTTTCTGAACGAAATGAGAAGCTCTAACGCATTTGAGACATTAGGACTTACGGTTAATCCCAAAGCTCTATTTGAAGACTCTTGCCATGAGGCACATAGCATCACCCAGGATGAACGGATACTCACATTAGCTCATCTAGTTTGGGCTGGCTATCATATCAAAGATGAAGCCTACCGATACCTAACAGAGAAGCAAGCACCCAAAGGATTTGAGCGCTATAATGCTGTACATAGCACACTCCTTTCTGTCGGTTTTGACGTGATGCTACGTGTGCATAATAGATATCATGCGGATAAGACAGATAGAGATATCGTAGACCTGCTAGATTTCATCAAATCACACGAACATTGGAAAAAAATACGCAGACTATCCTTTGAAAAATACGCAGACACACTAGAAGGAATACTCTCTAAATGCTTTTCTATGCGCGAGAAGCTCCTCGCAGACATAGGAGAACGCCCTCCCTACCGCCCTTTACTCGAGCCAAGGAACCGGGGGTCCATCTATCATCGCATAATAGACATAGACAGCAGGCTTGAGCTAGCTACAAGCACTAGCTCTTGGAGCTATCAGGGTCTATACAATTCGTGGGAGCAAACCACACTTAAATTACTTAAAGAGGCAAAATCCTATAACCTCCCACCTCATATCGAGGGACATCTGAATCCTCAAATATGGGATGCATCCACACACAGACATAGCGAGCTAGCTTTAGCAAAGAAGTACTTCCCAGCAGAAGATACAGAGTTACTCAAAGATAATGACAAGGCTTGGAGAGAGCGGGTGCTTGCTTTTGCGACCAAGCAGGCAGAGGCTATATGGCTACAATCCCCTCTTTTCGATGAGCCTGTCTACGTATGGTACACTAACTATACCGACAAGCAAGCTCTGCATACAGATCGCTTACATAAGGAGGCTATAGTCTCTATCTGTGTACAAGACTATGCCCAGACGGGTAATGATGAAGGTCACCAAGAGTACTTCGACATGCTTGTTGCAGGAAAAAGTATGGCTAGACCTAAGAAAGGCAAATACATCCAGGACTTCATTAGTCTAGCCAATAGGGTCAAGGAGCAGGATGTTCTTGTTGTAGCTTCCTATAAAGGGCATCAAGATCTACGTATTGGACTTATTAAACAGGGTACAGAGTTTTATGTTGAACAATACGAAGGCTACCGACTCTACTGCTTCAAGCTAAAGAGTGTCTATTGTACCCCTCGTTGGGGCATGCTCCATGCCAGCCTTAACCCAGCAGATTATCCGATACTTAAGAATCTAAGTCCCAATAGTGGGACTATACACCATGTAGTTAATCAGCGAAAACGGCAGGCTGTTTATAGAGCCTACTATGGTATTGTGTACCCATATCACTACAGCCTCCTATCCGATGAGGCGACAGAAGATATGTGCAAATTGTGGCTCACATCTGAACATGCGGAAGCGTATGACCTATATCTTTTACGACCTGCCCCTATGTATGGAGGAACAACTCATATAGTAGATATATGGGGTATATCGTATGGAGATACAGAGATACTTGCCCAGATAACAACAAGCAATAACACAAGCCTGATTGAGAAAAAGGAGAAGAAACTTTTAACTCTATCTAAGCACAATACAAAGTGTGTGGTATTTGCGAACTATCTATTTAGCAAAGAGCAAGAGAATTGGGGCGAAAATAGACACCGCATAAGCCTCAGGCATGTTTGGCAGGATCTCTATGACGGCTCAGAGGAGGAAAAAGAGAAGATGCAAGCACTCTGTCAAATTGAATACAAGCAGACAAAATAGGCTCTAGGAGATCATCATAGTCTACAGGCAGTGAGGGGAGGAAAAAAAATTCCTCCCTTCATTTATTTATATACCAACCAATTACGACCCTCATTGAACAGTAAAATACATTTCACCGATGAAGTAAAGCACCTTTTCTGATATAGTATAGGAAGAAGAGTGGGAAAATCCCCCTCCGTATGGTCTAAAAAAAGAAAGAAATGATCGACAACATCAAGATCAGCCTCAATGGATTTACAGGGAGCTTTGACAATTGTAGCCTACGCCCCAATGCGAAAGAATGGGAAAACTATTTCTTGTATAGGTCTAACAAGTCCAACGCTCCCTTAGCTCTCGGATATCACATCCCATCCCATAGGCTGAATATCAGAGGGAGCATTCGCAAATGGTACTTTGAGGATACTTCTTCTACTCAAGATCTCAGTATCCAGCAAGCAAAGGAAGCCTTTGAGGAAGTCGCAGAGCTCCTATTGATCAGTTTTGAGGAGCTAAGACAAGGGCATATTACCCAATGTGAATTAGGGCTAAACATTCCTCTTCGAGGCTCAGCATCAGTCTTCACCTCTACTCTCGTTGCTTATAGTACTTATGACATAGAACAGAGAGATGGTTCTGTGACATTCTATCGTAAGGATAGGTATCGAGATAAAGAAAGAAGCTCTCATAAGCGAAATGCTTGGAAGCAAAAAGTAGCCTGCATATATGACAAGCTTGCGGAAGTAGAAAGCAAATCCACTCCGAGAAAAAAAGATAAGCAGGCATCTGTCGTAGCTAAAACAAAAAATATGCTGCGGATAGAATTCATACTACCCAATCGCCAAGCATTCAAAACCCATAAGATTGGACACTGCTCTATCCTAGAAGGGCTATTAGATAGCTATGGGTGCTTATACGAAGTTTGGGCGAAAGAGTATAAGAAGTTATTCTTCCAACCACATCTAGATAGGAACTCTCCATATCTAGCAAATGAAGCTGAGAGAGATATCGTAGACCACCTTGAGAAGCAGGAGCAGCTCTTTCTTGCTCTAGGACATTTTAATGATCTTTCAGTACAAGCCAAGGCACAGGTAAAAGCTCAACTTCAAAGCATAATCTCTCTTGCGACCCACAGGAGTAGCCAAAATGCCGCCTCCCGAAAAGTGGGATTATCCCTTGATGTATATCGCTATCTCTCTTCGGGAAGAAAAGACTTTGGGTGGAAGATTGAAAACTTCCCTCTTGTCACGAGGACTCTCTTTGGTAGCTCACTATCGAAGCAAGCTCTCAACATCACACGGAGTCGAATAAATAAGGTCAAAAGAGAGATGTCACGTAATAATAAAGGGAAAAAATACGCAGGTTCTCTTGATAATATAGCCTAACACTATTATGAGAAATAGATGATTGATATCTTGGTATTAGTGGATCTTTCTTCTACTTTTCTGATCTAACCCATAGAGAGTTTATAAGTAGAAGATTTGACTTGAAAGTAAAAGAATAATCCCTGATTTTTCTTTACGGGCAAAGTCAAAGGCATCCATTAGATAGACTCTGGTAGAAGTGGCTCTTGCAAGCAAGTTCCTATAGAGAACTTAAGTAATAGGATAGCCCGTGATTGACAATTCTAAGAAGGTTTCTTGGGGATAGACTACCACAGCAAGACAGCTGGCTCACGAGAAGAAGAAGGGTCGCAAATAGGGTCGCAAATTTTTAAGATAATCTTATAAAGAAAGCCTTGAGAATCCCCCTATTCCTCGTATTCATTCAATCTGAGAGACTTCAATCCACCCCTTTGATTTCGAATCACATAACAGCGACTAGGATAACTCCGCCAGGAACCTCAACGATACGCCCCATAGTCCGACCTTGTGACTATGGGGCGTATCGTTATACATCTTTTCCTCAGCCCATTCCTCTTGGAGCTCAGTTGTAGACAAGCACATCTCTGTTAAGGCACCGATTATATTACCCTGACTATGGGGCTACAACAACTCAAACAAGAAGCTCAGAGGTCACATCTAATCCGTCTTTTTTTCCCAACTCCTCCAATAGCGAGTCACAGAGGATACCAAGCCCCTGGTCACCTCAATTCCGAAGAACACATGGCTAAGTCTATTGCTTTTGTAAAACATAAATAAAACTCGGAATCTTTTTTGTATCTTTGCAGGCGAAGAGAGTAAGAGCAATGCTCTTGTAAACTAAACTCCTTCACACTTTATAGTACACTTTCTCTTATTTCTTGACCACCTAGGGGCTGGTACATTCTTAGTCTAATGTACCTTCCTGATAGTTGTGTCTCTATTAAACATCAAAGTAAACAGCGAATGAAAAGAACCCTACTGGCTCTAGCTATGCTCTTTGCACTTGCCTCATGTAACAAGAATGAAGAGCAGCAGAAGCCCCAGCAGTACAATCTTCAGCTAGATCTCACAGCACAAGTCGATGAAGGAGCTACAGCTCGTGCTATGGACTATAAACTCTCCTCTGGAAAGGTAAAGTACACCCTTGAGGGTAAGTCTAAGGTGTCTGTATTCACCTGCATCTATGAGGGGAACAATCTGCTATACAGCAAAAAGCATGATTGGGACGTCAGTGATGATGGGAAGAGCCTCAAGTGTAATGAAAACATCAACTTTACAGCTGTAGTCTCTAACCCCAACAACCTTCGCCTCATCGCAGTGCTAGGTGACGCCACAGGAACACCTAATAGCCTTTCACTCTCCTCTTCTTACTCACCAGGAAATCAGATTAAGGTTTTCTCTGAGACAGAAGCTGCTACGCTCAACGTCCCTTACATCATGGACGTAAAGCTTGGTCGAAATGTAAGTGGCTTCTGGGTACCCAAGACGGAGACAAAGATTTTTAAGCCCTATGGACACCTCGTGCGGGTGAAGATGACAAATAAAACGTTTTATGATGTTACGATTAGTGGGCTGACGAGCAGTAAGTTCATCGCTAAGGGTGCTAGCCTTAATGCTACGGCAAAAACCCTAACCCGTGAGGATTATGAAGGAAAACAAACCTTCCCGCTCTCTAAGGAAATTAGGATAGCCAACTCAAAGAGTGACCAGTCTGTCATCCTCTGGGTGCCAACACTCCCCACGAACGAGAACAGTTATAAACTTGACCTTATTGCTAAGGATGCTCCTGCAGGTCGCCTCTATAGTAAGATGAAGCTGACCAAGACGACACCAAACTACGAGAATGGTAAGCTCTATAACGCAGAGATTACGCTGTATCGCACTCGGATTGCGAACCCCCTAAGCTTACTCTCTGAGGACGTCCTAAACTATCAGGAGACCGACTTTGTCGACCTCCCCAACTACAACTACAGCAACCTCTCAACTTATAATGTACAGATAAGGTAGGTTACTTCAAGGCTGCCTATATACGAGGTAAGTACACAAGAGACAACCACACCTTCCCTAAGACGGGAGCAACTCAGTGGCACCTACCTAACCGACATGAGTGGAATAGCATCCTCTTTGCACCGAACCGAATTGCCCCACAGCAATACGAACGAGTAAAGAATGGGGTAGTTGCAGTGCAAGTAAACAACTACAAGGCTTCTGTCGCTTATCAGACCTATAACCCTCAGACAAACGCTGACCTTCAGCCTGGACAATCTTTCTATGTACTGGCTTATGCTACAACAGGAACAACGCTAGAGACAGACTTCAATGCTGAGCTCTCGAACGATAATCGCTTTGCCTTCCGCTATACCCTCGCCCAGGGCGGTGGTGGACTTATCATCACATGTGCTCCCGTTGGTGTACTAGATATCTCAAGTGCAGAGGAGCTAGCCACAAGCAACGTCTTCAATAGCAGTGGTGCTGTGACACGACAGATTCGTTTCTATGGCGTTGCTGAAGTTGGTGTTACGCCCGATAAGGCTACCCAAAAGAGCACGACATGGGGTGGAGGTACCGTGGCGGACTACATCGCTAAGGATGGATATTTTGGTGCGTTCAGTATCCTAAACAATGCCGTAGTGGCAGATTGGGGAACAGCACACCAGCTATACAGTATTGTGAAATTCTTCAAGCGTACAGATAACTAGTATATGGAAAACGGAACAAAGCAACAGGCTTATCAGCGCCCCGAGGCAGAGGCAATTAAGCTACGTAATGGCTTAAATCTGCTGATTAACTTCTCCGCAAACGGAAGCCTCGGTGAGTGGGAAGAAGACGAATAGTCCCACAAGCAAACTAGGACAGCCTAAAGTACTCCTAGAGACTGAGCTAAGCTGCCCTAAAGCATAAAACAAAGCAAGGCGATGCAGATAACTGCATCGCCTTGCGCTTTTTGGGGGAGGAGGCTCTTAGAGCGACAGTACCGTCAGGATTGTCACTAGAAGGGCAAGGATTGCGTATAGCTCAGGGAAGACAGCCATCACCATCGTAGCGCTAAACACATTCTCTCCATTACCAATCGCCTGAATACCATTGGCACAAACCTGTGCTTGACGTATCGCCGAGTAGGCACCTACGACGCCTAGGATCAGACCAGTAAAGAAGATAGCCCATGCTGTGAATGGTGTGATTGCACCGGCAGCCAAAAGCTTATCGAGGGCACTCTTAGCCATAAAGAAGCCTACGAACCCATAGAGACCCTGCGAGCTTGGCAGCGCAGAGAGCCCAATATATTGGCCAAGGGAATCGGGGTTCTTCTTCATGGCGCCGACTGCTGCGTTACCGCAAATCGTTACACCGATACTACTTCCGATACCCGTCAAACCTACCATCAGCGCAATGCCGAGGAAAGATAACATCTCATTCATGATTCTACTTAAATTAATATGGTTTTATGTTGCTATTTTATTTCTTCTTAAAGGGAGTGTAAGGCTTACCTCCGCCCTCGAATTCACTATTCTTATAGTACTCAACGAAGGTCAGACGTAGCGGATGGACGAAGGCACCGATCATAGCGATACCGAAGTTGATACCATGCCCAAAGAGTAGGATCAGTAGGGCAGCTAGCCAGCCCACAACGTAGCTCACGGCGGATGCTCCGCTACCCGAAGCAGGTACGCAGGACAGGGCTAGCTGATTGAAGACACTACCTAGGATACCGCCCGTCAGCCCGATAGCGAAGAGACGTATATAGGAGAGCGAATCACCCAAGAGACCTGATGCCGTTTCGTAGGTCGTCCAGAGTCCAGAGCCTAAGTTTACGAATGGATTCTTACCCGGGCTATTATAGAAGAAAGCCACGAGCACCGCAAGGCCAGCCACACCGTACAGGACATAGTTCACTGCCGGAGGTAGGACAATCTCTGCCTTGGGGAGACCGTAGATCAGCCCCAGCGCTATCAGTAGCAGCACCCACGCATAGCCCGCGAGCGAATGCTTCCAGCCAAGTTGGCGACCTTTCTTGTAAGCTCCGATTGTTTTCCCAAGCAGTACTTGGATGATCCCTATGAGAATAGAAACCATCATCAGGTTATCCTGACTGAAGATATAGTTCTTGTCACTGGCCCAAGGCAGGGAGATACCGAAGATACCACCCATCAAGAGACCAACGACAAACGCTCCCCCTCCGAGCCACTGCCCGAGAGCAAGCAGGCTCGTATCTGCGTCTTTACTCTTTAGCCTAAAGTACGTGGAGACGCAGAATAAAATCAGCCCGTAGCCTGCGTCGCCGAAGCACATACCGAAGAAGAGCATGAAGAACGGCGCAATCAAGTACGTTTGGTCAATCTCTTGATAGTTAGGCAGAGAGAAAAGCCCAGTAACGAACTCGAAGCTCTTCGTAAAGGAATTATTTTTCAGTTGGATGGGTACACGCTCCTTCTCAGGGTCAAACTCTACCTGACGGTAGCAGTAGCCAGCCTGCTCCAGCGCTAGCTCGAACTGCTCGGCTTCACTAGCGGGGACGAAGCCTTCGAGCACCAAGAGCCGCTCATCCATCAGGCGATCGGCCTGAAGCTGTGCACTACCGAAGGTAAAGCGGTTCTCTAGGAATGTATCGTACGCCTCTAGCTCAGGCAACCAATGCTGGGTGCGCTCGGTGAGGCTCTGGATCAAGTGGTCTCGTTCCTCCTCGGTGCTCTCTAGGAGCGTCTCCAGCTCCGCAACGCTCCGGCTGGGGCGTGCCACCTGCTCTGCATCAGGCAGGGAGGGGGCATCTGACGAGTGATGAAGGAGGACGAAATACTGCTTACCAGCTTGCTCGGCAATGGGAAGGGCGTCATGTACGCTCTGGAAGGCCTCGGTAAAGCGAGCTAGGGGTATGGTGAAGAAGCTAAGGGCGTAGCCTGCCCCCTCAAGGCGAGTGAGTGCAGAGACATCGAACGCTCCCCAGGGACGCACATCGTCAGCCTCGGCACGAAACGACGTAAGAGTCTCGTTTAGGAAGGCGAGGCGCTGTAGCTCGCCTTCTATCTCTGCGATGAGGGCACGTCCTGCCTCCTCATTCTGAGAGAGGTTGGGCGAGGAAGCACGCTCCTCGGTGGTGTAAGGACGCAGCGAGCGCAGAGTCTCTGTGATATGTGCTCGCTCGGAGATTATGGCACGCAGAGCATCGACCTCACGTGCATTCTTTTGCTCCTTGACGTGCAGGACACCCAGCGTACGTAGCTTCTCAAGAAATGCTTCGTAGTCTTTGTGGAAGACGAGGAAAGCATACTTATTCATTGGCTGTATCATAGCACAGTACCTCCTTCCTGTTGGGCACGACGCTCCATGTTGGAGCGCATGATTTTCTGTGACGCTTTCGAGAGGCTCTCTTCGTCCTCGAGGAAGCGTTTAATCTTTCGGATGGCGTCTTGATAGCCAGGTATCTGTACCTTCTCGAAGAGGTTTACCTTCTGGGTGGTCTTGCGACGAGCGTGGTCGAGGAATTCCATCTTTAGTCGCTGAAATTCTGCCTCTATGCCCACGGTGGCAAGGGTCTTGAGCAACTCAATACCTTCAGCCCACCAGCTGGGAGCATTGAAGATGCTGAAGGGACGTATCTCGTAGTGGATGTCACCCAGCACGGGGAGCATGACACCAGCGATCTTCTTCATCGAGAGCTCAACGCTCTGCACGGTAATGAGACTGGGGTCAAATTCGCCCCATAGTCGTACCATTCCCTGGTAGCCACGTAGCTCTTCCTCGAGGCGTGCCTCCAGACGCTCGACCTCCATCTTCGTATGCTTGACCTGCTGTCTGAGGGCGCTTTCCTTAGCCTTAATAGTAGGCAAGGTGCGTACGCGCATTTTCAGCGCCTTTTCCTGCTGTTGCAGCGAGGTCTTGTTGTATTGAAATCGTATCGCCATAAGTCTTGAATGGCTTCCTTATTATTCTTTAGTCACGACCGTAAGGTCATTTCCTCGGACGATGATTGCCTGATGGTTTGTGATTGGCACGAGAGGGAGCTTCTCGCCATAGGTAGCGATAATCTTCTCTCCTACTTTCGCAAAGGGGAAGCTCTTGTAGTGAGGGAGAGGGTATTTAGAAATGACTCCTAGGGCAGCGAAAGAGGTTAGTTCAGGTGCCACACTAGCCTTGTCCATAAGCTGAACATACTCGATACTTGGGGCAAGAATCATCGTCCCTGCAGACTCACCTATATAAGGCTTCCCACCCTCAATCTCTCTCAGGATAAGCTTATCGGCTCCCTTACGTTGGAGCTCCTGAAGGAGGTAGAAGGTATTCCCTCCAGAGACGTAGATGAGGTCTCCCCGAGAAAGAGAGGCTTCAATCTCTTCGGCAGAAGCCTCTGCGACATCCAAAGGTTCGACCTTCAGCCCAAACTTCTCCAATGCCTTTTGTCCCGATTTGACGTACGCCTTGTACGACTCAGGGTTACTGGCTGTAGGGATGAATGTGACGACCTTTCCCTGTAGCTCTGCGGGGCAAGCCTCTTTGAAGAGGGGAGCAACGCTGGAGAAAGAGGAGCAAAGGAACAAGAATATACCTGGGTTCATTGTCTTCTTTGATTTTCCCGTCGAGGGTTGCCCGCCGTAGCGTTTGTCTTGGGCGAGCAACCTCGAGGGAAGAGTTTGTGACTAGATGCCAACGCCTCCGCCACCAGGCTCGCTGCCACCGCCGGGCTTCTTTTTACCCTTTTTCTTCTCAGCCAAAGCCTTGCGAGCGGCTTCTTCCTCTTCGGAAATACGTTCAAAACTTACGCCAGAGAGGTCCTTGAAGTCGGGCTTAGCACGGAAGGAGACTTTTGGATCTTTGATGTGCTTGGAGGCTACGAAGGTCTCCTTCTCATCAATCCCCACGGAGCCAAAGGTAGGCGTGAACGTGCCTAGCTCTCCGCAGTCCACAGCCTCACCATCAGCCATGTGACGCTTAAGCACCTTGACCATGCGGTCAAAGACGGCCTTGACGTCAGCAGAGTCTACGGTAGAGCCGTCGGCCACCTCCTCGCAGAAACGCTTGAAGGTAATCTTCTTTGTTGTGACTGATTGGGCGAAGATCTTCGTCTTGCCCTTGTCTTTCCCAAGCAGTACAGTGCGCTTGAAAATCCTGAACTTGATTGCCATAGCAATACAGATTTAAGTGTTTATGAATACGAAAAACTATTACCCAGCACCCTTGCGGAATGGAGGAAAAAGCTGACCGTTGCGACCAATATACCTCGCACTTGCGACCAATATACCTCGCATTTGCGACGTATATACCTCGCAAGTGCGAGGTATACTGGTCGCAGAATCGAGCCTTTACCTTTCATTTTTTAGGATATAGGATGGGATTAGAAGCTATTGATTTCTAGCCTTTTGGCCAGTACTTATCGACGAGCGACTGCTTGATGTTCACCTCGGCAGGACGGAAATACTTGCCGAAGAGCAGCCATGCCGTGTCAAGCATCTGCTCGGTGTCGATATTCACGTCGATGGCCAGCAGATCGCGCGAGTAATCCGCAGCGAAGGCTAGCGTGCGGTTGTCATAGTCCGTCAAATCGAAGCCATTCTCCATCTTCGTCTGCGCACCGGCTGCATCGGAGAAGAGGCGGACGGCAGCGTTCATCACTTGCGGGTGGTCTTCGCGCGTCTTCTTCCCGATTACCAACTGCTTCAGGCGGGAGAGCGAACGGAAGGGGTCGATAATGACCTTCCCCACGTTGCTATCACGACGTAGGTAAAGCTGTCCCTCCGTGATGTAGCCCGTGTTGTCGGGGACGGCGTGGGTGATGTCACCACCCGAGAGCGTCGTCACGGCAATGATGGTGATCGAGCCTCCATCGGGGAACTGTACCGCCTTCTCGTAGATCTTCGCTAGGTCGGAGTAGAGCGAGCCGGGCATCGAGTCCTTCGATGGAATCTGATCCATGCGGTTGGAGACGATGGCCAGGGCATCGGCGTAGTTCGTCATGTCGGTAAGCAGCACGAGGACTTTCTCCTTCTTCTCAACGGAGAAGTATTCCGCCGCAGTGAGCGCCATATCGGGGATGAGCAGACGCTCGACGGAGGGATCCTCCGTGGTGTTGATGAAGCTGACGATACGATCCAGCGCACCTGCATTGCTAAACGTGTTCTTGAAGAAGAGATAGTCATCGTTTGTCATGCCCATACCGCCGAGAATGATCTTGTCGCTCTTGGCACGTAGCGCCACCATCGCCATTACCTCGTTGAATGGCTGGTCAGGGTCAGCGAAGAAGGGAATCTTCTGTCCGGTAACGAGCGTATTGTTCAGGTCAATCCCTGCGATACCCGTAGCAATCAGCTCAGAGGGTTGCTCACGGCGAACGGGATTCACGCTGGGGCCACCGATTTCAACCTCCTTGCCCGAGATAGCAGGCCCCCCGTCAATAGGAAGCCCGTAGGCGTTGAAGAAACGTCCGACGAGCTGATCGCCTACCTGCAGGGTTGGTGCCTTCCCGAGGAAGATTACTTCAGCATTGGTAGGGATGCCCTCCGTACCACCGAAGACCTGGAGCGTAACCTCCTGTCCCATGATGCGCACGACCTGCGCTAGACGCCCATCGATCGTAGCAAGCTCCTCATTCCCCACGCCTTCGGCACGGAGCGTGCAGGTTGCCTTCGTAATGTTCTCGATCTTCGTGTAGATCTTTTGGAATGCTTTTGCAGCCATTGTCGTTTAGTTTTTAGCTCTTTGGGAAACAAGTGCATTGACCTTCTCCTCGGCCGCACGGAAGTCCTCGCTCTGGAAGAGGGTGTAGTTCATCTGGCGTAGGGCGTTGATGAGCTCCTTGAAGAAGTCACTAACCTCTACGAAGCCCTCGAAATCAAACTCCATCCTACAGATGTCCATGACTTTATCCGCCATGTACTCTTGACGCTCAATAGGGCAATTGCAATCAACCTCGTCGAATGCATCCTGCTGGCAAAGCACAAAGTCGATAAGCTCCGACTTCCAGAACGTCACGTGGTACTCTAGTGGCACACCGTCATCCCCAAGGATGTTGATCTGCTCGGAGATTTCCTTCCCTTGTATGAGGCGCTGCTTCATCTCAGCGACCTTCTCGATCCACCCTGACCCGATGCGCTCGGCGACATAGGCCTGAAACTCGGGATACTCTAGGTACTTCGAGTAACTATCAATGGGGTTCACAGCAGGGTAACGCTTCCGGTCGGCACGCTCCTGCTCGAGGGCGTAGAAGCAACGAGCAACCTTCTTCGTGTTCTCAGTAACGGGCTCCTTCAAGTTACCTCCTGCAGGCGACACCGTACCAATGAACGTCACCGAACCTGTCTTGCCATTCTTTAGATGCACGAAGCCCGCACGAGCGTAGAAGTTCGCCACGATAGCCGAGAGGTCCATCGGGAAAGCATCAGGCCCGGGAAGCTCCTCCAGACGGTTGGACATCTCACGCAGTGCCTGCGCCCAGCGAGAAGTAGAGTCCGCCATCAGCAGCACCCTCAATCCCATCGAACGGTAGTACTCTGCGATCGTCATCGCCGTATAAACGGAGGCTTCACGGGCAGCTACCGGCATGTTCGAGGTATTAGCAATGATGATTGTACGCTCCATAAGAGGGCGACCCGTGTTGGGATCTTTGAGTTCAGGGAACTCCTTGAAGACTTCCACGACCTCATTAGCGCGCTCACCACACGCTGCGATGATAACGATGTCCGCTGCTGCCTGCTTGCTTATAGCGTGCTGTAGCACCGTCTTACCCGTACCGAAAGGACCAGGGATGAAACCCGTGCCACCCTCTACGATGGGGTTCATCGTATCGAGCATACGCACGCCTGTCTCTAGGAGCTTGTATGGACGAGGCTTGTCCACGTAGCATGTAATGGGTCGCTTGACGGGCCACTTCTGCTCCATCGTGACAGCATGTTCCTTGCCTTCATCATCAACGAGGACAGCAATCTCTTCCCGTACGGTATATGCGCCCTCTGGGCGGATGCTCTTCAGCGTATACAGCCCCTCGAAGGTAAAGGGTACCATGATCTTAATAGGTTGGAAGTTCTCTATGACTTCCCCGAGGTAATCACCTACAGTGACACGCTCGCCTTCGCTTGCCAGAGGCTTGAAGTCCCAACGTCTCTCCTCGTCCAGCGCATAAGTATACGAGCCACGGCTAAGGAACACCCCGTCCATCTTATCTAGGTCGTTCTGTAAGCCATCGTAGTTCTTCGAGAGCATTCCGGGGCCAAGTGTGACCTCCAACATATGCCCTTCGAAGGTGACAGGATCACCAATACGCATGCCACGAGTGGACTCAAAGACCTGCGCGTAGGCATTCTTCCCATTTACCTTAATGACTTCACTCATCAAGGGTACTCCTGCGACGGTGATGTAGCAGATTTCATTCTGCGCCACAGGACCATCGGCTTCGATGGTGACGAGGTTACCGACGACACCCTTTACGATACCTTTTGTTGCCATTATATTGTGTTGTTTCTATTTATCTATATGTATAGTGGCTAGCTCCTTCGGCTAGTGACGCTGCTGTCGCTTGAAGTCCTCCAGCACCTTGGCACTCTCCCCTTTAAGAGAAAGGACAATCTCTCGGAAGGTACGCTCGCCCGTAGCTTCATCCAGCTCGCTCCAGCGCTCCAGGATACTGAGACGTAGGTAGTAGCAGAGCACATTATCAATATCGAAGACACGCACGAACGTCCATTCGTCCATCCAGCGCCACTTCAGCAGATCAATGAGCCTTTCCCGCCGTGCGATGTCTCGCTCCTCAGCGATACGCAGCACCTCGCCCAGATAAGGAAGCTCCTCACCCAGATCAAAGTCCTTAGCCTTCGACGTGCGAAGCTGCTCCTCTACCCTACCCCTACCGACAATGTAGCGAGTAGGATCCCAGCCGAGACGGCGACAAGTATGGACTGCAAGGATATTACGGATGTTCTTGTTCAGGCGAAACCATTCCTGCAGGAAGGAGCTACTGCTTCGCTCTGCCCATTCATAATAGTACTGTGCCAGGAGGTCCTCCAATGCCAGGCGATTATGCCCCATCCGATCAATAAGAGTAGGTTCAACCAAACCATCATCCCATGCCGAACGCTTAGGCACAAAGAAAAGGTCGTAGACAAACCGTATCTGATACTCAGGGAGTAGCTTTTGCTTCGGGAGTCTCTTCCCTTCTTGTGCAGCCTTTATTACCTGCTGAAGTAGGATAGGTAGCTCTACCTTGGTAGCCTCATCGCTCTGAGCCTCAGCTTCATCCTTTTGCATGGAAGAGGATTCATTAGCTTCACTTCCTTCATGCAAAAGAGCATCTAGGAGTGCCCCATGAGTAGCCCCCAGACGTAGAAGCTCCAGATAGCTTCGGTCTTGTTGGGTGAGGACGCTCTGTAGCTCCGTATAGAATTCCTCCGTTGTCACAGGGGGACGCTGCATCTCAGCAGTCACAATAGGTAACCCTGCGACAAGCGCATAATACTTAGCCATGGCTTGCTCTTCCTCTTTTAGTTAGAAGAGTATCTTGGCCATCTCAGGACGAAGGAAACTCTTGAATAGCTCTACAAACTCTGCTTCACCAAACTGAATCTTGAAGCTACCATCCTTCGGTGCCAAGGTGAAGTCAGTCGGTCTGCCTGCTACGGCACGAATCGTAACCCCCTGCTCCAAGAGATGCTTAGCATTCGCTGTGAAGTAGCTACGCAGCTCCTCAGCGTCTGCCGTAGTAATCTCCAGCCCGTGTGTGAGGTCAAAACGCTCGGCAAGCTTGAGGATAAAGCTATGCAGGAAGGCCTTATCGGTGAGCAGAGCCTGTGTGCTAGACTTGGCCACCTCGCCCTGGATCTGATCGGCAACACTGCTCTTGAGGGAATCGATGAGCTGAGAAGCATGTAGCTTGAGCTCAGACTCTGTGTTTTTCGTTAGTTCGCTAGAGCGTTGCTCAGCGATGCGAAGGATTTCATCGGCCTTGCGTGTGGCATCTTCTTCGATCTTTCGTGCTTTAGCTTCGGCTTCGGCTATGAGGCGATTTGCTTCTGCTTGGCCTTTCTCGACACCTTCATTAAAGATCTTGTCGGTCAGTTCTTGAATTTTTGCATCCATATCTGGTTACATTTGTTTGTCTGCAGTTATGGCGACAGAAGAGTCGTACTCTTCGTGCGTCCTGACAAAGATAAGCATTTCTTTAAGAAAGGATAGGACAATTTTCCCCTGCTGTAAAAAAGCCAAAACAGCCCATCTCAGACTGATTACAAAGCCTTAGTTCCAAGCAACATAGAAGAAGCCAAAAAGGATAAGCCAACGAGTTATGGTAACTCTCCACAAAGAGTTATGGCAAATCGTTCTCATGAGTTATGGTAAGTCGTCGTGAAGACTTACCATAACTCGTCACAACGACTTATGGTAACTCGTTAGCAACCTCTATAATTCCCTTTAGATAAAGGGGCTTCGTGGATGAAGAAGCATCTAGCCATCCGAAGAGCATAGAGGTACCCACACTTCACCTAAGACTGAGCAACAAATAGCAAGGGCTGCAACTAGAGACCTAGTTGCAGCCCTTGCTATATAAAGGATCTATACCCGACTAATTACGGCGACCGAAGAGGCGCAGGAGATAGAGGAAGAGGTTAATGAAGTCCAGATAGAGGTTAAGTGCACCAATGATTGAGACCTTCTTAGAGAGCTCTTCGTCATGAGCCGTTTGGGCTGCAAGTTGCTTAACCTTCTGTGTGTCATAGGCTGTTAATCCAACGAAGAGCACAATCCCTGCGTAGGTAATGATCCACATTAGGATCTCCGAGCGAAGGAAGATATTCACAACCGTAGCAATTATAACCCCGATGAGCGCCATGAAGAGCAAACTCCCGAGACGAGTCAAATCACGCTTAGTCATGTAACCATAGAGCGCCATAGCCCCGAATGTCCCTGCCGTAATGAAGAACGTAGAGGCAATTGACTCACTTGTATAGATTAGGAAGATTGGGCTCAGCGTCACACCATTGAGGATCGAATAGAGAGCGAAGGCCCCAGTCGCAACGGGTAGGCTCAGCGACATCACGCGTGCCGAGAGGAACCACACAAGTGCGATCTCAGCAATGAACAAGAACCAATATATATTGCCCTCCAGCATGCGGAAGACAAGACCACTATCTACCGTGAAGACCGAGGCCAGCCCTGTAATAGCCAGCCCAAGCGTCATCCATAGGAATGTGCGCTGTACGGCACGCTGGGCGACGACATCACCTCCTAGTTCATAATAGCCCTCTGTGGGTTGCCCCTCATAGGGCATCTGAGAATTTTCCATAAGCTTATTCTTTATACTCTAGAATGATTTATCCCATAGCTCCAGAGAGGAATCCTCCACGAGCTACGGGACAAATATACAACGTTAACTACACTTAGAAGCGAAATGAGACCGTGGCTGCTATCTTGTGACGCATGCGAGTCTCATTGATAGACTCTGCTCCGTCAATGTTTACTGGACGTACATTCTGATCCTTAATCTGCTGAGGAGTAAGGCCAAAGTGGTTCCCATAGTCGTTAACATAGGGGAAGGCAAACGTCTTCACATCCTGATGTGTGTAGACATAGGCTACATCCAGCGAGACAGAGGGTGAGATACGGTAGCCAAGCCCTGCAGAGAAGCTATTAATCGTCCCTGGGAGGGAGTAATGCACGACAGGGCCAGATACAAAGGCTTCCTGCTGTGCAATGCCATCCTTGACCATGCCATCCTTGATGGGGGAACTCGTGAACCTGTACCCTGCACGTAGAGCAAAGCGAGGATCCAGCATCACCTCAGCACCTGCACGAAGGGTATGCGTCCCTCGATACCAACCCTTGAGCTGAGCATTATCCTCCTCATAGCCTGCATCCGCAGGGCTATCGTATGATCGATCTTCGGGAGGGTTTGTGATACGCAGGTTACCCAGTGTGGTGTACTCATAGTCCACACTCAGGATACCCGAACGCCCAAGGACGTAAGCTCCACTCAACCCAAACCGCCATGGACCACGTAGTACATACGAGGACGCAGCAGAGCTAGGTGTACGAACATTCCCCTTCTTACCTCCATAGATACCTTCTCCATAGGATATGAAGTCTGACTTCATGCTATAGAAAGTAGGAGTGTACAGAGATGCACCAAGACGAAGCCCTTCAGCCACCTCATAAAGAGCACCAAGCCCAAGACCTGCACCGAAGCCAGATACCGATACTTGGTTCCTCAAGAAGAGGCGTCCTGAGTTATTAAAGCCCTCAGTGTAGTAGGAGGTAAGGTCATAGTCCAAGGAGGACAGCGTCCCTACGATACCGAAGTGTAGGGCATCCGTAGCCTCGATACCTAGAGCAAGATCATAGTTCAAGATATTACCACGCTCGTAGATCTCTAGGTCAAGACGCTCTGGATGCGCTAGGTAAGAAGGGGCATTGTTAGAGCCATAGGTCGAGCCATAGCGCTGGAGCTCTTTACTTGGATCCCGTGGGTCTTTATCTGGAGAAATCCAACCTGAGCCAGCCCCGAGGATAGAGATGAAGGGCACACGAGGATTATCGAACGCAGATGTACTCTGTAGCTTACTTAGGGTAAAGTCTGCGTCATGCTGTGCCTGGTAGTCGTAGCGGGCATTGTTCGTACGAGCAGCTGCATAGTCTGCTAGCGAGCTATGCACCATGCCTGCTCCAGGAGTAGCTTGGGCTCGGAACGAGCGATCAAAGCTACCTCCGTTACGGATACTAAAGACAAAGGATAGACGTCCACGTGTATCCCTACTCGTGCCTCTCTGGTAGGAGAACTCCTCGAAGGGTACACGCCACTTCCCCTCCATCCTTGTAGAGTTGCCGTACCAGCTGTTGCGAGTATTACTCTGAGCTACCCCTAGGGTAAGGGAAAGACGATTATCACCTCTATATAGAGAGATGCCCGCAGGGTTTCGCACCAAGGAGGAAGCGTCTGAGCCGACAGCTCCCATAGCCCCAGAGAGGGCTGTATAACGAGCGGATCCTGTTGGATCCGTAGCACTACCTAGACGAAACGCCTCGCTAGCACTCTGTGCCGATAGAGCTAGGGGTAGGAGACTGAGGGCTACTACCCCTAGTAGTTTATGCTTGTATGTCATCGGGCGACAATGCTTATCGTTTATCAATCAGATTAATCACACACCTCTGGTAGACTATCTGCGGCGTGAGGGGGTAGAGGACCCTCCACCAGAGTTCTGAGACTGCCCTGCCTGCGAGTCATTCCTATCATAGCTACGAGCTGGGTAGCTTTCATAGGTACGCTGAGTCTGTTGTTGGGGTTCGCTACGTCTCTGGTAGTCACTATTCCGTCTCTGATAGTCGTTGTCGTAGAGTCCACGAGCCCTTTGGCTTGGCGAGGTCGAGTATGTACCATCCCAAGCACGAGGAGGATTGATTTCCCCTCGGTCTCTTACTTGAGAGTACGCAGAGTAGCCACCCCATGAGCCACTGTAGCTTGACCGACCTGTGTGCGAACGTGCCCCATGAGAGTAGGGGTTGTTGTAATAATGTTCGTTGTAGGCACGAGTGGCAGCTCCAGTAGCATAGCCATAGTAGTAGGGAGAGTAATAGTCATAGTACCCTCCGTAGTAGCCGTTATAGTACCCACCATAGTACCCATTGTAGTAACCTGAGTAGTAATAGTAGGGGTCATAGTAGCCACCATAGTATCCTCCATAGTAGCGAGGATAGCCCCAGTAGCTCCCTCTCCAATAGCTAGGATAATAGTAGGAGTCATACCAAGAGTAAGGGTAATCATACCAAGAGCCCCAACCGACACGTGCTCCCCAGCCCCAGCTATTCCCCCAATAAGGGCTATAACTACCGATATTTACATATATGTCGGCTCCAGAGCGGTAGTAGTCGAAGTCGTTGTACCAAGGGTCAGCATCGATATACACACGTCGTGCGCCATCGATGACTGTCGTGCCATTGCCATAGAATCGAGAGAGGCGAGAGGAGTAAGGGCCATAGACACGTGGCTCATCCCCCTTTTGTCGACTGCGCTGTGAGGCTAGGAGGTCAGCTAGCTCCGCCTCAGTAAGCATAATCGTATCATTCTCGCCTAGTCGCCCATTATAGGCATCTATCTCACGGTCTGCTTTCCTTCTCTTGTATCGAGCCAAGAGCTCTGCTTGCTCCTTCTCCCATGCTTCACGCTCTGCTCGAGCGGCAGCTGCGCGTAGCTCTGCCTTACGCCTAGCCTCTTGGTCAATCTTCTGTATATCACTTCGACGATAGTAAGCATCATCGAGATACTTATCGTCCTTCTGTGCATGTACTACGGGCACCCACAGGAAGCCTGCTCCGAGGAGGAGCAACATCTTTACAGCATTCATAGCTTGTATCGTCTAATCGTTTTACTTCTGACTTGTAATCTAGCGAAAGGCAGGGATAGGAGGAAGGGGACTAAGCAATAACATCCAAACCCTACATGAGCCTACCATTCTGCTGGTAAAGTTAGTCTTTTTGTAACATATTGCAAAGAACAGACCAAATACTCCGTCATCTGACACTCTGACACACGAGGCACCTACGCCAAGAGGAATAACCCCTCTCTCCCCTGTATATCAACGCATAAGACCCCCTGGGGCGTATAGCTCTAGGGGGTCTTGATAGGTTGGATACCTCTGTATCTATATGGAGGTAATGAGTAGGTCTAGTTGGCGAGTTCGCCTCCCGAGGGTTGTGTGGTAGCTTCCTCTGCCCCATCCTTCTTACCGACCATCTCCTTGAGGGTACGATGGAAGAAGGCCACGGTAGAGCCTAGAGCGTCATTCATACGCAGGGCAAGTTTGGCAATCGGTGTACCTGGGAAGAGGAAGGTCTCCACTGAGAAGACAATATCACCCTCGTCATCGATATAGGCCTTACTTACCTTCTGATCGTAGTCTGTGGCAGCACAGGCCTTGTATAGATAAGGCTCTTCGACATCCTCAAAGGCAGCACGCTCGAAGGTAGCACGCACCATCAAGAACTCAGGGTCTTCGACTCTATAATAGAGACAGAAATACACACCTTCGTTCTTGTACACGATGCGTATATCGTTATCTCGATCGGGGCGATAACCTTCTTTCTCCAAAGCCTCTAGGATGGTAGGCAACACTTCCTTAGGGTCAAAGTCTGGTGTGGACTTCTTCGTAAGCTTATCAAATAGAGCCATCTTAATACTGAGTTGTATGGGTTTATAAATTAAAGTGCTACACCTGGGGTAATCCCCATAGGTTTGTGCAAAGATATACTAAATACCTTGGATAAGGGTCATCATGGGAGGAGGGTGAGGCTCACGTCTAGCCACGGACACTACACAAGTGAGGTGGTCAAGTTTACCCTAGAGACAAGGGTCACACAAGCCTCCTAGTGAAGGAAGAGAAACCCTTGCAAGGACTTCCTTAGAAACCCATGCATGCATTCTCAAACAGACCCTTGCAAGGGTTTCGACGGGAATGCATGCATGGGTTTCAGGGGCTTCTCTCTAGCTTTTCGGCAGGGCATCCCGCATGATTATCGTATATTTGCCTTCATTCACATTCATTGACAACGATGAGGCTATTCAAACAATCATACGTAGCGACACTCTTTATCCTAGCACTATGCACCACGACCAGTTGTGGAGCAAGGGCTGCGGCAGACACCTACCATGCTCAGGATGCAAAGACTCTGGCGTCTTCGTCCTCCCATGAGCTGAGCTTCGAGGAGGAAACAGACCAAGCCTCTCCCCAGAAAGGCAAAAAGAAGTCCAAGCATCGACGTCACTCCAAACGAAAGAAGACCCACAGCTCTGAGGAGCAAGCCTGCTCCACGCAGTCTAGACGTCATGGTACGAGTGGGCGAGGCTACTCCTACAAGCCCATCACCCTAGCCGAGGGTACCCCTAACCTCATCCGCACCGTAGTGGATCACGGGCAAAAGCTCCTAGGTCACCGCTACCGAGCAACAGGCATCGCTAAGTGGCCCCTAGACTGCTCGGGGTTTGTGAGCTACATCTATTCGCTAGAGGGCATCAAGATTCCTCGCTCCTCAGGGGCTATAGCTATTTATGCCAACAAGATTAAAGATCCTCAGCCTGGGGACTTACTCTTCTTCAAGGGTAGGAATAAAAGGCAAAGTCGCGTCGGGCATGTAGCGATGGTCGTCAGTAACGACAATGGGAATATCCAAATGATGCACAGTAGCTGTGGTCTAGGGATCGTCATAGAGAGCTACAACAACAGTTCATACTATACCTCGCGTTACCTAGGAGCAGGACGCTTACCCGAGGTCGTAGAGCACTGGGGTGGGCAACGAGACTCTACGAAGACACGTTAGCCAAGCATCGCCCCTATGCTGCAAGTAGAGCAACTCACCAAGAGCTTCGGCGATCGCCTCCTTTTCTCCGATATATCATTCTCCATAGATCGTGGTCAGAAGGTCGGACTCATTGCTCCCAACGGCTCAGGGAAGTCTACACTCCTGCGTATCCTACTTGGTTTAGAGCCTCAGGACTCCGGCTCTGTAACCTACGAGCGAGATCTCACAAAGGCGTTCCTCCCTCAGCTCCCTGACCTTCCAGAGGAGGGCACCGTATTGGAGGCCTGCTTCAGCAAATATGATCCCATAGCACAACTCACCCTGCGCTGGGAGCTAGCCATCACACAGGATGACAGCACAGCTATGGAGCAACTACTCCCCGAGATGGAGGCCTCTGGAGCATGGAGCTATGAGCAACGTGCCAAGGAGATCCTAGGCGCTCTCGGCATACATGACTATGCACGCCCCCTCAAGGGCTTATCAGGCGGTGAGAAGAAACGTGTAGCACTAGCAGGCACACTCATCTCTCAGCCCGACTTACTCTTCCTAGATGAGCCAACAAACCACCTTGACCTAAAAAGCATCGAGGGGCTCGAGGGCTACCTCTCCCGCTCCACCATGGGGCTCCTACTCATCACGCATGACCGTTACTTCCTCGATCGTGTATGCAACCACATCATAGAGCTTGATGGTGGAAAACTCTATCGCTACAAGGGGAACTATGATTACTACCTAGAGAAACGAGACGAGCGTCATGAAGAGGTAGAGGCCGCACGTGAGCGAGCCCTTAACCTCTACCGACGTGAGCTCGACTGGATGCGCCGACAGCCCCAAGCACGAGGAACAAAAGCACAGTACCGCATCGATGCCTTCCATGCCCTAGAGGAGAAGACCAAAGTCACTCACAGCACACAGCAAGTAGAGCTAGGTGGAGCAAACATAGGTCACCTCGGGAAGAAGATCTTCGAGGCAGAGCACGTCAGCAAGAGGTATGGCGATAAGGTTATCCTCAATGATTTCAGCTACATCTTCTCCAGACGGGATAAGGTAGGCATCGTAGGGGAGAACGGAGTAGGCAAGACGACCTTCTTACGCATGCTCCTCGGGGAAGTAACCCCAGACTCAGGAAGGTTTGATATCGGGGAGACCATACGCTTTGGCTACTACAGTCAGCAGGCTCCAACCTTTGACCCACACAAACGGGTCATCGACATCGTAGAGGACATGGCAGAGAGCTTTGCACTCCCTACGGGCAGTAACATAGAGCGTATCTCCGCCAGTCAGTTGCTGACTCGCTTCCTCTTCCCCCCAGAGCGTCAGTACACTCCCATAGAGAAGCTCAGTGGAGGTGAGCTACGCCGCCTATACCTATGCACTGTACTCGTCACAGCTCCGAACTTCCTCATCCTCGACGAGCCAACGAATGACCTCGACATCCTCACGCTACAAGCTCTAGAGGAATACCTCTTGGAGTTCTCTGGCTGTGTACTCATTGTCTCCCACGACCGATTCTTCATGGACAAAGTCGTCCAACACCTCCTCTGCTTCGAGGGCGAGGGTAAGGTGCGTGACTTCCCAGGCAACTATACCCTCTATCGTGCTTGGCAAGGGGCAAGAGAGGAAGAAGAGGCGAAACACAAAGAGAAGAAAACCATCATCCCTAGCGAGCCCAAACGACCCAACTCTACTCGTGCACCTAAACTCACCTATGCAGAGAAAAAAGAGCTGGAGGGACTAGAGGGACGTATCACAACGTTAGAAGAAGAGAAGCTAGCTATCGAGCAAGCACTCTCGGCAGGTACACTCACACATGCAGAGCTCATCACAGCCTCAGAGCGTATCGGGGTACTCATCAACGAACTTGATGAGCTCGTACTCAGACAACTTGAGCTAGAGGAGAAAACGAGCTAATAAGACTATACAGGAATACATGGGAAAGTATCAATGGGATAGACTAGAGGTAGAGCGACTAAGGCAGCTAATCTTGAGTCGCAAGCGTATCGTAGTCCTTCCCCACACCAGCCCCGATGGAGACGCCCTAGGCTCTATACTGGCTTGGATGCAAGTCCTACGAGCAGTAGCCCCCGAAGCTAATGTGCAAGCCATTAGCCCCGATCGTATCGAGAACTACCTTAGCTGGCTACCCCTCCTCCACGAGCTCATCATCTATCCTGAGGATGAAGCTCATAGCCTAGAGCTCATCAGGCAAGCAGACCTCATCTTCCACCTCGATCACAACGAAGTGGGGCGACTACGCTACCCTCCGCTCGTCAAGGAGATAGAGGCTAGCTCTGCAGAGCGTGTACTCATTGACCATCACCTCTTCCCAGAGGTAGGCTGCTCCCCCTGCTTTAGCTACCCCGAGGCATCTGCCACATGTGAGCTGGTATACCTTCTAGCCAAAGAGCTGGGATGGAAGGAGTATATCTCTCCAGAGGCATCCACACTCCTACTCACCGGTATTATTACAGATACGGGTAGGTTCATGTATAGCCACCTCTCGCCAGAGCTATTTAGTGTCACCTCTGAGCTTTTGGCCCTTGGTGCCGACTACCCTTTTATCATTGACCGGCTCTCCTACCATAACCCCGAAGCGCAGATTCGCTTGCAGGGCTATGTACTGGGTCGCAAGCTAGAGCTCTATCCCGAGCTAGGGACTGCAGTAATTACACTCTCTCAGTCCGAACTACAGGAGTTTGGAGCTACCAAGGGAGACACCGAAGGACTAGTGAATATCCCATTATCCATTGAGGGCATTTCCTCTTCTTGCTTCATCCGAGAAGACAAGACACAGATCAAGCTCTCCCTACGCTCTACTGGGGACTTTCCCGTACATATACTTGCCCAGGAAGCCTTCGGTGGAGGTGGCCATCAGAATGCCGCAGGTGCCGAGCATATCGGCACTATAGAAGAGGCTAAAAATATCTATCTTTGCCAGCTAAAGGGAATGCTTAGGCGATACCCATTATCACAGGAACAATAAACATACATAATGAATAGACTACGTAGCCATCACCTCTTTGCTCTGCTACTCCTAGTGACCTTCGCTCTCCTAGGGAGCTGTAAGAAGAGCAACGTCAAACCCCTCTCTCAGCTAAAGAAGGAGCAGCGCCGAGCTATTGACCGACTTATCGCCAAGGAGAAGTTCCAAGTCATCTCTCGCAATGACGAGCTACTCCCTACCCCAATTGACCAAAATGTCTTCTACAAGCTATCGAATGGTCTCTACATGCGTGTGCTTGACAAGGGGTCTGACGAAAAGGCCGTAGCAGAGAAAACACGTGTGCTGGTACGGATGAAAGGTCGGATGTTCAACGATAGTCGAGATACCGTCTATACCTTTAACTCCATTGCCAACCCATCCTTTGACGAACTGAAGTTCCTCTACGTATCCTATTATAATGTAGGCACAGAGCACTACCGAGCCATCGGAAGCAATAGCTTCTCCAATTCACTCGATCAGCTCCTCTGTGAGGGTGTAGCATTCCCCGCATCCCTTCTCGGTAATGGGGCTCGTGTACAGCTAATCATCCCCTTCGAGCTAGGGCCTACGGCAACTTATACTCAGGGGAACTCAATCTACGTCGAGGAGGCTCAATACACTTATCGATAAACCAACCACACAACGATACAGGCACACATGACACTCATCAAATCCATCTCAGGCATCCGTGGCACTATTGGTGGTGCACCCACTGACGGGTTGAACCCCATAAGTACGGCACAGTTTACTGCAGCTTATGCCACATTCATCCGTACCCAATCAGGCGAGGAGCATCCGCTCATAGTTGTAGGACGTGATGCACGCCTCTCGGGCATTATGGTTAAGAGTATCGTCATTGGTACGCTTATAGGGATGGGATGTGATGTCATTGACATTGACCTTGCCACTACGCCTACCACCGAGATGGCTGTCGTCGGTAAGGGGGCTGATGGAGGACTCATACTTACAGCTAGCCACAACCCCAAGCAATGGAATGCTCTAAAACTACTCAACTGCAGAGGAGAGTTCCTAAGTGACATTGAGGGGAAAGAGATCCTTCGCCTTGCAGACGCTATGGAGATAGACTTTGCAGAGGTCACTGCACTCGGCAGGATCGTAGAGGAGAAGAGCTACCTCAAGGAGCATATTGAGGCTATCCTTAGTGTACGAGGGGTCGATGTAGAGGCTATTCGTAGAGCAAACTTCCGTGTCGTATACGATAGTGTAAACTCTGTTGGGGGGCTTGCTCTCCCAGCTCTCTTTGAGGCTCTAGGTGTAACCCAAGTAACAGGTCTTTACAGCGAAGTAACAGGAGACTTTGCTCACAACCCTGAACCTCTACCCGAGCATCTCACAGCCATCTGTGATGAGGTACGTAAGGTAGGAGCAGATCTAGGCTTTGTCGTTGACCCCGATGTAGACAGACTTGCCATTGTTGATGAGCGAGGAGAGTTCTTTGGAGAGGAATATACCCTCGTTGCCATAGCTGACTACCTCCTCAAGCTCAATGGTGGGGGGAATACCGTCTCCAACCTTAGCTCTACTCGTGCACTACGAGACGTGACCCTCCGCTATGGCGGTAACTACAATGCGGCTGCAGTAGGAGAGGTGAATGTCGTAGCGAAGATGAAGGAGACAAACGCCCTTATTGGAGGAGAGGGCAATGGGGGGGTTATCTATCCCGAGCTCCACTATGGACGTGATGCCCTCGTAGGCATAGCACTCTTCCTAACCCTACTAGCAAAGGATGGTCGTAGCGTACATACACTACGCTCCACCTATCCCAACTACTACATGAGCAAGCAACGAGTGGAGCTCCCTACGACAGCAGATCCACAGCTCCTACTTGATCGTCTAGCCAGGGAAGAAGAGGGTAAGGGTAATATCAATCGGGTAGATGGTGTCAAGATTGACTTCTCTGACCGCTGGGTGCATGTGCGTAGAAGTAATACAGAGCCTATCATCCGCATCTATACAGAAGCTCCTACCCAGGAGCAGGCTGCCTCTCTGGCTAACGAGTACAAGCAGCTCATTAGCTCCTACCTAGGTTAATAGACATTTCCTCCCCATAGCTATCCTCACCTATCCATGGTGCCGTATAGCTATGGGGAGCTTTATATAAGATAGCATTGGCACGAAAGAAAAAAGAACTACCTCTACTACAGAGTATCTCTATCGAAGGTATCGCAGGCGAAGGGAAGGCACTCACCCATGTGAATGGTCAGGTGCTATTCGTCCCCTTTGCAGCTCCTGGAGACGTATGTGATATCCAGGTCACTAAGAAGAAAAGTAGCTTCATGGAGGGGCGTATCACAGAGATAATAACTCCCTCCCCACAACGTGTCACCCCCTTCTGCTCACACTTCACCATCTGTGGCGGGTGTAAGTGGCAGCATCTCCCCTACTCTCTTCAGCTAGAGACCAAGGATCAAGTTGTACGAGATGCACTATGTCGCATCGGTAAGATTGACGTAGAGACCTACCTACCGATCCTAGGCTCAAGGCGCACGGAGCGTTATCGTAATAAGCTAGAGTTTACCTTCAGTCATCGTCGCTGGTTACAGCCTAATGAGTTCTCCGCTCTGGATGAGAGAGAGGGACAAGATCTCTCTGGACTAGGCTTTCACCTACCAGGGATGTTTGACAAGGTCTTGGACATTGACCTGTGTCACCTCGGAGCTAAGGTCTTAGATGACATCCGTCTCTTCATCCGAGATTATTGTAAAGCAAGACCCGAACGCTACCCTTACTTTGACCTACGTAAGCAGGAGGGCTTCATGCGCACCCTGATGATGCGTACGACCTCTACTGGAGAGATTATGCTTGTCGTGGTCTTCTTCCGTGAGGATGAAGAGGCTCGTACCACACTACTTGATGCCGTGAAGGAGCACTTCCCTCAAATCACCTCCCTACTCTATGTCATCAATGCAAAGGCCAATGACACCATCACTGACCAAGAGATACACTGCTACTCAGGTCGTGACTATATCGAGGAGCGAATGGAGGGGCTTACGTTCCGCATTGGCCCTAAGTCCTTCTACCAGACGAATAGCGAGCAAGCCTACGAGCTATATAAGGTAGCTCGGGAGTTTGCAGAGCTGACGGGTAAGGAGCATGTCTACGACCTCTATACAGGCACAGGTACGATTGCCAACTTTGTTGCACGTCATGCTACCTCTGTCATCGGTATCGAATATGTCCCCGAGGCCATAGCTGATGCCAAGATCAATAGTGAAGTCAACGATATTGACAACACACTCTTCTATGCGGGAGACATGAAGGATATCCTCACCGAAGACTTTATCCTTCAGCATGGTCATCCAGAGGTCATCATCACTGATCCTCCACGCGCAGGGATGCACGAAGACGTTATCGCTACGATCCTCCGTGCAGCCCCACAGCGTATCGTCTATGTAAGCTGTAATCCCGCCACACAGGCACGTGATCTACAGCTACTCACCGCCTCTGGTGACTATCGAGTCACTAAGTCTCGAGCTGTGGATATGTTCCCCCACACCCATCACATAGAGAATGTAGTGCAGCTGGTACGCCACGTGCACTAATCTCTCTTACTCACTACTACTATGCGACTACCCAAACAACTTAGCCCAACGACCCTCTTTGTGGTCGCTGGGCTTTTGCTTGCCCTCTTCGTTGGCTTTACCCTCTCTCATCGTAGGCGCACCGAGCGCATACAAGCGGAGCAAGAGGCACGGATGCGCCTACCTGATACGCTTCGTGTCGTCACGCTCTCGGGGGCTACGACTTTCTTTGTCTACCGAGACGAACCTATGGGCTACCAGTATGAGCTACTACGTCTCTTTGCAGAAAAGGTACGCCGCCCTCTGAAGCTCTACGTTGTCCACGATATGACAGAGGCTAAGCGTCTCATCCTCTCTGGGGAGATGAATCTCTGTATCACTCCCTACGCCGTCACCCAGTCTAGCAGGAGTGAGCTACGCTTCACTGGTCCAGAGGAGCTATCAGGGCTTACCCTTGTACAGCGTCGCCTTATAAACAAGGAGGATACCGCTCGCTACGTACGAGATGTGACGGGACTTCTGGGTAAGACCATTACCCTACTCTCGGGCTCTCGCGAAGAGAAACGTGTAGAGCGTTTGGAGCAGCAGCTGGGTGGGAAGATCTACCTACGTCTCATCACTGCGGATACCCTTGATAGTGAAGACCTCATTGACCAAGTCGCTTCGGGCAGTATCGACTATACCATCGCCGACCAAGAGCTAGCACGCCTAGCGAAGACCTACTACCCAAGCATTGATATCTCTGTCGAGGTAGGCTTCCAGCAAAGCCTTCGCTGGTTTACCTCTCCCGACCACGAGGGGCTAGCCCTGGCCTTAGACAAGTGGGCCGAGGACATTCCTTCACAGCCTTCCTTCAAGAACATCTATCGTAAATACTTTGAACTAAACAAGAGTGAGGAGGACGAAGTAAAGCCCACTCCCTCTCCACGCCCAGTACAGAGTGGCCACTCCCCCACAATCGGTCGTGGAGAGCGCACCTATATACACGAGGGTGGACTCTCCCCATTCGATGCCATCTTCAAGAAGGAGGCTCAGCGGATTAACTGGCCTTGGCAGCTCCTCGCAGCCATTGCCTATCAGGAGTCAAACTTCAAGCCACACGTCATTGGCTGGTCTGGTGCTCGGGGCCTCATGGGTATCATGCCTCGCACGGGACATATCTTTGGGGCAAGCAAGGACGAACTCCTTGACCCCAATGTCTCTGTACGAGTCGCCGTAGACTGCATCCGTGCCACGGAGAAGCTCTTCACCTCTATCCCCGAGCTCGAGGATCGTATTGCCGTAACGCTCGCAGCCTATAATGCAGGACCTGCACACTTACAGGATGCTATCCGTCTAGCGGCTAAGTATGGCTATTCAACGACAAAATGGTCGGGCGGTATCGAAGAGGCTCTACGCCTCAAGAGCGAAGCCAAATATTACAATGATCCCGTATGTCGTGCAGGCTACCTCCGAGGCAAAGGTGTGACTCGCTATGTTGACCAAGTACTCAGTCGCTACCACGGCTACCTTGCCCACACTCAGTAGTCCATTCGATAAGCAAGGTGACTAGGCATTCATGGGTAAATAAGCACTATAAGTAGGCAAATTTCACACCAATGAGTAGGTAGTATGAGATACCCTTGCAAGGGTTCCCGAGGAGACCCATAATGGGTCTTGATGCCAACCCATGCATGGGTATCGCTGAGACCCATGCATGGGTGCTTTCACCCCCCCCCTTCGTTACATATTTTCCAACCCTTATTGAGTTATCATCGATCCCTATGGCCCATTCCCCCTCGATCACATCAAGGCAGATTAATATCATCCACTTCACGGATGATGTGCAAGACTACTCCAAATTTGAGTATGCGCTGAGTGCATATAGCTATTCTCGCTTCTTCATCTGCACCCGTGGGACGATTACACTGACGGCAGACAACACAACCTACACCCTGCACGAACGAGATGCATGCAATATCTTCATCTACCAAAATATCCAACACCCTAAGTGTAGTCCAGGCAGTGAGGGTTACCTCTTCGTGTGGAATGACGTCATTGATGTAAGCATACGAGGTCACTACCCTAGTCCAGATTTGATCAAGAAGGTATTTTTCTACCCTTGCTTCACGCTAAAGGAAGGACACATGGAGGACCTTATCCAGATACTCGAACTGATGGGAAGGGTAGCCTCTCGACCACAGACGAAGTACAACATCGAGATCCTACAGCATATCACCGCAGCCATGATATGCGAGGTCCTATCACACTACGAAGAAGAGGTGGTATATGACCCATCTAAGTTCACGAGGAAGGAGGTATACTATGCCGACTTCCTTGAGCTCATCTTCAACCATTACCATGAAGAGCATACCGTGGACTTCTACGCTCGTAAGCTCTGCATCACCACTCGCTACCTCAACTCAATCTGTAAGGAATACTGTGGTGAGACAGCAGCAAAGTCCATCAGTGGGCTGCTCCACTCCACAGCGAAGATGTACCTAACAGGCTCCAACCTATCGATACAGCAGATCGCCGATGCATTGCACTTTGCTAATCCATCGTTCTTCTCCCAGTTCTTCCGTCGCATGGAGGGATGCACTCCCTCGGAGTTCCGCTCACGCCATTTCCGTTAGGGCATAAGACGACAAGAGGTGGAGAGGTAGAAGAGGTGTAAAAGGAAGGGGATAAAGGATGGGAATAAACTCCCTATTCCTTAGCTCTGGCTATCATAGTAGAAGAAGGAAGGCTATGTGTCAAGCTAGGCTTGCTTCGCCCTAATGACCTCACGGTCATAGCGACTAAGATCCTCAGTAATCGCACGGAGGGTATCACTAGTCAAGCGTACAGGTAGCCCCAGCTCTGTGAGCTTGCTCAGCCGGGCAATAGCCCGTAGTGCCAACTCGTGAAGCTGTGAGTCAAGCTCGCCCGTAATCTTAATATGCGCCAAGGCCGAAGCAATAATCACTCGATCCGTACGCCTCAGTACATGGAGCATCGGTTGCCCTGCGTGCTCCTTCCCCTCTAGCTCCCGTAGCTCATCGAGGGTCTCATCATGTGGAGGGAAGTAAGGTAGTTGATAGAGCTTCATCAAGACGCTCTGTGGGAAGTCCACGAGCTCAGCATGTGGTCTGCGGCGTAAGAGATCAGAGAGCTCCCAGAGAGCATCTATCCCCTCGTCACTGCCAAAGGGTGCAGACTCGGTGACACTCGAGTAATAGAAGTCGTCGGTGAAATACTTGCGGAATACAGGGTGGCTCGTTAAGGGATGTAGGCCAAAGGTGTCATCATCGTAGTAGTATTGCCCCTGAGGGCAGAAGCTGGTGAGATCGGAGTAACCCTTCTTAATCTTCACGCGGATAAGTTCGTCTACTTGCCTCTGACAGCTGTCCTCATCCTGACAAGCCTTCAGTTCATAGCGACCAGAGGTACCCGTCTTTCCCCAATTAATCACGAAGTCGGATCCTAGTGTCTCTATGCGCCAAAACTTATCAGACTTATCATCGGCTAAACGCATTACCCTGATCATTTCTCTACACACTATTTATTTGTTAAGCCTCACCAGTATCGCCACGATCGCGCCTTGGAGTGAGTGTGGTATCACAGGACTATACAGTTCGTAGTCGCACAAATATAACGAATTATCACAGAAAGAGGGTATGTACAGACGCCACCTATCCTACCATCCAACCCCTCATATTCCCACAGCGACAAGTCTACTCATACTTGGTCATTCAGTGGTGAAATGCTCAGAAGATAAGTGACTGTAGTTGATAGGCGAGCGCACCAGCCAAGTAGCCTGAGAGAGCAAGTAGACTGAACCGCTTGAGATAATAGCCAAAGCTAATGCCCTCAAGCCCCATGACCGTAACACCCGTAGCAGAGCCTATGATGAGCAAGCTACCCCCATTGACAGCACAATAGGCGAGGAACACCCAGAAGGAACCATTCAAGACAAAGGGTGAGAGCGCACCACTTGCATCCACAGGGTACATCCCCAGCACAGCAGCAACAAGAGCGACATTATCCAACACAGAGGATAGTACCCCAATGATTGTAGCCAGAAGCCCTGTGCTGGGGATTAGCTTAGTCACATGGGTAGAGGCTACTGCTAGCTGTCCTCCTTCGATCAATGCCGCTACCGACATCAGAATGCCCAAGAAGTAGAAGATCGTCGTTAGGTCTGCATTGTTGTTAAGCTGCTCTGTCATGCGAAGTGTTGTCGCTTCACGTAGTCTCTTCTTATAGCGAGAGAACATCAGCTCAGTATAGATCCATACCAGCACCAGACCAAAGATGACTCCCATAAAGGCTGGCACATCAAAGAACGTCTGCCAGATAGGGACAAGCATCAGCGAGAGGATACCCAAGATGAAGACAACGATACGAGCTCGATGGGGAAGGATATCATACATTTCATCCTCTGGCACATTAGGTCGCTGACGTAGCTTCACCCCCTTCTTAAAGAGGAAGAAGTGTGCAAGGAGCGTTGGCACAATAAGGCTAATGAGGGCAGGGATAATCAAGTGAAAGATCTGGTAGTAAGGGGTGATGCGCCCATTATTCCAGAGCAGAAGTGTCGTGACATCACCAATCGGAGACCATGATCCACCAGCGTTACATGCGATAATCGACATACAAGCATACTTCATACGGTCAGTCGTGTCTGGCACGAGTTTGCGTAGGACAGCTATGATGACAATAGAGGCTGCTAGGTTGTCGAGAAATGCCGAGAAGAAGAAGGAAGCAAAGGCTACACGCCAAAGTAGCCTCCGCTTATTAGTGGTAGCAACAATGCTCGCCACCGATTTAAAACCTCCGTAGCTATCGATCGTACTCACGAGCACCATGGAGCAGAGGACAAAAAAGAGTGTCCCAGAGACATCCCCAAGATGCTCCGTAAGCCTAAGAGAAAGGTAGTCTGATACCTCCGTATCTCCACCCCCAGTCGCATGTGCTACATACTGTAAGAAGCCCTCTGTCCTAGAAGCAATACTCGTATCAATAAGCAGAATAGCCCAAAGTAACACACAAGTGAGTAGTGCCGTAGCAGTCTTATTGATCTTAATCTGCTCCTCAAAGGCAATGCCGAGGATACCTAGGACAAAGATTACGGGCATCAAGTAAAACGAAATCATGAGATAGTAACATTAAACAGGGGCACACCACTAGAGATGCACCTCTAGAGACGACGAAATGTAATAGGAGAGACCACGGAGTCTAACCTCTTCTCCTCCCAGAGGCATGAAGCGCAGACTCGAGGGAAAATAATCAACACCACAAGGCACACGGATACCTAGATGGCGAGTAAACTGCCAGTGGGGAGCAAGCTCTATGCCCATCCCTATACGCCAACGAGGCACAGACACGCGCTGGATTTCCTCTGGTCGTACTACGTCTTGTCCCACATACCGGATTAACCGTGCATGGGTAGATACGTTGAGACCAAAGTCTTCCCAGATAGAGAGATCCTTCCCTAGCCCCAGCTGTAGGCGAATCCCCTTAAGCTCTGCACCTAGCTCTTCACCAGTCTTGCTGTGCCTATAAATACGATGTAGCGCTAGCTGTGCTTGAGCCTGTAAGAAGAGCGGGAAGGAAGGCGGTGTATATTCTACTCCAAGACCAAAGGCTCTACTTACCGCATACCACTCTGCACCCCGTTTCGTATGGAGCGTTCCTGACTCAATAGGCAGGTAAAGGAGGAAGCCTTCTCTAGGAAAAAGAGGAGATGGTGTATGGTTCCGACGGCTTCGGCCAAAAAGTAAGTCTGTAACCCAATAGCCGAAATGTGCCGAGAGGATACCTAGGCCAGCCCCTGTGACGACATCCCCAATCCAATGACGATTATTCAAAAGGCGTCCTACACCCGTAGCAGTAGCAACGGTATAGCTAATTGGTCGAAGCCACGGGAAGCGATCACCATACTCAATATTCAATAGCTCCGCGGATGTGAAAGCCATCGTTGTATGTCCCGATGGGAAGGAATTACGAGACGATCCATCGGGCCGTTCTACACGTGCGGTGTACTTGATTGCGGAGGTCAGGGCAAGCATCGTGAGGGAGGCTACGGCATCGGCTGAGGCCATCTGTAGCACGTTATCCGTCACGCCTCGCACACCAGCCAGACGAAGCCCTAGCTGCCCAGCAAGTGGCACAAATTGTAGGTAATCATCATAACGATGTCGGAAGCGTGGATAGTAAGCAAAGCGAAGCTCCCGCACATACTGATTATTGAGTGTCTGGAGAAATCCTGCGCCAACGATTGGTGCAGCCATCTTCACTCCATGAAGCAGTTGCTTATTTACCTCTGTACGGTTCAGCCTCAAGCTGTCTATCCTCTCCTCTTGCCCACATAGTGGAGCATGAGCAGATAAGAGCGCTAAAGCGAATAAAAAAGAAGTAAACAGTCTCATCGTGCGTATTCGTCTAGCTTTAGCTCTTGCCATGCTCCCGTTCCAGAGCCTGCGATGTCATGTGTCACCATAAGCATCGTGGTTTCCTCGGGGACAAGCACCTCCAGAAGAGCCTCAAAGCTCTGCTTGTAGGCTCTATCTAGGAAGCTCAATGGCTCATCAAGGATAAGGAGCTCTGGTTGTGATGCAAGCGCACGAGCTAGGAGGGCCCGCTGCAGCTGTCCACCACTAAGTCTTCCGATAGCACTCTCTAGCAACTCTCTAATCCCAACAGCTCCTGCTAGTCGCTCTATTTCAGTCTTTCGCTCCACAGCACTGCGCATCGCATTAGGGAGCCCTGAGTCGATGACCTCCCATACACGAATGGGGAAATGACGATCTATTTGGTTGATCTGAGGAAGGTAACTTGCTACCAATGTATTCGTGACCTTTCCCTCACAATCAAAGCGTAGGAGGCTCCCCCCTCTCAGGGGAATAAGTCCCAGGAGTGTACGCATGAGCGTTGTCTTCCCACAACCATTCGGTCCTGTCACAGCCCAGCGTTCCCCTCGTTGGATCTCCCAATCAAAATGCGAGAGAACAAGGGTATCGGCATAGCCTAATTGGGCATCTTCTAGTCGTAGAATAGGACTCATTGGTTTGTATAGGTCTTAGGGTAGGCACTCGTCCTCTATGCGGACAAGCATCCCTCCATGAACGTAGGGCACAAAGCCTCTTATTATAAACTCTCGTCAAAGGTACAGAATGTGTAGGTTCCTATCCTACACAAGCCCTCACGCTTCGTCCCAACCAGCTTCACAAAGAGAGCTAGGTGGCGCTGTGGTTGGCTTTTTATTACTGAGCTTGGGCAAGGGCATCGGCGATCCGCAGAAGTTCTCCTTGGCTATCGCCATCAAGAGGATTGATTTCTACAATCTTTGCTCCTAGCTCCTTTGCCACACTCTTCACGAGCTTTGTCTCAAATTCTTTTTGGATGAAAACCACCCGAACACCCGCTTCTCTTGCCTTACTGATAACGGACTCTAGATGAGTCGGTGAGGGTTCCTTCCCATCCTCCTCGATGACAAACTGCTCTAATGACCATTCGTGAGCAAACTCACTGAGTGATGGGTGATAGATGACGAAGCCCCGAGTAGGCAGGTTTTGGAGCTTCAAGCGCAGTTTCCCTTCAAGATCGTTCAGCTCTGCTTGTAACTCATCATAGGCTCTTGTGTAGTCATTCCGATGGAGCGTATCAAGCCGTATCAGAGCCTCATACATCACTCCAGCCATAGCCCGCAGGCCACTCAGACTCATCCAGTAATGTGGATCATGCACGACTCCGCTATGCTGATGACGCTCACCTCTATGGTGCAAACCTTGGTCTAGGCGAACCAGCGGTAGCTGAGGCAAGAGACCTTGGATGCGAGTCATCCAGCTACGTTCAAAGCCCAGATCTCCCATGAAGAAGTACGCCCTACTCTCGGAGAGTGATAGTATATCCTGCGGCGTCGGCTCATAATTTTCAGGGTTATTCCCCTTCGGCAGAAGGGTTGTTACCTCTAGGTGACCAGACCCAAGATGCTCTAGGAGGGTAGCTGCTGGAGCAATTGTCGTCGTGATGGATAGCTTGCCCGTATCGCTCTGCTTCGTCCTACAAGAGGCTAAGCTCACGATGACTAGCCAAAGGAAGAGAAAACTTCTATAAGGCTGAATACGCAAATATCGTGTCATCATGAACGTGAATTTATGCTCGAGTCTCGAGCTTCAGCCTTAAACATACTCCAAGATTGTAGCGAGATAAGCACAGAGAGGAGACCTCTCCACGGGCTCATCTTCCTGTACGGAGAGAAGATCTTTGCTCTCTCTTGCCGTCGGCTCACTTCCATTCCCATCAGCACGAGACCACAATTCTTTGTCTGCTGTTTGCTCATTACGTTTTATCCAAACATTGTCCTCATATCTGCCCGGCCTGCCACGTAGTGTACGAGCAGATACTCTATGGACTTTGCCTCACAAAAATACGCTAACTCACTCAAACAATTGGGGTATATGTTAAATGCTCTCCTCGTATATAAAATAGGTTGCAACTATGCCTTCTCCTCCACCCTCCCCTCTATAAAGGAAAGAAGCTCTTCCCAAAGGAAATACAAACCACTATTTTATAGCCACTTACATCAATCCTTATAAAACATCCCCCTCCCCTGAAAAATCCTTCATTGACGAGTTACCATAACTCTCTTCATCGACTTACTATAACTCGTCGTCACGAGTTACCATAAGTCGTTTCGACGAGTTACCATAACTTTTTGTGACGACTTACCACAACTCGTCCATCTCTCTTTACAAGAGCCTAATAAACAAAGACATAGGAAGCCCTTCCAATCTTCCCATTTGTAACCACACTTTACAATCTTTACACTCACCACCGCCCCACGATACACTCCCCCTCCTCGCTACCTTAGCAGGAAGAGAAATACATACTCAAGCTATACACCTACCATTTCAGGCACAGTCAGTCTTATACTCTTGGGAGCGGGGACACAGAAGATGCGTTAGAGATTGTAGTCCACCTAGACAACTACCTAGCACAAGTAGGCATAACTAGAGTATAGGACCATACGTGAAGCAACGAGCACAGTAACATATTCAACAAAAGGTGTACATTTGTAGATCTAATTGTAGGTCTGTTTGCTCAGCAGTTTATCAGTTCATATTCGGACTATTGGATAATTATGGGAAAGTTACTGGATGCATTTAATGATTGGTTTGAGGCAGTCTCAGAAGGGGAGTTTACCCAGATTTGGGAAGATACATATGAGAAGGTCTCTACCATGCTAGAGGAAGATGATAATACGAGTTCTATATCTTACTCTAGACGGTCTCCTTTTACTATTAAGTTAGGGTTTCAAACGAAGTATGAAGGTAGCTATGCCCTTACACAAGAGAGTTCTCTAGATGATGCAGCATGAGTATGACAGAAAATGCAAGGTTTCAGCTCGAGGAATATAGGTTTCCTCGCTTCACATTTGACACAACATCACTCGAAGACGGGGAGCTATCTATAGATTTCCTCCCTAGAGGAGTCTTTGAGGGGCAGAGAGGGCTTTATCGACTTTCTCTTGAGGTACGTATTGGGCAAGGGCAATATCAAGTGGGCAAGGTAGAGTGTGAGGCTTCCTTTCACTTCTCTGAAGAGATATCTCTTTCTTCTATCCCCGGGTATTTCTACTCAAATAGCATCGCAATCGTATTCCCTTACGTCCGAGCCTTTATTAGCCTTGTCACAACCCAGTCTCAAATCCCAGGGATTATCCTACCGACGTTAAACCTCAGTGGGCTGGGGGAAAAGCTCAAGGAGAACACACTCGAACTCAATGGAGCAAACAATCAACCTTTACCAGGCTGTTCGCAAAGAGAGTAAAAGGCTAGAGATCCCTCTATTTGCAGAAGAGAAGGCTTGGCTAGGTAAAGGCTATTATTTTTGGGAACATCACATAGAGAATGCTCGTTACTGGGGAAAAACACACTACGGAGGCAATTACGAAGTTTACGAATCCCAATACTGCAATAATAAGTTTGGCTTAGACTTTGTCGATTGTTACGAGCATCGGGAGGATCTTTTTTCAATATATGAGAAGGTAAAGGGACTGAAAGGATATGAGAGGGAGTATGACCTCCCTGCACTTGTTAGACTTCTATATGAACAAGTCCTACAACAAAGAGAAGATATCCATTACATCCGTATTGACACAGGTACTTTCTACCCTAAGCGGGGAAGAAATCTCTCAGTACCAACAAGGCCAAAACAGATATGGATACCTTGTGTCCGGCTTGTACAAGTTTGCATCCTCGCTTACCCTTGCCCTGAGATTAGATGCGAGAGGTATGAGCGAGTATATTCTCACCCACCAATAGGATAGAGATGGTAGGCATGTGGCTCCAACCACTTTTGTAGGATACAACATCTCTAGGGCAGGGGTATTAAGGGTTATTTGTATCTTTGCCCCACAACTCTTAGTTACTGGAATATGCAGGAGAAGATACTCATCCTTGACTTTGGCTCACAAACGACCCAACTCATCGGTCGCAGACTTCGTGAGCTCAATACCTACTGCGAAATCATCCCTTACAACAAGCTCCCTAAGGACCTAACAGGTGTAGCTGGTATCATCCTCTCAGGTAGTCCACACTCGGTCTATGATGCTGATGCCTACCATATCACCCTCAGTGACCTACGTGGGAAGCTACCTCTGCTAGGGATTTGCTATGGTGCGCAGAGCCTCGTACATCAGGCAGGGGGAAAGGTAGAGCCTTGTGCAAGCCGTGAGTATGGACGAGCACACCTAACTATCCATCACGTCAATGACCCACTGATGAAAGGGCTCACACAGGGCTCCACAGTCTGGATGTCCCATGGCGACACAATCACTGAGCTACCGAAAGGCTTCCGTATCATAGCCAGCACGGAGGATGTGTCAGCAGCGGCCTTCCGCATCGATGGAGAGCAGACCTGGGGAGTGCAGTTTCATCCAGAGGCTTTCCACTCGGAACAGGGGACAATGCTCTTGGGTAACTTCCTCAGTGTGACTGGCATTAGAGGCAATTGGTCTCCTGCATCTTTCGTAGAGCATACCGTCCAAGAGCTGAAAGAGCAGCTTGGGCAGGATAAAGTCATCCTCGCACTATCAGGCGGTGTAGACTCCTCCGTAACAGCCGTACTACTACATAAGGCTATCGGCAAGCAACTGACGTGTATCTTCGTCGATCACGGACTGCTGAGGAAGGACGAATTTGAGCACGTCCTCCGGGACTACGAACACCTTGGGCTGAACGTCATCGGGGTGAATGCTCGTGAGAAGTTCCTCACCGCACTTAAAGGCGTCACAGATCCTGAAGAGAAACGTAAGATCATCGGTAAAGGCTTCATCGAAGTCTTTGATGAAGAGGCCAAGAAGCTCAAGGACATTAAATGGCTTGGGCAGGGCACCATTTATCCAGATGTCATCGAATCACTCAGCATCACAGGTACAGTCATCAAGAGCCACCACAACGTAGGGGGGCTCCCCGAGCGTATGAACCTTCGTCTCGTCGAGCCTCTGCGCCTGCTCTTCAAGGATGAAGTAAGACGTGTCGGCCTCGAGATGGGTATGCAGGAGCACCTCATCAAGCGTCAGCCCTTCCCAGGGCCAGGGCTTGGCATCCGTATCCTTGGGGAGATTACAGCTGAGAAAATCGAGATCCTACAGAACGCAGACGACATATACATGTCTCAGCTCCGTGAGTCAGGACTCTACGACGAGGTCTGGCAGGCTGGAGCTATCCTACTCCCCATTCGCTCGGTGGGCGTGATGGGAGACGAGCGGACTTATGACTACACGATTGCCCTGCGGGCCGTGACAAGTACCGATGCTATGAGTGCAGACTGGGCGCGCCTGCCTTACGACTTTTTGGCCAAGGTATCCAACGAGATTATCAATAAGGTGCGTGGCGTAAACCGCGTGGTCTACGACATTTCCTCCAAGCCACCCAGCACCATAGAGTGGGAGTAAACTCTACCTACGCCTTAGTGCTTACTTAACTAGTTCATTTCATACGTGACATGCCTTCCTGCTACCCTAGGTGTAGCGAGAAGGTGTGTCCTTAGTTTTTATAGAATAAAGTGTCTCAACACAAACCCGAATTAAAGAAGATAACGACGCTACGCCTCTCTGCGATGAAGCAGGAGGGCAAGAAGATTACCATGCTCACGGCCTACGACTATACGATGGCTCGCCTCATCGATAGTGTAGGAGTAGACATCCTACTCGTAGGGGACTCGGCGGCAAACGTTATGGCTGGTCACTCAACGACCCTACCCATCACTCTAGAGCAGATGATCTACCACGGAGCCTCCGTTGTGCGTGCCACAGAGCATGCACTTGTCGTAGTGGATATGCCCTTCGGGAGCTATCAGGTCTCAGACGAAGTTGCCCTCAGCTCAGCAGTACGACTCATGAAGGAGACGGGCTGCGACGCACTCAAGCTCGAGGGCGGAGCTATACTGTATCCTCTCATCAAGAGACTCACAACCTTAGGCATCCCCGTTATGGGACACCTCGGGCTAACCCCACAATCTGTACATCAGCTCGGTGGCTATCACCTGCAGGGAAAAAGTGAGGAAGACGCCCTTCGTCTCGAGCAGGAAGCTCTGGGACTAGAGGAGGCTGGATGCTTTGCCCTTGTCCTAGAGAAGGTCCCAGCCACACTTGCCGAACGTGTTGCTAAGCGTCTTCACATCCCTGTCATTGGCATTGGAGCAGGCTCGGGTGTCGATGGACAGGTACTCGTCTCGCAGGATATGCTAGGGATGGAGGAGAGCTTTAGCCCGAAGTTCCTGCGTCGCTTTGGGCAGGTAGGCTCGGCTATTCGTACTGCTGTCGGTGATTACATTGAGGCAGTACGAGACGGATCGTTTCCCTCAGAGAGCGAATCTTATTAAGTCGGGGAAGCCACAGAAAAGGTATAACGAAACGGAAACTAGGTATGATGAACTTCGACCACATCGTTGACGTCAATAGCTTTGTCGATTGGTGTGATTACCTCGGGACACTTGCCTTTGCTATCAGTGGTATACGCCTAGCAGCTGCGAAGGGATTTGACTGGTTTGGTGCGTACGTTGTAGGGTTCGTAACAGCTGTTGGGGGTGGTACAATCCGAGACATTCTGCTGGACATTAAGCCTTTTTGGCTAATACAGCCATCGTATCTGATTATCACAGGTCTGGCACTGGTCTTCACAATCGTCTTCCGCAGACAAGTGGTACGACTCAACCACTCGCTCTTCTTCTTCGATGCTATTGGTCTTGGGCTGTTTGTGGTGGTTGGTGTAGCTAAGTCCTACGCCGTAGGCTATCCGTGGTGGGTCGCCATCATTATGGGGACGATCACAGGCTCGTTCGGAGGACTCATTCGAGACATTCTTATCAACGATACGCCTCTTATCTTTAGGACGGACTTCTATGCTTCGGCATGTATCCTTGGAGGGACGATTTATGTCTTGCTCGGTTACTATACACGTATCTCGATCGAATGGGTGCAATTCTTCTCCGCTCTCTCTGTCTTTGTCCTTCGTGTACTTGCGGTAGCTCTGCACATCCAGCTCCCGACCTTCACCCCTACGGAAAAAGGAAGCCAAGGGTCATGACCCTAAAGGCCAAAAGACAGGAGGCTGTATAGGCTCTAGGCATAAACCCTCCCAGCAGTAGAAAGAGAAAAGCTAATCCTAGAGCTAGACCTATCTAGCTCTAGGATTAGCTTTTCTCTTTTGTAGTAGAAGGACAAAGCTCACCACAGTTAGGGTGGGCTTTCTTAGTCGTCAATAGGGCGAAAAGAGAGAGGCATATCCTAGTCAATACGCATACTCTCGGCAGGACGGATGCGACTGACGATGCCCGCAGGCACTAGGATCATGATGAGGATGAGCAATAATGTACCAGCGTTAATCCCCACCCATGCCCAAGGGGCAAAATGGATGGGTACCGAACTCATGAAATAGTTCGCAGGGTTCAGTCGAATAAGCCTAAAATGCTGCTGGACGAGCCCTAATGCTAAAGCTAGGAGATTCCCCCAGAGCATCCCCCGAAGGATGAGACGCCCAGCGAGCAATAGGAAGGTACGGCGTAGGAGACCATCCGTAGCACCTAGAGCCTTGAGAATACCTATCTGCTTGCTCTTATCCAGCACAAGGATGATTAGCCCCGTAATCATAGTGAAGCCTCCGACGAGTATCATCAGTGAGAGCAGAGCATAAACATTGGTATCGAGGAAGGTAAGCCAGTTGAAGAGCTCCGGTTGTAGCTCCTCCCCGAGGTTCAGCCCATAGTCTTGCTGACCGATGAGGTTAGGACGTTTCTGCAGGGAGGCAATGAGCTCAGAGAGGTCTCGCTCTGCATGGCTTGGCTCACGGAGCATCAGCATCAGGCGGCTATAGGTGTTGTCATCCCAGCGGTTCAGTCGCTGTAAGGAGCTAATCGGACACAAGGCAGGTGACAGCTCCATACCCGTGGACTCATATACCCCAACGAGTGTATAGACCCGCACACGCATCTTATCACCAAAGAAGTAAATCCGTACCTTCTCTCCCACACGACAGCCCATACGCTCTGCTGTCTGTACAGGCAGTGTTATCTCTGGCATTGCATGCCCCTGCTGGAGGTTTGTTTGAGGAAGACGTCCCTCACGAAGGTTATGGGCAAAGTAGTCTCCCCTGAAGGTACTGTCGATGCCATAGAGTAAGACTCCAGCGAAATTATCCTCAGTCTTCAGAAGACCCGCCTCTTGTATGATGGGTGTCACTCGCTCTACGTAGGGCTCTTGCCTCAGGAAGGTAAGTAGCTCTGGCGAGACATGTATCGGCGTATTTGAGTTGCGCCAATCACTGCCGAAGCTATTTATGCTGATATGCCCCGTCTGACTAAAGGCAAACTCATGTATCTGTTCCCTAAAGCCCAGGATGATGGTCACCGAGAGGAGCATCACACTCAGGCTAAAGGCTACCCCCAGAGTGGTTAGGCGGAGCGAACCCGAGATACCCTTGCTTCCCCTTTGCCCTGTACGTTGGAGTCCTCGAGCGATGAAGGTACTACTGCCCTTAAAGAGACTCATCTTCTCCGTCAGAGGGGTTAGAGGCTTTCGTCTGATGACGTGAGGTGGACTTCTTCTTTCGCCTTTCAGCCTTTTGCCTTGCTCGCTCCTCTACCTCGGCTATGTATTCCTTATCCTCCAGTATGTAGCGTTTATAGAAGGAATAAAGGAACATCGTTGCAGGCAAAGCGATTAGCATCCCAAAGAATCCGAGCAGAGAGCCCCATATCGTCAGGACAAGGAGGATAAGCGAAGGGCGCATCCCCATCGTATGCCCCATGATCCGAGGCACGAGAATCATATCCTGAATAATCTGTACGATGAGCAGCACGCCGTAGGCTAAGAGCAAACAGACGAAGACGTTTTCACCATTCTGCGCTGCCATCAGTAGCCCTGCCAGACCGAGGGGTACAATCCCAAGAGCCTGCATGTAGGGGATGAAGTTCAGTAGTCCAATGAAGATCCCCATAGCAGTCGCCATGGGTAGCCCGATGATATTGAAGCCTATCGAGAGCAATACCCCTACACTCAGAGCCACCAGAGCCTGCCCACGGAAGTAGCTATTCATGTAGCGGTCTAGGTCGGAGAAGACGGTACGCATCATTGGGCGTAGAGATACGGGGAAGAGGCTGATGATACCACGCCCGAGGTTCTCGAAGTCTAAAAGGATAAAGATGAAGTACACAATCCCCATGAGGAAGACAAAGCCCCATGAGAAGACCGAGAGTGTACTATTTATAATCCCCCCGACTTGGTCAAGTATGAGCTTCGTATTCTCAATGACTTTGTCGATAGAGAGATTACGGGAGAGATTGCCCCAAGTGCGGTTACTCGTGAAGTAGTCCCGTACACTACGAGGCAGGAGCATGGAGATCAGGTCTTGTCCTCCACTATAGCTGGAGATCATCTGCAGGGTCTTCTCCACCTCCTCCTTCACAGAGGGTACCACGTAGATGATAGCTAGGTAAATCAATGCACCTATCACCCCCAGCGTCAGAATGACCGATAGCCCTCGAGAGCGAAGCCGTAGCGTGTACTGGAAGAAACGCACGAGTGGCATGACCACATAGGCAAAAATCCCTGCCAACAGAAACGGCAGTAGCACATCCCAAATCGCCCGTACACCCCATAGGATAAGCAGTACGATGATCGTGAGGACGAACATCCGTGCTATGCGGTCAAAGGTAAACTCTCGGTTGAAAAATCGTTCCATTAGTCTTTATATTGCTTCAGATAGCTGGGTCAAGGAACAAAGTTACTAACCCTTTGCTTTGCACCCAAATAGCACCTCCCTGAGATAGGCTGATGAAGTGGTATCCTTACCTCTCAGAGGCTTTAATCACGAGGTTTGATAGGCTTGGTTCAAGACCCTAGGAGAGGCTCCTTCAAACCCTTGCATGGGTCTCATCAAACCCCTTGCATGGGTATGTAAAGAAACCCTTGCAAGCATTCCTTGGGGAGGTCTTGCAAGGGTTTCTTTCTCACTCTATTTAGGGAGCGAAAAGTGACCCATTATGTAGTCCCTGCTAGTTAAGTAAAGAGAAGACGAAAAGTGTCATACTAGCCTCACCAAGTTAGGTCAAGGCGATAGGTACTACTTGATCATAATGGCTACAAGTCGAGGTAACGTACATCTGCTGCCTCCGTACCATCGAGGCTCAGAAGGGCAGCCGTAAACATCCACTTGATAAGGCGTACTTCACGGGTGGTAAATGCCCCTATGGGGAGCTTAATGAAGAGCTGGTTCCATCCCTTCCTTAGGGTAATGGGGATTGGAGGACGAGAGCAAGCATTCTCATTACCTAGGGCTGTGGTGAGGCTGGGGATCGTATGGCTATTCGTCCACACGGGAGGCTTTATTGAGATACCATTCACCCACACCATGCTCCCTCGGTAATCCCATGCTCCGAGAGGTGGAGGAAGGTCTTTCTCCGAGCGACTATAGTTCTGTGTCTCGAAGAGTAACCCGACCTTCTGCTCCTTAGGTGAATTGACCCATGCCATAGCATAGCAGGTATGGTCAGTCTCTGCCTGCTCCAAAAGACCAGCACAGAGGTCACCCCACACATGCCTTAGGTAGAATCCTGACCCTGCGACCATCTGTGAGCTATAGGTCTTACCCTCGTAGGTATAGCTGGGTAAGGACTTAGGGGGAGCTGTGGTACCGATGGCTTGCTCAGGAGGGAATACTCGACTAAGCTCACCACCATTGGGGAAGGGAGCAGATATAATCCAGCGAGCATCCGTCTGTCGTACATAGGGAAAGAGCTTAGGAGGGAAGGCCTTGCGATAGTGGAGCATCCTCGTCTCGAAGTCCTTGAAGTCCTCGTAGGCAGGGCTTTTAGGGTCAGAGGTCATCACTTCCCTACTCGTGAAGTCACCTCGACCACCACCTACCCAGCTACGCTCTGCTAGGGCAAGCATCGCAGGGTATAGCTGGTTCTCACGGACAATCTGCCACACACTCTGAGTATCTCGGTCCGTCCATACTGCGAGCAAAGCCCCATAGAGATTCTCTGACCCCTTATCCTCACCATAGATACGACTATTATAGAGGCGTCCTATATCAGAGAAGAGGTCATAGTGATTGAGGTAGTAGTAGCGGCAGTCTAGGGCTGGGATCCCCTCGATGGCTTTCCCCCGAGAGCTCCAGAGCTGGAGCATATCGACCTCTCCTATCTGGTAAGACCATCCTGGTGCCCAAGAGATCACCTTCTTGCCTAGGGAGCGTACATAGGCGACCATCTCGGGGACAAAGGCTCTATCGGTGAACTGCACCTCATCTGTACCAATATGCAGATAGGGGACATCAAAGACTTCGCATGCTTCCTTGATGAGAGCCTTGAGTGTCTGCTTCCCCTGCTTGGTCTGCATGCCGTAGCCAAGCGCACGCTCAAAGGCTGCGCTATGCCCCGGCATATCAATCTCGGGAATGAGTAGTACGCGACGTGCCTTACAATATTGTACGAGTTCCCTCGCTTCCTCTTGGGTATAGTACCGACCAGCCATACGGGTCATGGAGGTCCGATCATTAAGCTTGGGATAGAGCTTGCTCTCTAGCCTCCAAGCCTCGTTCTCTGTCAGATGCCAGTGAAAAACATTGACTTTGAAGCGAGCCAGTAAGTCTATCTCTTGCTTCAACTCCTCTAGGGGAATATAGGTACGCCCAACATCCATCATGAAGCCACGCCATGGGAAGGCTGGCCAGTCAAGGATCATATGTGCCGTCCACTCACCTCTCTCATAGAGCTGTCTCAGCGTCTGTAGCCCTCTATACAGCCCCGTATCTGTATAGGCCTTGAGGCTAATAAGGTTGCTAGTAATACTTAGCTTGTACGCCTCCTCATTCCCCTTGGGGAGTCCCTCTATCTCGGTCTGTAGCTCTAGACTAATTCGATGCTTAGCGTTTGGGTGAACTTCAAGTCCAAGTTCTTCAAGGAGGCTCAATAGCTCCGACTCAAGCCGTGTGGTAGTAAGCCACACCTGCCCACTACGAAAAGGCGAGACACCCCGCTGTGGGATGTCTCGCTTCACCTTGGGCAGGAGTGGTCCTGCCCATGATGTCGTGATGGAGAGGAGTAGCGCTATGAATAGGGCTAGATACTTGCTCATAGGGTCTTCTATGCTGTGGGGGAATCCCCTCCAGCTAGTGAATGGGGATCTTCTCTACCCGAGCGGCATGTCGCCCACCCTCAAAGGCTGTGTCTAGGAAGGCCGAGACGATCGCCTCTGCCTCCTCCCTAGAGATAAATCGTGCTGGGAGGGATAGGACATTAGCATCATTGTGCTCACGTGCCAGCTTAGCAAGCTCCACATTCCAGCAGAGGGCGGCTCGTACTCGTGGGTACTTATTGAGCACCATAGAGATCCCATTACCTGATCCACAGATAGAGATCCCCCGCTCTATCATCCCCTCCTGGATGGCACGTCCCATAGGGTGCGCATGGTCGGGGTAGTCACACCGCTCAGCAGAGTGGCACCCGTAGTCTTCGACTTGAAGACCACGGGCGATAAGCTGAGCCTTCACTTCTTCCTTCAGCTCGTAGCCAGCATGGTCGGCTGCGAGTCCTATCTTATTCGTGCAAGGCATAGTAATATGGATGAACTACTACTTACCGAGTAGCTGTTTGACCTGTTGATAGACATTCTCTGCGGTGAAGCCTAACTTCTCATCGAGTACCTTGTATGGGGCAGAGAAACCAAAGGAGTTCATTCCCCAGATAGTACCATTGTCCCCAACGAGACCGAGGAGGTTCACTGGTAGACCTGCCGTGAGACCAAATCGCTTGATTCCCTGAGGGAGCACCTCATCCTGATAGGCCTTGGGCTGACGGCGGAATACCCCTTCGCTGGGTACGGCTACAATCTGTAGCTGGATACCCTCCTTACGAAGGAGCTCGGCTCCCTCTATGAGGGTAGAGACTTCGCTCCCATTAGCGATTAGGACCACCTCGGGATGCTCGTCACGCTGGACGATGTACCCACCACGCTCAGCTTCCTGAGCTGCCTCTCCTCGGGTCTTGCCTTCGGGGGCAGGGAGGTCCTTGATATTCTGACGAGAGAGGATGAGCGCTGATGGGGTATGGACATTCTCCATAGCCATACGCCATGCCACTGTCGTCTCCTCAACGTCGGAGGGGCGAAGTACCAGTAGGCTATTAGCACCACTATGATTCTGTAGCTTCTCCATCAGTCGGATCTGTGCCTCCTGCTCTACGGGCTCATGGGTAGGACCATCCTCGCCCACACGGAAGGCATCATGCGACCATACGAACTTTACGGGTAGCTCCATGAGGGCTGCCATACGCACCGCTGGCTTCATATAGTCAGAGAATACAAAGAACGTCCCGCATGCGGGGATTACACCGCCATGCAGTGCCATACCGATACATAGGCAAGCCATCGTAAGCTCTGCTACACCTGGCTGGAGGAAGGCGCCCCCGAAGTCTCCTCGGGTGAGGGCTCGGGTCTTCTTGAGGAAGCCATCCGTCTTGTCCGAGTTGGATAGGTCGGCTGAGGCTACGACCATATTCTCTACCTGCTGCGCTAGTACGCCTAGGATAGTGGCTGAGGCAGCACGGGTAGCTTGGTCGGGCTTCTGCTCTACCTTAGACCAGTCGATGACAGGGCTTACACCCGAGAACCATCGGTCGAGCTTCTCAGCCCGATCCTTGTTGTCCTGACGCCACAGAGCCTCTTCCTTCTTACGCTCCTCAGCGAGCTGTCGAAGCACGTCAAGGCGAGCCTGATACATAGCCTCTACCTCGGGGAAGATACGGAAGGGGTCGTTGGGGTCACCCCCTAGGTTCTGCACCGTGGCCTCAAACGAAGCCCCAGCAGCCGAGAGTGGCTGTCCGTGGGTGCTCACCTTACCCTCGTAGCTCGTGCCATCAGCACCGACAGCCCCACGAGCCATCGTGGTATGTCCGATGATCAGGGTAGGCTTGCCGACGATAGACTTTGCCTCTGCCAGTGCCTTGCGGATCTCACTTGCTGATGAGCCATCCACCTCTAGCACGTGCCAGCCCCAAGCCTTGTACTTCATCGCTACATCCTCTGTATCGACTTCGTCCACCTTGGTAGAGAGCTGGATGTTGTTTGCATCATAGAACATGATGAGGTTGTCCAGCCCTAGGTGCCCTGCTATGCGCCCTGCACCCTGAGAGATCTCCTCCTGCACACCACCATCAGAGATATAGGCATAGATCGTCTGGCTCATCACCCAGCCTAGTCGCTCGGCGAGGAACTTGGCGGCGATCGCTGCACCCACAGCGAAGGTGTGCCCCTGCCCAAGTGGACCTGAGGTATTCTCTACACCTCTCAGGACATCCACCTCGGGGTGTCCAGGGGTGGGACTGCCCCACTGTCTGAACTGCTGGAGCTCCTGCATCGAGTACTTACCGATGAGTGATAGCTGAGCGTAGAGCATGGGCGACATGTGCCCTGGGTCAAGAAAGAAGCGATCCCTACCCGGCCACTTGGGGTCGTTGGGATCGAAGATAAGGAACTCTGAGAAGAGCACATTGATAAAGTCTGCACCACCCATAGCACCGCCTGGGTGTCCACTCTTGGCACGCTCGACCATCGAAGCAGCTAGGATACGGATGTTATCGGCTGCTCGGGTCATCAGTTGTTCATTGTTCATGAGCTATGATGTTATTTGTTCGCTGTTTTCTGCTGTCTAGGTGAAGGATACTCCTAGATCCTCAGACACTCAAAGATACAACAATTCTAGCTCCCCTACCCCATCCCGTACTATGACGAACACCGAGGCTACTAGCTCATGTCTCAGGTGCTTGATTTCTCATTGGACTCTAGGATAGAATAGCCGCTCTGCATAACCTCAATATATAGTGCACCCCTGCCCCCCTTATGAAATTCTCTAGGAACCCACTCGTGGGTTATCCTTGGTATCCACTCGTGGGTATCCACCGAAACCCACCCGTGGGTAACAAATGGACCCCACGAGTGGGTATGAAAAGCGACCCATGCATGGGTACTTTTCTCCTCCCATGAGCTGAGACCTCCCAAGCACAATACAGATAAAAAGAAAGTGTCCTATTACCCTCCTCATCAAGTAATTTATAGCACTCTAGAGGGAAGCCTATTTTGCAACAAATAACGTACCTTTGCAGCACTAATCGGCTGTTTATAATTACAGAATGGAATATAACTTTAGAGCAATCGAAGCACGCTGGCAAGAGTATTGGCAAGCGAAGAATGTATATCGTGTCACCGAAGACCCTAGTCGCCCTCCGTACTATATCCTAGATATGTTCCCCTATCCCTCTGGGGCAGGGCTACACGTAGGTCACCCTCTAGGCTATATTGCCTCCGATATATTCGCTCGCTACAAGCGACTTCGTGGCTTTAATGTCCTCCATCCTATGGGCTACGATGCCTTTGGACTTCCAGCCGAGCAGTACGCCATACAGACAGGTCAACATCCAGAGATAACGACTCGGGAAAACATCCACCGTTATCGTGAGCAGCTTGACCGCATAGGCTTCAGCTTCGATTGGTCTCGAGAAATCTGTACCTCTGACCCTAAGTACTACCATTGGACACAGTGGGTCTTCATCCGTCTCTTCCATTCTTATTACGACAACACCAGAGATCAAGCTCGTCCGATTGACGAACTTATCCAGCACTTCACGACGAAGGGTACCGAAGGTTTAGATATATCCCAGAGCGAAGAGATCTCCTTCACCGCCGAGGAGTGGAATAAGTGGGATGAGGTAAAGCGTCAAGAGACCCTCATGAACTACCGCCTAGCTTACCTCGGCGAGACGATGGTCAATTGGTGTGAAGCCCTCGGTACAGTACTTGCCAACGACGAGGTAAGTGAAGGCGTAAGCGTACGTGGTGGTCACCCTGTCGTACAGCGCAAGATGAAGCAGTGGTGCCTAAGAGTATCAGCCTATGCAGGTAGGCTACTCAGCAGCCTAGACAACCTAGAATGGAGTGAATCACTCAAGGAGTCTCAGCGCAACTGGATAGGCAAGAGTGAGGGGGCAGAGGTACGCTTCCCCGTACTTGCCAGCAAGGAGCAGAAGGGTATCCACAAGGGTGAACTAACCGTCTTCACCACACGTATAGACACAATATTCGGGGTAACCTTCATGGTGTTAGCCCCCGAGAGCAATTACGTCCCTCTCGTCACTACCCCAGAGCAGAAAGCATCCGTAGAGGAGTACCTCGAGGCAACCAAGCGTAGGACAGAGCGAGACCGCATGGCAGACCGCCGTGTCTCGGGTGTATTCTCTGGCTCCTACGCAGAGAATCCTCTCACAGGAGAGGCCATACCCATCTGGATCAGCGACTACGTACTAGCTGGCTATGGCACTGGAGCAGTGATGGCTGTGCCTGGACATGACTCCCGAGACTTCGCCTTCGCTCGGCACTTTGACTTACCTATTATCCAAGTTGTCCTACCGCATGACGAAGAGCCTACAGACCCCAGCACTTGGACAGAATCTAAGGATAGTAAGGCTGGGACGCTCATCAATTCGGGGCTACTGAACGGACTCTCTGTCTCAGATGCCATCACCAAGATGAAGGATTACCTTGCGCAGCAACAGCTGGGACGAGTACGTACCAATTATCGTCTGCGAGATGCAATCTTCAGCCGTCAGCGCTACTGGGGTGAGCCCTTCCCCATCTACTATGATGAGCAGGGCATTGCTCACACCGTCAACGAAGACGAGCTACCTCTATGCTTGCCCGAAGTTGATAAGTTCCTCCCTACCTCCGATGGACAGCCTCCACTTGGTAGAGCTGAAGGGTGGCACACGAAGGAAGGGTGCCCATACGAGCTGAGTACAATGCCAGGCTTCGCAGGGAGCTCCGCCTACTACCTACGCTACATGGATCCACACAATGACAAGGCTCTTGTGGGACAGGAAAAGAACGCCTATTGGCGTCACGTAGACCTCTATGTCGGAGGAGCGGAGCATGCTACAGGACACCTTATATATAGTCGCTTCTGGAATAAATTCCTCTTCGACCTCGGTATCATCGTTGAGGATGAACCCTTCCGTAAGCTGGTTAATCAAGGTATGATACAGGGACGATCGAACTTCGTCTACCGTATCAAGGACACCAATACCTTCGTCTCCCTCGGACTAAAAGACAGCTATGAGACAACCCCCATCCATGTCGATGTAAACATTGTCTACAACGACCAGCTGGATTTGGAGGCATTCAAGGCTTGGCGTCCTGAATACGGCACGGCAGACTTCATCCTAGAGGACGGGAAGTACATCTGTGGATGGGCAGTCGAAAAGATGAGTAAGTCCATGTACAATGTCGTCAATCCAGACCACATCATAGAGCGCTATGGTGCCGACACACTTCGTCTCTATGAGATGTTCCTTGGACCCATCGAGCAGAGCAAGCCATGGGATACCAATGGCATCGATGGCGTACATCGCTTCCTCAAGAAGCTCTGGTCTCTCTACTACTCCACGGATGAGCTACGTGTCACCAAGACATCTGCCACAAAAGAAGAGCTGAAGAGCCTACACAAGCTCATCAAGAAGGTCACACAAGACGTCGAGCAATTCTCCTTTAATACCTCCGTGGCGGCCTTCATGATCTGTATCAACGAGCTACAAGGGATGAAGACCTCCTCTCATGAGGTACTCCATCCCCTACTGATACTCCTTGCTCCCTTTGCTCCACACATAGCAGAGGAGCTCTGGCATGCATTGGGCGAAGAGGCTTCAATTACCTCCGCTCCTTGGCCTGAGTACAATGAGTCTCACCTCGTAGAGGACAGCATTAAGTACCCTGTCAGCTTCAACGGTAAGACTCGTTTCACCCTAGAGCTCCCCACCACAGCTTCGCGTGAGGAGATCGAGAGGGCTGTACTAGCGAATGATGAAACTCAGCGTTGGCTTGAGGGGAAGAGTCCAAAAAAGGTTATCGTCGTACCAGGACGTATTATCAACATCGTCCTCTAACATAAAGACCTAAACAGCGACACCGCACATACAGTAAACGCACTTATATCATGGCAGAGAAATTCAATCTCATTAGCTTCTTCGCACAGAAGTTCCGTGACCTAGGCAACGAGCTATCTAAGCAAGCTCTCTCTCGGTACTTCTGGCGAGACCTCCTCATCGTATTCCTAGGGATACTCCTCTATACGATTGGGTTCAGTTTCCTCATCTATCCACAGCGAGTCACCACAGGTGGTCTCATGGGGATCTGTAACATCATCACCATCATCACGGGGATCAAGGTCGATATACCCTACAACATAGCGAACATATCGCTCCTTGTAGTGGCATTCATCTTCCTGGATAAGAACTTCTTTCTCAAGACTCTTATCGGTATCGGTATCCTTGCCATCGTTGTACCCATTGCTACCCGAACAGCCATTCCCGATCCTCGCATCGAGGAGATGTGGCACTTGATGATCCTTCGAGATCAACCTCTGCTTGCTCTTATCCTGGGAGCGATGATGTGTGGTCTCGGTCTTGGGATGATCTTCTCGGTGAATGGGAGCTCGGGAGGTACAGACGTTATCGTCGCCCTCATCAGTAAGTACAAGAACATGTCATTCGGGCGAATATTCATCGTTGTGGATGGCTCAATTGTGCTCTTCTCATACATCGCCAATGTCTACCTAGCCGACATCAAAATCGATGCACTTGCAGCCTTCGATAAGCTCGTCATGTCGATTATTGAGGTCGTTCTCCTAGCGATGACAATGGACTGGTACACGAGTAGTAACAAGCAATCGGTACAATTCATGATCTTCAGCACAAAATGCCAAGAGCTCAATGATGCTATCACCTCGCGGCTTCGCCGTGGTTGCACGATGCTGGAAGCCAAGGGAGGCTACACAGGTCTGCCTCAGAAGGTCCTCCTCGTAGTCGTCCGTAAGCAGCACTCTGTCGCCATCTCACGCATCATTGAGGAGATTGACCCAAAAGCCTTCGTATCCCAAGGTGCAGTCAAGGGCGTCTATGGTGAAGGCTTTGAGAGCTTAAAGAAGTTGAAATAAAACCTCACAGCATCAAGCTCACCAAAGAGAAAGTATAAGATTCTCAAGCTATACTTCGGGAAGGGAGTTATCACCCTTCCCGAAGTACTTTCTATTTCCACCCTACCGCCCCTTCTGACTAACGCCCTGCACACTCAAAAAAACATTATACTTTTCTGAAAGAAACATTATACTTTCTCAAAAGAAGTACTAGACTTTTTGAATGGAATCTATGCACTTTCAGATAAATCCCACATAGAGCTATTTGTCACGAATGAAAATAGACCTACTCCCTGGTGAAAAATTCAGTACTTTTGGGGCAATATTTAAATAGGCATCAACAGTTATTCTACGTTTTCCTATCAAAGACGAGGTATATGTACGCCTTCACACTTGGTGCGGAGTAGCCGCAACACCCAACATTAAATATATATATATGGAGCAAAGTACCCCACTAAAGACCGCTCGACAGTCGAACTTTGAGTTACTACGTATTGTAGCGATGTTCTTCGTCTTACTCCTACATGCTAACTGGCTAGCATTTCACTTTCCGACCTCTTCAGAGGTAAGCGTAAGCCCCATCTCTTCTTTCTTAAGGATATGGCTGGAGGCAATAACAATTGTTGCCGTCAATACATTTGTGCTGATCTCAGGGTACTTTGGGATACGCCTGCGAGGAAAAAGTCTCATGAGCCTACTCTTTCAATCAGGATTCTATATCCTTGGCATCTACCTAGTTTTAGTCCTCGCTCTAGACGAGCCAATTTCAATCAAGCGGCTATTATTAAGTTTCTCCCCTCTTGCTCCTACGGGAGGTTGGTTTATCCCTATTTATGTCGGGTTGATGCTCGTCTCTCCAGCATTGAATACCTACGCCGAACAAGTCCCAAAGAAATCACTTGCACGCCTCATTTTATTGGGGGTGGCACTTGAAGCCATATTCGGCTGGGGAGTAAATCATCTACAAGTACAAAATGGATACTCTGTGCTATCGTTTGTTTTATTGTACTTGATTGGAAGGTATCTGAATCGTTATGCAGAGGATTTTAAGCGGTATCAAGGGTCTTTCTACCTAAAACTCTTCCTCATACTTAGCTTTGTGAATGCCCTCGCCTTGTATTTGCTTACAGCTCTGCATCTCTTTGTGCCGAGTATCCCCGCTGACCTAGCAAACAAGGGTATGGTAGCAGGGTTGCTACTAGCCTATTCCTCCCCGATTAACATAGCAGGGGCTGTATGTCTGGTGTTGCTATTCTCTCGGATTAGGATACAGAGTAAGGCCATCAATTGGATTGCCTCCTCAACGCTTGCTGTCTATCTCATTCACTGCAATGAGGGATTAATTAATTGGTATATAAGTACTGTATGGGTGCTAAGTTTCTACCCGATGATACTTTTCCTCATCTATCTACTCCTATTTCTTGTCGCTGTCTTCTTCGGGAGTATCCTGATTGATAAGCTACGTATCGCTTTGTGGCAATATATCGGCTCTCCTATCTACGACAGGCTCAGCATGCTCGTGAAACGTTCCATCCCGAGCATCAGCAAGACAGAAAGCTAACCTTAAGCTATTTACACTCTTGTTGTACCAGATATAACAGAATCATGCCAAGCACCCTAGGGGTACTCCTCACCTTCTTAGCCTACATAATCTTTATTTTCATCATCAGCCAGATGACGAAGCGAACGGATGACAACGCGACGTTCTTCCTCGCTCATCGTGCTACACCGTGGTGGGTTGTAGCAATCGGGATGCTTGGCGATTCGATTTCAGGAGTTACATTCGTCTCTGTACCTGGTGACGTAGTTCACTCGGGTATGAGCTATATGCAACTTGTCTTTGGCTTTTTCCTCGGCTATATCGTCGTAGCCTATGTACTACTCCCCTTATACTATCGACTACGCCTCGTCTCCATATACACATACCTTGAGAAACGATTTGGGCTGTATACCTATCGTACTGGGGCGGTCTTCTTCCTTGTCTCAAAGCTCTTCGGTGCTGCAGCTAAGCTTTATGTGATTACGCTTATCCTACAAGAGCTTGTCTTTGCTCCCCTAGGAGTACCCTACTCATTAACGGTTGTGGGGGTCGTTGGGATTATCTGGCTCTACACCCAGCGAGGTGGGATGGGAACAATCATCTGGACGGATGTCCTACAGACGCTATGCCTCATTACCACACTTGTACTCATCATCTACCAGCTCTCCTCTCAGCTTGGATTAGGTTTCTCAGGCATGATTGATGTAGTCAGACACTCTGAGCATAATCGGATCTTCGTCTTTGACGATTGGGGTAGCCCACTCAACTTCTGGAAACAGCTCATCAGTGGAGCCTTCATCGTAATCGTTATGACGGGGCTGGATCAAAACATGATGCAGAAGAACCTCACCTGTCGAAACCTACGAGAGGCAAGGAGAAACATGCTTAGCTATGGATTTGGATTTATCCCCTTGAACTTCCTTTTTCTCACCCTCGGTATCCTGCTCGTTTACTATGCAGGAGCAAAAGGTATCGCCCTACCTGAGAAGACGGATAGTATCCTCCCTTACCTTGCCTCTAGCCACCTTGGCTCCTGGGTACTCATTTGCTTCACATTAGGTATTACAGCAGCCTCATTCTCCAATGCAGACTCTGCCCTCACTAGCCTTACAACCTCTGTATGCACAGATCTCTTAGGGATGGATATGAAGGGAGGCAAGAGTGAGAAAGATCTACGGCACTGGATACACCTAGGTATTTGTATCGCCTTTGCTCTGATGGTACTTATCATAGGGAGCTTGCAGCAGACCTCTCTTCTGAAGACAATCTATACCGCAGTGTCTTATACCTACGGGCCACTACTCGGTTTCTTTGCTTTTGGGCTTATCACCAAGTATCCGATTCATGATCGTCTTACCCCCTATATAGCCCTAGCGTCTCCCCTAGTGAGCTATCTGCTAGCCTATATGCTGGAGCTAACCCTCGGCTACAAAGTAGGCTATGAAATACTTCTTTTCAATGGACTCTTCACCTTCTCCGCTCTTTGGCTAATCAGACAGAGAGATGGGAAGAAGGTGTTTGTTTAATCCCTTAATTTATTTTCTAATGACGCAATCTCAATTGCAACAAGCAGCTACGCTTCGCTTCCGACGAATGACACGGAAGAGCTATGCTGCTTTCAACACGCTGCACCGAGTGGTGACAATCGGCACACTGTCTAGCCTTGCGCTCTTCTGTGCTTATGCAAGTACAGCTAGCGCACAAAATGTCGTAAGCAACGACCCACAGACAACGGAGCCAGAGAAGGAACATGAGCTCGAGCAAGTGACTGTCACAGCCTCTAAGCTCGCCACTCCACTCAATCAAGCAGCCAAGCTCATTACCGTTATCTCGGCAAAGGACATTGCCTCTGCGCCGATACGCTCCCTACAAGACCTACTCGTCTATGTAGCAGGCGTAGACGTAGCACAGCGAGGAGGCCACGGAGTGCAAGCAGACATCTCTATCCGTGGTGGCTCACAAGACCAAACCATGGTCCTACTGAACGGCATTAACCTGAATAGCTCCCAGGCAGGACACCTTAGCTTCGACATCCCCATCAATCTTTCGGACATAGAGCGTATTGAGATCCTTCGAGGTCCATCTGCGCTTATCTATGGCATCGGAGCCTTCTCTGGGGGGATAAACATCATCACTCGCCACGACACACACGACCGACTCTATGCCTCCATCACAGCAGGTATGCATCGCCTACGCGGTGTAGAGCTACGTGGATCAAGCCGCTTGGGCAATACCATCAACTCCATCTCAGCAAGCAGCCGCTCCAGTGCAGGATATACGGACAACACCGATTACCAGATTAACAATGCTCTGTGGCAGACACGCCTCGAGCTGGGTGAGGTGAATAAGATTGACCTGCAAGCAGGCTACAACGAGAAGCAGTTCGGAGCAAATAAGTTCTACACAGCCAAGTTCCCTCTCCAGTACGAATATACCCGTCGCTACCTCGCCTCTATCCGTGGTGAGGTAGGCTCAAAGACCCTTCGCCTCATACCTGCACTCTATTGGGATCGTGCCTTTGACCAGTTTGATCTCACCAAGGGATCAGATATAGGCAGAAACTATCATCGCACGGATAACTATGGTGTAAACCTCGCCGCTAGCTACCTCTCTGCTCTAGGGATGACTACACTCGCAGGGGATGTACGCCGTGAGGATGTAGTCAGTAGCAAGCTTGGCTATCTACGCTCAAGGCCAGAGGGACATTACACACGCTGGGATAGCCGTACGAATCTTAGCCTTAGCCTGGAGCACACGCTACACGTATCAGACTTCACACTCTCCGCTGGTGCGATGCTCAACCATACCAGCCTACTGAAGGACGTCTATAAGCTCCTTCCCTCCATTAGCCTCACCTATCATCCTACCGAGGCTTGGAGCTTCTCTGCGGGGTGGAGTAAGTCCATGCGCACCCCGACCTTTGTTGATCTCTGGTACACCACAGAGACACATAACGCCAGCGGACAGCTACAGCCTGAGTATTCGCAGTCCTATGAAATCTCTGCACGCTATCATACTCCTATCCTCCAGGCTCACTTGGCTGGGTTTAAGACCGCAGGGAAGAATCTGATCGACTGGGTGAAGCACAATCCCACAGATAAGTGGTCCTCTTGGAATCACTCCAAGATAGATAACTACGGCATCGAGGCTGGGGTAACCTTCTGCTATGGTGCTTACCTTCCCGTCCTTGGGTCACAGAGCAAGCTCCAGCTAGACTACCTCTACATCCATCAGGAGCATAGCTCAGAGAAGCTCATCTCACTATATTCACTGAATTACCTTAGGCACAAGCTCACCGCTCGTCTTACCTATAGCATTGGTAGTCGACTGGAAGGTAGCTGGGACTTCCGGTACCAAGACCGTGTCAGTCAAACCTCACCTTTCGCTACGCTTGATGGGAAGTTAGATTACCTCTTCAGTGAACGGGTGCGTGTCGGCATACAGGCAAATAACATCACGGACACTCGCTACTATGACTTTGCCAGCGTCATACAACCGGGGTTCTGGCTCTCGGCAGGCATCACATGCCGCCTCTAGCTGATGCCTATCAGACAGTAAGCTAAACAGAGCAAACCGATAACGACCAAGGCGGTAGACACCTCGTGTATCTACCGCCTTGGTCATTATCATTTATACCCTTTCCTTGGAGGTCTATTAGAGCTAGCTACTTAATGGACAGCTGGAGCACTCTACGCTCCCCGATATATCCCTCTAGGAACTGACCTATCTGAATCGGCCCTACCCCACTCGGTGTCCCCGTGAAGATTAAATCACCCATACGGAGTGTCTGATAGCGACTCACTGAGGCAATGAGTTTATCGATGCTGTGGATCATCTCGGAGGAATTGCTCTGCTGTCTCGTCACACCATCCACATCCAGCCGAAAGGGGATCGGCTGCTCAGGGTAAGATAGCTCCTCCTTTGAGAGCCAAGAGCCCACGACCGCAGAGCCATCAAAGACCTTCGCCATAAGCCATGGATGCCCCTGTGCAATAGCCCTACGCTGTATATCTCGGGCCGTGAAGTCTATACCCAAGGTAATATCGTTGTAGTAGCGATGGGCGAACCGCTCGGCAATCTGCTTGCCCACCCTACTAATCTGAACTACTAGCTCAGCCTCGTACTCAATAGTAGAGCCCATATCGGGAAGGAAGAATGGGGTATTAGGGCGAAGTAGAGCATCCCCCTTATGGAAGAAAATAGGCTCATCTCCCTCATGCCCCGAGAGGAAGCCACGCTCAGAGGCCTCCTCCCTATGTGGACGATAGTTATATCCTACACCGATAATCTTCATGGCTCATCATGGTAGAGCCCAGAGCCCTCCTGCGCTGCCTTCATACGAGTAAACATGAGCGCAAGGTGTGCATACATAGAGGTATTCTGCACGACCACATTTGCAGGGGTTTGGATACGGAAAGGGGTAAAGTTCCAGAGCGCACGGATGCCTGCCCTCACGAGCCTATCGGTCATCAGCTGAGCTTGTAGTACGGGTACGGTGAGCACAGCTATCTGTACTTGCTCCGATCGTATACGAGAGGCTAGCTCATCAATATGATATACGGGGATGCCTGCGACCTCTGTGCCTATGACCTCCTCTGCTACATCAAATCCAGCTAGTACCTCTAGCCCAAACTGACGTAAGCCCTTATCAGCTAGCAATCCCGATCCAAGGCTACCCACCCCGATGAGGAATGCACGGTGCTGTGTCCTAAAGCCCAAGAACTCCTCTAAGTAGTCTATAAGTGCCTCGGTCTCATAGCCCACACGTGTCCGCCCCTGTAGCTGTACGTAGGATAGATCCTTGGCCACGAGAGCCGAGTCCACGCCTACCCCCTGAGCGATACGGGTAGAGGATACGTATTCGTGCCCCTCGTTCCTGAGGAGCTGTACGAAGGATAGGTACCAAGGCAGGCGACGCAACGTCGGCTCAGGGATGGTGAACGTCCTAGCTCTTGTTTCTTTCTTTGTGCTCATTTCGGTTTGTCCTATGAGTGTCTGTGCATAGTGGTTGGGATGCGATTATTCTTTCAGCTCGAGGGCTACAGAGTCTGCAATCGGAGAGCTAACTAGCTCTCCTCTGTGCACTAACAGTCTATACCTCTCCCTTAGCATGCTCCATCAAGTAGGCTTTGATGAAACCATCCAGATCGCCATCCATGACGGCTGTAACATCCGAGGTCTGATAGCCTGTGCGGTGATCCTTAACGCGCCTATCGTCGAAGACGTAGCTACGTATCTGCGCTCCCCACTCGATCTTCTTCTTACCTGCCTCTACGGCAACCTGCGCCTTACGCCTACGCTCTAGCTCCTTGTCATAGAGCTGGGATCGGAGTAGACGGAGAGCGTTCTCTCGGTTGTCGGTCTGTGACCGAGTCTCGGTGTTCTCGATGATGATCTCTTCCTCCACACCACTATCAGGATCGGTATATCGGTAGCGAAGACGTACCCCCGTCTCCACCTTGTTTACATTCTGGCCCCCAGCACCGCTGGATCGGAAGGTATCCCAACTCATCAGGGCAGGGTTCACCTCGACCTCGATCGTGTCATCTACGAGGGGGACAACGAAAACCGATGCAAAGCTCGTCATCCGCTTCCCCTGAGCATTGTAGGGTGATATACGTACGAGGCGATGCACCCCCGTCTCACTCTTGAGGAAGCCATAGGCCTGCTCTCCCTCGACCTGCATGGTCATGGTTTTGATACCAGCCTCATCACCGTCTTGCCAGTTCGTGACAGTGGTCTTGTAGCCCTTTTTATCGCACCATCGGGCGTACATCCGTGCAAGCATCGAAGCCCAATCTTGGCTCTCTGTCCCCCCTGCACCAGCATTGATCTTCAGCACAGCCCCTAGGTTATCCTCCTCCGAGCGGAGCATGTTCTTCAGCTCCACCTCTTCAAAGAGATCAATAGCGAGCTGATAAGCTGCATCAACCTCTGCCTCGGTGATAATCTCTTCCTTGTAATAGTCCACAGCGAGAGAGACCTCCTCTGTCAGTCGATCAATCTCGTCATAGAAATTAAGCCACTTACGTAGGTCCTTGACCTTACGCATCTGCTTCTCTGCCTGCTCCCGATCTTCCCAGAGGGAGGGGTCAGCAGTACGGAGCTCTTCCTCCTCTAGTTGTAGCCGTCGTGCATCGACGTCAAAGATACCTCCTCAGCGCACACTTGCGCTCCAGCAGGGCATTGAGCTGGTCTGTCGTTATCATCTATTTGTGATGTATTGTAATGGAAAGTGATTATCCTCCGAAGGTACAAAGAATCATACACATAGTCGCTAGCCCCACGTGGCTCGTGCCTTCGCATAGCTCATCACCTTACCTCCAAACCCACGAGTACACTCCTCTGCAAACCCACGAGTGAGGTCCAAGAGAAACCCTTGCATGGGTTTAGCCAGAGACCCTTGCATGGGTCTTAGGGGACATCCTTGCATGGGTTTCCTCCCAATCCCTACAAGCATCTAAACACAAGGGGAATACCCGCATGACAGCGAGATCTACACTTAGCTCCCCTATAGGATAAACATTCCTCCTAAGGTAACCCACGTATAGTGACAAAGCCTTATCTTTGTCTCTGTGTAGCGATGTCTAATGTAGTACAATCAAGCAAAAGAATGACGACTATTGAGGAGAAACAACGAGCACTCGACAAGCGGTATCTCCGCATGGCTCGCATCTGGGCTGAGAACTCCTATTGCGAGCGTAGGAAGGTAGGTGCCCTCATCGTCAAAGACAAGAGCATCATCTCTGATGGATATAATGGCACACCCGTAGGCTTTGAGAACGTCTGCGAAGACGAGGATGGGCTGACCAAGCGCTATGTCCTGCACGCCGAGGCCAACGCTATCACCAAGCTCGCCAGCAGCACCAATAACAGCTCTGGGGCAACTGTCTACGTGACCGATGCCCCATGCATTGAGTGTGCTAAGCTCATTATCCAGAGCCACATCGTCCGTGTCGTCTACAGCCTTGAGTACCGCCTCGCAGAGGGCATCGAACTCCTACGCCGTGCAGGCATCACCGTGGACTATATCCCACTAGAGGAGGGCGAATAACCCTCTCCCTCCATCCCCTACCCACGAAACATAGTCTATGCAATCAAACTCTACTCATCCTACAACACCCTCTCCCACGAGCGGTACCAACCACCGCAAGGGGCGTTTCCTCCGTACCCTGACCTACATCGCAGTCTTCTGTATCATCTTCCTCCTAGGGGTCTTCACCTCCGTGTACTTCGGCATAGGGAGGCGCAGAGGAAGTTCAGGGAAGCTCGAACAGATCTTCTCCCTCATTGATCGCTTCTACGTTGATTCGGTCAATCTGGATAGTCTAGAGGAGCAATCCATCCCCTACGTCTTATCACAGCTCGACCCACACTCTGTCTACCTCAACGCTGAGCTAAATAGGCAGGAGACCGAGGGACTAGAGGGATCATTCGCTGGGATCGGTGTACAGTTCAACACCCTACTCGATACAGTCGTCGTCGTACGGGTCATAGAGGGAGGGCCTAGCGAGCGTGCGGGGCTTCAGCCAGGAGACCGCATACTCCGTGCCGACACCACTTCCCTGGTCCGAGACTCTATCTCTTCAGACGATGTGATGAAGGCGCTTAAAGGCCCTGAGGATACAGTCGTACGTCTACTCATCCAACGAGGCAAGAAAACCTTTGAGAGCTCAGTCGTGCGTGGACTCGTCCCCGTGGCTACGATTGATGCCGCCTACATGATACAGCCACACGTACTCTATGTGCGTCTCAACAAGTGGGGAGCACAGACCCCACTAGAGTTCCAGCAAGCCTATGCGGAGCATGCCTCCCAGGGTGTAGAGCGTGTCCTCATTGACCTAAGAGATAATGGAGGGGGCTACCTACAAGCTGCAACATCACTCGTCAGCGAGTTCCTCGGTGCAGGTGATCTACTCGTCTACAACCAAGGAGCACATTACCCTCGTGAAGACTTCAAGAGCCCTCGTGATGGCAGGTTACGCAAGCTCCCCATCACCGTGCTAGTTAATGAGAATAGTGCTAGTGCAAGCGAGATCTTCGCAGGAGCTATCCAAGACCTTGATCGTGCACTCATCGTAGGTCGTCGTACCTTCGGTAAGGGACTTGTACAGGTACCCTTTGATCTACCTGACAGCTCCGTAGTGCGTCTGACCGTAGCACGCTACTATACCCCATCAGGCAGAAGTATACAAAAGAGCTACGCCAAAGGGCTTGAAGCCTACATCGAGGACATCGAGGATCGTTACCTCCATGGAGAGCTATTCTCCGCCGACAGCATCTCCCAGCCCGATACGACCAAGTACTACACCCGTATGGGGCGCGTAGTCTATGGCGGTGGTGGTATCACCCCTGATATATTCGTTCCTCGAGACAGTACAGGGATAAACAGCTATTACCTTCGCTTACTCCGCTCGGGTACAATCCAACGGTTCGCCTTTAGCTATGCAGACATGAACCGTAGTCGCCTCACAGGCTTTGCCTCTCCCAAGGCTCTCTCCGACTACCTCTGGAGCATAGGGGATCAGCTCGTCTACAGCTATGCCTCCTATGCCCAAGGGCAAGGTGTACCTCAACGTCCAGGCATGCTACAGGAGTCCTTATCAATCCTAAAGCGTGACCTCGTAGCCCTCGTTGCGGATATGCTCGGAGGTGAACGTAACCTCTACTACCGCATCCGTAATGAGCGTGACCCCGAGGTGCAGCGAGCCCTACAGTGCTTGACAACAAACGAATGGAAGCCCACCAAGAGCAGGTAAGGAAGATAAAACATGAACTACGCCAGAGGCTACGTACCCTAGGGCGTACGACCATCACCGACCTAGATCGAGAGCGGTGGAGTACCTCCATCATGGAGCAACTCTGCCGTCATCCTCTCTGGCTCTCCGCCCAGCATATTGGGCTCTATGCTGCACTACCTGACGAGCCCAACCTCCGTCCACTCCTGGAGGAGTCCACAACAGAGAAGTCTCTTTACCTTCCTCGTGTACTCGGGGCTGAGGCTATGGAGTTCTTTCCCTTCATCTCTTGGGAGCATCTCAAGCAAACAGGGAGCTTTGGACTCTATGAGCCACAAGGGACAGAGCCTATCTCCCCTCAGGTACTTGACCTCATCGTAGTACCAGCCCTAGCCTACGATTGTGAGGGCTATCGCCTCGGTCGTGGTAAGGGATACTATGACAGATACCTTGCTCGAACTAAAGCCAAGCGTATAGGCGTTAGCTTCGGATTACAGCGAGATATTACCCTTCCACATGCCTCTTGGGATATCCCAATGGATGCAGTACTCTACCCCTAGGATTATCATGCCATACAATCAGCGACTGACACTAAACCTCTCAGGCAAGCTCCTCTCTCTGGAGCACCCAGTCGTCATGGGGATCATCAACGTCACCCCAGACTCTTTCTATCCCGACAGCCGTGTATCGGGGGAGGAGGCTCTAAGGACTCGTGTCGAAGAGCTCGTACGAGAGGGAGCAGCGATTGCCGATGTCGGGGCATACAGCTCACGACCTGGAGCAGAGGAGGTCAGCAGCGAGGAGGAGAGAAGACGCCTCACCCCCATCCTTCGCCTCCTGCGGGATGAATACCCCGAGCTCCCCGTATCCGTTGATACCTTCCGTGCTGAGGTTGCCCGCTTCGCTGTAGAGGAGTATGGTGCTACAATCATCAATGACATCTCTGGAGGAGGCTTGGACGAGGATATGTACCGCACCATAGCAGACCTCCAGGTAGCCTATATACTCATGCACATGAGGGGCAACCCAAAGACGATGGGTGAGATGACTGACTACAAGGATGTCACCCTTGAGGTGCTTGACTACTTCATCCAGCGTATAGGTCAACTCCGAGAGCTCGGTGTACATGACATCATCCTAGACCCTGGCTTTGGCTTCAGCAAGACCTTGGAGCAGAACTACGAGCTACTAGAGCGTCTCGGCGAGATTCATGCTACCCTATCAGAGCCCCTTCTCGTAGGGGTGTCACGCAAGAGCATGATCTATCGCCTCCTCGACTCATCACCCTCTGACGCCCTCAATGGCACAACAGCACTGAATGCCTTTGCCCTAGAGCGTGGTGCCAAAATCCTGAGGGTACACGACGTAGCCCCAGCCATGGAGGCAATCAAGCTATACGAGGCTATGCAACCCTATCAGCGTAGGGACGAAGCCATACACTATACCTATCATAGGCAGGATCCCGCCAATTAAACTCAGCAAAGACAACAAAAATGCTCTGGTGGCTTCAAATATCGATTAAGGACATCATCGACATACTACTACTAGCCGTATGTCTGTACTATACCTACGTCACGCTCCGTTACTCGGGTAGCCGTTCCCTCTTCATGGGGATCGTGACATTCATTATCCTCTGGCTCCTGATTTCACAAGTGCTACAGATGCGCCTGATGGGTGCGTTGCTGGACAAGTTTGTGAACATAGGCTTCCTCCTACTCGTCATTATCTTCCAGGACGAAGTACGGAAGATACTCGTCACGATTGGCTCAGCACAGCGATGGAGGAAGATAAGAGGCCTCTTCCGTGACCGAGGGGAGCAAGCTCGGGTAGAGGCAGCCTATGTAGCCCCCGTAGTCTTGGCATGTATGAACATGGCGCGCAAGAAGACTGGAGCACTCATTGCTGTACAGGGGAACATGGATCTTACCCCATATCAGCATGCAGGAGAGCGGTTCCTCGCCTCAGTGAATGCCCGTCTCATCGAAGCTATTTTCTTTAAGAATAGTCCCCTACATGACGGGGCAATGATCATCGCAGGGGAGAAGATATGTGCAGCAGGATGTATCCTACCCGTCGCAAGCAACCCTGACTTGAATAAGGACCTAGGTCTACGGCACCGCTCCGCCCTAGGGCTATCACAGAAGACCGATGCAAAGGTCATCATCGTCAGCGAGGAGCGTGGTACAATCTCCCTAGCCTATCGTGGTGAGATCATCGTAGACATCACGGCAGACGAGCTCCGCGAACTCCTATCAGCAGAATAGTAGACTTCATTAAACCCTTCATTCCTCTCCTCTCTAAAGAAGAAAGTCACCCCTCATCACTCCTCACACTCAGCAGACCCCTGGTCTCGTTCCCTATATGCGGCATCGTCTCCCCTATCTCCTACTCATCTCACTCCTGACAGTCTTTGCACTCTCTAGTCTCAGCCTAGCACAAGAGGGTCGCCTTCCTCTTGGCTTTCGTAAGATTATCCAAGGCGATAGTGTCTGTCCTCTACCCTCATTCAGTAGCCGTGTCGCCAACACACGTCTCTCGATGCGTCACTTCGTTGCCCCAGACCATGGTACCGTAACGCTCATCAACGGAGGGAGCTACCTCATCTCTGGAGGCTCTGTTGTAGGTGGGATTTATTACAAGGCAGGGAGCGAAGGAAATGTACTGAAGCGACAAGACGAAGTGCTAACCACCAGCACAACAATCTGGCTCACAGCTGACCAACTACGTATGCCATCACCTGTGACCCAGCTTGACATCATGGACATCACAGGGCGTAAGGTAATCACAGCACGAAACAGCCGAGAGGTCAAGCTCACCCTCCCCTCAGGTGTCTACCTCATCCGAGCTATATTCCCAACAGAGACCCTTGTCTGTCGACTTACGATTCGCTAGGTCGCTTGCTTCTGCCTCCAGACATAAGCTCTAGAAGCAATCTGTCCTACCTCTTACGCACATGATACGCTTACTCGTAGTAGACAATCATGACTCCTTCGTCTTCAATGTTGTTCAGCTCCTCCGTGAGCACCCACGAGTGAGCTATACCCTCATCTCTGAGGACGAACTAAAAGGAGATGAAATGCTCTGCCATGATGCTCTACTGCTCTCTCCTGGTCCAGGTCTCCCCCACGAGTTTCCCCGAATGATGAAGCTCATCCAAGCTGGTATCGGGCAGTATCCTATGCTGGGTATATGTCTCGGGCATCAAGCTCTTGCCCTCAGCTTTGGGGCTAAGCTACGACAGCTCCCTCACCCTCTGCACGGGCATGCAGCAGAGTTAACCCACATAGATACACAAGACCCTGTTGTGGGTCAGCTCCCAGAGCGAAGTATCGTGGGGCGTTACCATAGTTGGGTAGTAGATGAAGATAGCCTCCCAGAGGAGTTGCTACCCACAGCCCACACACATGCAGCTGATCACACCCGGTACGAGCTGATGGCTCTCCGTCACAAGACGCTCCCCATCTATGGCGTACAGTTCCACCCCGAGAGTATGATCACCGAGCATGGCAAGCTCTACATTGATGGCTTCATCAACGCCGTAGAGCGACACCTTCACCAGAGTAATCAGTCCTCCACGACATAACAAGGTATCGCATGTACTTCCACGACATCATCGGACATGAGGCCCTCAAGGCAGAGCTCATCTCGTCAGTGCAGATGGGGATTATACACCACGCACAGCTCTTCGTCGGGCGAGACGGAGAGGGAGCTCTAGGGCTTGCCTATGCCTATGCCCGTTATCTCAACTGCACACAGCGAGGAGAGACCGATGCCTGTGGACACTGCCCTTCGTGCAAGCGCTACGACACCTTCGCAGAGCAAGACCTATTCCACCTATTCCCTATCGTGAATGCCTCTGGCAAGAACCTAGCCGAAGACACCCTCCCTGAATGGCGATCATTCTTGGCACAAGGGCCCTACGTTCGCTATGACGAGTGGCTCTCCCTCCTTGGTGGAGACGGGAAAAAAGCCTCGATCTTTGCCCGAGAGGGCGAAGCACTCCAGCAGAGTCTAAGCTATCAGATGGCAGGTACAGGTTATCGCATCGTGCTCATTTGGTTACCAGAGAAGATGCAGGAGGCTCTAGGCAATAAGCTCCTCAAGCTCGTAGAGGAGCCACCTGCTCGTACCATCATCCTCATGGTAACGATGGAGGAAGAGGCTGTGCTGGGTACGCTGAGGAGTAGGATGCAGACCCTACGCCTTCAGCCACTTGCCCCACAAGTTATTGAGGAAGCACTTCACCACATACCCCAAGGGACGGACGGTGTAGAGGCGACACTAGCTGCCCATCTGAGCGAAGGGAACTATCGGGTAGCTCTTGATAGCTACCTAGGGCGAAGCGAAGAGCACCTTAGCCAAGAGCGTTACCTACAACGTATCCTACGTGCCACGGTAAATGCTCAGCCAACCGAGATGAAGCTCCTAGCTGAAGAGTTAGCTACGACCAGCCGAGATGAGCAACTAGCACTCATCACTTATCTTGCACGTATGTTCCGAGAGTTCTATCTCTTCAACCTTGACCTACCGAAACTGAACTACTTAACGAGCAAAGAGACCAGTATAGCGAGCTATTTACGGAGCTGTATCACGGGACAAAACGTCCGAGTGGTAGAGAGCGAACTCGATCTAGCACGTCGGCACATCGCACAGAACGTAAACAGCAAGATGGTCTTCTTTGACCTCCTTCTTCGCCTCACCTCTGCGCTCGCCCCCAGCTATCGCCAGCAAGGGATACGCTGACCTCACAGCTCCTTCCACCTCTCTGCACTCAACCAATCAACCAACCAGCACAGAGGGGCTCATTAGCGAGTTACCATAACTCGCTTTAACGACTTACCATAACTCGTCTTGATGAGTTACCATAACTCTTATAAACGAGTTACCACAACTCGCTGTAACGACTTATGGTAACTCGTTTTCACCTTCTTCAGAAATCCCATAAACAACTAACTAACAGGAGGATACAAACCACTCGAAGAAGGCGTATTTTCTTTCCCTCTAAACGAACTTTTCAGGACTCCTTGGTTTTGCTTTGACAAATACGCTTGACGTAATCCATGGACGAATGATACTGCGCAGCCTCACCTTCTGAGGTATGGGCAGGCAAGGCTACCCAAGGGAGCTATCTCTCCTTATCTTAGCCTAAATTGGGTTATCTTTGTATGGTGGGTAAAGCGCACAGAGATAGCTGGTGACTCTTTCCCCTACGCTACAAAGACAAAGCAATGAAACTTAGCCTAAGACATATCCTACGTGGCATCACGATATGCCTCACCTTCACGCTACTGACTGGTACGATCACCGCTCAGTGGAGAGCCGATAGCCTACCTGGCTATGAGCAACGAACGCTCGTGATGAAACCTGACTATTCGGGTAATGTCGTAGCCACACTCGTGCGTCACCTCACCCCACAGAGTACCAAGCGAGCTGTACTCTACGTGCATGGCTACAATGATTACTTCTTCCAAAAGGCTCTTGGTGATAGCATCGTACGACATGGCTATTCCTTCTATGCCCTTGACCTCAGGAAGTATGGACGCTCTATACTCCCTCATCAGGATGCTTTTGAGCTAAGAGATATCACTGAGTACCAAGAGGAGCTGAGCGAAGCTCTTAGGATCATGCGTGCAGAGGGACACACAGAGTTATTCTTACTTGCCCACTCCACAGGTGGACTGATTACACCCCTCTTCCTGCACGACACGAAGAACCGAGATGGCGTACGTGCGCTTGTCCTAAATAGTCCCTTCCTAGACTTCAACTTCTCTCCAGCACAGGAGCGGTTTGTACTTCCCTTGCTGACCACCACGGCTTCACTTATGCCGAACAAAGTCATCTCTGGGATATCGGAGACACCCGACATGTATGCCCAGACACTACTCAGTAAGTATCACGGGCGCTGGACGTACAATACCAACTGGAAGAAAGACCATGGACATCCCATCCGTCTCTCTTGGCTCAAAGCTATACGCAACGCCCACAAGCGTCTCCAGAAAGGGCTAGATCTGCAGCTCCCCATCCTACTGCTATCCTCGGACAAGAGTATTCGCCCCGAGAAGACATGGAGGCCCGAATACAACCAAGTGGATCTCGTACTAGACGTCGCCGATATGTGGCATTATGGGGAAAAGCTAGGCCCTAACGTACAAGGTCAAAAGATACCCAAAGGGCAGCATGATCTCTTCCTATCTGCTGACCCAGAGGCCTACGCAATGGCCTACCGAGCCCTCTTTGAATTCTTGGATCGCCACTCAAGCTCCTCTTTACCTCAATAGTAAATAGATGGAAGAAACATTTGACATACGTAGCGAAGCAACCTATACGCAGGAGGAGCAAGAGATTGACCGAGCCCTTCGCCCCATCTCCTTCGGTAGCTTTGCAGGGCAAGATAAGGCCGTAGGTAATCTGAAAATCTTCGTAGAGGCGGCGAAGATGCGTCAGGATGCCCTCGATCATGTACTACTCTATGGCCCTCCAGGTCTGGGGAAGACAACCCTCTCACATATCGTAGCGGGTGAGCTAGGTGTAGGGATCAAGATTACCTCGGGGCCTGTACTCGATAAGCCAGGAGATCTAGCAGGCCTACTCACCTCACTTGAGCCAAATGATGTCCTTTTTATTGATGAGATTCATCGGCTTAGTCCCATCGTGGAGGAATACCTTTATTCAGCCATGGAGGACTATCGTATCGACATCATGCTGGACAAAGGTCCCTCAGCTCGCTCCATACAGATTGACCTCAACCCATTCACACTAATCGGTGCTACGACACGAAGCGGTCTCCTAACAGCTCCGCTACGTGCACGGTTTGGCATCAACCTTCATCTCGAGTACTATGATATAGAGACCTTGGCAGGTATCATCCATCGCTCAGCAAGCATCTTGCAGGTGCCTTGTGAGACCTCAGCAGCGGTCGAGATAGCCTCTCGTAGCCGAGGCACACCACGTATCGCCAATGCCCTGCTGCGGAGGGTGCGAGACTTCGCTCAGGTAAAAGGGAATGGACGCATCGATAAGGCGATTGCATGCTTTGCCCTAGAGGCTCTGAACATCGACCGACATGGTCTCGACTACATCGACAACAAACTGCTGGGAGTGATTATTGACAAGTTCGCTGGAGGTCCTGTGGGCTTAACCACAATAGCTACGGCACTAGGTGAAGACCCAGGTACAGTAGAGGAAGTGTACGAGCCTTATCTCATCAAGGAAGGTTTCCTCAAGCGTACACCACGAGGTCGTGAAGCCACAGACCTAGCCTATAGCCACCTCGGGCGAACACCTAGGGTACGAGCTGTGGGAGGCTTCTTCGATAACGACAATTATTAGTCCTACAAGATACCATGGGTAGTACCCTCAGCTCGCTCATCAAGGATACAGCAATCTACGGACTAAGTAGTATGTTTGGTCGCTTCCTAAACTGGCTACTGACGTTCGTCTATGTCAAGATAATGGTCCCCGAGGAGTTTGGGATGATGACCAATCTCTATGCTTGGACAGCGATCCTGATGATCATACTGACCTACGGGATGGAGACCACGTTCTTCCGCTATGCCAACAAGCATGATCGTCCAGAGGATGTTTACACGACGACCCTTTATGCCCTAGGGGGGAGTTCGCTACTCTTTGTCCTCATCGCTCTGGCGTTACTTAGCCCACTCACTGAGGCCTTACACGTAGCTGGGCAAAGCAATCTCTTGGTATGTCTCGTGCTCATTATCGCTAGCGATGCCTTCATGGCTATACCGCTGGGTTACTTGAGATACGAGCAGCGTCCGTGGCGATTCTTCGGTGTACGCATGAGCTTCGTCTTGGTAACCATCGTCCTTACGCTCTTTAGCTTCTATGTCCTTCCTTGGCTGAGCAAGACAATGCCCAGCACCTTTGGTGGCTTTCATCCGAGAGAGCAAGCTCTGGATTACATCTTTGGTATTAATCTGGTCAGTAACGCCATACAGCTCATACTCCTCCTACCCACACTGCGCAAGGCTACGGGGCGGTTTGATGCCTCTCTCCTACGTGGGATGCTCCGCTACGCCTTCCCTATACTGCTCTTGGGGCTAGCTGGGAACTTCAATAACCAAGCAGATAAGATCCTCTTCCCGCTACTCTTTGACGACCCTCATTATGCCCATGAGCAACTAGGTATCTATGGAGCTTGCTACAAGCTAGCGGTCGTGATGGTACTCTTCACCCAAGCCTTCCGCTATGCCTACGACCCATTCATCTTCGCAGAGAAGAAAAAGGGTGAAGAGACGGCTCGAAGGGCTTATTCGTCAGCGATGACATACTACGTCCTCTTCACGTTCTTCATCTTCCTAGCGGTCACGAGCTATATAGACGTGCTGAAACTCCTCATCCGTCCAGCCTACTACCCTGGGCTCAGCGTCGTACCTTGGATCATGGCGGGGCAGCTCATGTTTGGCATTTACTTTAACCTTTCGTTGTGGTACAAGGTCACAGATCGCACCTACTGGGGAGGAATACTCTCGGTCATGGGTTGCCTACTGACGGTCGTGATGATTGTCGTACTTGCGCCTCGCTACGGCTTCATGGCATGTGCCTGGGCCTCGGTGGTGGCCAATGGTGGGGTGATGCTCATCTCGTACCTCCTTGGTCAGAAGTACTATCCCGTTCATTATGAGCTACGCAAACTTGGCCTGTACACCCTGCTAACTGCACTTTGCTACGGAGCAGAAAACCTGCTTGCGAAGGCATTTACTGATAAAACACCGTTACTACTGGGCTTCAATAGCCTCATTCTACTTGCCTTCGTTACTATTATCTTCCACTACGAGGTACCCAAGGGAAGTCTTGCTCTTCTAAGGAAAAAGCTCCTTGGTCGGTAGAGCTTTCCCACCTCCTCATACCCAGAAGCTAGCCTCGACATTTGCCACGGCATTTGTCGGGGCTTTGTTATCCCCGTATTTAGGGTATTTGCAAAGAGGGCTAAACGAGTTACCATAACTCGTCTCAGCGACTTGCCATAACTCTCTTTAGCGACTTACCATAACTCTTTTGGACGAGTTACCACAACTCTCTGAGACGAGTTATAGTAACTCTCCACCACCTTGTTTTTACACATCAATAGAGGACTGACTACAAGCGAGTTGCAAAGGGTATCAGAAGGGGAAAACGCAAGGGTAAATTACAAGGCAGACACAAAAGCAACAGTCAACGATAAGCCCTTAGCTATCAGAGGGGAAGGAGCGTTGGTAACGCTTTCTACTTGGTTCTTTATGAAGCAGAGGGCTATTACGAAGTTTTCACGCGCTTTCTTTACCAAGTTTCTATACGAGCAATTTATTACCCCCCTATTCCCTACTTAGCGTAAGATGCTCTATCTTTGTATGGGACATAAACTGCATACGAACTTGTAGGGAGATTTCTACTTGCTCCACTAGGTTTATCCCATACTTGATAGAATAAGAAATGAAGAGTCTAAAGATCGTGCTCATTGGATATGGGAAGATGGGGCACGTGCTAGAACAAATAGCCACCAACCGAGGTCACGAAGTTGTGCTAACCATTGACCGAGGTCAAGAGGATCGCTTTGATGACCCATCCTTCCTCACAGCTGACGTAGCCATTGAGTTCACCGCTCCCCAAGAGGCCTATGACAATTGTCTGCGTTCTCTGAAGCGAAACCTCCCTACCGTCTCAGGTACAACAGGTTGGAATGACCGTTTACCAGAGCTGAAGGAGCTCTGTGCAAAAGAGGGTAAGACCTTCTTTTGGTCCTCGAACTTCAGCATCGGCGTCAACTTATTCCTTCGGATCAACCGTAAGGTAGCCGAGCTCATGAAGGCTGCCCCAAACTATCACCTCAGCCTCGAGGAAACGCATCACATCCACAAGTTGGATGCTCCAAGTGGCACCGCCATTACCCTTGCCGAAACCCTGCTAGCAGCACGTCACGAACTCAAGCGATGGGAGCTAACAGAGACGCCCGAGGAGCATACCCTGCCCATACAGGCACATCGTGAGGGTGAGGTACCAGGTATTCATACCGTACACTATACCTCCGAGGTCGATCGCATTAGCCTCACACACGAGGCCTTTGGACGAGAAGGCTTTGCACTCGGTGCTATACTCGCGGCTGAGTATGCCGCCCAGCACCAAGGTTGGCTGACGATGGATGACCTGCTCAAACTAGACTAATCACGACAACAAGCGAATGAAAAGATACCCGATCGAAGGACAGAGTGCACGTAAGATCCTTTGGACACGAATTAAAGGGAGCATCATCGTAACACTCTACTTCGTCTTCTGCCTCTGGGCTGGACTGTGGTGGCTCATACTACTTCCCTTCCTTGTGGACTTCTACTTCACAAGACTAATTAACTGGCGTTACTTACGTAAGCACCCAAATCCTCTCGTACGCACACTAGGGGTCTTGCTAGAGGATATAGTCTTCGTGGTAGCGATGGTGACGTTTATCTTCACCTTCTTCTTCCAAAACTTCGCTATCCCATCCTCCTCATTAGAGAAAACACTCCTCATCGGGGACTATCTCTTCGTCAACAAGCTCAGCTACGGGCCACGTGTACCGATGACCCCCATCGCTCTACCGCTGGCACATAACACGGCTTTCGGCAGGAAGTCCTATCTCGACAAGCCATCCCTCCCCTATCGGAGACTGAAGGGCTTCGGCAAGGTAGAGCGTAATGACCTTGTGGTCTTTAACTTCCCAGCTGGAGACACAGTGGCACTAAGCATGCCCAACCCTGACTATTACACGCTCTGTGCCGCCTACGGCAGAGAGAACGTTTGGTCTGACAAGGCGCAGTTTGGCGACATCGTCTATCGTCCCGTCGATCGACGAGACCATTACGTCAAACGATGCATTGGTCTGCCTGGAGAGTTCATAGCAATTAGGAATAATCAGGTTTACATCGATGGCAAGGCAATAGCCAACCCTCGCAACATGCAGCTCAATTACTATCTGCAGACCGATGGCACACCTCTCTCGGAGAATCTACTAGATGAGCTTGGCATCAACGACCGAGATGTCCAGATCCTCTACTCCTATACACCTGGGGAGGAAGTAAACCTATCCGGTTTCCTTCGCCAAATGAAGCTCAACTTTAAGCCTATCGGTGGGCGTGGCTACGGATTGATCTACCACCTTCCTCTGACCCTCGAGATGAAAGAGCGACTCGAGCGTGAGAGCTATATCAAAGCTATCGGTGTAGAGGTGGCATCAAGTGAGACCTCAGGAGATGTGTACCCACTGGATCTGAAGATTGGCTGGACACGTGATAACTACGGCCCCCTCTTCATACCACGCCGAGGAGCAAGGATTAACCTCACACCAACGACTGTCGCTGCCTACGCTCGATGCATTCGTAACTACGAGGGGCATACTCTAGAGCAACGAGCCGACGGCACTTACCTCATCGATGGACAGCCTCAGACCAGCTATGTATTCGGGATGGACTATTACTTCATGCTGGGAGATAACAGGCACATGTCCGCAGACAGCCGTTACTGGGGCTTTGTACCAGAGGACCATATCGTTGGGAAGCCTGCGCTACTCTGGCTGTCGATCAATAGCGAACGTCCACTCTTCAGTGGGGGTATTCGCTGGGGACGTATGATGCGACTTATTCATGGCAAGTAAGAGACAGAGTGGTGGCAGTCAATGGCTACGCTATGTAGCCCTTCCTCTAGGGATATTAGCCCTAGTAGTTGCGCTGCGCCTCTTCGTCTTACTACCCTTCCGAGTACAGACTCGTGCGATTGAGCCTAAGCTCCGTGAGGGAGCTTGGGCTTTTGCACTACAAGGGAAAACGCCTAGAATTGGTGATATTGTCCTTTTCGAAATTGCCAAGGTCACAGGGAATAAAGAGCGGCAGATGCGTGCAGTAGCTCGTGTTGTTGCTTTACCAGGCGACTCCGTAGAGCTCCGAGATGGGGTGCTGTGGGTCAATGCGCACCCTCAGCGTGACTACCGACTACGACGTACCCATGAGAGCTATGCCCTTCGTCTACCACGTGAGGGCGGAGTATACCCAATTTCTCCTCTAAGTCTTGTGGCTTATCGTACGGCACTTATCGAAGAAGAGCGTCTTGGACTAGTCCGTGACCGCAAGGAGCATCTTGGCACAAACCCTGCCACATGGATCGAGGCATTGAGGCGTAACCCTTACCGCACATTCTATCGAGACTATTACTGGGTGCTTGTTGACGACCCTAGCGAAGCACCAGACTCTCGTCACCTAGGCATTATACCAAGTGATGCGATAGAGGGTATTGTCTTCTTTTCGTTCTAACGGGGTATCGTGTACCAGAGCTTTAGTCTCCTTCTCTCTACAGCCTATGCCCCTCCGGTAAGCTACTTCACGAAGCTCTACCACAATGAGGGTGCACTCATCGGTATAGAGGCGCATGAGAACTACCTCAAGCAAACCTACCGCAATCGTTGCCATATCCTTGCCCCAAATGGTGTGCAAGCTCTTACCATCCCGATTGAGCAATCCTCCGAGCTAAAGACCTCAATTCGTGATGTCAAGCTCTCAGAGCATGGTTCTTGGCGTCACCTACACCTTCAAGCCATCGCCACAGCATACGGAGCTTCTCCCTTTTATGAATATTACATAGATGATCTTCGCCCCATCTATGAGCGTAAGCATCACTTCCTCTGGGATCTTAACTGTGATTTCCTAGAGCGACTACTGGCTCTCCTTGACATAGATATACGGTGGGAGCGTACTGAAACCTTTACAAAGATTGGGGAGCATCCTAACGATTGGCGGTACGGACTCCGCCCTAAGCATCCAACGCCCGATCCCACATTTATTCCTAAACCCTACTATCAAGTCTATCGAGAGCGCTTTGACTTCGTACCCGACCTAAGCATACTCGATCTTCTCTTTAATATGGGGCCAGAGAGCTTACTTATCCTACGGGATAGTAAAGCCCCCTGCCCCACTCCCTAAGTAAAAGAACACGTGTTTAAGCAATCAGACTTCCCTAACGTCCCTCATGCAGAGGCTCACCCAGAGTTACTTCGTCACCTAGGTGTGGAGCGACAAGATCCCTATTTCTATCTACGTGACAAATCCAATCCTTCGGTGATTAATTACCTTGAGTCAGAGAATGCCTACACCGAAGAGGTCATGCAGGAGAGCAAGGAGCTGCAAGAGCAACTCTACAATGAAATCCTCTCACGCATCAAGGAAGATGATCAAAGCTACCCCACGCTACGCAGAGGCTACTATTACTACACGTGTACAGAGAAGGGCAAGCAATATCCTACACACTACCGCTACGAAGAGGAAGCATTCAATCGTGAATGGAGTGAAAAGCCACACGAGGTGACTGGGGGTGAATTGCTCTTCGATGTCAACCAGATGGCAGAGGGAAAGTCTGCCTTCATCTTCGCAGGTTATGCAGTAAGCCCTGACAATAAGCTAGTGGCCTACTTCTCAAACGATACGGGGTCATACGCCGAGTTCTCATTACGCATCCGTGACATCAAGAGTGGCAGAGACCTTCCCTTACAACTAGAGGGCGTCTCTTCGCTTGCTTGGGCGGAGGACAGTGAGACGATTTACTATTCGCTCATTGATGAGACTCTTCGCTCGAGCCGCATCTTCGCCCAACGTCTTGACGACACGGAGCCAACGCTCGTTTACGAAGAGCTTGATGCTCGCTTCTCATGCAGTGTGAGTGAGACCAAGACACGTGAATTTATCTTCATCACGACCTCTAGTAGCACCACAAGCGAGGAGTACTACCTCTGGAGTTCGGGGGAGGATCGTGAGCCCAAGCTATTTCTCCCAAGAGAGCGTGACGTACGCTACTCGATCCTCACCCACAAGGATCGCTTCTATATCTATTATCGAGATAAGGAGCATCTGAATGGCATGGTCTATACTGCTCCTCGGGTACACGTATCCGATCGCTTGAGCTGGACCCTCCTCGTGCCTCATCGTGAGGATGTACGCCTAGACAGCATAGGTGTCTACGAGGATTACATTGCTCTCGAGGAGCGAAGGAACGGACTTACTGAAATTCGTATCCTCACAAGCCTTGCAGAGGAGTGTGGGAAGATTCACTTCCCAGAGCCCGTTTACACGATCAGCCTACGAGGCAATAGCCATTATGAAGCGACCACCATCCGCTACGTCTACTCCTCAATGAACCGCCCCACATCTCTCTATGAGTACGACCTCACCAAGGGGACAAGTCGCCTACTGAAGGAGCAAGAAGTCGGAGGGGGCTTCTCCCCAGAGGATTACATCGTCAAGCGACAGTGGGCTGAGGCCGAGGACGGCACACGTGTCCCCATAGCTCTACTCTATCGTCGTGATCTCGTACTAGATGGGTCTCTCCCAACTCTACTATACGGCTATGGGAGCTATGGCATAGCTATGGATGCCCACTTCAGTGTCTCGATTCTAAGCCTTGTAGACAGGGGCTTTGTTTATGCACTAGCACAAGTACGAGGAGGTAGCGACCTAGGAGAAGCGTGGTATGAGGAAGGTAAATTCCTGAAGAAGCGAAATACATTCACCGACTTTATAGCTTGTGCCGAGGCACTCATCCAAAAGGGATACACCTCCCCCTCTCGGCTCATGGCTATGGGTGGTAGTGCCGGTGGCCTACTGATTGGTGCTGTAGTGAACATGCGCCCAGACCTCTTCCATGCAGCTGTTGCGCAAGTACCCTTTATGGATGTAGTGACCACGATGCTTGACGACACATTACCACTGACCACAGGTGAATATGAGGAGTGGGGTAATCCCAACGATGAGGAATACTTCCACTACATGCTTAGCTACTCTCCCTACGATAACCTACGTGCTCAGGACTATCCGCACCTACTCGTGACAGGAGGGCTGAATGACTCACAAGTCCTCTTCCATGAGCCTACGAAGTACGTAGCCAAGCTCCGTAGCCTCAAGACAGACGACCATATACTCCTGCTGCACATGAATATGGACTCGGGGCATGGCGGAGCAACAGGTCGCTACGATGGGATACGGGATACAGCCTTTGAATACGCCTTTCTCATCTCTTCTCTTTAAGCCAAGAGTCTAGAGAAAGAGTCACTCACGCTTCACATTGAGCTTAAAGTGAAGCTCTTCCTTTCGGGTATAAAGCACTCCCAACAGACCATTTCATAAATCTCTTCCGCCTCTTGTAAACACCCCCCATTTACAGGCTTTTGCAAGGGGCGTCTACGAGTTACCATAACTCGCTCGTACGACTTACCATAACTCGTTGCAAAGACTTACCACAACTCGCTCAAACGAGTTACCATAAGTCGCCGAGACGAGTTGTGGTAACTCATCGAGGGCTGATTTTTCATCCACCATAGTCATTTATAAAACAGCTACTTACAAAGTAGGGCAAAAGAATTGGCTCATGCTCCTCGAGCAGGTGTGAGTACACCTAGGTCATCTGAGATATCTAGGGCTAAGAAGAGGCAAAGAAACAATCGTGTACACGAAACACGATTACTGAGCGAGCTAAAGCCGAGGTAAAGCAGGAGAGTTTTGCTATCTTTGTCAGAAATCAATGGCTAGAGAGCTGGGGATTTTTCTCTGCAGGCTACCCCAATCTCTCTAAGTAGTTTATGCATACTCAGGTATTCGATAGGCCCTTTATCCCCCATCAGATGAGCCTTCACAAGCGACTATGGTTGCTGGTGATGGCTCTTTGCGTTCTCTTGGGAGTAAGTAGTGTAGCCACAGCACAAGAGACCTCCGTCCTCACAGAATATCCAACTTCGCTAAGCCCAACAGCACAGATCTCTTTCCTAGCGGCAGCCCCCAGCAATGACGAGGTGTATACAGTCTATGGTCATGCAGGGCTAAGAGTCTGGGATGCAGAACAGGGCATGGATGTAGTCTTCAACTATGGGATCTTCGATTTCTCAGAAGACTTCCTCATACGCTACCTACAGGGCAAGACGGACTACATCGTGCTCCCCATGCCAACCGAGGTATACCGCTCGAGCTATGCAGGGCGCAAAGTGCGAGAGATCGTACTCGAGACCGACAGCACACAGCGTAGCAAGATGTGGTCACTCCTGCTGGAGAATATCAAACCCGAGAATAGGGTCTATCGCTACAATGCCTTTCGCAACAACTGCAGTACACGCCCGCTAGATCTCTACTTCGAGACACTGAGTGTACCACCAGGCATAGAGGCGAAGTTAGACTCTGCACGTTTGGTCTTCCCTTCCCCCGACGTCCCCATGGAGCGACGTCCGGAGGTCTGGCATCCTACGACGTGGCGCAAGGTGATCAATAGGCTGGAGTCTGCACAACCATGGCTCGTGCTTGGCACAGACCTAGCCATGGGACCTGAGCTGGATAAAGAGATGAGCATCGAGGAACGCCTCTTCATCCCTATGGATGCCGCAGAGATTCTTTCCGTTGCCTCCTACGAGCGATTTAACGAAATAACGAGTGTCTATTATACTCCGTGTAGGGAAGATCTTACTGAAGGGGAAGATCCACAGCAACCAGAGGAGAGAGGAGGCATTAGTCTGACACATCCGCTCGTGGTTTTTAGCTTACTTCTGACTCTTACACTCTCTATATATGTAGCTCGTGCACGAGGGAAACGTGTACCAGGGATACTAGAATTCATGCTCTACCTCATAGCAGGGTTAGGGGGAAGCTTACTCTTCTTCCTTACCTTCTTCTCCGAGCATCCCATGGTAAATCCTAATTGGAATCTCCTTGTCCTACACCCCGCATACCTCATTATCGCGCTACTCATACCCTTCGGCGAGAAGACACAGCGAGTGAGACGTGTGTTGCACCTCATCCTCCTCCTGCCACTCATTGCCTTCCCCTTCGTTGCCCACATCGCTGGGCAGACAATCAATACCAGTGTGTACCTCATTGCCCTGTCGCTAGTCATACTCTCAGTAGGGCGTATCGGCTGGTTCCCTCCCTTTATCAAATCTACCGAGCGTCATGCGTCCCACTAAGAAGAGCTTACAGCAACGGGGCGTCCGACGTCTCATCATATCTCTCTTTGCCCTTATTGCCATCCAACAGGTGGCTCTATCGGCAGAGCTACCTCGGATCGTGGTCTATATCACCATCGAGGATCTCAGGGGAGACTACCTACAAGAGCTACGCCCACTCTTCGAGGGGAAGGGGCTGGAACGGATGCTGACTGAGGGCAAGCTCTATCAACATATTTCTTTCCCTCTAGGGGAGATAAATAGAGCATCAGCTACTGCAACCCTACACACAGCGAGCTATCCCTACCAGCATGGAGTAGAGCGACCCACTCTATGGCTCTCGGGACAAAACAAGTGGGAGAACGTCTTCAATGACCCTAGTGTCTTAGGTAACTATACGCGAGATACCTATTCCCCCAAAGCGCTGCTGGTCAACACGCTAGGCGATAGACTACGTGAAGCTTCTTCGGGCTCTTCACTCGTCTATTCCCTAGCCTCAGATGCGGAGGTCGCTATTGCCTCGGGTGGTTGGTTTGCCAACGGTGTTTTTTGGCTCGATAGTAAGATTGGCTCATGGGCAACCTCAACCTACTACGAGCAGATGCCCAAGTTCCTAGAGGCCTACAACCGCTCCAGCGATGGTCCCAATAAGCGTCTCGTCGCTGGGCAGATGACATGGAGCCCTATCCGATCCTACCCTCATAAGCCTAATGAGCATTGGGCAGACTGGAGCAAGGGCTTTAGCTACCGCTATCAGGGCTTTCAGGTAACAGAATTCAAGCGTAGCGCCCTAGCCAATGAGGAGATAACAGCCCTAGCTCTAAAGCTCCTTGACCAAGGAGGCTACACCGAGTCTAAGGCACCTGGCATGCTCGCATTATCCTACAGCCTCGATGTTACACCCCACGACGCCCTATCCAGCGAGCTAAGTATAGAGGAAGTAGATGCCTACGTACGCCTCAGTAGGAATGTGCAAACTCTCCTAACGAAGCTAGAGCAGACCTTCGGGGCAAACAACTACCTCGTCGCACTCTCAGGCACGGGCTACACACATTATCGACGACCCAAACTAAAGGGTGCAGAGGCTCGCTACGGACGCTTTAGTTCTAAGAAGGGCACCGCACTACTGAATCTATACCTCTCGGCCATACATGGCCAAGGGAACTGGGTAGAGCGTCTGGCAGACGGTCGAATCTACCTCAACAAGAAGCTCGCAGAGACCAAGAAGCTCTCCCTGCCAACACTACAAGAAGAGGCCGCTGCCTTCATCGAAGAGATGCAAGGCATCGGCATGGCTATCGCTGGGCATAACCTCACAGCACAGTCTTCGCTCAGTGATGCAGGCCTTGCCCTGAGGCGTGCTGTACACAACAAGTATCTGGCAGATGTATACTGGACGCTCACTCCTGGATGGGAGGTAGAGGAAACAGCCGATAACCCCAATCTATGGCTCCAATCACAAGCCATAGAATCTCCCTGCATCCTCTTCGGAGCAGGCTTTGATCCCAAGACCTTCAACTACCCCATCCTTACGGCACCCGATGTCGCTAAGGCTATTGCCCATATACTGCGCATCCGTCCCCCGAATGCAGCAAACTAGGGTAGCCCACCTACCCTACTGGCCTTAGTGGCACTATATTTGATAGCATCCCCTTTACATGGGTAGGTTATCCTCATTCATTCAGCAGAAATAATACATACATATAATGGGATTCATTGACTTCCTGTCGAAGCTATTCGGCAATAAATCACAACGAGACCTCAAGGAAATCACCCCTTGGGTGGAGCGCATCCAAGCGGTATATCCAGAGATCGATGCACTAAGTAACGATGAGCTACGTGAGCGCACTCAGGCATTGCGTGAGCGCATACAGGCTTATGTTTCGAGCGAGCGAGAAGAGATCGCAAAGCTCAAGGCCAGCGTAGAGGGAAAAGACCTAGATGCACGTGAAGAGATCTGGACAAAGGTTGATAAGATTGAAAAGGAAATCCTAGAGAAACTTGAGGTAGTGCTAGATGAAGTACACCCCGAGGCCTTTGCAATAGTTAAGAGCACTGCTCGCAGGTTTGCTGAGCAGGAGGAGATACGTGTCCGTGCTACAGACTTCGACCGAGATTTAAGCGTCAGCCATGACTTCGTACACATAGAGGGTGATACAGCGGTTTATCAAAATCATTGGTCTGCCGGTGGCAACGAGATTACCTGGGATATGGTACACTACGATGTACAGCTATTCGGAGGTACGGTACTGCACAAGGGCAAGATCGCTGAGATGGCTACGGGTGAAGGTAAGACACTTGTTGCTACACTCCCCGTCTTCCTCAACGCACTAACAGGGAATGGTGTACACGTCGTAACGGTGAACGACTATCTAGCAAAGCGTGACGCCGAGTGGATGGGACCGCTCTACATGTTCCATGGTCTCAGTGTAGACTGCATCGACAAGCATCAACCTAATACCCCTGAGCGACGTGCTGCTTACAATGCCGATATCACTTTCGGGACAAACAACGAATTTGGTTTCGACTATCTACGTGACAACATGGCCACCAGTCCCGAAGACCTTGTACAGCGCAAGCATAACTATGCCATCGTGGACGAAGTAGACTCCGTCCTCATTGATGATGCACGTACGCCTCTCATCATCTCAGGCCCTGTCCCCAAGGGAGACGACCAACTCTTCGAGCAATTCCTCCCCAACGTAGAGGTTGTCGTCGAGGCACAACGTAAGCTCTGCCAACAGCTTCTCATTGATGCGAAGAAGAAGATTTCCTCCGAAGACAAGAAGGAACAAGAGGAAGGCTTCTTCTTGCTCTTCCGCACCTACAAGGGTATGCCCAAGAGCAAGCCTCTTATTAAATACCTCAGTGAGCCTGGCATCAAGACGGGCATGCTGAAGGTCGAAGAGGAGTACATGGCTGACAACATGCGTCAGATGCACATCGTCACCGAGGAGCTCTATTTCGTCATTGATGAGAAGAATAACAGCATTGAGCTATCTGATAAGGGGATTGATCTACTCACTCGTGGCACGGACGATCCGACCTTCTTCATCCTCCCTGATATAGCTTCTCTCCTCGCAGAGCTGTCTAACCAAGGGCTCTCTAGCGAAGAAGTGGCACAACGCAAGGAGGCACTACTAGCTGATTATGCCGTTAAGAGCGAGCGTGTACACACCGTCAATCAGCTCCTCAAGGCCTACACACTTTTTGAGAAGAACGACCAGTACGTCGTCATCGACAACAAGGTACTCATCGTAGACGAGCAGACAGGACGTATCATGGACGGGCGCCGCTACTCCGATGGACTACATCAGGCTATCGAAGCCAAGGAGCGTGTGAAGGTAGAGGCAGCGACACAGACCTTCGCTACCATCACCCTACAAAACTACTTCCGCATGTATCACAAGCTCTCAGGTATGACGGGTACCGCTGAGACCGAGGCTGGTGAACTGTGGGACATCTACAAGCTTGACGTGGTTGTCATCCCAACCAATCGCCCCATCGCACGTCACGACCTCAACGACCGCATCTATAAGACTGCTCGTGAGAAGTACGCAGCCGTCATTGAGGAGATTGTCCGCCTCGTAGAGCTTGGTCGTCCCGTACTCGTGGGTACAACTTCGGTCGAAATATCCGAGCTCCTGAGCAAGATGCTCACACTACGTAAAATCCCACACAACGTCCTCAATGCTAAGCTTCACCAGAAGGAAGCTGAGATCGTTGCCCAAGCAGGCAAGCCTGGTGTCGTCACCATAGCAACGAACATGGCAGGTCGTGGTACCGACATCAAGCTAACGCCCGAGGTCAAGGAAGCTGGTGGGCTTGCCATCCTCGGTACGGAGCGTCACGAGTCTCGTCGCGTAGACCGTCAGCTCCGTGGTCGTGCTGGTCGTCAGGGCGACCCTGGCTCATCTGTCTTCTTTGTTTCTCTTGAGGACCACCTCATGCGCCTCTTCGCCTCCGATCGCCTCTCTGCTATGATGGACAAGATGGGCTTTGAGGAAGGAGAAGTACTTGAGCACAGCATGCTGAACAAGGCCGTTGAACGTGCGCAGAAGAAGGTAGAGGAAAATAACTTCGGTATCCGTAAGCGTCTCCTCGAGTATGACGATGTGATGAACTCTCAGCGCGAAGTTATCTACAAGCGTCGTCGCCATGCCCTCATGGGTGAGCGCATCGAGATGGACGTGATGAATACGCTCTACGATGCAGGGCGCATCCTCGTTGACACGCATCATCCTATGGAGGACTATGAGAGCTTCTCAGATGATGTCATGCGTCTCTTCGCCATCGAAGCTCCATTCGATGAGCAGACCTTCCGCCACTCTAAGGCAGACGAACTAACAGATCTGCTCTATGATGCTGTTGAGGCGGCCTTTGCTCGTCGCGCTCAGCTCATCGCAGACCAAGCCTACCCTGCCATTCATCAGGTCTATACTGAGCAAGGTCAGCACTACGAGCGAATCATGATCCCTCTAACCGATGGTCGTGGTGCCTATCAAGTGGCCTGCAACCTCAAGGAAGCTGATGAAACCAAGGGGCGTAGCATCATGCGTGAGTTTGAGAAGGCTATCGTCCTACACATCATTGACGAGCAGTGGAAGGAGCATCTACGTGAGATGGACGAGCTGCGCAACTCCGTGCAGAATGCCAGCTACGAAAACAAGGATCCTCTCCTTGTCTACAAGCTCGAGTCATACGAACTCTTCCGTACGATGATCGAAGAGATGAATCGTAAGACCGCCTCGATCCTCATGCGTATCCAGCTACACCTTGCACCTGCCGAGTCCGAAGCTCCACGTGAGGTAGAGGTTCGTCAGGCTGAGGCATCGCAGCATCGCCCCACACCAAGCTACCATGAGAGCCGTCATGAGGTTGGTAGCCCCGAGGCTGAGGCCGAGGCACGCCGTAGACCAGCACAGTCTACGCATACCATAGGGCGTAACGACCCTTGCCCTTGCGGTAGCGGCAAGAAGTTTAAGCACTGCCACGGCAAGCACCTCTAGCCTATATCTCAGGCTCAAACAACGAAATCCCTCGACTAGCCTCTGCTGGTCGGGGGATTCTCTTTTCTCTAAGGGAGATGAATGAAACGCTACTGTTTACAATCCCCACTTTCTTACAACCATACATAACATACCTATAACCAACGAAATAGAAAGAAGCAAAGAAGAGCCTCAACGAGTTATGGTAACTCGTCGTGACGAGTTGTGGTAAGTCGTTTCAAAGAGTTATGGTAAGTCATTATGAAGAGTTACCATAACTTGTTTCAGCGACTTGTGGCAACTTGTGTGTATCCTCTCGCAAAGGCCCCTTAAATAACGAGTAGGTGGTGGCTGAAAGAAGCTATTGGTAATCGAAGAGAAATTGCATTCAAATCGAGCATGCACGGCATTACTTTCTAGCTAGAACAATCTCTCCAAACCCTTCAAAAGATGAGTTGCTAGCTAGAGGACAAGGATACACTAATCAAGGCTATACTCCCATTGCATTCCTAGCCACCCACAGCCTACACCAAGACTCAGACTCAAGTAAGAACCAATCGGGAGTTTGATATAGGGGTGAGTTGGCTATTGCATTACCATTCACTACCTTTGGTGGTATAATACACCCTGTAAAGGCTTGGCATTATGCACGGGCAAAGTTCAGTAAGCACACCCCGCACCCTCTGGAAGGCTAGACTAACCCTCCTCTGCCTTTTCCTGTGCCTCTTCTCCTCATTTACCCTCAGGGCTACACAGCCCTTGCGCGGGCAGATCCTAGACCTATCGGGGCAAGCTATTCCCCAAGTCGAAGTCTATGATATGCAGCAAGGCACATGCCTAGCAACAAGTAATGCCCAAGGGGAATTTATACTTACTCTACCTGATAGTCTGCAAAGAATTACACTAAGCTTTGTCGCAGAGGGCTTTCACACGAAACAGATGGAGCTTACCCCTGGGGAACAAGTATATCGTATCCTCCTTTTACCCAGTGAAAGAAGGCTAGGTGAGGTCGTTGTGCGTGCCCATCGCTTACAGCAGGTCACCGCCTTTGCTCCCCTCAGTACGCAGATGACCAAGATGGAAATCCTTACTTCACCACGTGCCCTAGGTAGCATCCTTGGCGCAGTGAGTGAAGCCCCCGAGGTTCAAGTCTCGGACACAGACGGACGGCTACTCGTACAGGGCGGTGCGCCAGGCGAAACGCAGGTTTATGTGGATGGTCTACTGCTACCTTCACCCTATACCCTCTCGTCCTACAACGGTGGGACACGTACGACCATCAATCCTAGTGCGTGTCGGCGAGTGCGCCTCTTCTCGGGTGGATATTCGGCAGCCTATGGGGAGGCACTCTCTGGTGTGCTTCTCCTAGAGACACAGGAGGCACGGGAGGTAGCTCTGGGTACAGAGCTTAGCCTTAGCCTGCTGGGAGGGAACATAAGCACCACTGTGGGTTCGCCCAAAACCAAGGTACAGCTAGTAGCCGACTATACAAGCCTCTTCCTCAAAGACAAGCTCATCCCCAGCAGCTACCATTGGCGCAAGAGTTATTCATCCCCCTCGCTCTCAGCCTCACTCTTCAGCGAGCTGAATGGTTGGCACCTCAAAGGGCAACTAAGCTACAGCCACATGGGATTTGGCTACGACCGTACCAATAGCAGTCATGAAGCTCTAGCGAGTGATCTTGCCGATGACCGTTGGTATGCCCGATTCACGCTAAGCAAGGCAATCAACTCTAAGCTAGACTGGGAGTCTGGTGGGCATCTTCAGTACAAGGACTTCCGAGGGAGCAACCTGCAGCGAGCAGAGGATGCGGTGAAGGATCGAGATGCTTATGCTCAGCTACGGAGTGCTATCCGTTGGCGTATCACACCCATACTTAGCCTAACCTCAGGTATCGATTACAGCTATCGTGACTACCACGAAACCTACACCCACCGTAATGAATATCCGTTGCACTTCCGCAATCACCTAACAGCACTCTTCAGCGAGGGGAGCCTACTGTATCGAGGCTTCACTGCAAGTGTAGGTCTGCGAGGTACGTATAGCTCACTCCTTGGCGAAAGCACCCTCTCTCCAAGACTCTATGCTGGCTATCGCTTTGGCAAGCATCTATTGGCTGCCTCATGGGGATACTTCACCCAGCTTCCTTCATCAGACGTGCTTCTATTCACGCCTTCATTAGCTAGTCCACGTGCCGCAGTAAGCCAACTCTCCTACGGCTTCACCTCAGGCGAACACTCCCTCCAGCTCGCACTCTTCTATAAAAGCTATCATGGCCTCATGCGCAGGTTGAGTAGCAGTTATCCACCGTCTCTCGACAGCAAAGGTCGGGGAGAAAGCTATGGCATCAACCTCATCTACACGGGCAAGATCCAAGCCCTTAGCTACACACTCTCCTACGGCTTCACCGAGGCCAAGCTCAGCTATGATCGCTTCACTCATCGTGTACGACCTGACTATCTCAGCCCACACGCAGCTAAGGCTAGCCTGCGCTATTGGGCTCGTTCCCTCTCGTCAATGATTGGTCTGGCCTGCTACCTCGATGCTGGGGCCACAGGCTATGACGCTTCTCTCACTCCGATCTCAATCCCTTCACGTAGCCGTCTAGACTTATCTTGGACCTACGTCGTTAGCCCACGCCTAGCTATCCATGCTGGTTGTCAGAACATCCTCGGTACACGAAACTATTGGGGCTTCGATCCCAGCTACCCCGCAAGTGATCCCGATGGGCTCCGTACCACACCCTCTTCACGCTTCGTCTATGTTGGGCTGTTCTTTGCCCTAGGCAAGCGTTCTCTTAGCATTTAATCCTATCACAATACTACTTCACAATGAAAAGACTCCTTCCCCTCCTACTTCTCACCCTCTTCGTAGGGTCGAGCCTTGCTTTCTCCTCACCCCAAGAGGAGAAAACCTACCGCCTTATCCTCGAAGTCGATGGTATGACTGAGACCAAGGGTGACCTACTCATCGCCATCTACAACAAGGAAGAGAGCTACCCCAAACAAGCCTTCAAATACGAGACTGCTCCTGTTGATAGCCTCATCAAACATGTCACACTCATCCTTCCCGAGGGGCAATATGTCATCTCACTCTTCCACGATGCTAATGGCAATAAGAAGTTAGATCAAGGTGAATATGGCATTCCTCTAGAGAAGTATGGCTTCAGCAATAACGCACGCGGACAGATGGGACTACCTGCATTCAAGGATGCTGCTTTCCTACTCAAATCCGACAGCAAGCAATACATCACGGTTCATTAACCTATCCCTCTACAAACACGCACGGCGAAGACTCCTATGGAATCTTCGCCGTACGTATTTAATTGAACAAGGGGTATCGGTCGAAATCTACCCGCTCACATCCCCAGATGATAGTAGTAGGTTGAAAAGGAAGTACGGAAGAAGGTTACTTCTCCCAGCGACGAGTCCGCTTAAAGTTCTCAAAGCGGTCTCTCAAGTAGATAACAGCACCTTCAATCATGGTGTCATACCCCAGCCGAGACTTCTCTTGACTGAATTGTAGCTCCTTGTCTGGCTGGATGCCAAACTCAATATCTGCTCCAGAGGCATCAAAGGTTCGACTCGAAGAGAAGCGCACCCCCCACCCATTGGGTAACTCAGAGGACATCGGCAGGCCTGCTCCTCCTCCAGTTTGTGTACCCATGACCGTGACGAAGGGAAGACCCTTCATGCGTAGGGTGAAGTCATTAGCCGCACTATAGACACCCCGATCAACAAGCAGCACGACAGGGCGTAGCCACTTCAGTCCACGCTCTAGGGGCTTTAGATGGAGTGGGTGTTTGAGGGAGAAATCATTATGTCCTGGGCCTGTCTTGTGAGACATATAGCCGATGAGCCGTCCCTTGTTGATAAAGTGCCGAGCAAGGAGATCCGAAGTGGTTACTTGACCACCGCCATTACCTCGAATATCAAGGATGAGAGCACGACAATCAACAAGTCGAGAGAGAGCTGCATTAATGTTCCCATCTGACAGCCCCGAAGCAAAAGATGAGAGACGTATATAACCGATGCTATCTGCTAAGTGACCGTTCTTCTGCAGCCTTGTGTAGAGCATAGCCCCTGCGATACGGTAGTCGTCACCGAGGTAATCCTCAATAAGCTCCGTATCGTATCCCCGAGGGTAATCTGATTTCCAACGCCAATACCTTCCGTAGTCAAAGGGGGTAGCCAGATTCACATGTCCATCCTTCAGCTCTGAGAGTAGCTGGGTCATGATGAGGAAGAGTGAATCAGAGCTCATATTCGGGCGCAGATGCACTCTATGCTTATGATATAGGTCACGCCAGGTAACTCCCCTGGGAAGCTTCAAATCAAAGTAACAATAGTTCTTATCCAGCGTTTCCCACAGCTGATCATAGTTCTTATACGGATCGCTGGAGAACTCATCCACAGTAGAGCACGAGGAGAGTACCCAAATTGAGGCAATGAGGCTATAAAGGAACTTGCGAAACATAGTACGAACTAAAGGGGAAGTGGAGGCTGAGATGACCGAGCCATACGTCGCCCACCCAAGGGAAGAGCAGTTGTGGTAAAGCCCACAAGTAAGCTGTGCGTAGAGCGATAGTAGCGCAAGTGGTTAATCACTTGACGCTCTAGAGAGAGATGATAGCCCAAATGGAGGGTACAGTAGTCCAGAATAGGTAAATCAAACCCTGCGACAGCTCTAAGGGAGGGAGTATTGAGGGAATGAGCGAAATGTATGCGTCTACCTATCGGCGAGAAGTAGTACAGCTCATAGTAGCTCTCCCCAAACTCCTGTGAGAACGTTGCTCCAGCAAGCCTCGTCTCTGCATAGAGCTTGGCAAGGATAGGAAAGCGATCATTCCCAAAGCGAAAGCTGTAAAGCACTGCGGCATTCAGCCCAACGGATGCATGGATTGTCCCTGGATTATTCCCATTACGAGTGCTGTAAAGTCCCTCAGCTCGCCCTGCAAGGGCTCCCCCAGCAAAGAGTTCGCCCCATGTACCATAAGCTACTTGGCGGAGCAAACTACGACTGTAGCTCAGCTCCAGAGTATGGATATTCGCATTTCCCGCGGGGTTGAGGGTACGAGCATAGCCGAGAGAGAAGAGCGTGTGGTGTAGCCACTTCGGGTCAAGTGTGCGAGGGGTATAGGCAAAGAGAGACCCACGAGCAAGCGAGGATTCCCTCTGCCTCTTGTAACCACGATGCAAGGACTGTGATACGAAAGAGAAGTGTGTCCCTCCGTAGCTCAGTGGCGTAAGGTAGGTATCGCCCAGAAGTATCCCCCCGATCCCAATGGAGCGAGTAGTCATCGTGACATTGTGAAAGCGTGTCTGGGGAGGAGGGACGGCAAAGAGGGAGGACTTTGCCTTATCCTCATGTGCCGTGCTATCCGTAGGGAACCACTCTGCCTTTGCCCCCCAAGGGAGCAAGGCACAAACTAAGAGGAAGAGCAAGGTGATACGTTTCTTCATTGCTGTGTGGCGTTGTCCTCTTCGGGAGAGAAGTCCGAGGGGGCAAAGAGATCTTCCTCGCCCTCCTCCGTAGAGGTATTAGGCTCCTCGTCCTCGATAATTGGGGATTCCTTGAGCGGAGGTAGCTCCGAGAGCTCTACAACAGGGTAGTTAGCTAGTCGCTTCCCCTTAGCTCGAATGCCCTTGACAAGCGCAAACGTCTCTACATCCAGCTCTGACATACGTATCTCTCCACTTCTCTCCTTACGGCCGAGGGCAAGACGAGGGTAATAGGTATCGGTGAGGATGAGGAAGCGATTCTGAGGGTTGTCCCCGAGGATATTCTCACGTTTTTGCTCGGGCTCAATCATGAAGCGCTTGATGTAATCACACCCCGCATCGGCATCATAGTAGACAGCCGTCCAAAGCTTCTTCTCTTGATACTTCTCGATGCGTAGCAGGTCGTCCTCTATATGGATCCCTTCAGCAAAATCCGTTGTGTAGCACTCTCCTGACTCACGGATGATGAGCAGGCGGTCTCGTGCATGGAACGAACCTAGATACTCTCCTCGCCTATCATAATTGAGTCGCATCACATCACGATCCAGCCATACATCCCGTCCACCTAGCGTGGAGAAACCCTTCGAGGAAAGCGTGATGGAGTGTACCTCTGCCTTGGTCACAAGGAAGCCCACACTACCTCGGCTCTTGACAGGGAGTTCGGAGAAATCCTTCTCAAACTGAAAGAGCCTCTGCCGTGCATTCCTTATCTTCAACTTGATGGAGACCTTCTCTGCCTCTCCATTGGCATTTGCCGAGAGGTAGAGGATACGTGAGCCATCTTTTCCTCGGGAGAGATCATAGACACGGTCACGGATGATAGAGAGTACGTTGAATCGCTTTGCATACACAGCCCCTATCTTACCATCTCGGTACATGATGTTGTAGATTGTGCGTTCATCCCCACGCTGGTAACGTCCGATGTATAGCACCTCTTCCTCGCCATAGAAGCGCTTCTCCTCTACTCTACTTACGAAATACTTCCCCGAGCGCAGGATGACAATGATCTCGTCTAGCGAGGAGCAGTTACACACGAACTCTGCATCCTTTAATCCCGTACCAAAGAAGCCCTCCTCACGGTTAATGTAGAGCTTGGTATCGAGCTCGGCTACCTTAGAGGCCTCAATCGTACCAAAGTTCGTGATCTTTGTTCGCCGTGGGTAGCTTGCCCCATAGCGACTAACCAGATGCTCATACCAGCGTATCGTGTAGTCTACGATGTGATCTAGGTCATAGCGGAGCTGCTTGAGTTCCTCCTCTAGCTGGAGCAAGTAAGCCTCGTGCTTGGGGAGATTGAAGCGCAGGATACGGGCCATACGTATCTCCAGCAGACGCTTTAGGTCATCCTCGGTCACAGCACGAAGTAGACGATCGTGGAAGGGGACAAGCCGCTCTGCCACATGGGCAAGTGCAGCCTCCTCACTCTGTGCCTCTTCAAACTCCTTATCCTTGTAAATACGCTCTTCGATGAAGATGCGCTCAAGCGAAGCTGCTAGGTAGGCCTCCTCCTTCTCGTGGAGCATAATCTTTAGCTCCTCTGTAAAGAGGTACTTCGTCCTTTCGACGCTGTAGCGTAGGAGTTCACTCACGGAGGTGAAGAGTGGTTTCTCCTCGTAGATGACACAGCAGTTAGGTGAGATGCTCACCTCGCAGTCAGTGAAGGCATAGAGTGCGTCTATCGCCTTGTCTGAAGAGACTCCAGGGGCAAGGGTCAGACGGATGTCCGTCATAGCAGCTGTCATATCATCGACACGTCGGATGCGGATCTTGCCTTTCTCTACAGCCTTGAGTATGGACTCTATGAGGGTCGTTGTGGTCTTACCTGCTGGGAGCTCCGAGATACTCAGCGTCTTACTATCCAGCTTATCGATCTTCGCACGAGACTTGAGGCTCCCCCCACGCTCCCCATCATTGTAGCGTGTGACATCAATCATCCCTCCAGTAGGGAAGTCAGGGTAAAGGGTAAAGCTCTCACCACGAAGGTAAGCACATGCAGCCTCAGCTAGCTCAACGAAGTTATGTGAGAGAATCTTAGAGGAGAGCCCCACGGCAATCCCCTCTGCTCCCTGGGCAAGCAGGAGCGGGAACTTGACGGGAAGAGCCACAGGCTCGTCCGTTGTCCCATCATAGGTTTTCTTCCAAGGCGTGACTCGGTCACTGAAGACGGCCTCTAGAGCAAAGACCGAGAGCTTCGCCTCGATATAACGACCTGCCGCTGCAGCATCACCTGTTAGGATGTTCCCCCAGTTCCCCTGCGTGTCGATGAGGTATCCCTTCTGTCCCAGCTGGACAAGAGCATCATTGATGGAAGCATCTCCGTGAGGGTGGTACTTCATGGTTTCCCCCACGATGTTGGCGACCTTGATGAGCTTCCCCGTATCGACCTTCTTCATGTTATAGAGGATACGTCGTTGTACAGGTTTTAGCCCGTCATCAATATGAGGTACAGCACGCTCTAGGATAACATAGGAGGCATAGTCTAGGAACCACGTACGATACATACGTGATAGACTCCCCATCTCAGGGCGATAGGGAAGGCCCTCGGGAGGGCGATAAGTGGTCTCCTCAGCCTCCCCCAGCTCTTCATCGGAGGGGTCGGTGAGTGACATGAAGTCTTCTCTTGGGGTCGTTTCTTCTTGCTCTTCGTCTAGCTCAGGCATCATCCTTGTGTAGATAACTCTGTATATTCTAGCTACAAAGATAGCTAATTCCGAGGCTGAGGGCAAGGGATGAAGCCAAGAGATTCCCTATGCTCTCAGCTCCAACAGAAGGCTACTTTCCCCCTTTCTCAAAGAGGTGTAAGTATTTACCATAACCTGCACGCTTCATCTCTTCCTTAGGGATGAAGCGCAGGGCAGCACTATTGATGCAGTAGCGCAGGCCACCCTTAGCCACTGGGCCGTCATCGAAGACATGCCCGAGGTGTGCCTCTCCTCCCTTACTTCGGACTTCTATGCGACGCATACCGTGCGAGAGATCTGTCTTCTCCTCGATACGCGCCGTGTCAATTGGTCGGGAGAAGCTCGGCCATCCACAGCCAGAGTCGAACTTATCTAGCGAGGTAAACAGAGGCTCCCCCGTGGTAATATCCACATAGATCCCCTCCCGATGCTCATCCCAGTATTCGTTGTCAAAGGCATGCTCCGTTGCCCCTCTCTGCGTCACAGCATACTGCGTAGGGGTGAGTCGCTTCTTAAGGGTGTCGTCAGAGGGCTTGACATAGGGATTGGCCTCACGTGCTAGGCGAAAGAGCTCTGGGCGAATGTGGCAATAGCCCGAAGGGTTCTTGTCTAAGTAGTCCTGATGATAGGTTTCAGCTGAATAGAAGTTCTGCAAAGGGCCAGTCTCGATTGCTAGCGAAGCGGTATATCGCTGCTGCAATCGCTGCAGGGCAGCTTGTATCGCTGCTTGGTCTGCACTATCGGTGTAATAAATCCCCGTACGATACTGGTTCCCGATGTCCCCACCCTGGCGATCCTTCGATGTAGGATCAATGGTCAAGAAGTACAGGTCAAGGAGCTTCTCAAGGGTGATTTGCTCTGGATCATAGACGACATGCACCGTCTCAGCAAAGCCTGTATTGTGCTGGCAAACCTCCTCGTAGGTAGGGTTTTCCTTATTCCCATTGGCATAGCCTACTTCGGTGGAGATAACCCCACGCACCTGCTTGAAGAAATGCTCTGTCCCCCAGAAACATCCCCCAGCTAGATAGATTTCTTTTGTCTTTATCTGACTGTTCATGCTCTTTGTATCCTTAGCGTGGATGAATAAGGCAAAGATACTCACTGATACGATTAAGCCCAACAGGATAGCATACGCCTCTTTGTGTCTCATCTCTTGTGTCTCTTATTAGCAGTTTCAACATATTCCCCTCAGGGAAATGTACCAGGTGTTGCTCTATAAATAACGTGTTTCCCTCCTCTTGTTGATATATCCACCCTCTAAATGCTACCTTCCATGCCCCTAGAGTCTTCCCCCCTCTCTTTCCATCCTACCCTGCCCTCTTCCTCCTCATCTCCTTTCCCCCAAGGCTTTCATCCTCACCGAGGCCTCAAAACTCCTCCTTCTCAGATCTCCTTTAGCCTCCCTTGAGATTACCTCCTCTTGAGATACCAAGAGAAGCCCCTCAGAGGTTTCGGGGGTACCTCCCTCGAGGTACTGAGGGAAACTACAAGGAGGTTACGAGGATACCTCCCCCAAGGTATCGAGGGAAACTATCCGCCGCGGTAGACGCATATGTACCAAAACCTTACGAAAAAAGCAAAGAGACCGTGCTTCATCCACTGAGGGATAGAAGCACGGTCTCTTTATCTACGATTATCTAATTCCTTCTGCGCAGGACTACTTAGCAGGCTTAGTCGCTGCCTTCTCACGACGACGCTTGGCTACTTCGTAAGCAATCGGTGTGGCAACGAAGAGCGTGCAGTACGTACCAAAGATGACACCAAGCAGGATTGCGAAGGTGAAGCTACGCATCGAAGCACCGCCAAACATGAACACGATTGCCATTACAAGGAAGGTCGTGAACGAGGTATTCAACGTACGAGAGAGCGTTGAGTTCAACGCACCGTTGACGATCTCAAAGCGATCTCCCTGTGGGTGATTACCAATCTCCTCACGTATGCGGTCGAAGACAATCACAACGTCGTTAATTGCATAACCGATGATAGCAAGCAGAGCCGCAATGAAGTTCTGATCCACCTCCATGGTGAAAGGCATTACCTTCCAGAGCAGGACATAGACAGCGATAATCATCAGCGTCGTCGTCGTGACGGAGGCAAACGCACCAATAGAGAAGGCAACATTACGGAAACGAATGAGGATATATATCGCCATGAAGAGCAGAGAGAGCCCAACGGCGATAAGTGCCTGACGAGTGATATCGCTCGACATACTCGCACTCACCTTCTGTGAGCTAACGATGTACTGGTCGGCAAATACCTCCTTCGTTGGCTGGGTCTTGTAGAAGCTGCTTAGACCATTGTAGAGCTTATCTACCAGCTGATGCTCTACGTCATCTCCTGCATCCTCAATGAGGTAGTTGGTGGAGATACGTACTTGGTCACCCTCCGTACCAATTGCGGTAAGTACAAGCTTACCACCGAGCTCTGGTGCAAGCTTGTCTCGGAGCTGCTGGTTATCGACCTGTTGGTCAAACTTAACGATGTAGTTACGTCCACCTGAGAATTCGATCCCTTGGTTAAGACCTACAGTGAAGTAGCCTACGAGACCTGCCACTACAATAAGCAGAGGAAGAGCATACCCCTTGATACGGGCACTGAGGAAGCTATAAGTAGGATTAACGAGGAGATTCTTGGTCATGAAGGTCGTATAAGTCACCTTATCAAGCTTGTGATGCTTGTCAAGAGCCTCAAAGACCATACGGGTCAGGAAGACCGCTGTAATGAAAGACGCAATCAGACCAATGATAAGAGTCGTAGCGAACCCTCTGATAGGACCAGTACCGAAGTAGAAGAGTACTACCCCCGTGATAATCGTCGTAAGGTTGGAGTCAAAGATTGCGCTAAAGGCATTACCATACCCATCAGCGATAGCGCGAGTCATCCCCTTACCATGGCGTAGCTCTTCCTTGATACGTTCGTTGATGAGCACGTTGGCATCGACAGCCATACCCAGCGTAAGGACAAGACCAGCGATCCCCGAGAGGGTGAGCACAGCATTGAAAGAAGCCAGGATACCAAGCGTGAAGAAACTATTCACCACGAGTGCTAGGTTGGCAATCATACCAGGGACAAATCCATAGGCTAGGCACATGTAAATCATCAGCAGGACTAGTGCGATAGCGAAGGAGATAATCCCCGACTGAATGGATGCCTTACCAAGGGTAGGTCCGACAACGTTCTCCTGCTCAATGACGATACTTGTCTCCATCTTACCTGAGTTAAGCACGTTCGCAAGGTCAGTTGCCTCCTCAATGGTAAAGTTCCCAGATATTGAGGATTGTCCACCTGTGATCTCATTCTCTACGTTAGGAGCAGAGTACACGACACCATCGAGGACGATTGCGATTGAGCGCTTCTCATTCTCCTTGGTCAAGCGTGCCCAAATCTGTGCGCCCTCAGGGTTCATAGACATGGAGACATGTGGGTTCACACCACCGATACCACGGTTATCAACGTCTGCCTTTGCTGTGGTAACGACGTCCCCAGAGAGGTCAGGCTTGCCTGAGCGATTGGTACGAATAGCATACAGCTCATAGAGATCCGTGACCTTACGTGTCTGTGGGTCTTGGATTGCCTTAGCACCCCAGAGCAGGGTAAGGTCCTCTGGGAGGAGCTGGTACTCGTAGGCAATGGCCAGGAGTGAGTCAATGCGGTTGCGATCCTTATCGCGAGCCATACCCACCGTTGCGCCACCACGTCCACCGAGCATGAGGTAGTTGCTCAGTGTATCACGCACAGCTACGGGAGCCTTAGCCACAGGTGCAGGCTCTTGCACTTCTACAACAGCGAGGCTGTCATCTAATGGGTTTTCTGCAGGGACAGGGATCGGCTGAGCCTCGGGAGCAGAAAGCGCAAGGAGACGTGCGCTGAGACCCTGAAGGTCGCTGGCAATCTCTTCATACTTATAGGTGCGCCAGAACTGAAGGTTGGCACTACGCTGCAGTAGCTCACGTACACGCTCTGGGTCCTTGACACCAGGGAGCTCCACGAGGATACGCCCCTGACCCTCCAGACGCTGTAGGTTAGGAGCTACGACACCGAAGCGGTCGATACGTGTACGAAGGACGTTAAACGAAGCCTCAACCGCACTGTTATACTTCTCCTTGAGGAGCTCAATGACCTTAGCCTCCGAGGTCGAAGGATTGATTTGATCACGTAGGTCACCAGCACCGAAGAGTACAGCTAGATTTGCATTAGGCACTAACCTCTTGTATTCGGTGACGAACTGGTCGATGTAGTTGCTCTGAGAGGTGCTCTTGGAGGCAGCATCGATTGCTTTCTTGAAGTTAGGGTCTTCGGAGTTGTTGGCTAAGTTCTTGACCAGATCCCCAGCGTTGAGCTTGAGGATCACATTCATCCCTCCCTTGAGGTCAAGGCCAAGTCCGATCTGCTGACGACGAGCCTCCTTGAGCGTATAGCCTAGGAAGACCTTTTCGTTGGCCATGGAGTCGAGATATGCCTTGCCTGCGGCATCACCCATCTTCTCCGCCTTACTATCATAGTGATTTGTAATGAAGGAGAACGACAAGTAAAACGCACAGATCAAAGCCAAACTCGCTGTGATGAAGGTCACAAATCCTTTGTTTTGCATCGTGTTTGTTACTTAGTTGTTATATCTTGAATTCTTTATGTCTAGGCACAATACGCCCACAAAAATAGCCGATTTTTCCGTAACATCCAGAGGGTGCCTCTCTCTAGAGGTCTACATCAGAGATTTCTAAAGCACAGGCACCTTACGTCATGCTGGCTTTTGTCGAAGAAAATGGGTGTACCTAGCCACAAAAAAGGGCACCTACCCAACCTCATGGAGGGCAGATAGCGTGAAGCCCTTCTGAAAGGATGTATGGAGCTTTCTGCACGAAGGGTTACACAGGCTTGTGGGGCATCCTTTCCACGATGTTCATCCAAAGAGACAGCTCCTGCTCTCGCCGTCATCACCATGATATTTGCAAGCCCTCCAGACACACTACTAATCACCTACCAAACAGACAGATAGATGGGAGCCTCTACGAGTTACCACAACTCTCCGAAACGACTTACCATAACTCTTCATGACGAGTTACCATAACTCGTTCAAACGAGTTACCATAACTCTCTGAGACGACTTATGGTAACTCGCAACGCCCCCTCTAGAGAGCCTTTAGCTAGGGCGTTTTTCAAGAGGTCAAACTCTCCCTATCAACAACATCAAGGGACCATTCGCAATAGCCTACTATTCTATACAGATAGCGAGCGTGTCTCTGTAGCGCCATCCGTAATCATAGGAAGATAGAGAATCAGATGCACTACATGCTTGACACATTCCTCGGTGAGGATGGCTGGAAGTACAAGAGTAATTGTGTATCTTTGCGCCCAGATTGACTTCATGATTTTTTCATTACCACGAAAATATCACAGTCTTGAGGTTCTTCTATGTAGGGGATAAGTCATTCGCTGATTGTAATGTTTCAGAGGAATGAGTCAACGACTAGATTTTCCATTTCATCCGTTTCCATTTCATCAACTAATATCCGCTAATATCTGCGTGACATAACAACTAAAATGTGTGTGATTAGATTTACGAAGATTATCCTAGTCTTTCTAGGACTAGTAGGGCTGATGGGTTGCAATAAGCAGAGCGACCTAGATTTGGCTCAAACAAGTAACGAATACGCTATCAGCTTCACGGCCGAAGGGGTTGGTCCAGAACTTCGTGTCGCAGGACTGCCCAGCATCCCCGTAGGCTCGGACGGGAGGAAGATTAGCAAGCTTTTAGCAGATGATATCACCCAAGTGCCAGTGCACTGCATATTCCGCAATTCTATCGGGGAGTCTTTTGCTCAGACAATCCTATGGGATCGTATCCCTGGCACACAAAGACTACGTCTGCGTGCCTTTAAGCTAACGATCCCTGCTGGACTCAATATCTCACCCAGCTCCTCTGCTACATGGTACATGTGTGCCGTCATAGGAGGAGATTTAGATGCAACAGGCATGAAGGTAAACGTATCGCAGACAGACCTGCATACGTCTCTCAAGCCAATAAATAGTGCGACACCTAATAGCATCGTTGTCCCATGGGTCTCTCCCTGGATGGAGCTAGCGTGCTCAGAGTATGAAGGGAAGATACAGGTATCAACCAAAACTACTGTGCCTTTCCATCCTCAGGGTGTAATGCTCCGAGTTAAGCTTGGTAATCAAGTTGAGAACAAGGCGAATATAACGCTTGATGGGCCTCTAGTTATTCAGTCGAATGCCTTTGATGATGAAGGGAGCTTTGACATGAGCCCCTCCAGCATAGTTGGAGGTGATATCCCCAAATGGGTAACTAAGTCAGGCCAGGGCGATGCCTTCCTCAAGTATGACCTCGCCTCTACTCATGCCCTCCAATACAACAAGATTGATGAAGATAAAACCTATCTGGTGTGGATAATGCCTAGGACAGGTGTAACGACGCCAGAGACAACGGTCTATCTAGGAGGTAAATTTGATAATACCGCGATCCAGCACCCGACACCGTACTTCCTTACCGACCATCAGAAAAGGTCAACAACCACACCACTACGAAATGGTCAGATACGTAGCCTCACGGCTCAGGCGACTCAACGTATCAAGCTCCCACTGGAGTACATCACAGAGAGTAATGGACCAAGTGACATCATCTCTAGAGCTGCAGATGTGTTAGCTTTACGCAACTTGATACCTGCTGGACAGCATTTGCCTACCGTAGAAGAGGCAAGTAGTATATTCCCTTTTTGGGCAGGTGGAACTGCGAATATACTTGTGGATCCATGGGCAGCCCTCGAGTATATGGATGTTGACGAGGTTATAGAATGGGGTGAACATCCGGTACAAACCTATAAGAGTGATTTTGAAAATACTGGAGAGCTTCTCACTAGCTTAGGAGAGACCTATGCGATTCGGTACAAGAATAGTCCTTTCCGTTCCGCATGGCGATATCACTGGTACGACTCTGGAGGTGCATTCTCTCATCTCCAAATCACCTGTCGTTGGGTGCCTCTCTGGGAAGATGTAACTCTAAGTACACTCCAGAATGCTAGCTGGTGGGATACCCATCCCGAGAGGAATATTACTCGACTTTTTGTTGAGGAGCATGACACAGTAGATTATTTTGGATCTGGTTCAGGCCCCTATGGCATGTCTACTTACCTAGCATACTGGGGAATACAAAAGAATGGTAAGCCTTTTATTTACGGATCCCTAAGTCTGGGGGAATCTACAGGCCCAGTTGCTACGAAGACAGAAATATCCGATTACTTGCCTAATGGTGTAGATGGTGGAGTTGGTGGATTTGCTTCTATCACCCTGTGGACTCGTCCTTTCTACAACAAGAGGTAAGAGGGACTAAAGTGAAGCGGGGGCAAGAGTCGTTAAGGCTCTTGCCCCCGCTTTACTTTACCCCTCCAGCTTCACTGCTCTACCTCGGTGTTTCGTGCTAGGAACATAAACAGTTTTAGCAACAAGGTATGGACTTATTCACTAACTTTACGGCAAACATCGGGTATCATCTACCCCAAGCTCTCTTGCATCAGCCTGCTAAAGATTGGGGGTGGATGGGTATGCTAGAGATGACACATTCGGGGATTGTATTCCCATACAAGGGCATAGTATTTTATGGAAGAAGAACTATTTACCGCACAAGACCTAGAGGAGCTCCAGGCACGTGGCATCACGAGTGAAGAGGCCGAGGAACAAGTGCGCGATATCCGTAGTGGTTTCCCCTACCTTGATATCATGGCCTCCGCCTCGCTTGAGCAAGGGATTGTCCGAGTAGATCACGACCAAGAGGCACGTTATATGGATCTTTGGGAGGAATACCTGCTTTCAGGGAAAGCCTCCGTCTGCAAGATGATCCCTGCCTCGGGGGCTGCCTCTCGGATGTTTAAGATGCTCTACAGCTTCTTGGATGCACCCTATACCAAGCCAGAGAAACCTGCCGAACAGCTCTTCTTCGACCATATAAGTAGCTTTGCCTTTTACGACAGCCTCAATGAGGTCTGTCTACGCAATAACTGGAAGACCATTCCCAAGCTCCTAGCTAGCGAAGAATATAAGGCAATCGTCGAGAATCTGCTGCTCCCCAAGGGATTAAACTATGGGAATAAACCCAAAGGACTTCTCCTCTTCCACAAGTACAACAGCTACACACGTACCGCAGCTGAAGAGCATCTCGTCGAAGGCGCTCTCTATGCCAAGGATCGCGATGGTAAGGTACAGTTACACTTCACCGTCTCACCGGAGCATCGCAAGGATTTCGAGGCTCTGATTGCTCGGATCAAGGTAAGCTACGAAGAGCACTATGGGGTGTTCTACGACATCTCCTTCAGCGAGCAACTCCCCTCTACCGACACACTAGCGCTTACCCCAGACGGCAAGCTCTTCCGTAAAGAAGATGGAACACTCCTCTTCCGCCCTGGGGGGCATGGCGCACTGATTCGCAACCTAAATGCTCTACCTGCTGACATCGTTTTCATCAAGAATATTGACAACGTCGTGCTGGATCAGTACAAGAGTGCAACGGTGATGTATAAGAAATTCCTTGGGGGTATTCTCATAGGCGTGCGTCAGCAGATTTTTGCCTATCTTAAACAGTTTGACCGAGGGAAACCTTCACACTCTCTCGTAGAGGAAATCCTCAGCTTTATGCAAAGCCAGCTCTGCATCTGTCCCCCTGAGACACTAGAGCATGACGATACAAGCCTCAGCACTTGGATACAAGCTAAGCTAAATCGTCCAATACGTGTCTGTGGCATGGTACGTAATGAGGGTGAACCTGGTGGTGGCCCCTTCATCATACGGGATCTGGATGGGAGTAGCTCCCTGCAAATACTGGAGAGCACTCAGATTAACATGGAGGAGGCAGAGCAACGTGCCTACTTTGAGGCAGGGGGATACTTCAACCCCGTAGACCTCGTCTGCTCCATACGTGATTACAAGGGTACCCCCTTTGATCTGACAAAATACGTCAATCCTCGTACGGCCTTCATCGCAAACAAGAGTGTGGGAGGACGAGAGCTGAGAGCTCTAGAGCTACCAGGCCTATGGAATGGTGCAATGCATGACTGGAACACCATCTTTGTGGAAGTTCCCCTAGAGACGTTCAACCCGGTCAAGGAAGTGAATGACCTATTACGCAAGGAGCACCAGACCAAAGAGTAAGAAAACAAAACATCATATTACGTCTAAACATCAATAGCTATGAGTGTAATCACAGAACGCTTAGCTCTCCTACGCCAGGAGATGAAAGCAAGGAATATCTCGGCCTACATCATCACCTCCTCAGATGCTCATCTGAGCGAATATACACCACTTAGATGGCAAGGACGAAGCTGGATCAGTGGCTTCAATGGCTCTGCAGGTACGGTCGTCGTCACCCTCAATAAGGCTGGTCTCTGGACTGACTCACGCTACTTCCTACAAGCCACTACACAGCTTGAGGGATCAACCATTGATCTCTTTAAGATGGGTGTCCCAGGCGTACCAAGTATAGAAGCCTTCCTCTCTAGCGAACTAAAAGCAGGAGACGTAGTAGCTGCCGATGGTGCATGTCTTTCAGCACAAGAGGCAGACGACACCAAGCGCAAGTTAGCGGTCTATGGGATAGAATATCACCTCTGCCAAGACCTCCTCGAAGCAGTATGGAGGGATAGACCTTCGATCCCCGACAAACCTATTTTCCTTCATCCCGAAGAGTACGCTGGTCGCACATCTGCCCAGCGCATCCAAGAGATTCGTGACCGACTCAAGGGGCAAGGAGCAAATGCAACTATCATCACGATGGTTGATGAGCTCGCATGGGTCTTCAACATCCGTGGCTATGACGTGAGTTATAACCCCGTAGCGATGGGCTTCGGCTACATTGGTGAGAAGGAAGCCATTCTCTTCGTTATACCCGAGAAGGTAACCCCTGAGGTACGAGATCAGCTCACAAAGAATGGCATCCATATCAAGCCTTACACCGAGATCGACAGCTTCATCAAGTCACTACCAAGCGATATCCGCCTGCTCATCGACACGAAGCGCATCACTCATCGCCTCTTCTCACAGATTCCAGAGCACTGTCGTAAGATCTTCGGAGTATCAGTCCTCACACAGCTCAAGGCGATCAAGAACGATACTGAGCTATCTAACCTACGTCAAGTAATGGCTCGTGATGGTGTCGCCTTAACCCGCTTCTTTAAGTGGCTTGAGGAGGCTCTTCAACGCGGAGAGACCTACACAGAGCACGAGCTAGACATTTACCTTAATGGTTATCGAGCCAAGGGGAAGAACTTCTACGGCGATAGCTTTGCCACGATATGTGGCTACAAGGGAAATGGTGCCATTGTCCACTATCGTGCGCCAGAAAAAGGCTGCGCAACAGTACGCAGCGAAGGCATCCTGCTCCTAGACAGCGGAGGTCAATATTTGGATGGTACAACCGACATCACGCGTACGATTGCCCTGAGCACACCTGACGACGAAGTCCGTACCGATTACACACTTGTCCTAAAGGGGCATATCCAAATCGCACTAGCAAAGTACCCCGAGGGTACTAGAGGTAGCCAACTAGATATCCTCGCTCGTAAGGCTCTATGGGATCGTGGGCTAAACTATGGGCATGGCACAGGGCATGGCGTAGGATACTTCCTCAATGTACATGAAGGGCCACAGAACATCCGCACGGAGGTTAACCCAACAGAGCTAGAGATTGGGATGATTACCAGCAACGAGCCTGGTATCTATCGCTCAGGCAAGTATGGTATTCGCATCGAGAATCTTGTCGTGACAGAGCTTCGTGAAGAGACTGAGTTCGGTCGTTTCTTTGGCTTCGAGACTGTGACCCTTTGCTTCCTAGATAACTCTCTAGTCAAGAAGGAGCTACTCACATCTGAAGAGATTACTTGGTACAACGCTTATCAAGAGCGTGTCTACCAGACCCTCTCCCCAGATCTCTCTGCCGAAGAATCAGCTTGGCTGAGAAGCAAGACCCTTCCTCTATAGTCTCTTTCCTCACTATCCGTTTAGCAGATATCGAGATTACTCTTTCGAGTCCCTCTCGTAGAGTATGAAAGACAGAAGCAATGGTATATGTATATAGGCATTACCACACTCCAGACCCTAGGCATAAGCTTTAAATATGGGTCTCTGGCTAGAAACAAGTACGAAATAGAATATTCTCTCTTATGAAAATACGAACAAGCATCTTTACCCTTGCGCTGGGAGCATTACTAGCCCAAGGAAGTAGCATCACAATGAGTGCGCAGAGCAAGACTAAGACACCTGCGATTAACTTCGCAGACATGGACAAGTCCGTTCGCCCACAGAACGACTTCTACCACTATGTCAATGGTGGGTGGATTCGCAAGAACCCTCTCAAGCCTGCTTATAGTCGCTTCGGTACGTTCGACGTACTCAGCGATACCATGACATCTCAGATCCATAAAATCATCGAGGAGATTACCACACGCCCTCAGACCCGAGGCACCAACGACTACCGCATAGCGGTACTCTACAACCAAGCGATGGATAGCCTCACACGCAATCGCCTTGGTGCTGCACCCCTCAAACCCGAGCTAGAGCAGATCCAGACACTCAAGGATAAGTCTGACCTCCTGCGCTTGATGGCTCTGCAAGACCAGAAGTATGGTGATGGGGCTCTCTTCTCCTCATACGTAGCAGCAGATGAGAAAAACAGCACGATGAATATCTTCATCCTGCGTCAGACCTCACTCGGTCTTCATACTCGGGACTACTATGTAGAGGAGGGTGAAGACATGCAGAAGATACGCTCGGGTTACAAGGCTTATCTCATCCGTGTACTCACCCTAGCAGGCTTTGGAGCAAACGAGGCAGAGCGCATCGCAGCCAACACCCTCAAGCTCGAGACGGAGCTAGCACGCTTCTCTTACTCCAATACCGAGCTACGCAACTCCGAGCGGAACTACAACATCGTCCGCATCAAGGACTTTACGCGTGACTTCCAAGGCTTTGATTGGGTCACCTACCTCAACCTCCGCGGTCTTACGCTGGAGACTGCAAACTTCTCCCAGCTGGACTTCTTCAAGGCCTTCAGCAAATGGTATGCATCCACATCCATTGACGAGCTTAAAGACTACCTCCTAGCTCGTGCGGTTAGTGGTGCAGCCGAGGCACTTAGCGATGAGTTTGCGGAGGCTAAGTTCGACTTCTTCGGGAAGCAGCTCAGTGGTCGTAAGGAGATGCACCCACGTTGGAAGCGTAGCCTTGGTATCGTCCAAGGGGCTCTGGGTGAAGCTCTAGGACAGGCGTATGTGAAGCGTTACTTCTCACCAGAGGCTAAGGAGCGCATGCTACAGCTCGTGGGGAACCTCCAGAAGGCTTTGGCTCAACGTGTGAAAGGTCTATCATGGATGAGTGCAGAGACCAAGCAAAGAGCCCTAGACAAGCTCAGTAGCTTCGTTGTCAAGATTGGCTATCCCGATAAGTGGAAGGACTATAGCTCTATGAACATCGACGAAGCAAAGTCCTACTACGAGAACCTACAAGAGATGGTTCGCTTCATGCAGGCCGATAACCTCAGCGACCTGGGCAAGCCTGTCGATCGGACTAGATGGCTCATGAGCCCGCAGGAGGTTAATGCCTACTACATGCCAACGACGAATGAGATCTGCTTCCCTGCAGGTATCCTCCAGCCTCCATTCTTTAATATGGATGCTGATGATGCTGTTAACTATGGTGCGATTGGCGTCGTTATCGGTCACGAGATGACCCATGGGTTCGATGACGAAGGATCCAACTTTGATAAGGACGGCAACATGAATAACTGGTGGACAGCAGAGGATAGGAAGAAGTTCGAGGCAACCACACAACGCCTTGCCAAGCAATTCTCTGCAAACATCGTTGCTCCAGGTCTCCATGCCAACGGGGAGCTAACCCTCGGCGAAAACATCGCCGACCAAGGGGGGCTTACCATCGCCTACCTAGCACTCCAACTAGCCGGTGAGGGCAAGAGCACTCAGAAGCTAGAGGGTCTCACCCCTGCTCAGCGATTCTACATTGCCTACGCTCGCCTCTGGGGGCAGAATATCACTGAGGCAGAGGTACGTCGTCTGACGAAGATCGACCCACACAGCATCGGTCTCCTACGTGTCAATCAAGCACTGAAGAACATTGATACCTTCTACAAGGCCTTTGACATCAAGCCCAAGGACAAGATGTACATAGCCCCCAAGGATCGTGTCCTCGTCTGGTAACACCCCTCTGAGGCTCATCACGCTACCCTCGCTAGGGCAGACCAACTGAGCCTCCTCACCCCTTATCTCAAGGTCAGGCTACATCATACGGTATACCTATGGTGTGGCCTGACCTTCTTCTTGGTATCGCCTCCACGTGAAGAGGTCAGCTCTTAGCTCTCCATCCCTTGCCTTCTCTCTAGCCTTTATGTATCACAGTAGGTGAAGGAGACGGACGTAAGAGACAAAAAGAAGGGCATGCAAGGATGGCACAGGAACCCATGCAAGGGGATCCTAGGCAATGCTTGCATGGGTTCCCTCTCCACCCCATGCATGGGTCTCAACAAGCACCTCGGGGAGATCCTGGGCTAGGCGACCTTAGAGAGCGCAGCTCGTGCTACAAGAGCACGTGACCAACCCCATAACGAGGGAAACAGAAATGAAAAACGCCCTATCTTTGTAGAGAATAGTCACGACCAAATGATGCGCTTAATCCATGCCCTCTGCACCCTCATGTGCCTATGCCTAGCCCCCCATCTCATGGCACAAGGGAACTACCAGGCAGAGGTACCATCGCGCACCACACTCGACGCATTCGGTGATCGACTATCCTTACGGCTCTTGGCTGAGGCTTTCTTCCGCAACAATGAATATGCCTCCGACCTCATAGCAGACTACACGCTACCAGGCTACCGCTTTCGTGCTGACCTCGGTTTTCGCCCCAACACTTCTTTCCCCGTAGAGCTACGGCTTGGCGTGTCCAACCTTTATTATTGGGGCGCATCACGCTACCCCTCCGCCATGGCCTACCTTGACTTGCCCTACTGGAATGGCGAAGGGGAGCGATACACGAAGTTCCGCTTGCGTCCCTTCTTCCAAGCATCTATACTCCCTACCAAGGGGCTGGCTATCCTCCTCGGAGGACTCGAGGGAGGAGCGAAGCACGAACTCATAGAGCCTCTTTACAATCCCGAGCTTAACCTCACAGCTGATGAGGAAACAGGACTTCAGATTAAATATCTAGGTGAGCGAACGAAAATAGATACATGGGTTGATTGGCGGAGCTTTATCTTCCGTGGGGAGGCACATCCCGAGGCCTTTATCTTTGGACTTACAGCACGTCACCGCTTCCCCCTGAGTAGCATCTCTAGTCTAGGGCTAGAGCTACAAGCTCTGGCACACCATAGGGGAGGCGTGCTGAATCAACAGGCAGACACGGTACATACCTGGCTAAACACTGCTCTAGGGATAAGCTACGAACACCAATTTAAGGTCATGGAGGCCCCCCTCTCTTGGCGCACATCAGCCTTCGCTCTGAGCTATACACAGCGGGGTGAGCACTACTCCGTGAACGAAGGCTGGGGAATCTACGCAGAGAGTGAGGCAAGATGGCGAAGGTGGCAGGCGAAGATGGGTCTTTGGTATGGTACCGATTTCATTGGTGTACTCGGGGTGCCCTTTGCCCAGAGTGTCGGGCGAAAAGGTAGGCAGGTCATTCACTCCCATCATCCAAGGTACCTCTCTCTGAGCGCAAGCTATCGAATCATGGAGAGTATGAAGTATTCGCTCTCTTTATCTGCTGGCGTATGGATGCACCCCCATTCGGCAGATCGGATGAGTAGCTACATAGAGGCGTACCTGAGTATATCACCCTACTTCGGGCTGCTCAAATAGTCATCGCTGGTTACGAGGGTGGTACCGCTCGATCTGCTCCCGCAGTCGAGTGCGGTCGATATGTGTATAGATCTCTGTCGTCCCTACATCCTCATGCCCCAGCAGGAGCTGTATAGCCTGCAGGTTTGCTCCCCCCTCAAGCAGTGCAGTGGCGAAGCTATGACGGAAGGTATGGGGACTGATGGTCTTCTTGACGCCTGCCGCTTGGGCAGCTTCCTTGATAAAGACAAAGACAGTGATGCGAGAGATCGCTTTACCGATACGACTAAGGAAGATATAGTCCTCTTGACCGCGCTTAGCTTTGGGTCGGTCAGGATGGGTTAAATAGGTCGTCAACTCTTGGATAGCAGAGGGACTAAGGGGAACTAGTCGCTGCTTGCTCCCCTTCCCCAATACACGTAGGTAACCTTCGTCTAGGAAGACATCGGAGAAACGCAACTGGCATAGCTCACTCACACGTAGCCCACAGCTGAAGAGCACCTCTATGATGGCTCGATTTCGAGCTCCCTCTACCCCTCCCTTTTGACCGCATGCTTCTATCATACAATCAACCTCCTCAGTAGAGAGGACCGTAGGCAAGTATCGCCCCTTACGAGGTACCTCAAGCAAAGCGGTAGGATCAGTATCTAGGTATCCCTCGAGCAACAGATATCGACCGAAACTCTTCACCCCCGAAATGATGCGCGAGATGGAGTTTGGACTGATTCCTAAGTCGTATAGTGTGGATACGAAGTGCTGCAAGCGTGGGTAGTCTAGGTCATCTATGCGAAGCCCTTCGGTCTCGAGATAGCTAAGGAGTTTATCCAAGTCAAAAAGGTATGCCTGACATGTATTAGCAGAGAGGTTCAGCTCAAAGCGTAGATAGGATAGATACTTTGCTCTTATATCGGTAGGTAACATCAGTCACGAAGGGAATTTTAATTATCTTTGCAAAGGTAAGAAGACAATGGACATAACAGGCAGGAGGATAAGGGTTGAGATCATCAATGGCCCAAATCTACAACGTATCGGCAGGCGAGAGCCAGAGATCTACGGAACTAGGTCTATGGAGGATTGGCTTGCAGAGCAGCGTACAGCCTTCTCCGACAGTCTAGAGATTACCTACTTCCAGTCCAACCATGAGGGTGCGCTGATTGACCGCCTATACACCCTCGATGATGAGCATGTGGATGCAATCATACTCAATGCTGGGGCTTACTCCCATACCTCCCTTGCTCTGGCTGATGCCCTTAGGGCAATCACCCCTCCGACCCTAGAGGTGCATATCTCCAATATCTATGCACGAGAAGAGCAGAGAAGGCATTCCCTCATCTCTGAGGCATGCGTGGGGGTCATCGCAGGATTTGGACTGGATAGTTACCGCCTAGCCCTAGCATCCATCCCTACCCTACTCCAACAGAGCAAGTAGCAGTACCCTTCTTACCCTCCCCACCTAAACGAATAAAATAAAGTAACACTATTACATTATAAGGAATTATGAAGAAGACTAAGATCGTAGCCACCATCTCTGACCTTCGCTGTGACGTAGAGTTCATACGTCCTCTCGTAGAGGCTGGTGTCAATGTCGTGCGTATGAATACAGCGCACATGACCAAGGAAGGGATTACCCAAGTAATCGAAAATACACGTGCTGTCTCACCTAATGTCGCTGTACTACTCGACACCAAGGGCCCAGAGGTGCGTACCACAGTCCTCGAAGGAGATTCTGAAGTCAAGCGTCAATTCAACACTGGCGACAAGGTAGTCTTCATGGCCAATCCCGAGGCTAAGACCAACAACGAAGTCATCAATGTGAACTACGTGAACTTCGTGCACGATGTACCTGTCGGTGCGACTATCCTCCTTGACGACGGTGCTCTAGCCTTCGTCGTAGAGAAGAAAGAGGGGGATAAGCTCTATACCACCTGCCAGAACACCGGTAAGCTCGGTAGCCGTAAGAGCGTCAACGTACCAGGCGTCCGCATCGACCTCCCCTCTCTCACAGAGAAAGACCGTGGTAACATCCTACACTCCATCCCACAGAAGATCGAGTTCATTGCTCACTCCTTCGTTCGCAACAAGAGAGACATCGAGGAGATCCAAGCTATTCTTGATGAGCACAAGAGTGACATCAAGATTATCGCTAAGATTGAGAACCAGGAGGGTGTAGACAACATCGACGAAATCATCGACTCCTGCTATGGTATCATGATCGCTCGTGGTGACCTCGCTATCGAAGTACCCGCAGAGAAGGTCCCAGGCATCCAGCGTATGATCATCAAGAAGTGTATCGCAGCTAAGAAGCCCGTCATCGTAGCTACACAGATGCTTCACACGATGATTGACAATCCCCTACCTACACGTGCTGAGGTGAGTGATATCGCTAACGCTGTCTACTACCGCACCGACGCTGTCATGCTCTCTGGTGAGACTGCTAACGGGAAGTATCCTCTAGAGGCTGTCCAGACCATGGCTAGCATCATCCGCGAGGCAGAGGCTACACTCGAGGAAAACTACAACGATGAAGTACCCTACTCTAAGGAAGTAAGCACCACGACAGCCTTCCTAGCTAAGCAGGCTGTCCGCAGTGTTGATCAAATCAACACCGAGGCCATCATCACTGATAGCTTCACGGGTCGTACAGCTCGCTACCTTTCCTCCTTCCGTGCTACTGTACCTGTATGTGCTGTTTGCTACGATGAGACCCTATCTCGTCAGCTTGCTCTCAGCTACGGCGTCACCGCACACTACGCAGGTGAAGAGCCTTGCGAAAAGGCTCGTCTCGTAGCAGGCATCAAGAGCTTCATCGAATCTGGGCTTATCAAGGAGTCTACCCAAGCAGCTTTCATGAGCGGTACCATCGGTATCACCGGAGCAGCTCACGCTCTCGAGATCGAGACCGTAGGTAATATCCTCGAGCGTAATAAGTAGTAGCGGGAAAATATCATCCCCTACCCCTCTAGCAGAGACAAGAAGCTCAGCAAGAGTATAAAAGTAGAGGGCGACAAGACCGATGGTCTTGTCGCCCTCTGGCTTTCAGGGGAACAGGCTATCTACCATAACCTGGTGTCTGGGTAATCTTTGGGTCTTGATTTACAATCGTCCTATCAAGAGGCCAGAGCACCTTATGAGCCTCCGAAGCAGAGAGGATAGGTCTCGAAGCTTGGGCCTCGTTAGGATCCTCGGGGAAGTTGGCTTCAACAGAGAAGACCAATGGCTTTTTCGATGCATCCTGAAGACGAATAAGGTCAAACCAGCGCTTATACTCTCCCACAAACTCCTTAGTCCGCTCCTGCAAGATTGCGAGTTCAGCAGCAGCAAAGGTCGTATGTGTGTACTCATGCCCTGCGAAATGCGTACCATAGGCCCTCTTGCGCACAGCATTGATCTCCGTTGATGGATCTTCACCTAGGCCATTCTTTACCTCAGCAAGCATCAGAAGGGCATCTGCATAGCGGTACACGAGGATATTACTATCGAAGACGTGCTTACCATCCGCATAAGTCTGCCCCATATACTTTTTCATTACCGCACCTGGGCTATAGGGAGCTGTAGCCCCAACAAAGAACTCAAAGAACGTAGCAGAACGACGGCTATCTGTCTCATCGAAAGCCTTAACGACCGAGTACTTGTACTCATTGAAGAGACGCCCCTCACCACGCAAGTCTAGGGGATCTCCTGGTAGGAGAACACCATTCTTGTCCTTGGCTGATCCAGCAAACAGTGCCTTCTGGTACATATACAGCACATAGTCATTCGTGGCCTCTTCTCTATCGAAGTAGAGGTTGTAGATTACCTCAGCATTATTCTTATTCTGTGTACTAAAGACCTTAGAGAACTCGGGAAGGAGGCTGTAGACTCCACTATTTATAATCTGGTTAAGTGTTGCCTTTGCCACTTGTAAGTCAGCCTCTCCACCTGCCGTGTGGTCTCCAGTAGTGACCTTAGCAGACCAAAGATAAACCTCAGCCTTTAGCATCTTTGTTGCTGCAAGCGACCAGTCTATCTTCGGTCCAGAACCTAGTGTCTCCCCTGCTAGGAGACTCTCAGACTGATCAACCTCTGACTTGATAAAGTCCAAGGTCTGCTTTGCTGTAGATCGCTCTTTATAGAACTTGCTTGGAGAGTCTATTGCCTCTGTGACGACTCTAGGCTCGGTCTCTATAACGACTCCTCCGTAGGTACGGTATAGGAAAAAGTAATAGAAGGCACGCACACCATGAGCCCTACCTAAATAGGCCTTACGCTCTGCATCTGTCAGGAAGGGGCATTCCTCCTTGACCTTCTTGATGAAGAGGTTTACACGGAGGATTAAGCCGTATAGCCCACCCCAGTTCGTTACTCCCGTACGGTTTGCATCAAGTAGGTTTAGCTTGAGGTTCACGTCATATTGGTTCTCTCCCGTTGTAGATACGGTAGTCTTCAACATCCCAGCTCGTAGCTCACCAAAGGCACGCATTGTGGAATAAGATCCACGTACATTACCATATATAGAGGTAAGATAGGCCTCTACCTGGGGCTTTGTATTCCAAAAGTTCCCTTCCGTATATTCATCGATTGCCTTTAGGTCAAGGAGCTTGTTGCAAGACACGCCCATGAATAGAGAGAGGACGAATAGCCCAAAGGCTATAAAGCGATTCCTTTTCATAGCAGAAGTAATCATAATTAAAGTCCGACATTAAGCCCAAAGACAAATACTCGAGGCAAGCTGTAGCCACCCCAAGGATCTCCCCCTGGCTCTGGAGTATAGACATACTTAGCAGCCGTTAGATATCCAAGGTTCTGGGCTGTGAGGGATAGGTCGACACTGTTCATAGCAACCTTCTTAGTCCATCGCTGAGGAAGGCGATAGGAAAGAGAGATCTCTCGGAAAGCAAGGTAATCCCCCTTGTAGGTGAATAGAGAAGAGGTACGATCGTAGTTCCCTTTACCCAGTTGGTCTGCCCACATGTAGCGAGGATACTTGGCGTTTGGGTTGGACTCGCTAAACGTATTATCACGAGCTTGCTTAATCGTATTGTAGGTACCCTGCATATTCCCCATGATCCAAGGGGTACGATGGTCAACGATCGTATGCCCTATAGCGTAATCGAGTCGTATGCTTAGGCTTAGATCCTTCCATGTGAGAGACGTTGAGAAGCCTCCAGTGAGCCAAGGATTACTATTTCCAAGCTTCACTCTATCGAACTCATCAATGACACCGTCACCGTTTACGTCTCTCCAGCGCACGTCTCCAGGCTGAATAGGCAAGATCTTACCTGCATCCTTCTCCGATTGGTCGGCAGATTGCCAAGCCTTGGGACCATAGAGATGCTTCGGGGCATAACGATCCACCAGATTCTCTGGTATCTCACTCTCCGAGCGGTAGATTCCATCAGCTTGGAAGCCATATATATCACCCGGGGATTGCCCTTCTTGGTATCCACCGACCCAGTTCTTCTCATTGCCGTTACCCGTATAGACCTGAGAAGCACCTTGTCGGTTACGCTCTAGCCCATTTGGGGGGAGCTTGAGAATTTTGTTCCTATTGATTGCTCCATTGAGGCTAGCATTCCACTTCCACTCTTTGGTATTCAGTATACGAGCATTAATATCTACTTCCAAGCCTCGGTTTCGTATCCTACCGTTGTTGGACTTATACGAGCTAATGCCTGTATGTGATGTGAGCGTGATGTCAGCAAGCTTATCATCGGTGATACGGTTATAGTAGGTAATTCCAAGGGTAAGTCTGTTATTCCACAGTCCTAAGTCAGCACCTACTTCAAAAGTATTGGTCTTCTCCCAGAGGAGTCCTCTGTTAGGTAGCCCCGAGATGGAGATGGCATCCCGGCCTCCGTAGCGAGACAGTCCATAAGAACCTTGGAGCGTGTATCGACCAATGCCCGACACATTCCCGTTGCTCCCATAGCTGAGGCGTAGCTTACCAAAATTAAGGACACTACCAATATCAAACTTCTTGACGAACTCCTCATTAGTGAAGACCCATCCAGCAGATACTCCAGGGAAGAAGCCCCATCGGTTATCGATTAGCTTCGAGTATCCATCGTAGCGAGACACGAGAGAGAGGAGGTAACGCCCTCGGTAATCATAGTTCACTCGGCCGAAGTAGGAGAGGATACGTTCACGACTATGCTCCGATTTAATAGATCGTGCTCCTTTCTCATCACTCGTGTATTGTAGGGCAGAGAAGTCATCAAACTTCGCATTCTTCCCAGAGGCAGACAGTGTTTTAATGTAGCTGTCGTAGTACTCGCTCCCCAGCATTACCGAGAGGTTGTGCTTATCTCGGATACTCGTAGTGTAGTTCAGCACAGCGTTGTATGTCTGATCAAGCATCTCAGAGGCAGAGACAGAGGAGTATCGCGTACGATAGAAAACACCTGGAGATACTAGCCTATCCTTTTGAAATCCTTCTTCCCACGCCTGGCTAAAGAACCATATACCACTGACCTTGACATTCAGACCTTTAAGGAGATTAAGTGTAAAGGTCTGGTTAAGTGTAAACTTATTTGTCTTCTTATCGTTCTTGTAGGAGTCCTTAACAAGGTTAAAGTTGATATCGCCACCACTTAATCCGAGGAGCTTCTCTCCCGCCGCATTACGACCACGGAAGGTAGGAGGTGTCCCGAGCATTCGCCCGAAGAAGTTGGCGTCAAGGCCTAGATTATCCCAGTCAGCTCGCGTGAAGTTCAGGCTAGAACTTGAGGTCAGCCAAGGCTGGATCTTATAATCAGCGTTGAGGGTAAAATTGATACGCTTGTACCAGTCCACACGGGCATTACCATTGCTGTGGTTGTACCCAATGTTAGCGTAGTAATTCCCTCGGTCATTACCACCTGTGAAGCTAAGATTGTAGTCTTGACTAAGTGCGATATCTCGGATATTCTCCTCACGAAGGTTATTTGAGTCTGAGTAAATCAGCTTCTTACCTGTCACAGGGTCGATCATGGTCTTCCATCCCTGCTGGAGGAGGAAGGCAAGGTTATCGTTGTACTCATAGAGTCCATAGAGCCCTTTCACATCCTTGTTCCCATCAGTTGGATTCCCTTGGGCGTCGAAGTATGAGTTGCCTGTACCATATCCTCCTGTACCTGATAAGGAGGTATCGTTAGCAAAACCAACCCATCTGCCCTGACTATTCTTATAGATATGAGAGGAGTTCCAGACGGCCTGACGCTGCATACGGATATAGTCCTCTGAGCCAAGGAACTCATAGAGGTCACGGAACGTATTTGCACTAACCTTAGCTTTAAAGCGAATCTCACTAAAGCCTGCTTTCCCTCGCTTGGTCGTGATGAGGATAACACCGTTGTTGGCACGTGCACCATAGATGGCTGTTGCACCTGCATCCTTCATAACCTCCATGGATTCGATATCCTCAGGATTGACGTCATTGAGACCACCCCTCACTTGTCCATCAATGACGACCAGTGGAGACCCCGTACCATCTAGGTTCGTCCCCCCGCGGAGGGTAATCGTAGGTGTTGCACCCGGGCTACCTGATGTTTGTTGCACGCGTAGCCCAGAGACTGCACCAGAGAGTGCCTGAGCGGGATTAGAGAAGAGCCCTTTTTCCAACGCTTCGTTCTTCACAGAAGCTATTGAGTTCGTCATTTTACTTCGTAGCTGCCTACCACCATAGGCTGTAACAACTACTTCGTCAATGAGCTTCGACTCATCTTTCAGCTGGATACGCAGGGGTTGTGAGAGGTCTCTTCCCGTGAGGTTGATTGTTTGTGACTCATACCCCACACTGGAGATGGTGAGAGATAGCTTATCTCCCCGTAGCTGCAGCCGAAAGCGCCCCTCAGCATCGGATAGTACCCCGTTAGAAGTGCCTATCTCTCTGACGCTGGCTCCGATAATGGGCTCGTTCGTCTTGTCTACGACAATCCCAGCGACCGTTCTTCCCTGTGCCCAGGCTCCAAATGTCCATAGACAGAGGGATAGGAGCAATAGTAATGCTCTTTTCATCGTTTTCAGTGTTATTTATGATTAGACAAAATTCGTTTATGACTTAGCACTTTAGTATTTTAGTATTGAAGCGTTATCTCAAAGGAAACTCCTCTCCCCACACATCAGCCTAATCTCTTCCTGTTTTTATTAAAGCAACAGAGACCAGAGCAAAGATAAAAATATTTTGACCAAGGGATATCTGCACATTGGACATGTCCACCATCCCTTATACGAAAAAGACATAAAGAATTGATTATCAAATTGATACAAACATCCCCACAAGGAGTATCAACGAGTTACCATAACTCGTCACAAAGAGTTACCATAAGTCGTCATGACAACTTACCATAAGTCGTTACAAGGAGTTACCATAACTCTCTAAAGCGAGTTACCATAACTCGTTGAGGCATATGTTTTACACAAGAGGAACTCACTATTAATAAATCAGTTACAAGAATCACCAAGAGAGCGTGTCTGTCTACCCCAGGCAAGGCTAGTTAGAGAGCTAAGGAGAATTGGTGCAAGCCCTTGGTGGACCCACCCCCAATTAAAATAAGAGGAGAGCTCCTGCTCTCTCAATGAGCTGAAAACGACTGAATGGGCGATAATGTCTATCTTTGCATGCAAATTACCCTTGGTCTATCCACAAAGTAAAGTAAGGCTCTTACTCTCGGTTGGATAAGCAGGGGATTATGTCTCATGGCTTGCTCCTGCTTAGGAAGGAAAGTCTTTGCTCTGTACCTCCAAGGGGAGGAGCAATGGGCTATGAATTAGGTAGAACAGGCTACGCATATAGAATAGAATGGGTGTACCCCGTACAAAACAATCTTCGACGCTCCGCTATTCGCGTCTTTTGAGCTTCATCAGCATCACCGTGACCCTCTTTATGCTCGGTGCTCTAGGCTTAGTCTATGTCCTCGAGCAAGGTCTGAGCCACGAGGTGCGTGAGCGTGTAGCCTTCACCATTGAGCTTCCTAGCCAGGAGCAAACCGAGACAAGCAAGCTCACACAGGAGCTACGCAGCCTCCCCTATGTACGAGACGTCGAATTGATTACACCGGATAGTGCGGCACGTAGTCTAGCCGAAGTACTGGGTGAAGACCCAACCAAAGTCCTTGGCTACAATCCTCTACAGCCAATGGCTAAGATTTACCTGCGGGCAGAATACACGCACCCCGATAGTCTGCGTAAAATCACCGCGTCCAATCCGTTACTCAAGACGGCAGAAGGTCTACAAGAGCAGGAGGGCGAATGGGCCTCAGCCTCACGTAACCTCCAGACGATACGTCTCGTCCTGTGGATTTTCCTTGGGCTACACCTCTTGGTCAGCTTCCTACAAATCAATACAGCCACAGGTCTTATCATCTACTCTCAGCGTATGCGCATACGTACGCTCTCGCTCATCGGTGCTACAGCAAGCTTCATCGCTTGGCCGTTCATCCAGAGAGCAATGCTAGATGCTCTGGTTGGAGCTCTGATTGCGCTGGGGCTACTTGCTGGGGCTATCTTTGGGGTGTACCGAGGTTTGGGCTTTGACCTTCTGGCGATATGCCCAAGGCTTCCACTTGTAGGAGTCATCCTAGCCATTCCACTAGTGGGGGTGCTGGTAAGCCTCATTTCCTCTTGGAGAGCAACACGCAAGTACATCCATATGGATGAGGGTAAAATCCACCTCATCTAATACTCTCACTTCGCATTTAACTCAGCATATTCAGCTATGCTTTACAGTAAAAAGAACTATATCCTCATGGGGGTATCTGCACTACTCATCATCGTGGGCTTTATCCTCATGTCTGGTGGAGCAAGTGAAGATCCCACAGCTTTCAGTGCTGACATCTTCAGCGCTAGACGTATCATCATCGCCCCAATCATCTGTGTACTCGGCTTCGCGCTGATGGGCTATGCGATCCTAGCCAATCCGACACAGAGTAAGGGAGAGGAGGACACCAAGTAATGACCATCCTTGAGAGCATCATCCTAGCGATCGTCGAGGGACTGACGGAGTTTCTCCCTGTTTCCTCTACGGGACACATGATCCTAACCGAGGGGATACTCGGGATGGAGAGTACAGCGTACCTAAAGGCCTTCACTGTCATGATCCAGTTTGGGGCAATCTTATCGGTCGTTATTTTCTATTTCCGTCGCTTTCTCCCCTTTCCTATCCTAGGCTTTCACCCTGATGAGACTACGAGTCTTGGGGGATGGAGACTATATGCTCTGATGATTGTGGGCTGCATCCCAGCAGCAGTGCTTGGGGGGCTTCTCAATGATCAAATCGATGCTCTCCTAGGGAATACCTGGGTCGTACTGGCTATGCTTTCCCTCGGAGGAATCTTGATGATCTACTTCGATCGGATCTTTGGAGCAAAGGGTGAGAAGCGCGTAACAGTTACCAATGCCTTCATCATCGGATTGTTTCAATGCCTAGCGATGATTCCTGGGGTATCTCGTTCGATGGCTACCATCTTTGGCGGTATGCAACAAGGGCTAACGAGGCGACAAGCTGCTGAGTTCTCGTTCTTCCTCGCTGTACCTACGATGTTTGGAGCCACGCTACTCAAGGGCTATAAGCTCTACAAGGAGCTTGGCATGCAGGTTTTCCAAGAGAATTGGCAAACGCTACTGATTGGGAACGTTGTGGCTTTCCTCGTCGCACTACTCGCGATTAAGTTCTTCATCGACTTCGTTACTCGGTATGGCTTCCGTGCCTTTGGCTATTATCGCATACTGCTCTCTGTAGGCGTGGCTATTGTCTTGTTACTCGGAGCGAATATCTCACTTAGCTAAATGGAGAAGCTGGACCTCATAGCTGGAGCTACCATAGCACTCGATAAGCCTCTGACGTGGAGCTCGTTTAGTCTTATTAATAAGTTCCGATATGAGGCATGCCGCTTCCTCGGTATACGCAAGCTGAAGGTTGGTCACGCAGGCACACTTGACCCACTAGCAACAGGAGTGATGATCCTCTGTACTGGCAAGCATACCAAACAGATACCTCAGCTACAAGAAGGGAGAAAAGAGTACATCGCCAATATTCGCCTTGGGCAGACGACCCCCACCTATGATATGGAGAGCGAACCCGATGCATTCTTCCCAACAGATCACATTACTCGCGAACTCGTCCTTGAGAGATTACAAGGCTTCGTTGGCACAATAGAGCAGGTCCCACCTGCATTCTCTGCTGTAAAAGTAGATGGTAAGCGAGCCTATGACCTTGCACGAAAGGGACGAGACTTTGAGCTAAAGGCTAAGACCCTAGTCATTGATGAGATTGAGTTGCTCGACTATACCCTTCCCGATATACAGATACGTGTCGTCTGTAGCAAGGGTACTTATATCCGTGCTTTGGCTCGTGATATAGGCCTTGCCTTAGGCTCTGGTGGACATCTCACGGCTCTTCGCCGTACACGCGTTGGAGAGTTCACCCTTGCGGACTGCTACCGAGTAGAGGACATCCAATCGTTCCTCCACCAGCATGTTGCACCACTAGATACAACGAATGAATAAAACTCCCTTACAATATAGATTGAAATGAAGGATACTAAGCTAAGTCACTTTGAGCTCGACGTTCCTGAGAACCTGATCGCCAAGAAGCCTGCAACCTTCCGCGACGAATCACGTATGCTCGTGCTACACAAGAAGACTGGTGAGATCGAGCATCGACAGTTCAAGGACATCCTAGAGTACTTCCAGAAGGATGACGTCTTTGTCTTCAACGACACCAAGGTCTTCCCTGCTCGCATGTACGGCAACAAGGAGAAGACGGGTGCTCAGATTGAGGTTTTCCTCCTGCGCGAACTTAATCCTGCGCTCAAGCTATGGGATGTCGTCGTTGACCCTGCACGCAAGATTCGGATCGGTAACAAACTCTATTTCGGCAAGAATGACGAACTCGTAGCGGAAGTCATTGATAATACCACCTCCCGTGGACGTACCCTTCGCTTCCTCTACGATGGCAACTCCGAAGAATTCCGCCGCATCCTCTATGCTATGGGTGAGACACCGCTCCCCAAGTACATCAATCGTAGTCCAAATAACGATGATGCACACCGATACCAATCCCTCTTCGCTGAGAATGAAGGGGCCGTCGTAGGACCTGCTGCGAGCTTCCACTTCAGTCGAGAACTCTTACTACGCATGGAGATTAAGGACATCCATAAGGCCTTCATCACCGTACACAACGGGCTCGGGAATTATCGAGATATTGACGTAGAGGATCTGACAAAATATAAGATGGAGAGCGAGCAGATCATCGTCCCAGAGACTGCTTGTACCATAGTGAATAAAGCAAGTGACGCAGGGCGTAATATCTGTGCCATTGGTACCTCCGTGCTACGTGCTATGGAGACGGCAGCTGGCACAGAGCGGCATATCAAGGTCTTCGATGGCTGGACAAGTCGCTTCATCTTCCCTCCATACGACTTCAACGTCCCCAACGCCCTCGTGACCAACTTCCACCTCTCCAAGTCTATCCTCCTCATGATGGCAGCAGCTTTCGGTGGATACGAAGAGACAATGAATGCCTACGCAGTAGCCATCAAGGAGAAGTATCGCTTCGGTGCCTATGGTGACGCTATGCTCATCATCGACTAGACGATAAGCTCCGATGCCCCAGCTCTATCTATCTCTAGGTAGTAATGAGGGGGATCGCAGGGTCCTTCTAGAAAAAGCAATTGACGCTATCCACACGTCCATCGGACATGTGGATAGCGTCTCTTCTTTCTTTGAAACACAACCTTGGGGCTTCGAGAGCAACCATCCATTCCTGAATATCGCAGTGAAGGTTACAACTAACCTCTCTCCTTATGAGGTACTGGATCAAACCCAAGCTATTGAACGAGCATTAGGGAGAAAAGAAAAGAGCCATCTCGGTGTCTACCAAGACCGCCCTATCGACATTGATCTTCTCCTCTACGACGACCTCACATTACACGATCCTCGCCTCACCATCCCCCATCCTTTGTTACATCGTCGTCTCTTTGTACTTGATCCTTTAGTGGAGATTGCCCCAGATCAATACCATCCCCTTTTAGGCAAAACCATCCAAGAGCTAAGGCAGGAGCTCCACACCGTAGATACGTCCCATTCGGCTCTCTAGCTCTGCGAACTTCCCAGCTCGCACCGAGAGGGAGAGGCGGCATGACTCCCTAAAGTCTTGCTCTAGTATCACTGCGTCTAGCTCCTTGACTTGTCGCATCACAATCCCCATCAAGTCGTAAGGGAACCAGATGGAGCACTCTTTGCTTAGGATTACCTCTCGACGCTCCGCCCCATCTAGAGCGGACAAAGTTGCCTCTCGGTACGCTTCAATAAGACCACTCGTCCCAAGTTTTACTCCACCGAAATAGCGCACCACAAGGACAATGACATTCGTCAGTCCCTGCGAAACCAAAATCCCAAGGATCGGTCGTCCAGCTGTACCCGAAGGCTCCCCATCATCATTGCTACGTGTTCGCTCCCCCGCTGGCTCAAGCCGGTATGCCCAGCATACATGACGAGCATCGTAGTACTTAGCTCGAAATTCCTCCACTCGCCCCATAGCTGCAGACTCATCCTCTACGGGAAAAGCAAACGCCAAGAAACGGCTTCGTTTCTCCGAATACTCTCCTCGTGCCTCTGCAACTAATGTCCAATAGCTATCCTGCTCCATTTGTAGTCCTCCTGCCTCATCATTATAGGCAAAGATACGCCATTGTATTGTAGTATTCAGCCTTTCTTCTCCTCTCCTCTACGATACCCACAGCATTATCCTGCCCCTACCAACAGCAGAGCCTACTGTAGCCATACAATACAGTACCCCTAGGATTACGACACCGCATACGTCACCATCAACCCTATGAAGTATCCATCTCTACAAAACAACACGATAACCAGCTGATAATAAGAAAGATTGAATAGGTCACAAAATACAGCTCAATGACTTACCATAACTCGTCACAACGAGTTACCATAAGTTGTCCAAACGAGTTGCCGTAACTCTTTCGAGCGAGTTACCATAACTCGCAAAGGCGAACTATGGTAACTCGCAACGATCCCCTTCCAAACGTCCTAAATAGGCGTATTTACAAGAGCCCTCCTCCATCATACCAAGCAAGTTAGCACACGCACCCAAATATTCCTCAACAAAAGTCAGTCTCCCATTTACCCAGCTTACTTGCTAAGATCACTCCTCCCGCCCAAAGGTCTTAGTAGACGAGGGTAGGATTCTATCAACTTAGGTAATCGGGAGTTATGGAATTCTCATCATCCCCCTTTCTCTAGGTACCTCCAACAGAACAACAAGGAGGAATATAAATACTCCTCTCTCTACAACGACACATGCACCCTCTTGATTTACAACAAGATAAATGGAATGAAGTCTTTATTTCACACCCAAGATATTAAAGATCAGTTAAAGGATTTTTGATTTTTCTTTGCAAAAGTTTGGTAGTATAAAAATTCTCCGTATCTTTGTAGTGTATTTTTCATGGTATTAGATTTAAGGTTAACAAAGAATAGGGGTTGTCGGGAGACAACC
>NZ_JDFF01000010.1 GCF_000565015.1 Porphyromonas catoniae ATCC 51270
TGCGTAGACACTTCTTCGAGTTCCTAGTGCACCGGTATAAGCGTAAGGACATCGGACTGATGGAATTCACGCCTGCCATCATCCAGGACTTCGAGCTATACCTCACGACAGTGGCTCTGTGTGCCTACAACACCGCAGTCAAGAAGATGAAGACCTTGAAGACCGTCACTATCTATGCTCTCAAGCGGGGCTATCTCCTCCAAGATCCTTTTCGAGATCACCACTTCCACCTCGCCCCAGTGGACAGAGGCTTCCTCACCGACGAGGAGATCCTGAGGATAGCCAATAAGGAGCTGATGATTCCTCGCCTTGAGCTCGTCCGTGACCTCTTCCTCTTCTCCTGCTTCACTGGACTTGCCTACATCGATGTGGCCAATCTTCGGCGAGAGCATCTGGTCACCCTGGATGGAAAGGCATGGATCATGACACGAAGAAAGAAGACAAGCGTGGAGAGTAACATCCTCCTTCTAGACATCCCCAAGGCCATCATCGAAAAGTATAGCTCGAGTACGACTTCCAAGGACGGGAAGCTTTTCCCCATCCTCTCCAACCAGAAGATGAATGCCTACCTCAAGGAGATCGCAGACGTGTGTGGAGTACAAAAGCGGCTCACCTTCCATCTAGCTCGTCATACCTTTGCGACGATGTCGCTCAGCAAAGGTGTACCGATGGAGAGCGTCTCCAAGATGCTAGGACATACCAACATCAAGACTACACAGATCTATGCCCGCATCACCAGCAAGAAGATCGAGCACGATATGGAGCAGCTAGCGGGTAAGCTCGATAAGTTCAACGAAGCCATGGGCCTCTAAACCAATCAATCATCTCATCATAAGCTATAAGCTACATTATGAACCAGACTAAGAAAGAGCTTTCCTACTTCCGACTCAAGCTGGAAGGCTACCTCAGAGACCATCATCCCGAGCTAGTGGCCAACAGCGCCTTCATCGGAGCTCGTACAGACCTAGCCCTTTCCTCCTACTGCGATAGCGTAGCCCAGGGCTTCTCGCACCTCGAAGCGGAGGCAATGGCTAGCGAGATCCTCTACCAGGGACTCCACTTCTCCAAGTATGACACCCTCGTCTCCATCCTAATGGAGGAGTTCTCCGAAGAGCTTCCCGATCCCCTTCCCTATAGGCTCGCCCCCATCCTCCTGGGCAACAAGTCCGTCCAAGCGGTCTTCTCCAAATACGAGCTCCACGATGACTTCGACGGCAGTCCTGAGTACGAGCTACTCTACACCGAGCTGACGGGTACCATCGTCCTACTCATCGAGGAGAATCACCTCCCCACTCTCGACAAGGCTGAAGCGTAAGCTCAAGAACAAGTTTCATCCAGGGGACATGCGAGTATCAAGAGCCAAGATATACGCTCCGCTTCACACGTCAAGAGGCAAGCGCCCTTGCCCTTTGTGTCTCGGAGCATCTTGCCCCTGCTCTTGAATCTCTAGCATGTCCCCAGATATGAATACTCAAGCAATGAATCACGATCCGCATAGCCCCGTCTTCATCAGGGGCAAGGCCACTCCCAACAAGCAGGTGAAGGAGCAAGCTCCTCCCTCTCGCTCCATCGACTGGCGACGTATCATTGAGCTGGCGCTTCTCCTGGCACTCGTGGTAGCTGCTGTCTACCTCGTCTCGAGGTTCGTCACACCACAGCTCGTGACGATTGTAGGTATCATAGCGGGCTTCCTCCTGCTACGCTTCGTCGTACGAACCGTCCTACAGGTCACCTTCACCATCCTCGGCTTCCTCTTCTGGCTAGCCATCTTCGTGGCGATCCTGATCTGCATCCTTTAGCAAGGATACTTCCTCATACTCTAGATGGGTGGCTGGCTCTCAGGAGCTAGCCACCTTTTTACTTTCGACTTATAGGCTTTGCACTTCTGCTTCTTCATCCAGACGCTCCACTTAATACGTAAGCGACGGATGCTGTTTCTTTTCCCTCGCAAAGGTAGGATGGGGCTGGGGCTACCCCAAGGTCGGTGCCTGCGGTTGGCAGGAAAATCTCCACACTTCCGCCCCGAGGGCTCCAGGTAGTATTTTCCCCCCAAACCTTGTGTCCGCCATCGCCCCGCTACCTCTGTCTTGCTCGAAAAAGGAATCAGCATACTCCGATCGTTGGACGCATAAAAAAAATGTCACTATGGATAAGCAGAATGTAAATACCAGATCTTCGATGAAAGGAAAAGGAGATAGCTCCTCCTCCCATTACCGCATAAGTTCGGGGCTTGAGAAGTGTGCGTGTGCCGTTGCGACTAGGTTCGTGAAGTGGGAGGTGCAACCCTTGGAAACCCTCTGTGCCTGTGAAGCCTACCTCCTGCGTGTGAAGCTCAATCGTGGCGAAGCGATGAGCCGTGAGGAAAAGGATTGGCTATGCGAAGCCGTGAACAGCAACACCTACTTCCGCACCGCCGTCCCCGTGATGGGCTACCGCTTTGACTTCTTCGATGTGCTGAAAAAGTACTTGGTCAAGCAATACGGACAATGGGCAGAATACTATGCCCCTGACCGAACGAGCCTACGTAAGCTCCTCTACGGACGTATCAACCAGATTGTAGAAATCCCTAAATACTAAGGACAATGAGCGGAACAGAACAATTCACCCGTACCATAGCCGAATACCTCAACCTACGAGCAGCTACAGACCCTCTGTTTGCTCCTAACTTGGCAAAGCCCCACAAGAACATCGAGGACTGCATTACCTATATCTTACAGCAGGTACAGCAGAGCGGTTGCAACGGCTTTGAGGACGATGAGATCTACTCCATGGCGCTACACTACTATGATGAGGACGATCTAGAAGTGGGTAGCCCTGTCGCCTGCCATGTGGTCGTCAATCATACCCTAGTCCTCACCGAGGAAGAGAAAGCAGAAGCCCGCAAGCAGGCGATACAGCAGTATCAAGCCCAGGAGCTACGCAGGTTGCAAGAGCCGAAGCGAGTGAAAGCCAAGGCAAGCACCGACAGCGAGCAAGTACCCCAACCCTCCCTATTTGATATGTAGCTATGAAACCGAGAAACAAGTTTGAGCGAGCCGTCCTCGCTCAAAGCAAGCACCTCCGCCCCATAACGAAGGCACAGAGGCAGTGGGCATTCCGTGAGTGCATTGACCACTATGCCTACCGCCTACCCAAGGGCAAAACCACTTGTATGGATTGTGGGCATTCGTGGCAAATGATTGAGCTTACCGAGCGTTGCACCTGCCCCCAGTGTGGGGCAGACTTAGAGGTCATAACGACAAGGGCGAGGAAGTTAAAGCAACGGCAGTATTTCACAGTACTGACCACTTCGGGAGGGTATCAAGTCTTGCGTATGTACTTGCTTATTGCGGGTATGGAGAAAGGCTACCAAGCCAGCTCCTCCGTCATGGAGATTGGTCAGTATTGGTGGGATGAGCGTGGCAGGCAGTCTATTGTCGCCGTACAGCGAACGATGGGACATTATATAGATAGCTTTGCCTACTATTCGCCTATGGCTATTCGTCGGGACAACGAAGCCTACCGCTTCGTCGCTCGTTGCCCTCTATGCCCCAAGGTTAAGCTAAGCGATACCCTAAAGAGGAATGGCTTTGAGGGTAAGTGCTATGGCACCGCTCCCACAAGCCTTATCCCAGCGCTCCTCACGGACAGCCGAGCCGAGACCCTACTGAAAGCTGGACGCACCGAGCATCTTGCTTACTTCCTCAGCTGTCCAAGGAGTTGGGATGCCTATTGGCCAGCCTACAAAATCACACTCCGAAGGGGCTATGACATTACAGACATCGCCCTTTGGTGCGACTATGTGGATATGCTCAAGAGGTTAGGTAAGGACACGCACAACGCCCACTACGTTTGCCCCGAGGATCTACAGCAAGCCCACAACGAGATCCTCCGAAAGTTGCGGGCCCGACAAGAGCGAGAACAAGAGGAACACAAACGACAGAAGGCGCAGGAGGATGAAGCACGATTCCAAAAACTCAAAGCCCCATTCTTTGGCGTTGCCTTCACTGATGGTACCATCCAAATCCGAGTGCTGGAGAGTGTGCAGGAGTATATCGAGGAAGGACAAGCTCTACACCATTGCGTATTCACTAATGAGTATCACCTCAAGGAAAAGAGCCTTATTCTATCGGCTCGCATTGAGGGCAAGCGGATAGAGACCATCGAGGTATCGCTTGAAACGATGGAAGTCCTTCAGTGCCGTGGCTTGCAGAACAAGAGCACCGAGTACCACGATCGCATCATTGACCTTGTACACCGAAACATCAAGCAGATACAGAGCCGTGTAGCCTAAGCCATAGCCCCTAAAAACAAAAGCCCCGAAACGATTTAGTAAATCGTTTCGGGGCTTCTTTTCTTTGTCTTTGAAGCGAGCAGGCAACCAGAAGAAATGCAGTTACCTAAAAAATCCATTCTTGAAGAAATCATACCATCCAGCTATCACCTCAGGGGTATTCGCATGCAGCAAACGAAGCATCTCGCGAGTAAACTCCAAATACCCTAGACCATTTGCAGTAACTATATTCTTGTCGCTGACGGCTTGCTCTTCCACATATCCTGCCTCATTGGTATAGCTTTCCCCGCCCCATTGCTTGAGCTGGTCAAGACCGTTGCCCGTATGCTTGACATCGTTTAGGAAGCCGTGTGAGCATAAAAACGAAGATCCGTTGCATATTGCCCCAATGATTTTACCCTTACTCAGTGCCTCCTGAACCAATGGGGAGACAAGTTCAGCCTCGGGTGAATCCCAACTGTTTCCACCAATGAGCACCAAAGCAGTATAATCTCTCGGCATATTCTCAAAAGAGTAGTCGGGCAAGGTTCTTAAACCACCGATGGAACGGACTGCGTCCATGGTCGGAGCCGCAGTATATACTTCATACTTGACATCACTTCCCGGCACTACGCCTACATGAAGAGCTGTGGAAAGAAACGCTCCTTCCCAGTCAGTGTAGTCATTCAACAATATAAATATAACCTTCTGTTTCATAAATATTACTCTGCAAAAGTACTCATTTATAATTATAAAGACGAATAGAATAAACAATAAACCGATTCTCATAATTCGATGCCCTCACAATGACCATACTTTGAATATCAGGGAACATAAAACAGAGCAAACTCCATCTTCCTGCGTCTGAGTAGTACTCTCAAGACCTTGCCCTTGCTCAATCTTGCGAAGCAGCCTGCTTTTGCCTTGTTTGCCATAGCCAAGCAGGCGCCCCACACCAGCATTGTAAGAGAGCAGTGTTAATAGCAAGGCATCTTTGCCATAGCCCTTAAACACCTCAAAACGCTCCCAAAGATCGGCTCGCAAGAGGGAGTCAACTTGTCGCTCTGTCATCTCTGCCGTAAACTTCTCGCCCTTTTTAAGCTCGTGACCATAGCCGACATAGAGATGATGCTCCTTGCCGTGCCAGCCCTCAAAGTGTTTGACGCAAAGCACAGCTCGCTCAAAGGGCGGTAAGTCTGTCCAACGCACTCGCCTCTGTGTCGAAGGCAAAGCCCCGAGATACAGCAGACAGAGCGTCAATATCATCTTTCTTTTAATCTACTCTGCCTTCTTGTTATTGAAGGTAAAGGTCAGCTGTTGCACCTTGCTGAAGTTATCCTCGATGTACACGTCGATGGTCTGCCGATCTGCTGACTGCGAGGTATAGTACAGGCGAAACTCCTCTCGCACTAAGGGATAGCGGTCATTAGGCTTGAGTGCTACGCCTTTATCTAGCCTCAGCATCCCCTTACCCTCGCTTTGGAAGTAACGAAGGGTATAGCGAGCCCCAGCAAAGCGACCCGCCCGCTTGAGGGAGCATCGTATCTCAGCCGTTTCGCCCCTGCGGAGGTCTTTCTGGACGGGCATCGTCTCCAGCGAGAAGTTATAAGCCTGCTGTACCTCCAGCTCGCGGTCACAAGCAGGGAGACAAAGGCTCGCCACGGCAAGTAGCCCCACAGCCCAGAGCGCATTCATAAATTTCCTTTTCATTCTTCGTCTTCGTTCTATAGGTTAAAGCGCAGTCCCAAGGCAAGGGCGGGACGAAAGCGGTGTAGATCAGACCCGAGGAGCAGTCGCCCCTGAGCCTTGAGGACAAGCAGTAGCCTATCCGAAAGGAAGCACTCGACGGAGCTATGCACCGCCCCGCCATAGACGAGGCGAGAGCGGTCAAGAAGCGTCGCTCCATCGGGTAGCAAAGACTTCTCTTCATTGAGTTCTTCGTAGCCACCGAGGGCAGAGAGCCCTAGGTAGGTAAAGATGTTCTTACCCCTATCTGAGAGAAGCGGCTGCATATAGCCCAGCTGAAGGAGCATATCACGCATTGGAACGTCATAGTCACGATACGCGAGTCGCTGCTCTTCGTATTCAGCCAAGAGGAAGGCATAGTTTGCTCGCTTGAGGTACTTCGTAAGCGACACACCAGCACCCCAGTGCTCTTTGCTAAAGACCTTCTCTCCCTTAATCAGTGGCACGGATGCGATGAGCTCAATCCCTTGTTGCTTCGGGATGAGTCGCTGTGCCTCTACAGAGAAGAACCCACAGAGAGCCCAAGTGAGTAGTAAACACAACTTCTTCATAGGGCTACCACTTGAGTTTAAGATTGTCAATCTTCCTGGCAAGTAGAAGGTCTTCCTCATCGAGGTAGAAGGCAAGCGTGCGTCCGCCACCTCGTTCGTAAAGCCTTACCTCAAGCTGTTTGTCCTCGGAGAGGGTAAACTGCTCGAGCACGAAGACCGTGCGCTCGCACCCTTCCGCACGCACCCGAGTCACCTCGTGGTAGGCTCGTAGCGGTTGCAGGACCTGCTCCTGGACGGCCGTACGTCGAGCCACCTTCTTATCGACGACCTTGAAGCTGATGAAGTCCACCGAGTAAGGGAGGTTCGTCTCATTGTCGATGCGGGTATGTAGGTAGAGTAAGCCATTGTGCGCATAGAGGCCACGCAGGAGGAAGCGTATCCCAAACTGGCGCACCCCGATGTGTTTGACCGTCCGCTGATCATTCTGATGGATGGTCTTCATCATCAGTTTCACGAGGATGGGCGACTCACTCCCCAGCTCCTTGAAGTAGATGTCAGCACGATTGCTCGGTAGCCTACCCTCCGTGCTTGACAAGAAATCGGCCATCTCGATGCTGAGCTTCTCAGGCTCTTCGGCATACTTCACATTGAAGGCATAGAAGGAGCCATCTTCACAGATGACACTCATATTGGTCTCCGTCTCAAAGTCTCGCACGGCGGCCTTGACACGCAGGACATTCTCCGCATCCTCCGCTTTCCCTGCGATGAGCTTGTTGCTCCCGAGGTCTACGTAGCGGATAGCGGAGGGGAAGATCAGGTGCGAGGTCTTGTCAAAGGTGACCTCAAGACCATAGGGTAAGACCACACGCCCCGAGGGGATGGTCTTGCTCATCCCTTGATAGAGATCGCCCGTGGAAAGCGGACGATAGCCCGTCTGAGCTCTCAGACTATCGGTCGTAGTCTGAGCAAGGGCGGTAGTCATACTCGCCCCGAAGAGTAGGGCAGAAAGAATCCATTGCTTCATTGTCGTAGTGCTTTTGCTGTTTACTTACTGGGAACTAAAAAAAGACGATAGCCTCCTTTGATGGTCACTTGAAGGGTGCGGAGCTTCTTCTGAAGGAGCTGGCTCGCTCCTTGCATCACGCCACGAGCTGCCTCGGAGATGATCTGATCTTTTGCCGAGCTCGCAAAGGTGAAGGAAGTGCCTACCGAGCCTCCTATGTTCGCCCCCACCTCCTTCAGGGCTGAGACCTGCTCTGCCCCCGGGATATAGATCCCCTCCTGCCCATCAAGGTCATAGGCCGAGAGCTTGACGGGAATAATACGCCCACCGATCTCCATGCTCTTGACAAGGAGCTGCAAGCGATTCCCCCCGAGCTTAGCCTGAGCGATCAGCAAGCTCTGCCGTGGGATACGTAGCTCCCCGATACGAGCAGGCTCTAAAAGGCGCAAGGCTACATAGTCTCCCTCCCGTAGTGCCGTCGTATGATCGACCACCACGGGCAGGGTGTTGCGCTGGGTGGAAGAGGGCTGAGTAAGCGCCGAGTGAAAGCCTAGATGACGCTCCGTGCTGCCATACTCCTGTATGAAGGTCGAATCAGCCATGGGCTGAGCTAGGCTAGAGACCATGTGCTTTGGCTCTGCGAGGACCTCCATCCTGGGCCCTTGGGGAGTGCTCTCCGCGTCTGGCTCTACGATGGGCCTTTCTTCTGCTCGAAGAAAGGCTTTAGCGGGAAGCTCCCCACCCTTGGGTAGGTACTTGGAGGCCATCTGATAGCTTCGCTCCATCAGGCGAAGTTGCTTTTCCTCCTCATCATCTTCTTCGCTCTCTTTCTTACGTAGAGCTTCACGGAGATCTTCATTCTCGGCTCGCAAAGCATCACGCTCCTCTGCAATAGGGTCCGTGGCATAGAAGGAGCTCAAGAGACGCTTATTCTCCTCATAGCGCTGAAGGGAGCCCTCAATCTTCGTTGAGGAGCTCTGTCCTTGTGCTTCGAGCGAGGCGGGCTCTTCGGTAAAGTAATCCGAGAGGCGCCCAATCTCCGCTTGCGTCTCACTCTCTGAAGCCGACTTGTCACTGAGCTCATAGCTCTTGAGCTTGTTATCGGTGAGCTGGCGCACCGTAGCCTCAGGGATATCCTTAAGTCCCTCTTGCTCTGCGCCTTTATCCTTGTCTGAGGGGGCAAAGATGAACCACAGGGAGAGGGCGCAGAGCAGCCCCAGCCCTCCGAAGACGAGCCCCTTGTGAAGCTGTTCTTGCTGTTTCTTATCCATAGTGTGCTATCTTTTGATGAGTGATTCTCGAGAGTTCACGCCCGAGGCTATCCAGCTGAGACGGGCGGAGAGGCGCATCCAGATGCGGGCGTCTGGGAATAGGTAGCTGGCGTGCTTCCTGCCTAGGGAAGAAGACCTGGGCCAGCATCATAAGGGAGCAGGCTAGGTAGAGCAGACTGATACCATAGACTAAGCGCCGACGAGCCTCGGGGCTAAGCCGATCACAGCGAGCTCGAAGCCAGTAGTGTAGCCCGAGATAGTAGCGATAGAGGGAAAAGCGAGTAGACATCGGCTTAGCGTTTATAGCTCCGTAGATCTTGGTTCTCACGCACAAGGAAGTGCTCCATCAGAAAGCCCTGCGGGTTATCATCCGAACGAACCGAATTCTGAAGCGTGCAGCTCGTCACCAGGCTTCGCTCGGTGACATTACTCTGTCTTAAGATGAACTGCCTGGCGTAGGTCGTCACCTCATAAGGATAGCTCTCGAAGTTGCAGCGAATCGAGTCAATCACAATACGCTGATTGACATTGCCCGAGATCGCTCTATTGTAGTAACCCTGCTCCGCTAGGTCCTTGTAGTAATCGAAGGCTGACTTATCACAGAGGGCAAAGGCACGGGACATGTTCTCCTCAATCGCATCCTTGTCGGGAGCGATACTGAAGAAGAGCTCATGAAAACGACGGACATGCTCCCTAGCCTCTACAGGGCGATTACGCGAGGCATCTTGGCTAAGTGCCAGCATCAGGCTCTTGCCCTGATCTAAGACATAGATCTTCTCACGCTGCCTTTCGGCAAAGCGGTAGGAACTATAGAGGGCATAGCCACAGACTCCGGCACAGAGCAAGGCAAAGAGGAGGATGTAGAGGCGGATCTGACGGAATGCCGTCTCGATATTCTTTAATGATTGAAATTCCATAGTGTATACTGCACTCTTATGTTACTTTCCTTTGATGAGAGCACCCTTGATGCGCCCACCAAGGTTTCCTATGCTGGCACCGGCTCCTGCAGCCGCTGCCTTACCTCCAGCATAAGCCCCTTGCATCCCTCGCTGAGCCACCTGATTGACATTACGTCCATAGGAACCAATACCGCCTCCGGCTTCAATGATCCACCCAGCAACGGTCGGTACACAGAAGTAGCCCACCATGCCAATGAGGAAAAAGACGATGTAATACCACGAGCCTGAATCAGGCAGATAATTGGGATCGCTCAGGGCGGAGATGTCCTTCTGGATCATCAAGACCTGAATCTTTGTAAGCAGGGCCGTAAGGATGGAGCTGACGGGTAGCCACAGATAGACCGAGATGTAGCGAGAGAACCATGCCGTCAAAGAGCCCGACAAGCCATCCCACACAGCGATACCAAAGACCACAGGACCAAGGATGGAGAGGACGATCAAGATGAAGGTGCGTAGCGTATCGATGATCAAGCTGGCGGCATGAAAGAGGAGCTCCATCAGATCATGAATCAGGTTCATAAACCACTGCTTCGTCTGATACGCTGCGCGCTCAGCATACATCCCTGCAATGGTAATGGCATCTTCGGGGCCAATGATCCCCATCTCCTCGATCTTCTGGTCGAACTTCTCATTGGAGACCAAGTAGGCGGTCTCGGGATTACGGAGATAGGCCTCTTCCTTGAGTTTATCTCGCTTGGCTGTAAGCTCGGCAAGCTGCCCTTCCTGCTTGTTGACCATGGCTTCCGTCCCCTGCACGATGGGAGATAGAACGGTATTCATCGTCCCAAGAACCACCGTAGGGAAGAACATGATACAGAAGCCCAGGACAAAGGGACGAAGAAGCGGATAGACATCCACAGGCTCAGCTCGCGCTAGCGATGACCATACCCGAAGAGCTACATAGAAGAGAGCTCCCAGTCCGGCAATACCTTTGGCAATCCCCGTCATCTCCCCAGCCAGGGGCAGCATCTCCTGATAGGTTGAGCGAAGAAGCTCGTGCAAACTTGTAAAGTCCATAAGCCTCTCCCTACCAGTAACGACTTACCTCACTGCCATACAGACTACGAACAGCTGAGAGATCCCCCTTAGCTCGGGCACGCACATAGCTGACCGAGATGTTCTTCTGCGTGTAATACGACACGAGCGAGCGATACTCTCGGAGCGTCGTATAGATGCGATCGATCATCTGCATACGCTCGCTATCGTTCATCGAGAAGACATTGCTCCCTGCCACAGACTTGAGCTCCCTGAGACTCTCCCCGCTTTGCTCCAGAAGCTTCGTGTAGCCAGAGGCGATGGCAGCCAGCTCGGAGGGTCTGAAGTTCTTATCCTGCAACATCCGCTTGTAGGACTTAACATAGATCTCAGAGATATCACCCACCATCAAGACGCACTCCTTGACCTTGTAGGCATCGCCAATCAGGTTATTGACCTTCTTCAAGGCTTCGTAGTACTTCTTGGTGTCATTGTAGAGCTTCTCAATCTCTTTGAAGCCCGCCAGCGTGTTCTTGACGGTCTTGCCCGCCGTGGCAATCTCTTTGACCGTATTGGCAATATTGCCAGCAAAGTTCATGGGATCACTCACCACCCACTGAGCATGGGCTCGTTGCGTGAAAAGGCTCCCTCCTAAGAGAGCCATCAGAAGGTACTTCTTCATTGTCTCTGTTGTTTTAGCTGCTTATTTCTTCTGCCGTTTTTCTCGAGCCAGGAGCCGTATCGCTCCCTCCATATCACCCCCAAGACGCTCAGCCCGCTGGAGCACCTCTAGCTTCTCGGTCTCCTCGGTCGTATAGGTGAGGTACTCCTCAAGGGAAACCTCCGTGGCATAGACTGCCGACTGCATCCCGCCTAGACCAATCCATACCTCCTTGTAGAGGCGTCGAGGGTCATTACTCTGATTGATGGAAAGGATTTGGCTCTTCTCTTTATCCGATAAGCCAAGCATCACCTGTATGCCATCGAACTTGGTCATGTACTTACGCTGGTCCAAGAGAATCTTGCAGTCCGAGTTATTGATGATACTCTCCTTGACGATGGGCGACTGAATGATGTCATCCACCTCCTGCGTCACGACAATAGCCTCGCCAAAGAACTTTCTGACCGTCTTATAGAGGTACTTGATATAGTCCGCCATATTGGCCGAGGCAATCGCCTTCCACGCCTCCTCGATGAGGATCATCTTGCGAATCCCCTTCAAGCGACGCATCTTATTGATGAAGGCTTCCATAATGATGATGGTCACCACAGGGAAGAGATCTTTGTTGTCCTTCACCTGGTCAATCTCAAAGACGATGAAGCGCTTAGATAGGAGATCGATGTTCTTATCCGAGTTCAGCAGGAAGTCATAGCGCCCTCCTCGGTAGTACTGCTTAAGCGTTGTAAGCAGGTTATTGATATTGAAGTCGGAGAGCGTGACCTGGATCTCCCGCTGCTTCATATCCTCTCGATACACATCACGCAGATACTCGTAAAAGGTATTGAAGCATGGAGTGATTGTGTGGTCGGCTCTAATCAGCTCGATATAGGCATTGACCGCCGAGCCCAATTCACCTGCCTCCGTCTTGGTAATCCGCTCCTCAGAAGACTTCCAGAGGGTAAGCAGGAGCGTACAGATGCTCTCGCGCTTCTCGACATCGAAGACATAGTCATCGGTATAGAATGGATTGAAAGAGATGGGGTGCTCATCCGAGTAAGTGAAGTACACCCCATCCTCTCCCTTAGTCTTGCGGTGTATGAGTTCGCATAAGCCTTGGTACGAGTTACCCGTATCGACGAGCAAGACGTGGGCGCCCTGCTCGTAGTACTGCCGCACCATGTGATTCGTGAAAAAGCTCTTGCCACTACCCGAAGGACCAAGGATGAATTTGTTGCGGTTGGTGATGATGCCCTTCTTCATCGGCAGATCAGAGATATCCAGATGAATTGGCTTCCCCGACAGGCGGTCGGCCATCTTGATGCCAAAGGGAGAGAGCGAATCCTTGTAGTTCGTCTCAGCCGTGAAGAAGCATAGCGCTGGCTCGATGAAGGTATAGAAACTCTCCTCCGAGGGGAAGTCTGCAGCATTCCCGGGAATGCCTGCCCAATAGAGCGTCGCCGTATCGATGGTATTGTGCCGGGGCGTACACTCCATAAGGGCCAAAGCTGAGCCGACATCGTTCTTGATCTGGCGGAGCTGATCGGCCTCACTGCTCCAGGCTAGCACATTGAAGTGGGCACGAATGGAGGTCAAGCCCTGAGAGTGGGCCATATTGAGGTACTCCTGTATCCACTCCTCGTTGATCTGGTTGCTTCGGCTATAGCGTGCCAAAGAGTGCATGTTCCTCGCCTGCTTCTCAAAGCGCTCCAAGGTCGCATCACTATCCTCGATGAAGAGGTACTGATTGTAGATATGGTTGCAGGAAAGGAGCAAGCCCACAGGCGAGGCAAAGCTCAGACGACAGTCACTGCGATCTGTGGATAGCCGCTCATAGCGCCCATCGGTACTGACCCGTGTCGGAAGATCCTCGGTGTCGCTGAGCGTATGCAAGCAAAGCCGGTGATCCCCAACACGGACAAGGTCCGCTCCGAGCTGAATATCTTCAAGCGAAGCATGCCCCTCCTCCGAGAGACTGAAGTAGCGATCTAAAAGCCCAGGAGTGTCTCCCGTTCCCACAAGCTCATCCTCAGTCATACGCTCCAGACGAAGGAGCAGCGTGTCATTGATGATGCGCTCGAACTGGTCCACCGCCTCCATGAACTTGATGACGGCATCTTTATCTTCAATCTCCTTCGGAACAAGACGCCCGCGGCAGAGCACAGAGAAGTTACTCTGCTGAGCCATACGCTTCCTATTACTCTTCGTAAGGAAGAGATAGACCGAGTGCTTGAGATAAGGACGCTCATTGAAGTGGCGCTCCGAGGAGCGTGCGAGAAAGCTAAGCTCTCCCTCAGAGAGCTTGCCCTGATACTCTTCGCTGATGAACCAGTCTTGCTTATGTACGATGCTAAAGTTAGGAAGCACCTTGATGGCCTTATGCCATGCCGAGTGCATCGCTTCATATTCAGCCGAGGTCACGGTGAAGAGCTCGGGTAGCTCCACCCGAAAGGCTACCGTAATATCGGCATCCTTACTGATCAAGCAAGCTTGCTCAACAGCAAGCAGAGGGAACTTGGCCTCCAAGCTACAGGTCTTGCTCTTGTGTCTCATCTTCTGGACGATTTGAGCCGGTGGAATAAGTGTAGGACGCTACGGCGATGAGCCAAGTACCGGGGATGAGAGCGTAGCGCCCCCCGCTTCATCAGTCCATGCTCGCCATACTTGCGGTTCATAGCGAAGGTTTGCCACACCAGAAGTGAGGCACCCAATACGCCTATGCCGAGGCAGAGCAGCTGGCTGACGCCAAGGAGGTAGAGCACGACCACCACGATGAAGGTCGCCAGCAAGCCTCCAGCGAAGAGGAAGAGGTACTGCGCTTTCAGCCCCTTAAACTCCACCGTGCGTCCTACGCCTTTATTGATTTCCCAGCTGGCCATTACCTACAGGAAGAAGGAACGCAGGATCGTAGCCGCCACGATGAGGAAGATACAGGCACCAAACCAAGAGGCTGCCGTCTTACTCGTATCTGGGTCACCCGAGGAGAACTTGTTGTAGACCTTGATGCCCCCGATGAGCCCTACCACAGCTCCGATGGCGTAGATCAGTTTCGTGCCGGGATCAAAGTAGCTCGTTACCATCTTCGTGGCTTCGTTAATCCCTGCCATACCATTGCCTTGGGCATCCGCTACGACGGGCGCTAGGAAGAGGGCAAGTAACAGAAAAACAAGTTTCTTAGTGTTCATATTCTAGGATCATGAATGATTACTATACGGGAATCATAGGTAATAGTCGAGCCCTTGCATGTCGGCTCTGGCGTCTTGACTTGGAGGAAGAGGCGCCACCTCTTCCGTCTCAGACTCCGCCTCGCGGATAGCCTGAAGGAGCTTCTTGTGCACAGCTTCCTGCCTCAGGAGCTCCGCTTGGTACTGCGCTAGGAGGTCCGTACCCCGAAGACTTCGGAGCGACAAGGAGACCGTATCGGGTGCTTCTTCATCAAGAAGATCATCCTTCTGGCTCCACCGACTTAGGCGGAGGAGGTCACGGGAAAGGACACTTGTAGAAGAGAGTTCAGCGCCGCTATCAGCTTTCCACTCCAGCTCCTCACGAAGGACTTCCTCCTCATCGATCACCGCCATCGTGTAGTCCACATCCAGCTCTTCATTTTCTAGACGCTCAGCTTCGACGTCCGACATCGCTACCGGTTCTTTGCCTTCCTCCTCAGCGCTTTGCTCCGCAAAAGTAGGCGCATTCAGCTTCGATTCTTCAGTCATAGAAGACACGGGAAAGGGAGGGATAACATGGGCAGTCAAGCCCTTGCTCCTAGCAACCAGCTCGTGTGCTTCTTCCTCACGCTGCCGGGGCTCTTGTCGCTGACCTATCCTTTGGCGGGATAAGCCCCTCCAGCGCTCGTAGCTGTAGGCGATACCAAGGGCAAGCCACACGATACCCAGCAAGAGGAGCACGCAGAGTAGTATCGTCGTCATCATAGGGGAATCGTCGTTTTACGCCGTTGCTTAGCGCTGGCTTGGTTGAGGAGCTCGCGATGGGCTCTAAGGTGCTCACGGATGATGTTGTCAATATAGCTCACCATAGACACACGCTCATGGAGGTCTTGCAAGACACTGCGGAGGATCTCCAGCGTCTCGGCATTCATCGTAAAGGAGGTCTTCTCGCGGATACGCAAGGGGACAAAGTAGCTCGCCCGGTATTCCTCAATCGTAAAGACCTCCCCTGAGGGGCTTAATGCCGTTACTTGCACCGAGGATGGTGATAGCACCGTCTTCTCCGGCACGCTCCGCTCCTCATCGATGGGATCAAAGTTCGCCGTAGCTGACGAAGGACCTTGAAGTACCCCATCGTCTGCCATCTCTTGGAGCTTAGCTTCTAGGCGCCGGCGCTTCTCTTCAATCGTGGCCATCAGTCGTCGGTATGGATAGCTGGAGGGCACTGAGAACCCATCCAGCTAGTTCATCGATGTTCGTCCCGACTCGGAGGGCTTTGTTAGGCGGGAGGTAAGTCGAGCGAAAGACCCCACGTGCCCCGTACATCGACAGCTCATGCGAGAAGCGATGCGTCCTATAAATCGGGAAGGGGACAAGCGTAAGCCCCTCCTTCTGGATATGCTGCGTGTAATGTGTGACCAGCGTATTGCGCACCCGTCGATCAACCTTATTCCACAGAAGCCAGATATCCTTGATCCGAGCCGTCTGCATCGAGACACCCAAGTCCTGGATGCTCTTAGCATAGCTCAGGCAGGCGACCATCGACTGGATGTCAGGCTCCAAGGGCGAGAGGATATAATCCATCTCCAGCGAGAGCTCAAGAAGCTCCCTCGTCCCCGCATGACCAGGGAAGTCAAAGACGACCAACTGGTAGCCTTCTTCGGGATACTGCATCGCAAGCGCTTCTGCTCGAGCAACTGCCTCTTCTGGTCGAGCTTTGATGATGCGGTAGGAGCGACGCTCGAGCTGATGGAAGTAAGTCTGCATATAAGCCGTCAGAGCTGGATCCTCTCCTATCGTCCCCTTCTCTCGTTCACGGAGCTTGAAGAAGGAGTCCTGAGTCAGATCACAGTCCACGACAAAGAGCGAGATACCCTCCTCATAGTAGAGCATACTGCTGAGGATCTCGGCTAGGGTACTCTTACCCACTCCGCCCTTCTGTGAGGAGAAACCGAGATATAAAGGTCGAGGTCGAGAGCTTTGCATAGCAAGCAATTGAGAACTGAATTAATTACCATGACGAGCGAGACAATAAGCGGGAGATCACTTAAGCAATCGCAAGGACTGCATCTCGAGATGTCGAGATCTCGAGATCTCGAGGTCTCGAGAAATTAATTAATCGACATCTCGAGTGCTCTATCGCTCGCTCTGACTGCAAAGTAAGAGCTTAATTTCCCCCTTCTAGAAGCCAAGGAAGAGACGGGAAAGGCAAGGACAAAGTGGGCAGCATGCTTATAGCAAGCCACTTACAACGAGGAAGTAACTTTGCAGTAGAATAGAAACATCGTCTAACACGACCGAAGGAGACAGCCCCCTAAAGGGCTGGATGCTTCATCGCAATCAACTCTTTCTACTGGCAAGGTGTGTCTTTGTCCGACAAACTATCGTTTTGCCGACAAAGACCCTTGCCCCAAGAGGGGAGAGAATCACTCCGAAGTCGTAATTACTACACCAAGAGTTATGTCTGAAAGGATAGAACGCTGGGACCGATGGGATACCCGACTGCCCAGCACCAAAGACCAAGAGAAAGTGATCGCCCTCTTCCATAAATCAGGAGCCAAAACGAAGTCAGACTTCGTGCGTGCTCGTCTCCTAGACGAGAGCTTTAAGGTCATCACCGTAGATAAATCCGCCGTCGAATACTACCGGAAACTCTCCCAGCTGACGGCCCAAACACATAAGATAGGCATCCTCTACAACCAAACAGTAAAGGCGATCAACAGCTATCATTCGGTCAAGGCAGCACAGGTAATGCTTCAACGCTTAGAGCAGTACTCCCAGCAAATTATCACCCTCGAGCAGCAAGCTATCAGCCTAACCCTAGACTACCGGAAGCGATGATTGCCAAGATCTCGAGCTCGGAAAATCTAGCTGGAGCCCTCGGCTACAACTTCAAAAAGGTAGTATCTGGGGACGCGAGTATTCTCCTGGCTGAGGGCTTGTATGCCAATCCTGGAGGTGGCTATACCATGGAAGAAGTGCTTAGCGATATGCAGGCAGCTATTCCTAAGAAGTGTCGCACGAAGAATGTGGTCTTTCATTGCTCGCTTAATCCGCACCCAGACGAAAAGCTATCCGATGAACAGCTTACGCAAATCGCCCAGGAGTATATGCAGATACTCGGCTATGGCGAGCAGCCCTACATTGTCTTTAAGCATAACGACATCGCCCGTGAACATATACATATCGTATCACTCCGTGTCAATAGCGCTGGGGAGAAGATCAACGACAAGTTTGAGAACAGACGCAGCAAACGAATCACCGACCTCTTGGAGCGTAAGTATGGACTCATCCCCAGCACTCCCACCAAGGAGCAGAAGACAAACTCCCCCGCCTCCCAAGAGCACTTACCCCTAGATAATATCCGAAGCGAGATCGCCCAAACTCTTCGTGGGCTCTTAACGCACTACCACTTCTGCTCCTTAGGTGAATTCAAGGCCATTCTAGGGGCCTACCAGCTGACTGTCGAAGAGGTCAAGAACTCCTATCGAGGTAGAGAATACAATGGTCTCGTCTACGCCCCTACTGACGAGGCGGGGAATAAGCTCTGCCCGCCCCTGCCCGCCTCTAAGATTGGGCGAGGCGTAGGATACACTGCTCTCCAGCACAAAATGAGACAGTCCAAGCAAAGGATCAAGCCCTTCCTCCCTGAGATACGCCAGCGTGTGCTGGCCGTGATGCGCTCCTCCCCCCAGACGGAGGAAGAACTCTCAGCTAGCTTAGAGAAGAGCGGGCTACGCTGCCTCATTCGTAAAAGTGAGGGTGGACGCATCTATGGCATCACCTTCATCGATGACACCCTTGGTATAGCGCTCAATGGCTCTCGCCTAGGAAAGGGCTATGCCGCCAAGCAGTTTGAAACCTACTTCTCAGCCCCTGAGTCTAATCGCTTCCTAGACGAAAAGCTCTATGGCCACTTATCATCCCCCGGGGAGGCACCGAAGGGTCTCGCCCAAAGTATCCCCCTCCTAGCGGAAGAAAGTGATAACCCCATGGAGGCGGTATTAGACGAACTTATCGGAGATCTTCCCCTTACAACCGGTAACGACGATTGGAAGGAAGCAAGCTGGCAACGCAAGCTCCGTAGACGACATCAGCTTAGGCTCAAGAGAAGAAAAGGCTGAACAAACCAACCTCCCTATTCTAACTTTAACAAGATTACAGCTATGGCACAAGAAGACGACCTCAGAGCTCTCGGGAAGATCATGGACTTCATGAGAGCGCTCTCCGTGATATTCCTCCTTATCAATGCGTATTGGTTCTGCTATGAAGCCTTCCTCACATGGGGCTTCACACTCGGTATCGTGGACAAGATCCTCATGAACTTTCAGCGAACAACCAGCCTCTTCTCATCCGTCCTCTGGACGAAACTCTTCTGCCTCGTCTTCCTCGCGCTATCCTGTCTCGGAACCAAGGGAGTCAAAGAGGAGAGCATTACTTGGCCAAAGATTGGGGTCGTGCTCGCTGTAGGCTTTGTTCTCTTCTTTCTCAACTGGTGGCTACTAGCTTTGCCCATCGGCAAGGTAGGTGCTGCCTCGCTCTACATCTTCACGCTTTCGGTCGGATATATCTGTCTCCTCATGGCAGGTGTGTGGATGAGTCGCCTGCTCAAGA
>NZ_JDFF01000011.1 GCF_000565015.1 Porphyromonas catoniae ATCC 51270
AGGAATTCGCTGAAGAGGATGGAGTCATTGATCCGTTCTTCGACTTCGTAATCACTCAGGCCGTACCAAGTCTGAAGCAGTAGGATCTTGAACATCATCAAGGCATCATAAGCCGGATTGCCTGTGGCGTTCTGAGTCTTTGTATACTTCTTGTTGAGTAGTGTGCGAATACCTCGCCAGTCAACACAAGAGCTGATCTGTCGAAGGAACGAGTGTTTCAGGCGGTCGCGACGCACCTGTGTATAAACTTGCAGGAAGCTCGGAGCGGATTCAGTTTGTTTGGTTGGAATAGCGATACGACTATTTTATCCATGAAGATACTAAATATCAGTAATATACGCAAATGGAATAGACCTAGATCCCCTCCAGTGCCGTGCAATGGTCTCATATAGAACGAAGCTAGCCCCTCAGTGATAGCTCGTTCGTTATTGGCATCTAAGGCGTTGGTCGCCTCGTCCAAGAAGATGAATTGTGGATTTTTGTACACCATTATTGGCAAACTTCTTCTTATTTCCTTCACCTTTTCGATGACTTGCACAAAAAACCATAATGATAGACGATGGAAATTTGGGGAATTACATGCTATCATTATGGCTCTTTAGTTAGTTGGCATTTGTGGCCAGATTGTTATTTCAGAGTCCTAGCTGCATTCAGCACAACAAGCACCGTTACACCAACATCAGCGAATACTGCCATCCACATGGTAGCCAGTCCGAAGAAAGCGAGGATGAGCACTGACATTTTGATGCCAACGGCAAACCAAGTGTTCTCCCTTGCGATGCGCAGTGTGCGTCGAGCCTGACGGATAGCTACGGCTATCTTCGACGGCTTGTCGTCCATCAACACCACGTCGGCTGCTTCGATGGCGGCATCACTGCCCAGTCCGCCCATCGCAATGCCCACATCGGCACGTGCTAACACGGGAGCATCGTTGATGCCGTCGCCAACGAAGGCCATTGTCCCTTCTGCATTCTCTTTGAGAATTGTTTCCACTTGACTCACTTTGTCGCCTGGCAAGAGTTCAGCATGATATTCCGCAAGTCCAACGGTCTTAGCCACATCGGCAGCCACTTCTTCCTTGTCGCCCGTGAGCATCACCAATCTCTTCACACCTTCTGCCTTGAGAGCATTTACCGCATCAGCGGCATCCTCCTTAATTTTGTCTGACACTACAATATGACCTGCATATTCTCCATCGATGGCAATGTGGAGAATGGTACCCACTTTTTCACAGGGTTGCCACTTTGCGCCCACGCTCTCCATCAAATTCGTATTACCCACACTTACCGACTTGCCATTTATACGAGCCGTCACACCCTGTCCAGCTGTCTCCACTACGTCCTTTACATCGCAGCCGTCGTTTTTGTCAGGAAAAGCCTTGCGAATGCTGAGGGCAATGGGGTGCGTGGAATATCGTTCCACATGAGCAACTAAGTGCAATAATTCATTGGGGGCAATATTTTCGGGATGAATAGCAGTAACGTCAAACACACCGTGTGTCATAGTGCCAGTCTTGTCAAAGGCAATCGTGCGCACCTTTGCCAATGTCTCCATATAGTTAGAGCCCTTAATGAGCACACCCTTTCGCGATGCTCCACCGATGCCTCCAAAGAAAGTGAGAGGCACGGAGATAACGAGAGCACAAGGGCATGACACTACAAGGAATGTGAGAGCGCGATAGATCCACACGCTCCACAACTGCCCATTGACGAGCAACGGTGGTATAACTGCCACCAACAAGGCAAGTACAACTACTATGGGCGTGTATATTTTGGCAAACTTGGTGATGAATTTTTCGTTCTTCGACTTATTTTTTGTGGCGTTTTCCACGAGGTTGAGCACCTTTGCCGCCGTGCTCTCGCCAAATGCCTTGGTTACTTTTGCTGTCACCACACCATTGAGATTTATACATCCCGACATGATGTCATCGGCAGGGCGAATGGTACGCGGTACGCTCTCGCCTGTCAATGCAACTGTATTCAGACTTGATGCACCATCGATAACGATACCGTCCATCGGTACTTTCTCTCCTGGTCGAATTACAACGATGTCGCCTACCTTCACCTCTTCGGGATTCACGTCCACCAGCTCTTCACCACGCTTTACATGGGCGATGTCGGGACGGATGTCCATCAGCTGAGAGATACTCTTTCGGCTTCTACCCTCGGCAAAACTTTCAAAGAGTTCGCCCACTTGAAAGAAGAGCATCACAAACACCGCTTCAGTGAACTGTGGTTCTGCCCCCGGCATAAAACCGATGCAAAGGGCCCCTAATGTAGCTATAGCCATGAGGAAGTCCACATCCATGCCCTCGCCATGTGCAATGTCCTCGGCAGCTTCCGTTAGCACGTCGTAGCCCACAACCAAGTAAGGCACAAGATAGACAAGCAATAGTTGCCATATCAGCAGGTTCATTGTCCGTTCTACCAATACCGATCCTACTAAGAGTACACTAGCAGAGATTATCCTTATAAGTTTGTTTCTATTTTCCTTTTCCATAATTTCCACAACTTTTGTTTTTTGCAAATATTAGGATATATCTTTTGCAACTCAGTTGCAAAGATTCCCTACATCTGCACATTCCACCCTAAAGTGCAACAGTCTATGTTGAGTAGTGTGCGAATACCTCGCCAGTCAACGCAAGCGCTGATCTGTCGAAGGAACGAGTGTTTCAGGCGGTCGCGACGCACCTGTGTATAAACTTGAAGGAAGCTCGGGGCGGATTCTGTCTGCTTAGTAGGCATAGTTATACGACTATTTTATCCATGAAGATACTAAATATCAGAAATATACGCAAATGGAATAGACCTGGGTCCCCTCCAGTGCCGTGCAATGGTCTCGGGATGCTGGGGGGGGGACACTATAAGCGCCTCACCACAGCGGAACTAACACTCGGGGGCAAAGTCGTACCTTTGTCTCTAGTGAGTGCTTCAGACATCGTCCCAAAGAAGCACCCTTTACATCAGTTCCTATCATTATAGCTATGTTTTCTGGAATAATAGAAGGCTGTGGTCGGGTTGTTGCCCTAGAGAACCACGGAGACAACCTCGACATTACACTCTCTTGCCCTTTTGCCTCAGAGCTCAAGATTGACCAAAGTATTGCCCACAATGGCGTATGCCTCACGGTCGTTGCTCAGAGTGGAGACACCTACACCGTCACAGCCATCCGTGAGACACTTGACCGCTCTAATCTAGGCAAGCTCCAGATAAGTGACGAGGTAAACCTTGAGAGGAGCATGCTCCTAGGTGGTCGCCTGGACGGGCATATCGTACAGGGACATGTGGACATGACCGCCCTATGTACCTCAGTCGAAGAGGCGAATGGGAGCTGGCTCTATCGCTTCGAGCATCAGACCGACAAGGCACTTGCCGAGCGTGGCTACATCACCGTAGAGAAAGGCTCGATAGCTGTCAATGGCGTGAGCCTCACGGTATGTGACTCAGAGAAGACATCCTTTGGTGTGGCGATCATCCCATACACACACGAGCATACGAACTTCAAGCATATACGTGTCGGGAGCGTGGTGAACCTCGAGTTCGACATCGTCGGGAAGTACCTCTGCAAGATGCAGGCTTACGAGGGCTAGCTATGGGACGTCCCCTGCTCCTCTCCATACTAGTATGGCTCTCCTCTGCCCTCAGCCTCTGGGGGCAGATGGGTGCAGTACAGGTACGTCTCGAGGGGGAGAGCATGGTAGATCATCCTCGCTTCCCCCTCTTAACTCTCGGGGGGAAGGAGCGGTTAAACATCTCTTTTGACCTATTAGGGGATGGGGGCGATTTGCTCTCATATCGTCTCAAGAGCTACAACGCCGATTGGACTCCCTCCCCTCTACTCCCCGTGGAGTACATGCAGGGGTTTGATGCCTCCCTACCCTTTGCGCCTGAGCCTAGCCGATCCACCCTTGTCCCCTATGCTCACTATAGCTTGACCTTCCCCAGCGAGGGTGAACGCATCAAACGGTCGGGAAACTATAAACTTGAGTTCTACTCCGAGCATGACCCCAGTCGAACCCTATTAGAGATTCCCTTTGCCGTGGTAGAGCCCCTTCTGGAGCTGCACACAGAGCTTACCGATGCTGCCTATGAGGACTATCGAGGCCGACACCAGCAGGTAAACCTTCGGGTGACAGCCCCTAGCTTCTCCCCTCCAAATGATGACGGACTACGTATCATCGTCCTGCAGAATGCTCGCTGGGATAATGCTGTGACTCTCACAACCCCTTATCTGAGGCTTGGACAAGAGCTACACTTCGAACAAAGTCGGGGGGCACGCTTCCCTGCTGGCAACAACTACCATCGTCTGGAGCATCTGTCCGAAAGAGCTATCGGGCTAGGCATAGAGCGGGTTAACCTCGAGGAGGGACGTTACACAGTCTATCTACACCCCATACGCAACGAGAGCGAGCAGGCCTATCGCCACGAGGAGAGCCACCAAGGGCTACAGATTATCCGCACTACGGGGAGTGACACTCCCGGTACAGAGGCCGATTATCACAAAGTATATTTTCGCTTCCTCAGCCCAAAGCTAGAGGGTGGAGATGTACTACTAGAGGGTGAAGCCTTCCGCTATCTACCCCTCTCGGAGCGCATCCTACGTTATAATCAAGAGGAGGGCACATATGAGGGCTCTGTACTGCTCAAAATGGGGTATCAGGAGTATCAAATACTCTTTCAACCTAGGGGTAGCCAAGCTCTACTTGCACAGCCTACCCTTGGGGATCATTACCAGACCAAGAATAGGTACACGGTACTTGTCTACTATCGCTCTCGCTTAGACAAGACCGAGCGTCTGCTCGCTACCCAAGAGCTGTAGCTCAGGACACTCTATACAATATTACCTACCTTTGCAAGCAAGAGAATAGAGCAATCATAACAATAGCAACCAACGAACAAGTATGAAGACAAAACTGACATGGGCACTGCTTCTCACCATGGCTCTTACCCTAGCCTCTTGTGGAAGCAAGTCTAAAGACGAGCCCAAACCAACACCTCCCACTCCTCCCAACGGTATCGGCACAGTAGATAACAATGATGCCGATGGGAAGAAGGCACTTGCTGCACCCATCTACTTCCGTATCCCTAACGGAAAGGCGTTTAAACTTCAGGTAAAGGGATCGAAAGATCTAAAGCTCATCGGAGCCAGTGCTACCGCAAAGAAGGACATCTACACCTCTGGTATAGCTGGCATCGTAGGGGTAGAGGGTACCCTCGAGACTCTAGACCTCATGGCGAATGGTATCACCGAGTTCAAGATTGCCAAAGCAACAACGAGCCTCAAGAAGCTAACCCTGTTGACAGCTGATGGTGGAGGTCAAGCAGTCTCCTCCATAGACCTCACTAATGCTCCCGAGCTTACTTATCTATGGCTCGCAGGGCACGTCCTAGAGACCCTTGACCTCACAAAGCAAACTAAGCTCGTAGAGCTTGGCCTCGGGAGCTTCGGGGCTGGAGATCCATTCAATGGCAAGGAGCGCAGCAGTAACTATAAGAAGGTATCCTTAGCGACAAACAACGTTATCGAGCGTATCGTTACCCGCACACCCCTTAGAGTCTCGACCCTTGACCTAGACAACCTACCCAAGCTCAGATTCTTTCTTGCTCAATCTCCACAGCTTGAGAAGGCTTCCTTCGCCAAGAGTAATAACCTTGAGGTCGTCTACATGAGTAGATTTACAGCAGGGCAACCTGTTGAGCTTACCCTAGAGAACAAGCCCAACCTCAAGGATATCAGCTTGATTGATGTAGTCATCCCTAAGGTGAAGCTACATAACCTCCCTGCACTATCTTCCCAGAGCAACATATCTGGTATTAAAGCAACAAAGAGCGCAGACTTTGCTGGTATCCCTAGTAGCATGCTACCCTCCATCCTTGACAAGTTCTCACCCCAGACGGTAGAGACGCTCACGCTATCCGGCTCTGACGTAACGAAGCTAGACGTCTCTGCCTTTGCAGCCCTCACCAATCTGAACCTCAAGGGTACAGGTCTAAGCGAAACAGAGCTGATCAACACCATCAAGCAGCTCAAGCAAGCCTCAGGTAAGCTCTTCATCGAAAGCTCACGTAACACCACGGGCGTACAGAAGGCTCTTACCGACAAGGGCTGGACAGCTGAGACAAACTAATCCACGGCTTAGCCTACTACACCACGACATAGCCATCCCCTATACCTTGCCCCTCCAAATAGAGGCAGGTATAGGGGATAGCTGTATAAAGCCTTGACGAAAAACCTTATCTTTGCTCTACTATCGTCTGATAAATATTGACATAATCATAATCCAAGACTTATGGAGCAAAATGAATTCTTGGCACAGGTACGTGCTAAAGCTACAGGTTGGCTAGCCCCAGGCTACGATGCCGAGACTCGCCACGAAGTACAGAGGATGCTTGACAACCCAGACACGACTGAGCTCGTAGAGGCATTCTACAAGGACTTGGAGTTCGGTACGGGTGGCCTACGAGGCATCATGGGCGTAGGCTCAAACCGCATGAACCGCTACACCGTAGGTGCGGCAACCCAGGGGCTTGCGAACTACCTCAAGCGGGAGTTCGCCTCTCTTCCACAGATAGCCGTCGCCATAGGGCATGACTGTCGAAACAACAGTGATGTCTTCGCTCGCATAACAGCCGAAGTCTTCTCTGCCAATGGGATTAAAGTGTATCTCTTCGACGCTCTACGCCCAACTCCAGAGGTATCCTTTGCCATTCGTGAGCTAGGATGTCAGAGCGGTGTCATGATCACAGCCTCGCACAACCCGAAGGAATACAATGGCTACAAAGCCTACTGGAATGATGGGGCTCAGATGATAGCTCCTCATGACCGCAACACCATTATCGAAGTAAATAAGGTGACGAAGGTCGAGGATATTCACTTCGATGCACGCCCAGAGCTTATCGAGCTCATAGGTGAGGACTTTGATCGTAAGTTCATCGAGCGTGTGGCTAGCCTTTCCCTACCTCAGAAGGAGTCGATTGCTCGCCACCATGACCTAAAGATCGTCTACACCCCTATCCATGGCACTGGGGTACGAATTATCCCTGCTACCCTTAGAGCAATCGGCTTTACCAACATCATCAATGTCCCAGAGCAGGATGTCGTCAGTGGCAACTTCCCTACTGTCCACTCCCCCAACCCAGAGGAACCAGTAGCCCTAGAGCTGGCTATCGCTCGTGCAGAAGCAACAGGTGCAGACCTAGTCTTGGCCTCTGACCCTGACGCGGACCGCATAGGTGTAGCTGTCCGCAACAACGAGGGCAAGATGGTGCTCATCAATGGTAATGAGATCTGTGCTCTGCTTACTTACTACGCCATCGCTAGCCGTAGAGACTCTGGGCGGCTACAGCCAGAGGACTACGTGGTCAAAACCATTGTCACCACCGAACTCATCCGCACCATAGCAGAGCAGAATAAGGTAACACTCTTCGACTGCTATACAGGCTTTAAGTGGATTGCTGATGTCATTCGTCAGAATGAAGGCAAACGCAATTACATCGGAGGTGGTGAAGAGAGCTACGGCTTCCTTCGCGAGGACTTCATCCGTGACAAGAGCTCTGTCTCAGCCTGCTGTATGTTCAGCGAACTCGCTGCTTGGGCCAAGGACAAAGGTCTCTCTATCTACCAGCTCCTGCAACAGGTCTTCCTCGAGTATGGTCTCTACAAGGAGCAGGGGGTAAGCGTTGTCCGTAAGGGGAAAACGGGTGCTGAGGAAATCGAAGCTATGATGAAGAACTTCCGTGAGAACCCCATGAAGAGCCTTGCTGGTAGCCCTGTCATCGAGATACTAGACTATGCTAAGCTTGAGGGACGCTGGCTTGATAAGCGCGAGGTCTTCTCTCTCGACATGCCTACCACGAGCAATGTCCTGCAGTACAAGACAGCTGATGGGACAAAGGTCTCTATCCGTCCCTCAGGTACAGAGCCCAAGATTAAGTTCTACATCGGTGTGCGTGGCAAGGTCAGCTCCATCGAAGAGCTACCCTCAGCTGAGACAGCTTGTCTCAATAAGATCGCTACGATCCGCCAGGAGCTAGGCATCTAAAATGCCCTCTTCTCTTAGTAAGGAGACTGTGCTACGACCTCATGAGCAGTAGCACAGCCTCCTTATTTATGTATCTCATTCCTCTGTTTAAGCATCTCATAACATCCCTCTCTCCCTATGAATATCTACCTCTGCCCCTCACCCGAGCTCTATCCCCTCTATCATCGTCCAGGGGCTATTGTCATCATTGTGGACATCTTCCGCGCCTCCACAACGATGATTACCGCTCTGGCACACGGAGCACGGAGTATCCTACCGGTAGCAACGACAGAGGAAGCAGAAGAGCAAGGTAAGGCTCTGGGGTGCTTAATCGCTGCCGAACGTAATGTGATGAAATGCCCATTTGCTCAGCTAGGGAATGATCCTGCGGAATACACCGAAGCCCTTGTATCAGGGCAGGATATCGTCTTTACCACAACCAACGGTACTCGTGCACTGAATATAGCAACCGAACACGGAGCAGAGGAAATACTCGTTGGGGCATTCACCAATCTTAGTGCTACGCTACGCTATTGCCATACACAGGGAAAGGACGTCCTAATCCTAGCTGCAGGATGGAAGGGACAACTCGCACTGGAGGATACACTCTATGCAGGAGCCTTTGCCTTCCTCGCCGAACAAGCTACGATTGGGAAGGCCTCTAATGATGGGACACTCATCCTTCGTGACCTATGGCAAGCCAAGGCTCAAAGTCTAGAAGATCGCATCACCTACATCCAGCACTCTGAGCACTATGCACGCCTAGTACAGGCTGGATTTTCCTCTGCCGTCCCACTTTGCATGACCCTAAACACAACGTCAATCATCGCTCGAATGCGAGGAGCTCGTCTTCTCCCGATAGACAGCCAGCCATAGCCTCGTTCCTTCATGCCTCTCCTTCCTTCCGACACCTCTAAAACTCCCCCCACCATATTTCTTTATCTCATAAACTCACTACGCTGATATCCCCTTGTCTATTATTTGGTTTTCGGGCTGTTCGTAGGTGCTATATCAAGACTAAATCTATCCATACAGTCCCTCTGATAGATTGTGCACTCACCTTACTGCTAAGTGTATATAATTACGTACTTTTGTAAGCAATTCAATGATAATGTATTCTAAACAGACAGATCGTTCTATGACTATCGACCAATTCGACTTCAAAGGCAAGAAGGCCTTCGTACGTGTAGACTTCAATGTCCCACTCGACGAGCACTTCAACATCACCGATGATACACGTATCCGCGCTGCTCTGCCAACCCTCAAAAAGATCCTTGCTGATGGTGGATCAGTCATCATCGGCTCGCACCTCGGCCGTCCCAAGAAGGTCGAAGATAAGTTCTCCCTCCGCCATATCCTCGCACATGTCTCTAAGCTCCTTGGCGTAGAGGTGAAATTCGCTCCCGACTGCGTAGGTGAAGAAGCTCGTACACTGGCAGGTAACCTAAAGCCAGGTGAGGCTCTACTACTAGAGAACCTCCGCTTCTATGCTGAAGAGGAAGGTAAACCTCGTGGGCTAGCTGAGGATGCTTCGGACGAAGAGAAGGCAGCAGCTAAGAAAGCAATCAAGGAGAGCCAAAAGGAATTCACGAAGAAGCTCGCTGCTCTGGCTGATGTGTATGTGAATGATGCCTTCGGGACAGCACATCGTGCACACGCCTCCACTGCCCTCATCGCTGCTTACTTCGATGCAGACCACAAGCTCTTCGGCTATCTCATGGGTAAGGAGGTAGACGCCGTAAATAAGGTGATGCAAGACATTCGTCGTCCATTCACTGCAATTATGGGTGGATCGAAAGTCTCCTCTAAGATTGATATCATCGAGAACCTCCTCGGGAAGGTAGATAATCTCATACTCACAGGGGCAATGACCTATACCTTCGCTAAGGCTGCTGGTGGTAACATCGGGAATTCTCTCTGCGAAGATGACAAACTTGACCTCGCTCGTGAGATTGTAGCTAAGGCTAAAGCCAATGGAGTGAACCTTGTCCTATCAACGGACTCCAAGATTGCAGATGCCTTCAGCAACGATGCCAAGACAGACTTTGCACAGAATGATAATATCCCCGCTGGCTGGATCGGTATGGACATCGGTCCCGACAGCATCCGTGCCTATCGTGAGGTAATCCTAGGCTCGAAGACAATCCTATGGAATGGCCCTACGGGAGTCTTTGAGATGGATAACTTCTCTGATGGCTCACGTGCCGTAGCAGAAGCAATCGCAGAGGCAACAGCCGCTGGTGCCTTCTCGCTTGTCGGAGGTGGTGATAGTGTAGCCTGCGTGAATAAGTTCGGCTATGCTGACAAGGTCTCCTACGTCTCCACTGGTGGTGGTGCACTGCTCGAGGCTATTGAGGGGAAGAAGCTCCCAGGTATCGCCGCTATCGAAGGCGAATAATCCTCCTCTCTACTTCATCAATACACGAGCCCCCAGATAGCCGAATGGCTATCTGGGGGCTCGTGTATTAGTACATTCCGAAGAGATATACTTCTCTTAGATATATCGCTTCCTAGTCGTTATAGAGGAACTCCTGACCTCGGACAACACGACCTCGGTGCATTACGAAGCGAAGCTGTAAATCTTCGTTGAGGAAAAGTACATCTGCATCCCGCCCAGCCTCAAGAGCTCCCTTATCTGCCTCAATGCCCATGATACGAGCAGGTGTCGCTGTCGCCATGTAAACAGCATCAATCAATGGAATACGTGCCTGCTTCACAGCCGTACGAATCAGTCGATCCATCGTAGCAACACTCCCCGCCAACGCAGATCGGTCAGAGAGCTTGCAGACACCATCCTCTACGATAGCATGCCCCGTAGGATCCTTGAAGTCGGGAGGTGTACCCGTATAGAGTAGAGCATCAGTTGTGAGAGCCATCCGTTCGCGCCCCTTCGTTGCATAGGCCAGATGCACCATCAATGGTGGCACATGTATGCCGTCACAAATAACCTCGATATCAAAATCGGGCATGTCCAAGATTGTTTCTACAGCTCCAGGTACCTTATAGACACCCTTCTTATGCGAGACCTTCATGGCGTTATAGAAATGTGTAGCGAGCGTATAGCCATGCTCCCAAGCATCCTTGATTTCCTTCTCTCCTGCCTCAGTATGGGCTATTGCTGTCACGACATTAAATTTCTTGACATAACGCCCAAACTCCAATGTCCCCTCGATCTCTGGTGCAGCATCCCAGCGACGGATAATGCCATTACCTCGCTCCATGATCTTCATATATTCCTCTGGGTGAGCAGCACGAATGAGCTCTGGGAGCTGTGCTCCAGCCATCTTAACCGAGAAGTAAGGTCCCTCTAGGTGTAGCCCCTCAACTGTAGAAGTTTCCTCTGGGATAAGAGCTTCCGTACACTCAATGCCCTTCATGATTGTCTCATAGCTGGAGGTAGAGAGTGTAGGGAAGATTGTAGTCGTGCCATTCAAGAGGTGATAGTCAGCTGCCGTGCGGAAGGCCTCGACAGTACCATCCATGAAGTCCGCCCCAGCGGCACCATGTACGTGCATTTCAATTCCCCCAGGGATAATGTAGGAGCCACGAGCATCGATCCGATATGCCCCCTCCACTGGGATCTCGGTGTTTAGAATGGCTCGTATCTTCTTACCTTCGATGAGTACCGAGCCACCATCTATCCATCCAGAGGGCGTATAGATACGTCCACCTACTATTTGTGTGTACATCTTATTTTGTAGTAATTATAATGTCTTGAGGTATTTGTTGATTAAATGTACAGGTAGCCCCATTACGGTATAGAATGATCCTTCGATCCTGCTGATACCGGCATAGCCTACCCATTCCTGTATTCCATAAGCTCCAGCCTTATCTAGTGGGCTATAACGCTCTACGTAGTAACTAATCTCTTCACCCGTGAGAGGGAGAAAGTCTACGGTAGCCGTATCCATGAAGGAATGAACCTTCCCTGCCACACATATTGCTACACCTGTGGTCACATAGTGTCTCTCTCCAGCGAGCCTGTGGAGCATCGCTTTAGCTTCCTCTCCATCCTTAGGCTTACCAAGCACTTGACCTTTGAGGAACACAAGCGTATCGGCTGTGATGAGTAGGGTATTTGGCTCTAGGGAAGGGAAGTACGCCTCAGCCTTGCGTGCAGCTATGTAGCGTGGGATTTCCTCCAAAGGAAGCCCATCGGGATAAGTCTCATCTAAATCGGGCAGGACACGCTGCTCGAAGGTTAAATCAAGCCCTCTCAGGAGCTCTACTCGCCTCGGTGACTGTGAGCCGAGGACAATCTTATAGTTACTTAAGTTCTCCCACATCAGAATAGGGAACTGAAATAGTATCTTTTACTCTTCTTTCGCTTTCCTCTCTGCGTTATTACCAGCCGAAGCCTGCCGAGAGTGACCAGCAATCATTGGCACGCAGGGTTTGCTCAATCACGTCACGTACCACCCCGTAGCCTCCGTTGCAGAGTGATATATACTTAGCTACAGACTTCACTTCCGGAGCTGCATCCGCTGGTGCACAGGGCAGAGCCACGAGCTTCATAATCGTAATATCGGGTATATCGTCCCCGATGTAGGCAATCTCCTCAGGTCGAAGCCCCGACTCACGACAGAGTACCTCGAGCTGAGCAGCCTTATCAGAGATACGCATATACACATGGGCAGCTCCGAGCTGACGAAAGCGCCGCTCCATCGCATCGCTAGCACCACCAGAGATAACGGCGATGGTGTAGCCCTGCTTCACAGCGTACTGCATCGCATAGCCGTCCTTCACATTTACGGTGCGCATAGGCATACCATCCAGCCCAATAGGGCTGACGTTTGCACTTATGACCCCATCCATATCTAGGACGAATGCCTTGATCTTTGTCAGGTCGAAAGGTATACTACTCATGACTTTTTTAAAAGATTTATTATACAAAGGTACAGTTAATTACCTAGACTGCAACATCCCTAAAAGTAGGTAATCGCCCTTTTGTAAAATGAAATAAAAAGACGGCCTCCACCTTTATGTGGAAGCCGTCTTGATTTCTATCGCAAGGGAATTCTATCGATTCCCATTGATGGCGAAGGTAAGTTAGAGGTTTACTCTACGGTGCCCTTAATACGGATCGTGAAGGCACCATCACGACCATTGCTGTATATAGCAATATTCTTGTAGAAGGGCCCGGGGCGACCCGCAGGGTTGTAGGTAACGGTGATTTTACCCTCCTTGCCTGGAGCAATAGGCTCACGGCTGTACTCAGGTGTCGTACATGCGCAAGGCGTAGCGACACGTGTGATCACTAGGGGCGCATCACCTGCATTGCGGATAATGAAGGTATGAGAGACCTTACCGTTGGCCTCCTTAATTGTACCAAAGTCAAACTCCGTAGCAGGAGAGCTGATCACAGCCCCCTTCGTCTGAGCCATCAGGACTCCAACAAAGAGGAGCACTGCGCTCAATATATATCCAATCTTTTTCATATTTCTTAATCTTAACTTTAAGTATTCTACAACTTCACTCGAAGCAAAGATACTCAATAATATTGAAGTGAAGGTACCAAGAGAGCTGGGTAAAATGTTTAGGATAAGCGTGAAAGATTCGTATAAGATGGGAAGATTAGCGAACCCAACCACTAGAGAAGTAGTCTGGTAACTCTAGAGTTTTAGGCGCAAAACTTTAGAGGTGCACTTCGGAAGCTCTAGAGGTTTCCATGAAAGGGTAACATAGCATCCTATCCCGAGCAAAAGGCTAGACAAAGGCAAAAAGCCTCCTACCACAAACAACGTACGATTACTACACACAAATGATATCTACTCACAAGTGTCATCTATTCTAGGTAAGGATGGCGAGCATAAGTCACTTGTAACGAACAAACATATAACAGTCCGGCATAGATACAAATATGAAATAGGATAGAGAGCTCGTTACGTGAGCAATCATCCCCTTCGCCTTACACTGGATTAAGCTCCGAGAGACGGTAGGCTTCGTGAATAGCCTTATTGCGACGAAGTATCTGACAAATAGCCTCTACCTGATGGCTACTGAGTACTTGGATGCTGATCTTACCCTCGAAGATACCTTCATGTGCCAGCATGTGAATCTCACTGATGCTGACCTTGAAGTCCTCAAGCAAGACTTGTGTGATGACATTTAGTAGGCCTTTTGAATCAATGCCACGCACGACGAGCGTGGTCTCAAAGCGTGGCGTGTAATGAAGCCCCCACGTAGTAGATATAAGGCGATCCCCTTGAGCTGTCTTGTAGCGAGTAGCCTCGGGACAAGACCTACGATGGACGATGATCTGCCCGTTATCGGCAAGGATCCCAAGCGCATCATCCCCAGGTATTGGATGACAGCAGGGGGCAATATGGTAGTTGAGTCGCCCATCCTGCTCCAGCAGTTCGTAGGGACGAGTACGATCGATGACAGCGGGCGATACTGAGCCTACAACAGCTTGCCCTTCTACACGCTCTTTAGATCCGAAGAGCGATGTAATGGCACGTGTCATTCGATTACCTCCTCGGTTGGCTCCCTTATTTTGGAGTGCCTGCTTAAAGTCCTCAGGGAAAGTAAATGTCCCCTCCCCAATATGCCGAAGGAACGTGTCAGGCTTATCGAAGTGATAGAGATAAGTAAGGCGATCAAGCAAAGAGGAAGAGAGCGTCTCACCATGCTTACGGAGCTCCTGCGTTAGAAGTTCTTCCCCTAGGGCAATAGCCTCTCGCTGGCGACGGCGTAGTGCAGCCTCGATCTTAACCTTGGCATAAGCTGTGGTGACGTAGTCAAGCCAAGCAGCTTCAGGCTGGGTCATCTTACTGGTGAGGATCTCGACCTGATCCCCATTGGAGAGGCGATGAGAGAGCGGAAGCACCTTGTGGTTTACCTTGGCTCCGATACAGGTATCCCCAAGGTTTGTATGCACAGCATAGGCGAAGTCTAGGACGCTAGCATTGATGGGGAGAGTGATGGGGCGCCCCTTAGGAGTGAAGGCTGTAATATCATGGGCATAGAGACTGAGATGGATGGTGTTAAGGAACTCCATACCCTTCGAGTCTGGATGATTGAGTACCTCGCGAATGGTATCAAGCCACGCCTCAAGCTCGTGGTCTTCCTCCACTGTGCTATTCTTATAGCGCCAGTGAGCTGCGAGCCCCTTTTCTGCTATTTCGTCCATCCTTCGGCTACGGATTTGCACCTCAATCCACTGGGCATCGGGGCCTAGCACCGTGAGGTGTAGAGCCTGATACCCATTACCCTTTGGGGTAGAGATCCAGTCACGCAGGCGGTCAGGTCGGTTACGGTAAGTCTCGGTAATTGCTGTATAGATATCCCAGCAGCGATTCTTCTCTGGGTAGCCATCATTGCTCTCAAAGATGATACGTACAGCAAAGAGGTCATAGACTTCCTCGAAGGGAATACCCTTGAGCTGCATCTTACGCCAGATGGAGAAGCATCCCTTCACTCGGGTCTTCATCTCGTAGCTAATCTCCATACTATCCAGACGTGCCTTCAGTGGAGCTGCAAAGCGCTGGAAAAGGTCTTCACGCCCAGCCTCCGTCTCTCTGACCTTACGTAGTATTTCCTCATAAGCCTCGGGATGCTCATAGCGGAAGCTGAGATCCTCTAGCTCCGTCTTGATGGAGAAAAGCCCAAGGCGATCAGCAAGAGGGGCATAGAAGAATGAGGTCTCACCAGCTATCTTCAACTGCTTCTCTGGCTTCATGGATGAGAGCGTACGCATGTTGTGCAGACGGTCAGCAATCTTGATGAGAATCACACGGGCGTCATCACCAATCGTCAGCAAGAGCTTACGAATATTCTGTGCTTGTAGGCTATCGATACTCTGAGGTACCTGTTCTGTGGAAATCTTGGTCAGCCCCTCTACAATCCGAGCAATCTTATCCCCGAAGCCTCGACGGATATCCTCCACCGTGTACTCCGTATCCTCGACCACATCATGCAGCAGTGCCGAGCAAATGGAGGTAGAACCAAGCCCTATCTCCTTGCAGACAATGCGTGCCACAGCGATTGGATGCAAGATATAAGGCTCACCACTACGACGACGTACGAGACCATGAGCATGGCACGCTAGGCGGAATGCTTGGTCAATGATCTCCGTCTTCTTACGGTGCGGTGAGGCGATGTAGTCACTAAGCAGTGCTTGGTACTCCTGCTGGATGAGTGCTTCCTCCTCGGGCGTGAAGCTAAGACTAGGCTGTGACATAGTAGCTAAGGTAAAGGTGATTAGATCTGGGAGATGAGATAGACGGTGTATAGGACAAAGCAAAGAACAAGCACGGCACCCTCCATGCGCTTAATCACACGCTGACCAAAAAGGACTGCAAATACATACAAGAGGAGAGCTGCAAAACTCATCATCGTAAAGTCAAGTGTTGAGACCCCTCCAATGTGGATAGGGGTAACGGTAGCCGTTGTACCGAGGATAAAGAATACATTGAAAATGTTTGATCCCACGATATTCCCGACGGCTATCTCTGGCTCCTTCTTTAGGGCTGCAGCTATCGAGGTAGCTAGCTCCGGTAGAGAAGTCCCAGCTGCAACGATGGTCAGACCAATGAAGCCCTCACTCATACCTAGGTTGCGAGCAATGCTGGAGGCTGAGCGAACGAATAGCTCCCCTCCAGCAATGAGGCTTGCAAGCCCACCGATGATGAAGATAATGAGTAGCCAGAGAGGGTAATGCTTCACAGGCTCAGAGGTCACATGGGGGTCACTTGGTTTATCCTTGGCAATAGCAAAGGTATAGGTTAAGAAGATGAGGAAGAAGCCTAGAAGGATAATCCCTTCACTCCTGCTCAGTACATTCTCTACCTCTCCTATCCCTGAGAAGACACGGTCTAGAGCCATGACCGATAGGACAAGGCATGCAAGGAGCATCAGAGGCATCTCCCGCCGTATCGTACTCCTTGTAATGGTAATGGGTGTAACCAACGCTGTGATACCACCAATGACCAGCACGTTGAAGATATTACTCCCAACGACATTCCCTATCGCTATATCCGAGTTTCCCCTAAGCGCGGACACGAGGCTAACAACAAGCTCGGGAGACGAGGTGCCGAAGGCTACTATGGTGAGCCCTACAACGAGCGGTGATACCCCAAAGCGACGAGCTAGGACTGAGGCTCCCTCGGTCAGATAGTTGGCGCCAGCGATGATGAGGACAATGCCTAGGATGAAAAGGAGAATATCAAGAAACATAAAGAATATGAATAGGAGAAGGGACTAACTATTAAAGGTGATACATAACAAGGCAAAGAGGCTATCCAACAGGCCTAATGTCCACAGCCTGGACAACCCGAGCAACCACTGCTCCTCTTATCGTCTCTCTTGGGGCGAAGCATCCTCACCAGAGAACGTCCAACAAAGAAGAGCACAATACCAACAATGACGAGTACGATGATTTCCTGAAGCATACAGTATCTTACTTATCCCAGTAGTAGGGAGGTTTGATAGACAATAAAACAAACGAGCCACGCTAAAGCACATGAGTACACTGCAGCGAAGGCACCCCATCGCCAGTGTCCCGCCTCACGCCCTATTGCTATGAGCGTAGCGATACATGGGAAGTAGAGCAGGACAAAGAGCATGAACGTATAGGCGACAATCGGCGTGAAGGAAGGTGCCCCATCCGCTCTCCGCTCGGTGCGCATACGTTCGGAGAGCTGGGCCACAGCCTCCTCACCATCATCCCCTGAGCCCGTATAGATGACACCCATTGTACTGACCACGACCTCCTTGGCCATAAGCCCTGAGACAATACTTACACCCATTTTCCAGTCAAAGCCTAGAGGACGGATGATTGGCTCACTGATATGCCCTATGCGCCCAATGATAGACTGCTCCTGATGGTAGATAGCGAAGGCATGCTCCAGAGAATCTACCTGGGCTTGCTTCTCCACCTCTGGGAGGAGGGAGGCTTGCACTGCCTCTACCTTCTGATCCTTCACCGCACGGGCATCGTTCTGCCTAGGGTAGTAGCTCATAAACCAAACAAGGATAGAGGCCGCAAGGATCACAGTACCCATCTTCTGTAGGTATTGCTTGGCTCGTGTCCAGACATGGATGAGGATGGATCGAGCCGTAGGCGTACGATAGGGAGGGAGCTCCATCACGAAGGGGATATCCTCCCCCTTGAAGGTTGTGCTTTTCAGCAGGCGTGCCGAGCATACGGCTACCAGCACACCAATTAGGTAGAGAGAGAAGAGTACAAGCGTTGCCTGCCAAGGGATGGGGAAGAATGCTCCCGATAGCAGTATATAAACCGGTAGGCGTGCCGAGCAGCTCATGAATGGTAATACGAGCATCGTGACAAGCCGACTCTTCCTACTCTCAATCATGCGTGTACTCATCACCGCTGGCACATTACAGCCAAAGCCCATGATGAGCGGGATAAACGACTTGCCGTGCAAGCCCATCTTGTGCATGAGCTTGTCCATGATGAAGGCTGCTCGAGCCATGTATCCACTGTCCTCTAGCAGGGAGATAAACAGGTAGAGGATGATAATCTGAGGCAAGAAGACGATGACACCCCCTACCCCTGCGATAACCCCATCAACGATGAGGTCTCTTAGTGGCCCATCTGCCATGATGCCACCTACCCATTCCCCGAGCTTCGCCACTCCTAGATCGATGAGATCCATTGGATATTGCCCTAGGGCGAAGGTGCAGAAGAACATGAAAGCCATCAGGGCTAGGAATATTGGGAAGCCCCATAGACGATGCGTCACGATGTCGTCAATGCGATCGGTCAGCGTTCGTTTACCACTATGCTTAGGGCGATAGGTCTCCTTCAGTGCGCCAGAGATAAAGCCATAGCGAGCATCCGTAATCAGGGCTTCGGCCTCCTCACTTCGCTCCTCCTTCAGACGGCGTAGGGCGAAGTCACGAGCAGATAGCAGGAAGCCCCCACGTGCATATCGGTGTAGGAGTTGGCTCTCGATGTCCTCGTCTCTCTCTAAGAGCTTAATCGCAGTCGAGCGCGCCAGAATCGGGTCGTGTAGTGTGGTATGCTCCTTGACCTTCTCTGTCAGTTCCTCAATCATAGGCTCCAGCGTAGAGCCATAGGGTATGCGCAGAGGGCGAAGTTTACCACGCTCGGGGTCAAAGAGCTGAGGATCGGCAGATTTAATACCTGGTGCTAGCGAGATGACCTCATCGAAGAGCGCCTCCAGTCCTAGCCCCGTACGGCATACGGTAGGGATCATCGGTACGCCCAGCAAGCGGGATAGGCGAGGATAGTCAAAGTACTCCTTGCGTGCGATGAACTCATCGAACATATTGAGGGCTACGACGACTGGCAGCCCAAGCTCCTTGAGCTGAAGCGTTAGGTAAAGGTTACGCTCAAGGTTACACGTATCGATGACATTGAGGACGAGGTCTGGTCGCTCATCACCCGTTATATAGCTACGTATATAGAGCTCCTCTGGACTGTAAGGCGATAGAGAGTATGTACCAGGGAGGTCGATGATCTCTAGTCGATAGCCTCCGTAGTATATATGCCCCGTCTTCGCCTCTACAGTGACGCCACTGTAGTTCCCCACATGCTCATGTGCGCCACTTGCTTGGTTGAATAGCGAGGTCTTCCCACAGTTGGGATTCCCCAAGAGCGCAATACGTAGCGTAGGGAGTGTCCCTGCTTGGGCTCTGCCCTGCATCCGATGTAGGCTGTGTAGCTGTGGCTCGGGAAGTAGCTCCTCATCCCCACCCTGCATCTCGGGGTGAGGCTCCATAAGGGGCTCAAGCGGACGCACCTCAATGAGCTCAGCATCCTTACGACGGAGTGAGACGTTGTAGTCAAGTATCTTGTAGTAGATAGGATCCTTGAGGGGGGCATTGTGTACGGACATGATCTCCTTACCCTGCACGAAGCCCATCTCGAGGATACGCTTACGGAAGGCTCCCGAGCCTCCCACTCGCACGATGACCGCCTTATCTCCTGTCTTTAGTTGCGCTAAGTTCATACCCAGCAAAGTTACTCAAACTAGCTGACCTAGCTGACTAATGCATCTAGGCTATTTATGAAGGCTATGATGCCCAAGGAAATAAAAGGAACTATATTCTTGCTCCTATCGATGACTCTGCTAAGAGGACGCCTCTCTAAACCTATTGTGAGGCATGCACTACAAGCCTCATCTCAACCCCACCCGTGGGTATCGCTCAAACCCATGCATGGGTTTGCAGGAGAATGCATACATGGGTTTACGATGAAACCCATGCAAGGGTCTCTTTCATCACCTTACATGGGAAGCGAATAAGTTGTACACTAGAGAAACCACGAGGATTAGACCAGTTACAACGAGTAGGGAATTAAGGATGGGGAAGTGAGCCTCTTCCTTAGGCAAAGGAAAGGCTCTAGCTACTTACGCTCGGTAGCAGTAGCCATCACAGTACCGTCATGGAAGCGTAGCTCCAGCGGTGACTCTGGCGTGATAGCAGAGGCAGAAGTAAGGATTTTCCCTTGAGAGGAAATAATACTGAATCCACGCCGAAGGATGGTATCTGGATGAGCGAGGCGTATGGACTGCTCGTAGTGTGCGAGGCGGGTCTCTTCCCGTTCTCTTACATGGTTTAGGGCAGCTGAGAGTGGAGCTATGCTCTGCTCTAGGCTGTACTTCTCCTCACGAAGGCGGTAGCGGAGTGCCGAGGGGATGCGCTGAGTATCTCGAGCCAAAACGTGTCGAGCCTCGTGGAGGAAGCCCTTGGCAGATACGAGGAGCTTAGAGTAGAGGTTTGTATTTCGTCTCTGCTCTTGCTCGAAGAGCCTCTGCGGAGCAATCCTCAGACGAGCCATGAGGGTATGTAGCATCTGCCCTCGCCCTAGGGATAGCGTTTGCAAGAGCTGTGGAAGGGACTTGCTCAGCTCCTGAAGTTCTGCTAAGAGCGATGCCTGACTTTCAATGAGAAAGGCAGCAACGGCTGTTGGGGTCTTGAGCGAACGATTGGCGATGAGATCCAGTACAGACTCATCTCGCTCATGCCCTATGCCAGAGATAATAGGTAGTGGGAACTGTGCGCAGACTTCGCATAGGCGGTAGTCATCGAATGCTCTTAGTTCGCTCACCGCACCACCACCTCGGATAATGACCACCGCATCAAAGTGCTCCTCCTGCTCCAGTACACGCCCTAGGGCAGAGATCACCGAGTCCGTTGTATGCTCCCCCTGCATCTGTGCTTGGAAGAGAGCCGTGTAAAAGACCACCCCAAAGGCATTATCGTAAAGCTGGCGAATGAAGTCTCCATATCCCGCTGCACTAGGTGAGGAGATAATAGCTAGACGCTGTAATGGAGTTGGCAGGGAGAGCTCTTTGTTTAGGTCATACAGCCCTTCCTTGCGTAGGCGAGCAATGGTCTCTAAACGTAGACGGGCAATCTCCCCAAGTGAGTAGCGAGGGTCTATATCAATGATATTCAGACTAAGGCCATACTGCTCGTGGTAAACAACCCCAACGAGGGCAAGGATGCTCATCCCAGAGCTTAACTGACCTACACCACTCCTCTGGAAGCTACGCTCTATCTCATTGTAGGTCGATGCCCAGATGGTCGCCCGCACACGAGCTACCACCTCTCCACGCTGCCCCTTCTCTAGTAGCTCTAGATATCCATGTGCCTGCACACCACCCCTCCTTAGGTCACTTACCTCCGCACGCACCCAATAGTGCGCAGGGAATGAATGCTCTAAGCACCGGCGGACTGAGCCAAGTAGCTCAGTTAGGGAAAAGGAACGGGGGGAGGTAGTGTCCACTACTGGGGCACTTCGGTGGGTATATGGATGCTTCGGTCGAAGCTGACATCAAGTGAGATAAGCGTCTCAGTAGCGACCACCCCAGGGATCTCCTGGATCGTGCCATTGAGGATACGCATGAGGTCATTATTATCCACTGCATAGAGCTTAATGAGCAGGGTATAGGGCCCTGTCGTATAGTGGCACTCCGTGATCTCTGGTATCTCCTCTAGCCGTGCAGCTACCTCCTTATAGAGTGAGCCTCGCTCAAGGCGCACCCCTACGAAGGTACACGTATTGTAGCCTAACTTCTTAGGATTAACATGGTATTTAAGGGAGGTAATCACACCACTCTCGATCATACGCTGCAAGCGTTGGTTGACCGAGGAACGAGAGCTATTCTCGCCTTCAGCTACATCCCTCAGGGGGACACGAGCATTGTTGGTAAGACGTCTAAGGATCTTTAGATCCAGATCGTTTAGCTTTTTCATCTAGAGAAAAGTGATACTTACGTACTTAATTGGTGCAAAAGTAGTAAAGTTTTGTTGATACAAGCTGTGTGATCAGACTACACGCATGAAGATAAGAGCGCATGAACCTAAATACAAGACTACTCTTCCTCTAGATCAACCCAGTCGTACTCTAGATCTGCCTCATCCTCCACCTCTTCTTCGTCCTCGAAGTCTGGTAGAGGCTCATCGTCATCCTCCCAGACCAAGCTCTGCACGTCGATGGCTTGCTGGATGATGGTCTCTGCTCGGTGCTTGGTCTCACGGTTCAGCTCCTGCCATAGGAGGTCTTTCAGTTCTACTAGTCCGAGGTGTGCAGCTGATGAGATGAAGATAATGGGTAGCTTCTCTGGGAGTGATTGGCTTAACTCTTCCCGAAGCCACCCCTGTATCTCCTCATCAATGAGGTCACATTTGGTAATGGCCAGCACCTTACGTTTCTCTATCAGCTCGGCATTATACTTGACCAGCTCACCGAGTAGGAGCTTATACTCGTTAGCGATACACTCTGTGTCTGCTGGGATCATGAAGAGCAACAGAGCATTACGCTCAATATGTCGAAGGAAACGCAACCCAAGTCCCTTACCCTCCGATGCACCCTCTATAATACCAGGGATATCAGCCATGACGAAGGAGCGATCATCTCGGTAGCACACCATCCCGAGGTTAGGCTCCAAAGTAGTGAAGGGATAGTTAGCGATCTTAGGCTTGGCAGCTGTCAGGACAGAGAGTAGCGTGGACTTCCCTGCATTGGGCAGTCCCACAAGACCTACATCGGCAAGCATCTTCAGTTGGAGGATTACCGTACGCTCACGTGCAGGCTCACCAGGCTGTGCATAGCGAGGAGCTTGGTTGGTAGAGGTCTTGAAGAAGGTATTCCCCTTTCCTCCTCGTCCTCCCTTGAGGAGTAGCTCGGTCTGCCCATTCCGGCTGAGATCCATGATGAACTCTCCTGTCTCAGCATCATAGATCACCGTCCCAACTGGCACCTCGATTGTCTGGTCAACACCATCTGCACCCGTGGAGCGCTTCCCGCTACCACTGGCACCATTGGTGGCAATGATGTGTCGCTGGTAGCGTAAGTGCAGGAGCGTCCAATAGTTCTCATTAGCGCGAACGTAGATATCTCCACCTCGTCCGCCATCCCCACCATCAGGCCCTCCCTTAGGGATGTACTTCTCTCTGCGAAAGTGTGTAGAGCCTCGTCCACCTTTGCCTGAGCGACAGTAGATCTTGACGTAGTCTACAAAGTTTGATTCTGCCATAGGGACTTTAATCCTTGGGATGAAAGGGTAAGAAATAAATCGAATGAAATAAGGAAAGGCACGTAGCTGAAGCATCCCGACCAAGAAGGGGGTGACACTTCAGCCACTATGCCTTATCCTCCAACCGTAATGGGTCTATACGCTCGCTTGAACCCTCTCTTTAGCCTAGGGCATCAATGACACGAGCGATACGAGCTGTGATGTCGGTGATTGCTCCGCTACCAGCTATGGGGTGGTGCACACCCTTCTTTGCATAGTGCTCTGCGATGGGTGCAGTCTGAGCGTGGTAGACACCGAGACGCTTCTGGATCGTCTCTAGATTATCATCGCTACGACCGCTATCCTGACCTCGCTTGAGAAGACGCTCTACGAGCTCATCCTCCGCAACCTGAAGGTCTAGTACGGCATGCACCTGAGTATCCAGCCTAGCAAATAGGGCATCCAGAGCTTCGGCTTGTGCTACCGTACGAGGGAAGCCATCGAGGATAATCCCCTTCTTAGGCTTACGCTCTCTGAGCACCTTCTCTATCATGTCGATAATGAGGCTATCAGGTACAAGCTGTCCGGCATCCATATAGCTCTTGGCAGCCTTCCCTAGCTCACTCTCCTGACGGATCTCTGCACGTAGGATATCTCCCGTAGATATGTGGTCAAAGCCATACTTCTCGATAAGCACTTCGCTCTGGGTACCCTTACCCGAACCAGGAGCACCGAAGATCACTAAATTCAACATTGTCTTATGCTTCGTCTTTAAGTTGATAAATATCTTTGAACATACGCCCATAGTTGTCGTAATCCAGCCCATGACCAAGGATGAACTTATTCTCTATCTCCTCGGCAACGTACTCGGCCTTCACGTCACATTTAAGCGCCTCAGGCTTGGAGAGCATTGTAGCGATATGCACTTCTTTAGCACCCAGTTCGTAGAACCGCTTCTGTAGGCAGTGCATCGTGAAGCCTGTATCAATCAGGTCCTCAACAATGACGACTACACGTCCCTCCAGTGGCACAGTCACAGGCATGATTTCACGTAGCTGCCCCGTACTCTCTGTACCAGCATAGCTACTATACCGAGCGAAGGCCACCTCAAAGTCCTCATCAATGGCGTACATGAGCTCGGAGGCAAACATAAAGGCTCCATTCATGATACATACGAAGAGCGGGTCTCTGCCCTTAAAATCGTTCTTGAGGCGAAGGCCTAAGTCTCGTATAGATTGGCTTATGCGCTCTGCCTCTATGTAGAGCTGGAATGTGCGACCATGTACTACTACTTCTCTCATATAGCCTGATGTCTGGGTAGATATTTGTAATCTATGGGGTAATACCTTAAAAGAGGTCACAAAGATAACATTTCCTCCCCGAACTCTTCCCGAGCAAGCACCACTTTATACTCCTCACCACCTCCACCATACAGATAGCCGTACTCCGACTAGACAAGAGAGGCTACGCACCAAGCAAGCTCTTCCCCTCCACCTCATACACACTGATAAAGAGCGAGATAGCAAGAATCAAAAAGCTGTCACAATGAGTTATGGTAACTCGTTAAAACAAGTTATGGTAACTCGTTGTAGAGACTTATGGTAACTCATCGTAACGACTTACCATAACTCGTCACAGCGACTTATGGTAACTCTTTCGCACTCTCCTTAAATCCGTTTATATAGGCACTTTATGAAGGCTCAAAAGTGGGATTTCTTCCACATAAATTCCCCTTACCTATATTCCCCACGGAGGGTAATAGGTAAGGGGATGACTAAACATGCTATTGCGACCCGAAAGCCCCACTATCTGTAAGGGCAAGACATACTAGAGCAGGTGCATCTTCACAAGGACAATCTTGGTGGAGGTACACCGCAACATCTCGAAACGAAGTGACCCTATCTCCAGCACTTCTCCCTGCGAAGGTATACTCGAATGATGGTGCAAGATGAACCCCGCTATCGTCATGAAGTCTTCGTCCTCGGGAAGGGAAAGTCCAAACTGCTCGTTAATATCATCGATCTCCATACGTCCGCTGAAGATGAACGTACGGTCATCAACCTTCTTGGCTATGCGTTTCTTGCGATCATGCTCGTCCTCTATATCACCGAAGATCTCTTCGACCACATCCTCGAGCGTGACCATTCCAGCTGTACCTCCCAGCTCATCAATCACAACAGCGATGCTCTTCTTACGTTGCATAAGGAGCTTCATCAGCGCACTTGCCTGCATGCTCTCAGGGACAAAGATCCCAGGGACAATATGCCGATGCCAATCTCCACTTCGGAACATTTCACTAGAATGAATGTACCCAATGGCTTCATCAATGTTCTCCTTATAGATGATGATTTTTGACAGCCCTGTACGGATAAAGAGCTCCTCAAGATGCGCCTCTGTGACATTATATTCTGCCCCGACGATCTCGTTACGAGGAATCATACAGTCACGTACCTGAAGCCCAGAGAAGGATATAGCGTTTTGAATAATCTTCACCTCGGTTTCAATGCCCGATGCTTGACCATCATCAGAGCTATGTGTGAGGTAGTACTCTAGATCAAGGGCTGAGAGCGCAGGACGGATAGAGACCGAGCTAGCCTTTTGACCTGCAATGAGCAGTATGCCACGTGTGATAAGTCCAATGATAAGGACAAAGGGATAGAGTACCACATAAACCACAAAGGCTAGCCCCGAGAAGAAGCGCATCGTGCGGTTAGGATTCGCACGGAACGTCACCTTAGGCATAAACTCTCCTACAAAGAGGATGAGCAAGGTGCTTAGGATAGATTGTAGAAGCAGGATCAGGCCATCGTTCTTCCCGACAAGAGAAATAAGCCAAGGCTCCATAAGCTCCGCCATCAGCAGACCATAGATGACAAGGGCAACGTTATTGCCGAGAAGCATCGTGGTAATAAACCGATCAGGACGACCGTAAAGCAAGCCCAAGATCTTAGCTGAAAAGCCTCCCTTATTTCGGTCTAGCTCAAGACGCAACTTATCGGTGGAGAGGAACGCAATTTCCATCCCCGAGAAGAAGGCTGAAGCAATAAGTGCAAGCAGAATATATAGGTAAAGCATCGGATAAGTGGCTAACGAATACCCCTCTGGAGTGTATCCGGGGTAGCGGGTTGAGGTGAAGGACTCTTCGCAGCGTCCTCTTCGTACTCAATCACACCTCGGTTATCATAAATTTCGTACCAACTGAGGTCATCTGTTGCCTCGAAGTGTGAGCCACGAAGCTCTCGGCCTTGTGTAAAGAAGTACGTGGTATCCTTAGAGTAAAGGCGGCGACTGTCACGTAGCCAGAAGAGACGATGAGTATTCAGTCTCTGACCATTAGGTCCCTGCACACGTACATTGCCAATCAGCTCCCATTCCTCATTCTGAGTACGACGAATGGCAGAGTCTGCTTTAATGAAGACTTTACTCCCGCTGATGGTGTCGTAGGGACGAAGGAGCAGTCCATGAGGGAAGACCCATTCATTGCGCTCTGGACGCTCATAGATGAGTAGCTCTGCAGCTGTCATGCGGTAGCGTATCAGGCCAGAGTCTGAGATGAGCGTGTTGAGCTGAACCATTCGTGCCGAGTAGAGAGAATCGATGTTTACAGCGAGATTCTTAGTCTCTACTCGCTCCTTCGAGCACGCAACAAGGAAGAGAAGCCCCGCAAGGACAATGAGGACTCTAGACAGGACAACGCAGGGCAACGAGAAAAGACCTCCTACCAAAGACGTAGTGTCCTTGGTAGGAAGTCCTTTATATCCCCCGGCCGCAGAGTGCGGCGGAAGTTCAAGCATAGGCTAGGCTATGGATTAAGGGATGACGACCGATTCGCCGCCGATGTTTAGCGTACTGCCCTTCTTTATCTCTGGGTGCATGAAGATATCCTGAGCTGAGGGGAGGAGGCGAGAGTACGAAGAGATAAGACGATTAGCCTCACCTGCAACCTTAGGATCAACGCTGGCAGCACGGCGCAGCTTGTTGATGACGAGGTAGTAGACGCAACGCTGCTTCACCTTATCATCAGGGAAGTAGCTAGAGGCTGAGTTAGCAGTCATCTGAGCTAGTACAATTAGCGCACGACCCGAGTTGGGGTTCTCAGCAAGCACCTTACTAGCATAAGCACGGGCTTGGCTGTAGTTATTTTGCTTCATCGCTAGCTGGATAAGCACTTCGTAGCACTTAACGCGGTCAGTAGAACTCTTGGAGAGAGAGATTGCCTTGTTGAGGTAATCACTCGCTTCGGAGTACTTATTATGCTCAATGAGGTTCCCAGCGAGAAGCATAGCTGCAGTAGCAGTAGGCTCGATATCGAAGAGGTACTGGCTAGCACGGAAAGCAGCAGTAGAGCTACACCCTGCATTCTGGAAGAGAGAAGCCGTGGAGGTAAGGAAGGCCTTATCCGTCTTATGTGCTTCAATCTTGTCCACTGTATAGACCCTATTCAGCATCTCACAGCCAGCTAGACCACTCTGGGCGAACTCGGCATCCATTGGGTTCTTAAACGTCTCAATCTGCTTGCGGGCCTCAGCATCGTTAGCTACAGCTTCGAGAGCGGCATCTGCATAGCCTGCAGCCTCGAGGTAGTCATTGATGTAATTCTCCACCTTCGTCGTATCCCTCATTGCCACAGCACGAGAGGAGAAGGCAAAGTAGTAAAGAGCCTCTGGTGCAGTCTGCTCCTTGTAGCGAGCCACAACAGGCTTGAGCCAAGCGTAGACCTGAGCATAGTCTGCATCGTTACCTACAGTGACTAGATACTCCTTTGTCTTACCTAGCATAATCTTATCTGCTCCCATCTTAGCGTCGTCACCAAAATAGGTAGCACGATCATCATAGAGCTTCAGTAGATCGGCAAGAGCTTTCTTCTTCGCTGCGGGATCCTTGGCCTGACCAAGTTTCCACTGAAGGATCTTCACCCCAATGATGTATATATTCTTCGAGGAAGCAGGGCATTCATCGTAAGCCCTCTTCCAGTGTTCAAACGCATCTTGATAGTTACCCGTCTTACCAAGACTGGTGAATAAGCTGATGCTTTGGCGGCAACGGATACTGTCCTGACCTGAGCCAAAAGGAGTTCCTGAAGCCTTACCCGTCTGAGCATAGGCAGCCGTGGAAAGGAAGCCAAGGGCTGCCACCAGGATCATTCTGTTCAGTTTCATTATCTCTGTATTTAGTATTTATGTTACACCGATTCTTAATCGGTACTACTTAGATTACTCTCTATTCTCGTGGGTTTAATTGATACGAGCCTTGCGGAACCAACCCTCATTAAAGGTCACACCCACCGTCAGTCCTAGGCTATGCTCCTTGACCATACCCGAGGCTTGTGGGTGAAGATAGCTATAGTCAATAGTCAAGCTCACCAGCGATCGGCGATCCACCAAAGGAATACCAATCCCTAGGGAAGCCCCATACTGAGTATAGCCAGCGAGCGTACCATCCGGTGTAGGCACCTTCACATAAGAGTTCGAGCCATTGAGGCCAAAGCGGTAGTAGGAGCGACTAAAGATACTCCGTCCACGATAGTTGGGGAGCCACTCTCCGCCGACAGCTATACGATAACGATCGGTAAAGCGAGCACCGGTACCCGCATTATCCCCTGCACTCCCCCATTTCATGTAGGAGACATCCGCCCCGACCATGAAGACATCCTTGTATCGATAAGTCAGTCCACCTGACAGGCTCATCGGGGAGATATGTTGTGCGCCAGAGGAAAGGGTGTCCGCCCGAAGGAGGGTGCTACGCCCTGTCTGGGTATTGTACTGATATTGTAGGAGTACAGACTCTGACCGTAGCCCCATCTCTGGAGCAAAGGTTGCCCCAAAGACTAAGCTCTTACCACGCTTAGCATCAAGCATCCATTCATATTGAGCTCCGAAATCGAAACGAAAGCCCTTGAGGTGAAGCTGGCTCCGATCCACAGGGTTGATGGCATTACTTCCACTACTATAGATGACCTGATGCTGTCGGGTCGTATAGCCGAAGAGATATGAGGCATTTACCCCGAGGGAGAAATTCCCGATACGCCCACCAACACCTAGATAGAGATCGTTATAGCTCCCCTCACCTGAATAGGCACGTTGGTAGAGGCTACCGCTGTTATCCCCCTGGAGCTTCTCTGTGTTGCCGAAGCGATAGCCTACAGTAGAGAAGGGCATGATCCCCGCACTAATGGCTAGATGCTTGCTCACAGGGAAGAGGATTGTGGCGTAATCAAGATTCCCGAGTACACGGCTATCCTTCTTGCTCCCCTCCGATAGGTATGACCCTCGGAGAGAGACAGCAAGATCCATGATGAACGTCAACGAGTCCACCGCAGTATATGAGGCAGGGTTAGCAGGGCTGACGATGTTTGGGTCACGCAGTCCTGCGCCAAGCCCCCCCATGGCACGTGCGCCTGCCGTCATTCGCTCACCGAGTCTACCATAGCCATAGCGACTATAGGGGGAGCGCTCACTATTATTCTGTGCATGTGCGCACGGGATAGTGAGAGTGGCAAGTAGTCCTGTGAGGACGAGTCGGGAGATGATCTTCTTCCTTGTTATCATTTGTTGTACTCCAATATCTTATTCAGCCCAAAGAGCACCAAGTTTGGCTCTACATATACATCCTCCTCGAGGAGCTCCTGGATCATTTGTGCATCACCTCCGGTGAGGTAGACAACGGCCTCGGGGTGAAGGCTGCGTAGAGAGCGAATGTAGCCATCTACCTCGTATATGAGCCCCCGCAAAGCCCCTCTACTCAGAGCCTCTTGGGTCGTTGTCCCATAGCCTAGAGAGGTATCCTTCAGATCGGAGAGTAGAGGCAGACGGGAGGTAAAGTGATTAAGAGCCTTGAGCCTAGTGTAGAGCCCTGGGGAGATATTTCCTCCGAGATACGTGCCTGAGCTTGTGACACGCTCGAAGGTAATGGCTGTCCCTGAGTCTACAATCAATAGTTCCCTCTCTCTCGGAGCGAGCGAGTAAGCACCGACGACAGCTGCCAGTCGGTCACTCCCTAAACGCTTACGATCATACGCCACCTCTAGTGGGACGGCTGTATGCTCATCCACCATGACCACAGAGGGCAAACGCTCGGAGAGAAGCCCCAAGAGAGGCTTGTCCACTCGTGCTACAGAACTGTATATAGCAGCCTCCAGCGAGGGGTGAGCCGATAAGATTTGTCCTGCGTCTCGTAGGGAGAGGTGAGGGAAGGTATAGCATTGTACTAGCTCCTCCTCGGTAGCAATAGCCACCTTGCACACCGTATTCCCTTGGTCAATGATTAAGTTCACTTAAAGGTAAATCGTCTATTAGACCACAAAGAAACGCTTTTTCCGTGGAATAGGCTCCATTAAATACGCTAGCAAGTCCTTTTCTCAACCACTGAGGGCTCCGTCGTGCTATCTGCTATAAGTCAAAGAGAGACTCCCCTTCGCCTAGCTCGGAGCGCAGGAGGGCAAGGGCCCGCTCCTCTGCCGAACGCATCGCAGTCTCATCCTCGGGCGTCTTATCCTTCAGCCCGCAGAGGTGTAGCACACCATGTATGATCACTCGGTGGAGCTCTTCCTCGTAGCTTGTACCCAATTGCTCAGCATTACTGCGTACCGTATCTAGGCTAATGAGCATGTCTCCTGACACCTTATCCCCCTCGCTCTCGTCGAAGGTAATGATGTCGGTGTAATAGTCGTGATCGAGGAAGTCTTGATTCGTCTGTAGGATGCGCTCATCCCCACAGAACTGGTAGCAGAGCTCCCCGACCCTACGGTCATAGCTCTCGGCTACCTCTTCGATCCATGTACGGATAAGCTTCTTACGGAGCCTCGGCTCCTCCACATCTTCATCCGAATAAAAGGCTATCATATCTATGTATTTAGTTGGTGCGAGTCTACTCTTGCTTAATCAGGGGCTCTTCGTCGGCCAGACGTCCATGTCCGTAGCGCAAAATCTCGAATGGCTCCTCTGTACAATCAACGACCGTAGAGGGGGCAAGTGGTATATCCCCAGCATCGAAGACCCCTGAGACGAATGAGCCAAATCGCTCATCGATTAGCTCGGGATTGGTCACATACTCTGGCTCATCACTATCCTCTATCGGTAGGGATGCCGTGATGAGCGGGTTACCTAAATGCTCACTGAGGAGCTGCCCAATAGGGTGCTGAGCCAGACGCACGCCCACCTCACGTCTATGCTTGAATATCCGAGGTAAGGCTCCCGAGGCAGGGAGGATAAACGTATAGTTCACCTCATGCTCCTTGATGAATTTAAATGCTCGGTCATTCATCTTGCAGTACTCCGACACTTGGCTCAGCGAGTGGCAAGCCATTGAGAGGGATTTCTTTCGGACGTCTATCCCCTTGAGTCGGCACAGCTCCTCTATAGCCCGAGCATTCAGAGCATCACAACAGTAGGCATAGCCCGAGGCTGTCGGATAGATAAAAATCTCTCCATCCCTGAGCTGATCTACGAGCCTTGTGAGGAGGCGGTAGTCGGGATTATCTGCGTAGAGCTTAATCAGCATGGCGTGCTCCTTCCTTATTTAGCGTTAGAGATGGCTGTGCCTTGGCGTACGATTTCGTAGATGAGGATCCCTGCAGCCACAGACACGTTCAGCGAGCCAATGGCTCCGACCTGAGGAATACGCACGATATGGTCTGCTCGGCGAAGGACTTCCTCCGAAACCCCTTCGTCCTCAGCCCCAAGGACAAGGCCAAGGGGTAAGCGAAGCTCCGTCTCAGTATAGACGTCTCGTGCCTTCTCGGAGGCAGCGACAATTTTCAGACCGCTTGCCTGGAGGAGAGACACAGCTGACATAATAGAGCTTACCCGACATACAGGGAGACGATGCAAAGCTCCTGCCGAGGTCTTAATCGCATCCGCCGTCACCGTCACACTCCCACGCTCGGGGATGATGAGGGCATCGACACCAGCACACTCCGCCGTACGTGCTATTGCCCCGAAGTTACGGACATCAGTGAGTCCATCCAACAGGAGCACGAAAGGAGAGCGTCCCGCCTCATAGAGCATGGGGATAAGGGTCTCTAGCGGCGTGTACTCAATCTCACTGATGAAGGCGATGACCCCTTGGTGCTGCTTGCGTGTCAGACGTGTCAAACGCTCCTCGGGTACAATCTGTAGGGGGATCGTACGCTCACGTGCTAGGGCAATAATGCGACTGACCTCCTCGCTCCTCAACCCACGTTTAAGTAATATCTTGTCGATCTCTCGCCCAGCCTCCAATGCCTCAAGCAGAGGATGCATGCCAAAGATCAAATTAGGCTTTCCCATCTAGTCGTATCCTATTCTTTCAAATCTCTTTAGGACAAAGATAGCAAAAGGTAGCCTTTGTTTCGATAAAGGCTTACACCTTAGCTCCACCAACCTAATCCGCCAACCCTCCCACAGAGGCTACGAGGAAGGGGTAAAATAGGTATCCCCGTAACCTTGCCAGAGGTATCCTCGTAACCTCGCTGGAGTTTGCCCCGATACCTCCAGCGAGGTTACGAGGATACCTCTAGAGCGGAAGCAAAGGATCTTCGTCCAGAGAGGTAAACATTCCTATTCACCACCCTACCCTAGTCCAAGGTCAAATACCCTTCGGTGGCTAAATCTGGGTATCTTTGTGGGCTATTAAGCGCATCCTTGCGTTAAGTAGCTGGGGATGCTTGGGTATCTAAACAGCCTATTCAAGGACAAGAGCACCCCTCCATAAAGGGAACAGAGGACAAGAGATGATGCAGACTAAGGAGCAGATGCGCCTCTTCGGGGTATTCTTTCGTATCGGTATCGGTACGATAGGTGGCGGGTACGCTATGATCCCGATGATGGAGCATGAGGTCGTCAGGAAAGAGGGCTGGCTCAGCGAAGAGGAATTCATAGACATCATGGCCGTGGCTCAGGCAACCCCTGGGGTCTTCGCCGTGAACATGGCTGGGCATATCGGCTACAAACTCGGGGGCGTACGAGTAGCACTACTGGCAGCCCTTGGGAATATCCTTCCCTCCTTTGTCATCATCTTGCTCCTAGCGGCACTCTTTAGACAGTTCAAGCAGTACCCCCTCGTCGAATATGCCTTCCGCGGGATACGCCCCGTGGTAGTTGCCCTCATCGCCGCCCCCGTTTTCACGATGGCACGTACAGCTGGGCTTACCCGATACACGTTCTGGATACCCATTGTAGCAGCTGGACTAATTTACCTGCTAGGGGTCTCCCCGATCTACATCATCCTCATCGCAGGCCTCTCGGGATGGCTCTGGGGACGTTACTCACGCCATAAAGAAACGCTGCGATGATCTTCTTTAAGCTCTTCCTCGTCTTCTCCAAGATCGGTATCGTAAACTTCGGTGGAGGGTATGCGATGCTCTCCCTCATACAGGACGAAGTGGTACGTAAAGAGGGGTGGCTCAGCTCGGGGGAGTTCACCGACATCGTAGCCGTGAGCCAGATGACCCCAGGGCCTCTGGGTATCAACATCGCGACCTACGTGGGCTATACCTCCGTACTCAATGATGGCTATCCCCCACTGATGGCTATCCTAGGCTCCTTCATAGCTACACTATCGGTGCTTTGGCTCCCCTTCCTACTCATGATCGGTATCAGCAGATACCTACTGAGGCATAAGGATAGCCCCTTCGTTCGCTCCATCTTCTCGGGTCTGAGACCTACAATCGTAGGGCTTGTGGCGGCAGCTGCCTTGGTATTGATGAATGTCGAGAACTTCGGTGCCCCTAGAGAGGCAACTCTGCAGTTTGTGGTCAGTATCCTCCTGTTTGCCCTTGCCTTCGTTGCCTCCTATCGTTTCAAGACAAATCCCCTACTGCTACTAGCTGTGGCAGGGGGCTTTGGTATGCTCTTCTATAGCTTCGTCCCTGTCTAGTACAGGGTACGGATACATTTCCCCTCCTATTTGACTATGTCCTTCGCTCCTATTGGTGTCTTCGACTCAGGCTATGGTGGCCTGACGATCCTCTCTGAGATACAGAGGCGTCTGCCTCAGTATGACTACATATACCTCGGAGACAACGCACGCTCACCCTATGGCACGCGCTCCTTCGATGTGATCAACGGCTTCACCAAGGAAGCGGTAGAGTACCTCTTTGCTCAGGGATGCCCTTTGATTATACTGGCTTGTAACACCGCCTCGGCAAAAGCCCTAAGGGAGCTCCAGCAACATTACCTACCCTACACCGATGATCCCACACGCCGTATACTCGGTATCATCCGCCCAACAGTGGAGGCCATCTCGAGCTTCACACGAAGCAACCATGTGGGTGTCGTCGCCACCCCCGGCACCGTCTCATCAGGGTCTTATACAACAGAGGTAGGGAAGCTCTTCCCCGAGGTCATCGTCAGCGAACAAGCCTGCCCTATGTGGGTACCACTCGTGGAGTATGGGGAGAGCCAAAGCGAGGGAGCTGATTACTTCGTGCAGAAGTACATCGGGCAGCTCATGGCACGAGACGAGGCTATCGACACGGTACTCCTAGCATGCACTCACTATCCACTCCTTCGAGACAAGATTCAGGCAGCCCTGCCTAGTGGGGTATCACTCATCTCGCAGGGCGAACTGGTCTCCGCCTCACTCGAGGACTACCTTATGAGGCATCCTGAGATGGCTTGTAGGCTAAGCCAAGGAGGGGCGGTCTCGTACCGTACGACAGAGTGCCCCGAGAAGTTCGAGGAACTTGCCTCCATCTTCATGGGCACAGAGGTGAATGCCATTCGGGTTAAGATTGACTAGCCCATGAAGCAAATTCTCCTACTCCTCACCCTTCTCTTTTCCCTTTCTCCCTCCTTGATACATGCGGAGGAACTACCCCTCACCCTCGGGGCAGAGCGCATGGAGCTTCTCCTACCTCTCCTGCAAGGCAAGCGAGTAGCCCTCATGGTCAATCAATCCTCCCTCGTTGGCAAGGATAAAGTGCATCTAGTAGACACACTCCTCGCCCAAGGCGTACAGATTATCAAGCTCTTCGTGCCCGAGCATGGGCTAAGAGGGAAAGTAGATGCTGGGAAGTACGTACAGAGCGGGAGAGACACAAAGACAGGGCTACCTATCATAAGCCTCTATGGACAGAGAAAGCGTCCCTCCGAGACCATGCTCTCCGATGTCGATGTGCTGGTATTTGACCTACAAGATGTAGGGGTACGCTTCTACACCTATATATCCTCCATGCACTACCTCATGGAGGCCTGCGAAGAGACACAAAAGACCTTCATCGTCTGTGACCGCCCCAACCCCAATGATTTCATCGATGGCCCTATGCGGGAGCCAGACTGTCGCTCCTTTATAGGCGTTGACCCTCTTCCCCTAGCACATGGCATGACTGTAGGGGAATTAGCTCTGATGATTAATGGGGAGAAATGGCTGCGCTCCAAGAGAGCATGTCGGTTGAAGGTCATCCCCTGCCTCGGCTGGAGACATGGGGTTAGCTACAGCTTACCTGTGCGCCCAAGCCCCAACCTTCCTAACGACACCTCCATAGCCCTATACCCATCTCTTTGCCTCTTCGAGGCTACAATCCTCAGCGTAGGTAGAGGTACAGACAAGCCCTTCCAAGCCGTAGGACATCCCGACCGACGCTTCGGGAAGTACGTCTTCACCCCCGAGGTAAAGCTTGGAGAGGACTCCAATCCCAAGCATAAAGGGAAAGCCTGCTACGGAATCGACTTTTCCTCAGTCCCCTTTCCCAAGGGGCAACTAACCCTTGCACCCCTTCTACAGCTCCAGCAGAGAGCATCACGCCTAGGGCTTACCCTCATCAACCAGTCTCAGCTCTTCGACCTGCTCGCAGGGACAAAGAAACTTCGCACCCAGATCCTTGAGGGCTGGAGCGAGGAAGCTATCCGAGCCTCTTGGCAGAAGGGTCTCTCCACCTTCCGTAAGCTCCGCAGGCACTACCTCCTCTATCCCGATGACCGGGAGACAGCACAAGCTCCAGAAAGCAAGTAGCACCAAGTCAATCAGCAAAGCAGAGCTGAATCGCCAAGCAAAGCAGAACTAAGTCGCTCAGCAAAGCAAGAAAGCCTCTACCCACACTGTGAGTAGAGGCTGGAAAGGAATAACTAGGAAATATCTTTAGGAGCCCTAATAACGCTAGCTAAAGAGTCTCCAGAGCCCTGCTGTCACCATCGTCACTACAATCCCAAGACCTAACGGCAAGGCAATGGAGAGGAGCGTCCAACGCCAACTCCCCGTCTCCTTATAGATTGTATAGATCGTAGTGCTACATGGATGGTGCAAGAGACAGAAGAGCATCAAACACACCCCTGTCATGAGTGTCCAGCCACCACTCTGCAGGACAGCAAAGGTCTCCGCCGTACCACCCTCCATGAGTACCCCTGCTTCACTCCCCGACCCTCCGAGGACGAGTGTCGTCAGCATCAGGACAGTAGGCATGACAATTTCATTAGCAGGAATCGCAAGGACATAGGCTAGGAGTATTACGCCGTTCAATCCCATAAGCCAACCCGGATACTCCAGCAAGCTGATGAGGTGCTCTGCGATGCTCATCCCCCCGATATGGATATTGCACGAGAGCCATATCAAGCCTCCTGCAGGCGCAGCAAACACAACAGCTCGCCAAAGGACAATCAGTGTGCGGTCAATAAGAGACGTGTAAAGCGTCCGCCAGAACTGCGGAGGACGATAGGGCGGTAGCTCTAAGTGAAAGGTAGAGACCTCCCCTCTAAGCACCGTATGAGACAGCACCCAAGACGAAGCAAACATTACCCCTACACCTAGTAGCACAACCGCTAGCACAGCCCCAATACTTGCTAGCCCTGCGTAAGCTGTCGGTACAGCTGCACCGATGAAGAGAGAGGCTAGGAGGATCTGCGTAGGCCAGCGTCCGTTGCAGAGGGAGAAGTTATTGGTGATGATGGCTATTAACCGCTCTCGCTCACTATCAATGATTCTCGTAGAGACCACTCCAGCTGCATTACACCCAAAGCCCATACTCATGGTAAGTGCCTGCTTACCATGCGCTCCACTTCGGCGGAAGAGCTCATCGAGGTTGAAAGCCACCCTCGGCAGATAGCCGAAGTCCTCCAAGAGCGTAAAGAGTGGGAAGAAGATAGCCATAGGCGGGAGCATCACCGAGACCACCCACGCCATAGTTAGATAGACTCCATCTACAAGGAAGCCCGTCAGCCACCACGGAGCATGTAGGTGTAGCATCGCAGACTTCAGCAAGGGATGGATGTACCCCACTAGGAGATCACTGAGGAGCTCTGACGGGACATTCGAGCCAACAATCGTAAGCCAAAACACCCCACCCAGTAGTAGGAGCATAATCGGGAAGCCCCAAGCACGACTAGTCAAGATACGGTCAAGCCGAACGTCAAGCGGTAGGCGTCCCCCTGCATCGGCCTGTGTAACGACCTCCGAGCAGATACGATAAGCATCTGCATAGATGGCCTCCGTCCATTGGTCATGGAAGTTATCACCGATGACGAGGTGTACCTCCCGTGCCTTCTCTAGGAGCTCTGGGTGGTTAAAGCGTGTTGTTACGGATGGGTCATCCTCTATGAGGCGATAGGCAATCCATTGCTTATTCGGTACCTCTGGGTAATACTGACCTACAGCCTCCTCGAGTAGGGCTACCTGCTGGGCAGTATGCTTCGGTAGGCTATTCTTACGATAGGGGCTACAAACATATTCACCGAGGGCTACGGAGCGGATTGCAGCTAGGAGCTGATCCATGCCCTCGCCAGAGCGTGCACTAGCTCCAACGACGGGTATGCCTATACGGCGCGAGAGGGCATTTAGGTTAATCTCTATCTTGTTGCGCTTGGCCTCGTCGAGGAGGTTTACACAGAGTACAGCCCGATCTGTGATTTGAAGTACCTGAAGGAGCAGATTCATGTTCCTCTCTAGGCGTGTAGCATCGGCGACGATGACCGTGACATCAGGTGCAGAGAAGAGTATGAAGTCTCTAGCTATCTCCTCATCCTCACTCGTGGAGGATAGGGAATAGGTCCCCGGGAGGTCTACAATGCGATAGTCGTCACCAGCATACGAGAAGCCCCCCTCTGCCTTGCCAACAGTCTTTCCGGGCCAGTTGCCAGTATGTTGCTTCAGCCCTGTGAGGGCATTGAAGACGGTACTCTTCCCAGTGTTTGGATTACCAGCCAAAGCAATGGTGAAGCGCACATCCGTGGTATGCTCACCCTTACGTTGGAGGAGGGCTCGGGAGGAGGGGCAAGAGCTATTACAGCCCTCACATGAGGTCGGGGTCTGGTGCTTGGTCATTGTTTCGGTGGCTGGATGAGGATATAGCGTGCTTGGTCTTCCCTAAGAGCAATCGCTGCCCCACGTACTATATAGGCAATGGGATTACCCAAAGGGCTACGCATATCGATACTAATACTACTGCCTGGCACAAAGCCTAGATCCATGAGTCGGCGACGCATAGCCCCCCGACAGGCAGGTGAGAGGGATAGGATATAGGTCTCTACTCCTAGAGGTAGGCGTGTGAGGCGTTGCACCTCGCCTGCATGTGTATCCTTAACCTCCTCGGGACAGGCTTCTCTCAGGCTAAGAGCAAGCAGTATGGGCGTGGGGAAGGTGAAGGTCTCGCCCTCGTAGCGCAGGACACATACATCCCCACTCAGCGTCTCCATATAGAAGATAGAGTCCTTCGTAAGACCTAGAGAAGATAAATATTGGTAGCTCATCGGCTCATCATCCTCAATATGTAGGACGAGATACCACCTCCCCTCGTGCAGCTGCTCTAGGGGCAGTACGGAGGGTGTGCTCGGACGAAGACCTTGGCTCGTCGGGATGGGGTCACCGTGCGGGTCATAAAGGGGATTACCGAGGAGCTTAGCGATACGCTCATGCTCCTTGGCCGTGAGTTCATGCTCCTTGGCATGAGCTAGTCGGTGCCACTCCTTAGGTGAGTAGCCCGAATGCTCAGCTAGGTACAGCTCGTAGAGGCGATGGGCACGTGTTAGCTCGATGGCTCGTTGCTCCCCAAGGGGGGTAAGCTCCATCCCCTCAGAGAGGAGATAACCCTCGCGACGAAGCTCTGCGATAAGCTCCGACTGATCCTCTTCACTCAGCTCCAGAGAGGCAATTGGGGAGGGACTAGACGAGGGTGTAGTACGAGCCTCGTAGATGGCCTTTAAGAGGTCTTCGGCAGCAGTACGTCGAGTAAGTCGCTGGGGGAGGAGACCAATCTTATGTAGCCAGCCTAGAAGACGTTGTCTGAGATTAAGCTTCATCGTACTTCGGGGTTAATAAGGGAATAGTCCCTAGGTGAGAAAGGAAATGGCTACACACGCTCCCGTGTGTAGCCATTTATCCTATTAGTGGGAGCCTATGGTCTCGAAGAGTAATGTTGTCTCCTTAGCCTAGATAGTTTTTAAGTGGATCACTGAAGCCCTCCTGACGTAGACGGCGGATGGCCTTCTCCTTAATCTGACGGACACGCTCACGGGTGAGGTTAAACTTCAGTCCGATTTCCTCCAAGGTCATCTCCTGGTGCCCTCCTATACCGAAGAAGAGCTTGACGATCTCACCCTCTCGCTCGGAGAGCTTAGAGAGGACATGGTCGATTTCCCTAGAGAGGGATTCATTCATGAGGGTACGGTCAGCGTTGGGAGCATCTTCATTGACCAGCACGTCCAGGAGGCTGTTGTCCTCGCCCTCAACGAAGGGGGCATCGACGGAGATATGACGACCAGAGACCTTCAGAGTGTCTGTTATCTTATCCTCGGGGATGTTTAGCTCCTTAGCTAGCTCCTCTGGGGAGGGCCGACGCTCGTTCTCTTGCTCGAACTTGGATAGAGCCTTCGTAATCTTGTTCAGCGTACCCACCTGATTGAGCGGGAGGCGTACAATACGAGCCTGCTCTGCCAGTGCCTGAAGGATTGACTGACGAATCCACCATACGGCGTAAGAGATGAACTTGAAGCCACGTGTCTCGTCGAACTTCTCTGCAGCCTTAATCAAGCCTAGGTTGCCCTCGTTGATGAGGTCAGGCAGACTGAGCCCTTGATTCTGATACTGCTTGGCTACGGAGACCACGAAGCGGAGGTTAGCACGGGTCATCTTGTCCAGCGCCCGACGGTCCCCTCGCTTGATTGCCTGGGCTAGCTCTACCTCTTCCTCGATGGTGATGAGTTCTTCGCGGCCGATCTCCTGTAGGTAGCGGTCTAGAGAGGCACTCTCACGGTTGGTGATCGACTTTGAGATCTTCAGCTGTCTCATTATTGTTTCTTCTTACTTCTAACTATTATCTACTCTACTAACGCCCTTTGCCCCCTGCTGGGTATCTAAGCCCCACCCTAGGGCGCACCTAAAGGGTATCCCACCCGAGAGGGAAGAGACACCACCTAGCTAGGGTCATAAACAATTGTATCCGTGCCTGAGACCAACGTCTTGTCACTACCCAATAATGATTTGCTTGCCGAGGCATTATAGATTGTGTGGCAAGCCTTGTCCTTACGGGACGATGAGCGTCTGAGTAGAAGAGCGCACGACATCAGGGCTACTTGAGAAGGGGCATATTATAGCCCTCCAACCCAAGAACTGCAAAGATACAGCTTTTGTTCCTAAGATCCTCTAAAATGCTCTCCATGAAGCTATCACCTCACAATCGACTGGTGGGTTTCCCTCCAACCCCAATGTGGATAGCGAGGGAACCCACCCGTGGGTATCAAAACACCCCTTGCAAGGGTCTCCTCTCCTATCCTTGCAAGCCTTTGTCCCCAAACCCTTGCAAGGGTTTCCCCAGCCGATTTTAGAGGCAAGGGAAAGGGCTACACCATGGACTCTTGTCCACAATGTAGCCCTCTTTCTTTGGGAGGCATAAAAGACCTAGCCTCGACGACGTAGCTCTGAGAGGAGGACCGCCGTAGCAATGGCGACATTCAGCGACTCTGTATGCCCTCCCCCACGAGGATAAGGGGGAATGGTGAGGCGTCGCTGTACTAAAGCCTCAATCTCAGGCTGTATGCCCTGACCTTCGTTACCCATAATGAGCAGAGCCGAGGCATCTGAGGATGGGAGCTTAGCTGTATATAGATCTTCGCCTCCGAGGAATGTACCAAGAAGCTCCCCCTCATATTGTCGGAGGAAGGAGAGAGGCTCACTGAGGCGATGCAGGTGCACCCGAGCGAGTGCCCCCATTGTAGCTTGCACAACTTTCGGAGCATACGGATCAGCAGTACCAGGAGCCAAGAAGACGTCACGCACACCATACCAGTCAGCTGTCCTTAGGATCGTACCTAGATTTCCGGGATCCTGTATTCGATCGAGGAAGATACTGAGCCCCGAGGGTGTCGGAGGAAAACCTTCATTCACCTCAGGGAGAGAGAAGGCAGCCAAAGCCCCCTGAGGTTGCCTCAGACTACTGATGCGCCCCCACTCAAAGCTCCGAGGGACGAACTCTACACGCTTGGGGTATTCCTTCGGTAGATAGGTCGAGAGCAGAGCCTTGACCTCCGTCTCCAACTCTTCACTGACTACGAGCAAGGCACACGAATAAGCCCCGAGGAGCTCCGCTATGAGCTTCAGCCCCTCGGCAAGGAAGAGCCTTTCGGCACTGCGCCCTTTACTTTCGTGTAGTGATTTTAAGGTCTTGAGTTCGGCCTTACTCAGCATCGAAGCGCACTTCCTTGAAAGCGTAGGCACGCTCCCAGCCATCCTCACGCTGCAGGACCAGTCGCCCCTCAGGCGTCACATCCTTAATCTGCGCACGGAACTGACCATTGATGTCCGTGAACGGATAGAAGCCCTCCCTCCGATAGAGATACTTCATATAGTGACGATGCACATCCATGTATCGCCCCAGCAGGAAGTCAGGCAAGAGTATGGCCAGCTGCTCATGTAGGCGAATAAGCACCTCCATCGGCTCAAGATTGCGCCCAGTAATCATGCGTAGGGAGATCGCAATAGGTAGCTCTGGAGGAAAACTCTCATCATTGATATTCATCCCGATGCCAATAACGGAGTAATCCACTCTCTGCCCTGTGAGGCTGTGCTCAATCAATATGCCCGAGAGCTTACGATCACCATAGAAGATGTCATTAGGCCACTTTACCTTTAGCTGCGACTTCTGCTCATCATTCATATACGAGGCATAGGTACGTAGCACTGCCCAAGCGGCAAGCTCTGAGACAGCGAACTGTTGCTTACCCTGAAGGAGATCTGAGCGCAGGAGGATTGAGAAGGTAAGGCTATCTCCCGGACGAGAGGTCCAGCTATTGCCACGCATCCCTCGCCCTGCTGTCTGCTGACGGCATACGACGGTATGTAGCTGAGGGAGCTGTCGGCCCGCGCCAACCTGCTCGATGAGGTACGTATTCGTACTCTCTACCTGATCGATGAACTCTAAGAGTGATGTATCCATGAGATGAATAAATTATTTAGTTGTCGTTGGAAGTAAGGGGTGGTAGGGTGGCTCGTATAGCCCTCGGGAGCTTAGCCACAACGAGTTCGTAGGAGTGCCTAATGAGACGCACAATCTCACGGTACGGTAGGTCTCGCTCGAGATAGACCGTGTTCCAGTGCTTCTTATTGAGATGGTAGCCAGGGATGACTGCCTCATACTTTGCTCGGAGATCTTCAGCCAAATCAGGGTCACACTTCAGGGAGGCTCGAGGCTCACCACCTGAGAGTACAGTCATGGCGAAAATACGCCCCTTGACCTTAAAGACTAAATACTCATCTCCGAAGGGCAAAGACTCATCTGCACACGGGAGCGTAAGACACTCCTCTCGGAACTGCTCTATATCCATTATCCAGTATTATCATTACTTTTGCCTCTCGAGTCATATCGGCTCGTAAGCATATCTTATAGAGGCAAATGTATGAAAAAACTCGTGTTTGCGAGTAACAACGCACATAAGCTAACCGAGATACGTGCTATCTTGGCTGGGAAAGTAGAGGTCATAAGCCTCAGCGAGCTAGGTTGTCACGATGACATCCCCGAGACGGCAGAGACCCTGGAGGGTAATGCCCTAATCAAGGCTGAGTACATCCATCGTCACTATGGCGTCTACTGCTTCGCTGATGATACAGGACTAGAGGTCGAGGCTTTGGACGGAGCCCCAGGCGTGTACTCGGCTCGCTTCGCAGGGGAGCATGCAACCCCAAGTGAGAATGTCTCTCTCCTACTAGACCGTCTATCGCACACCCCAGAGCCTCGTCACGCTCGCTTTCGCACCGTAGTAGCCCTCATTGATGAGCTAGGCACACACTTCTTCGAGGGGAGCATCGAGGGTACAATCACCACAGAGCGTAGAGGAGAGAATGGCTTTGGCTATGATCCTGTTTTCATACCAGAGGGAGAGGTACGCACCTTCGCACAGCTCAGTGAGAGCGAGAAGAACAGCATGAGCCATCGGGGGCGTGCCGTCAAGAAGCTTGCTACCTATCTATCCGCCTTAGCCTGTCACCACGAATAACGTCACTACACTACTATGCTACGTCTGCTCCTCAGGGTCCTATACCTGCTCTACTTCATCTGTATCGGAGGGCCACTCTTCCTGACCGCCACACTCCTATGCAGTCTCGTGACGATCATCAGTAGTTACCTCGGTGCACCAGCCTCATTCATCAGCGGGGCAACGGGCATTTGGTCTAGGATATGCCTCTTCGTCTCACTCTGTCGAGTAGAGGTACGAGGCAGAGAGCATCTCCCCTCACGTGACGCACCATGTGTCGTCGTAGCAAACCATCAAGGAGCCTATGACATCTTTGCTCTGAATGGGTACATTGGTATCCCCTTTAAGTGGGTACTCAAGATACAGCTACGTCGCCTCCCCTTCGTAGGTAAAGCCTGCGAGGCAGCACACTACATCTTCGTAGACGAAACGAAGCCCTCCTCCATTGCTAAGACCATCTCTGACGCAAAGCGCGTACTGGCCACAGGCAACTCAATTTTTATCTTCCCCGAGGGAAGTCGTACCCTCACAGGCGAGATTACACGCTTCAAGAAAGGAGCTTTCGTCATTGCCTCCGAGCTAGATGTACCCATCCTACCGGTGACGATTGACGGAGCCTTTGCCATCCTTCCCCGAGGGCATATCCTCCCCCACCCTAGGAAGATTATCCTAACGATTCACCCAGCCTTCCTCATGAGTGATCAGGGTACTCCGCCAGCACATATACCTGCCTCGGCACGCCACGCGCAGCAGGTGATTGCCTCTGCACTCCCCAAGGGAAGCTAGAGGAATACCTCACCCTTTCTCCCACAGACAACAGAGAACATCCCTAACTACCACAAATAATATCCCCCACAGAGCCTGTGACTCTGTGGGGGATATTATTATATATATGCCTCCCCAAAGGGAGATTGTATAGAAGGACAGAAGTCCTCAATGCTTAGCGACCCGAGATCAATGCACCGAAGTCACGCTGACCACGTAGCCCCACAAACTCTAGGTCATTTGCAATACGTGTCGTAAGCGTTGGATCTAGCTCTATGGCTCTACGTAGCGCAGCGATGGCAGCAGAGCTATCATTTGTGCGCGCACCAATGATGGCTCGCAGATATTCTGTCGTAGCATTAGGCTTAGCGATAGCAGAGAGTGTGGCGAGTGCCTTACTGTAGTCACGATTGAGGATCTGTGCTACGGCTGCATTATTGCTGGCATAGTCCCCATAGGCTGTCTGAGCCTTGGCATACTCCCCTTGGCTTAGGTAGAGGTAGCCAAGTACCTGACCTACCCCTGGGAGGCTACTTCCCTCAGCGATGAGCGAAGTGGCCTTAGCCACATCTCCATCCTTCAGTGCAATGAGCCCAAGGTTTACCTTGCTCTCTGCATTATCCTTTTGCTTGAGGGCTTGCTCAAACCAACGCTTAGCTGTCACGTAATTCTCTCTCTGCAGGTAGAGCGTACCGATATTATTATAGGCTCTATAGTCCTTAGCATACTTCTGTGCTGTGAGCTTGTAGATGCTCTCCTGTTGCTGCTGGTCATCGGTAAGCGTTGCAGCATATAAGAGCTCTTCGACAGTGAGTGCGCTTGGGTACTTCTCTAGAGTCTTCTTAATCTCATCATCACTACGACCGATAATCTTGACATTAGCAATGAGGCGTGAACGGCGGAGCTTAGGGAGGACTTCCTCGGCTAGCTTACTGAAGACGCTGGAGATATTCTTAATCTCGCGCTCACGTTGCTCTGGGTCAGGATACATGCTGAGTACACGTAGGACAAGGTCTTTATCCTGGAAGTTACTCTGCTCAACGAGCTGCTTAAATCCTTCCCAGTCCTGTGCAGTGTAGTGGGCATCAATAGCGACGTCTTGCATCTTCTCCTTACGGAAGCGTCCCTTCAGAGCCGTAGTCGTATTCTTCTCACGAGAGGCACTAAGCTTCTCATTCAGCTCACGACCACCATCAGGGGAAGCGTATGCTTGCACCTCGACTGACACCTCTTGATTGGGGGTTTCCTTAGCATTCTGCACTGTGTACTGCCACTCTTGTACCTCGTCCTTGGTAAGCTCTGAGCTGCGTACGTTAGACTGCTGGATCTGGAACATGATGTTCGCATCGTACGCCTCCTTCACAATCCGCTGGAAGCCATCAGGAGCAATCACGGGAGCTACACCTGCCACCGTTGCTAGAGCCTCGGTAGCAATCACCCCATCAGCGACCTTCAGATCTGGGAGCTGGATGGTACGGCTACCCTGCTTACCCTTGAGGTTGAGGTACAGCTCACTCTTTGCCATGGCTGGGATATAGGGGATGGAGAACTGCACCGTAGCATTGGAGCCATTGGCATAATGCACAATCCGGTCGTTTCCATATACCTTTTCTCCCTGGAAGGTCGTACCTGTACCCCACTTCTCCCCTCCTTGATAACGGATAATGGGGACTACGGTTAGCGTAGCATCCTTAGGGAACCATTTGGCAGGGAAGGTCAGATGCACTGTGACAGGCACCTTACCACCGACTACCTCTAGAGGCTGAGGCTCTGCCTTCACTTGATCAGCCGTGAGTGGTCGTAGCTTAGAGCTACAGCTACTCGTGATGGCAAGCACTGCTACAGAGAGCACTGCGGTCGTGATCACATTCTTAATCATTACTAAATCGTATTTGTATTAGATAATATTCATTTGTTCGTCTTGACTTTATTCATCCTTATGCTCTCCTTTATGAAGTGAGGGGAAGAGTAGAGAAGCCAATGCCCCTAGGATCAATAGGACAAGTAGGGCTGAGCTTACATTAGCAGCCAGCTCAGTACGATGGATTGATTTCGGATCGAAGACCATCTCTAGCTGATGCTCCCCTGCTGGGATATAAGCTGCACGAAGGACGTAGTTCGCGCGAAGGATAGGTAGCTCCTCCTTGCCATCCAGTATTAAGTGCCAGCCATGCGGATAATAAACCTCAGAGAAGACGAGTAGGCGAGGCTGTTCTGTCTTAGTACGATAGGTAGCCCTGTTAGGCACATAGCTACGCAGCTCAACAGTAGGCTCTGGCATCACGGTATCGAGGGCTACAATAGGCTGGTAGTCCTTCAGCATGGGACGGAATCGGTCGTCTATAATCCCCCTACTGCGAAGAGGTGCATCATCTAGTGCCTTCATCTCCTCATCGGCATTCCCTACCCACTGAACTTCATTGACAAACCAAGCAGCTCCGAAGGCCTCCTCATTACGCTCAACATGCAATGCCCCTGACCTATCTGGCAGGATGAAGTAGCGAGTATCAAGCATATTATAGACCTGCATGTTCTGCTTGGATAGTTGATGCTCTATGAGATCTTGATAACGACGTAGTTTAGCGGCATGATAGCCTCCCACACTACGATGATTAGCACTTGTGGTAGCATCATTGAAGCTGTTTACCGCGAGGTTCATCACACGATAATGAGGATCTTTATCTGCCATGATTGTCCTATCGGCGTCTGTGACGGGCCGAGCCTGCTGTGCAACAAGGTCCTTATCGATGAAATGCTCATCGTTGAGGTAACGCTTATCTACCAGCCACAAGTCCCCTAGGGTAATCACCCCGACAAGGAGATAGAGAATAGGAGCTTTAATCTTCCCCCAATAGTAGAGCGCACAAGCCCCAAGTGAAAGAAGGAGGACGAACACACTACGCCAAGCATCTGCCGAGACGATGCTCGCACGAGCATCCTTGAGTGCAGCCATGAGGCTGGGTATCGGTAGCTGACCATCTCCCATTGCTTGGCGGAACATCGCCTGCTCCTGCTCGCTCATCAAGCTAAAGAATGTGCCTGGCACAAGAGCGAGAATCAAAGCTACGCCCAGCGTAAGGGCAAGGCTAACACCCAGTGCCACTCTGTTTGCAACTACCTCCTTCGGCTCTCGTACAAACTGTATGAGCCCCAAGACAGCAAGTGCTGGAATGGTAAACTCCGCTACCACGAGGATCGAAGAGACAGTCCTAAACTTATTGTACAGCGGTACATGATCAATGAAGAGGTCTGTCAGCCACATCATATTGTGTCCCCATGCGAGGAAGATCGAGAAGAGTGTCCCCACCAAAAGAGCCCACTTCAGCGGCCCCTTGACGATGAATGCCCCGAGGATGAAGAGGAAGAGCACGAAAGCCCCCACGTAAACAGGACCAGCGGTGAAGGGCTGGTCACCCCAATAGTGGTTAAGACCTCCTAATATCTGCTTGTAGTCAGAGGGGATATGCTCCATCGCAGCAAGATCCTCTTTGAGTTCTCCCGTTGCACCACCATAGGCATTCGGCACAAGCAAGGTTAGTGTCTCACCCTTCCCATAGCTCCATGCTGTGATATATTCCTTATCCAAGCCGGCACTTGTAGCCTCTACTCCCCCTGAGATCTTATCCTCCGCACTGGGCGTCAGTTCACTTCCCCCACGGATGGTCTCTGAGCCATATTCATAGGTATGATAGAGGTTAGAGCTATTGATGCCGAGGGCGATAAGCCCTGCTCCTAGTGTCACGAGGGAGGCAAACACAAACCGCCGTAGCTTCTTTGTCCGAATGGCCTCCCACAGATAAGCCCCTAAGATGAAGAGAATGAGGAAGGCAAAGTAATAGCTCATCTGCACGTGGTTCGAGAGGAGCTGGAGCGAGGCAAAGAGAGCCGTCAGTGCTCCTCCCACGAGGTACCTTCCTCTATAGCTATAGACAATCCCAGCGATGGTGGGTGGGATGAAAGCCAGTGTCATGAGCTTCCATATATGCCCAGCTGTAATCAGGATGATGAAGTAACTGGAGAAGGTCCACATCACAGCCCCCAGCACCGAAGGCCATCGCCCTACACGCATCGCCCGTAGGAAGAGATAGAAGCCCCCAAGCATGGCGAAGAGGAGCCAGCTGTATCCAGGCAAGAGACAGAATGGCCACTGCAGCGTCAATACGCCCTGTATCTTACTGATGATATAGAGTGAGGGGTAGGAGGGCGAGATTTGGTACATCGGCATCCCACCGAAGAGGCTATTTGTCCAATACGACACCTCTCCCGTTGCTTCGGCCAGACGATGCACATCCGATCCATTGCCACTTGCTCCAGCTACATCTTGCTGGAAGAGCTCTCTTCCCTCGAACACAGCAGGGGTAAAGTAGGCGATTGCAAGGAATATAAAGAGGATTAAGATGCCTCCCAGCTGAGGCAACACCTTCTTCAGGTGCTCCGTATTTATCTGTATTATTGGCTTCACGCGGGTCTGTCTGTCCATTAGTCTATTTACCAAAGCTAATCAGGCCTCTCTGAGGCACTGCGCCCCAAAGTTACCAAAAAGCCCCCACTTATCTCCTGCCATACGAATAGGTCTCTCAGGGTACACATTCCCCACATAAGTGCCATAGTAGGGATAAAGAGAAGTAGCCCAAGGTGGTTCATCCCCCAGCTGTGAAATCCCCAAACCACATCATTATGGTGAAAAAAAGGAACACAAGCCTTTGGGCTAGGAGTAAGATATAAAGTAGAGTTTATGCCTCTTGTAACAGCCTCTGTCTATCGTATTTATGGGGGTACATAACGAGTTACCACAACTCGTCTCAACGACTTACCATAACTCTCTTCGACGACTTACCATAACTCGTTGCAGCGACTTACCATAACTCGTTGCAGCGACTTACCATAACTCGCTAAAACAAGTTATGGTAACTCGCTATGGGCTCCTTTAGGGCAAAGGATAACCACCTGAATAAGAACCTGTTACACAGGAGTGGTAGACAGGGAAAAATTGAGGTATATGAAGCCCGGAACAACTGAACAGAGAGGCTAGTAAGAGGTGAAGGAATGTAACAATAAAGGCTCCTCAGCTTGGCATTACGCAAGATTGAGAAGGTTTCTTTGTTGTTTAGTACAAGTTTTTACCTATCTTTGCTACCGAACTGAGCAAGAGTTGCCCAGTGCTTTCATATAAAACTAACGAAACGTATATGAAGAAGTTTTTCATGGTAGCAGCCCTTGCTGCTACATCGCTTGTCGCAGCACAGGCACAGGAAGAGTTCAAGCCAAAGGCTGGGGATGTAACCACAGATTTTAGCCTCTTTGCTAATGGTCTCTTCAACACCCCACTCTCTCTCCACAATGGAGGAAACGTACCAGCTGGTGCAAGTTTTAGTGGTGAAGCTGGAGACTTTAAGCTAAACCCTGTAGGGGTACTCAAGGGTCGTTACTTCTTCCAGGATGACCTTGCTCTACGCCTCTCTCTCGGTCTAGCAATGCCCTCAGTCAAGCAGACCACAAACAATACAAACGACTCTCAAGAACAGAAGTACCGCACCTCAACGCTTTTCGTGGGTCTTGGTATCGAAAAGCACTTCGCTGGCACAAATCGTCTCTCTCCTTATGTTGGTGCAGAGCTACACCTCGGCTCTTACTCAACCAACTATGAGTTACACCATACAGCCACAGCTGGTAACGTAACGACTAAGACGGACAAGGAGGTTAAGACAGCTCCAGGCTTCGTCTTCGGTGGAGGCCTCTTCCTCGGTGCCGACTACTACATCGCACCTAAGGTGTTCCTTGGTCTCGAAGCTGGTCTTAACATTGACTCTCGTAGCCTAGGTAAGACGACTGATATCACAACAACTAACCAGACCATCAATGGGGTTGCACAGCCCACGACAACAGCTGATAACAGTGGGAAGACCAAGTACAGCGGTGCTTCTCTGAGCACAGACCTTCAGGTTGGTTTCAAGATTGGTTTCGTCTTCTAAGACAAACCTTCTTTCTCGCTAGCTAAAGGCTAGCAAATGATCAAGGCCTTGCGGGAAACGCTCCTGCAAGGCCTTGATTATTGTTAGAGAAGGGGCTAAAATAACTCGTCCGTAGGTGCAGCATCAGAGAAGATAATACTCGTAGCACCAAGCGTGATGACATCACCCGACTCAAGATAACACCACTCACGTGGCTCGAGGATACGGCCACCAACGAACGTACCCACATGGCTGTCGTCATCCGAGAGAGCGAAGCGTAGTCGTCCTGTCTTTCCTTCGCTGATACGTAGGATGGCATGGTGTCGATCCATACTTGGGTCAGCTGTCGCGATAGGGATGTCGGTCTTCGTGTCCTTGTTCCTTCGCCCGATATGATTATCACCAAGGAACAGGGGGAAGGTCTGTTTGTGGGCAAAGACATTCTCAATCACCGTGAGTGAGCCGAGGGCAGGCTTCTCCGCCTGCTGGGTACCCTCCTCCCTCGGCAGACGAATACGTAGATTCAGCTGACGTGCACACTGTGGACAAACAAGCGAGATGCGTTCCTCTCCCTTGGCCCTCATCTCATCAATACGCTGACGTGTCAGAGGGATGGGCGTGTCACACTTAGGGCAAAAAATCTTCTTCATTGCACACAGGAGAGGGGTTGAGACTAAGGCTTCACCTCGGCTTTAGCCTCCTTTGGAGCTGTAAGTAGCTCACGATAACGCACCGGGTCTTCTAGGAGCTTTGTTGCCTCAGCAGTCATCTTATCTTCGCGGATGCTTCGCTCAATTGCTCCACGATTGTAGTAATAACGTGTGAGAATCGCTGTCGTGAGGTACTGCTCAATCTGAGGACGATGGAACTGCAAGTCATGCTTCAGATCAGGTACAAGGAGTGCCTTGAGCTGATCAAAGGCTTCCTTCCCCTTCGTATAATAGCCCTCAAACTTAGCGAGCTCAATGAGCTTCGTCAGCTCCTTGCTACTCTGACGGTCGTAATCAAACTTCTTGTCAATCAGACGCTGCGAGAAGTCTGCATAATCCTTGTCCGTCAGCTTGAAGTCAAGAGGTGAAGCAATCGTCTTGTGCTTATGCGTGTAGTCAGTGACCCAGTCGAAGGCATCATTATTATAACGCAGATAGATAAGCATCGTAGGAAGGGTATCCGCCTTGAGTGCAACGTCTGGCAGGATACCACCAGCATCACGTACCTCACGACCAGCACGTGTATGATACACCTTGGTCAGGCTATCGGGAAGTACCGTCGCACCCTTACCCTCACGAAGGGACTGATAGTCGATGCGCTGTATGCATCGTCCACTTGGGATGTAGTATTTGGCTGTGGTGAGCTTCAGTGTACCATCGTAGGGCAGTGACATAGTCGTCTGAACAAGTCCCTTGCCATAGCTCTTCACTCCCATGATGACGGCTCGATCCATGTCTTGTAGGGCACCGCTGACGATCTCAGAGGCGGAGGCAGACTGAGCATTGATTAGTACGACAATAGGCATCTCTGTATCAAGAGGCTTACCGCTGGTACGATACGTTGCACTTTGTCGGCGTGTATCACGTCCCTTCGTTGTGACGACAACCTCACCTGCAGGCACAAAGAAGCTCACAATCTTGATTGCTTCATCAATGAGTCCTCCCCCATTATCTCTTAGGTCAAGGATGAGGCTCTTGATTTGGTGCTTCTCCTTGAGCTTGAGGAACGCATTCTTCACTTCGTCAGCAGCCGTATTGGGGAAGTTCGTCAGCGCGATGTACCCACAGGACTTACCTAGCACACCATAGTAAGGAACTGGATTAACCTGTATCTTCTCTCGGCGAAACTCTATACGACGAGGCTTCGATTCTCCACTACGCTGGATGAGCAGTGTAATCTTACTCCCAGGTGTGCCCTTGAGTGCTGCACTGACGATCTCCGATGTGGACTTTCTATAATCCTTACCATCAATCTCTAGGATCACGTCACCTGCACGCAGTCCAGCACGAGCGGCAGGCATACCCTCCATTGGGTCATTGATGATGATTGTACTATCAGGACGCTGAGAGATGACCGAGCCAATACCACCGTACTCACCAGTAGTCAAGAGGCGTATCTTATCATTATCCTCCGACGAATAATACTCTGTATAGGGGTCGAGACTCTCTAGCATACTCGTCAGCCCAATTTGGCTAAGTCGCTTGATGTCTATCGAGTCCACGAAGCTGCGCTCCAGCAGTGCCATTGATGAGCCTAAGACATCAAGGGCCTGGATATAGCTAAACTTATTATCACCAGCCTTCTTCCCCTTCCCTCCATTCTGTGCTACAAGTGAGCAAGAGGAAGCGAGTGCTAGTAGGAGGCAAAGTGTCTTTGTCCAATATCTCATTCGAATACCTTGTCTAAACGGATTAATTTATCTGTAGTTCACTAGAGGCGATCACCGAAGATCGCTGAGCCAATACGTACGAGTGTTGCCCCATGTCTCAGAGCAATGGGATAGTCTCCACTCATGCCCATCGATAGCTCTGTGAATCGCTCAGGGCAAAGAAGAAGCCCGGAGGTACGCACCTCATCGAAGACGCTACGCACGAAGGCGAATTCTCGCTCAATCTGTGCTTCATCCTCTGTATTACTTGCCATTGCCATAAGCCCACGTAGCTCCACGCCCTGCCACTCTTCGGGGGTGCGATGGATGGTCTCAAGCAAAGCGAAAAGCTCGTCCCTCGAGAAGCCACTTTTCGTCTCTTCTTGTGCCACATGCAGCTCTAGAAGGACAGGGATTACACGGCGATTATTTATGCTCGATCCGCTCACTCGATCAGCCTGTCTGCATATCTCTCGGAGCAATCGCTCACTAGTAACGCTCTCGATCATGGCGATGAAGGGAGCGATATACTTCACCTTATTTGTCTGCAGAGGACCGATGAAGTGCCAAGCGATGTCGGGATAGCTCTCGTGCAGAGCCTCCCACTTCCCTACAAGCTCCTGCACACGGCTCTCTCCGAATATTCGTTGGTGAGCCTCGTAGGCTTTGATGACGTAGTCGGCAGGGTGAAATTTCGATACGGCTACGAGCTGAGCTGTCGAAGGCAACTCAGCTCGTAGCTTAGAGAGGCGAGAGGCTATTTCCTCACTTCTGAGGAGCGACATACTGGTAGACGTCTAGGATCTGCGTATCGGTGATGGCCGCTAGTTCGTAGCTAGCCATCTGCCCATCGAGCTGTGCGGTGAGCTCCTTGACGGCGTTGGGGAGTGAGTCCGACTTGACAATCATCGTGGCAGAGGTTTTCTTCTCTGAGCCACTCTTCTCGTCAATAGTGATGAAGTTTACCTTAGCACGGAAGTAACGGTCATCCTCAGGTATGTCATTGAGGAATAGCTCAGCGATACGGGCACGACGGATATTGACGACCTCAAGCTCACCCATGGAGACTAATGGGGTAACCTCCTCGATGATACGCCTCTCTGCCTCTGTGAAGTTCAGGGCATCGACCAAGTAGCTTTCGGAGACCTTCTTCATACCCATACTGTCTGCCTGACGCTCGTAGGAGACCTTACATTCAAACCAATAGTTCATCTCTATATCTTTTACTAATTCTATTATTCTTCGTACATGCTAGCGATCTCTTTGGCGAAGTGCTCGTTGATCACCTTGCGCCGGATCTTCAGCGTATTCGTCAGCTCACCCTTCTCCATAGAGAATGGCTCGGTGAGTAGAACGAATCGTTTTACCTTCTCGTATTGTGCTACGGAGCTTAGTGCCTGCTCGATGTGGGTCGTCATGAGGCGGTGTAGCTCGTGGTTCTCAGCGAGAGCCTCATCACTGACGCTGGTATCGATACCACGCTGACGTGCCTCGCGTCTCAGTACCTCCCAGTTGGGGTATATCAGTGCGCTCACGAACTTATATCCATCCCCGATGATTGCCACCTGCTCGATGATTGGGTCGATTGTGAGCATTCCCTCGAGCATCTGTGGAGCGATGTACTTACCGTTGGCGGTCTTGAAGAGATCCTTAATACGCTCTGTGAAGTAAAGGGTATCTCCCTCAAGACGTCCAGCATCCCCTGTACGAAAGAAGCCATCCTCGGTGAAGGCCTCCGCATTGGCAGCATCATTATGATAATAGCCCGAAGCGACCGTAGGACCTTTGATTAGGATTTCACTTGTCTCTGGGTCGATCTTGACCTGCAGAGCTGGCATAACCGTACCAATGGAGTTTAGGTCAAACCCAACTAAAGGGCAGGAGCTCACCGTAGCTGTCGTCTCAGACAGCCCATAGCCTACGACCATCGGCACATTAATAGAACGGAGGAAACGATATATCTCGGGTGAAATCGCAGCACCAGCCGTGGGGAAGAAACGCCCACGCTGCAGGCCAATCGTCTTCCTCACCTTGGCAAAGAGTGTGTGGTCGTAGATGGAGAAAAGCATGCTCAGGTGAAGTGGAGCTTTCTTCCCTACATTTATATAGTCAAAGAAGTAACGCTCCCCTATTCGTATTGCATGGCGCATCACACCTCGTATAGGTGTAGGAGCCTGGTTGATCTTGTCCTGCACGCCCATATAGACTTTCTCCCAGAAGCGAGGCACGTTACTCATCATCGTTGGGCGCACCATCGGTAGGGCATCAAGAATCTTCTTTGGGTCTGAGAGGATGGCGATGGAGACCCCCATACTGAGGCAGAGGTACGTCCATGCCTTCTCAAAGATATGGTTCAGAGGGAGGAAGCACATCGATATATCTCGGGGGGAGATGAAGGGATACTTCAGCTGGTGTGCGTATACCTGCTCAATGAAATTACTGTGATGGAGCATCACACCCTTACTTTGCCCTGACGTCCCTGATGTATAGATGATGACGGCGAGATCTGTGGCGAGGGCTTCACTTGAGGTCACATTCGCCTTATTCTCGTAGGTCACAGAGTCTCCTCGGCGGATGAACTCATCGTAGTACATCGAGGTCGTATCCCCCTCTGCCAAGACCACCGCTGGGTCGATGATGATCAGCCTGCGCAGCATGGGACAGCGTTGCTGGACTTCGTAGGCGTTATTGTACTGAAACTGCCCACCGACAAACATCGTCTCTACCTCTGCATCCTCTACGACAAACGCTACCTGATCGGGGGTGCTCGTAGCGTAGAGAGGAACAGAGACTCCTCGCATCATGAATATCCCCAGCTCGGTACATAGCCCCTGCACGGTATTGGGGGAATAGATGGCGACTCGGTCGCCCTTCTTCAGCTGGAGGTAGGCTAAGCCTTTCGCTGCTGCTAGACAGCGGTTTGCCACCTGCTCCCCATTGAGCTTAACCCACTTCTCTGACTGTCTGCTATAGTAGCGCAGGAGTGGCTTATTCGGGTAGCGAGTGCGGAACTGATGGGGGTACTCCGCAAAGTGATATTTAGGGAATGGGGAAGTCATCTCTATTGCATAAAAATGGTTGCATCACACTCCTCGGGGTAAACCTCCCCGAGCAAATGATTACTCTACAAAGATAGCCCAAAAGCATCAGCTATCGCACGAGCGTGCGAGCAATCCCTAGAGCAACACATCCTAATTCCTAGCATACAATTAAGAGATCGACCATCAGCATTGATGTTTCTCCATCATTGCTTCCTCTACGTTTTACCCTCCAGACACCCAGGCTGATGATCAGTCATTTGTCTTCGTCATGTGTTGCCTCTGGACGCGAAGATGTAAGCATCCCTACCCATCCGACGTAACGCCCTCTATTTACGTCATTTGCAAAGGCATTCGGTGAGTTACCATAAGTCGTCCCAGCGAGTTACCATAACTCTCTGCAACGACTTACCATAACTCCTCTGGACGAGTTACCATAACTTTTTGAAGCGAGTTACCACAACTCGCTCCAGGCTCTTTTAGTCAGCCACATAATCCCCTGTCTATTAACCTACTACACAATCAGCAATGAGAAGGGGAATCAAGGTATTACACGGGGCGAGGGGAATACATACCTAGATACATTGCCCTCCTCCTGCATAAAAGAGGTAGACTTACTATAGCTTGTCTTTACTCATTATTATATAGCGTATATTTTGCCCCTTTATATTTATTTGATTTATTTGCTTACCTTTGCAGTTGTAATATTAGTTAAGATTAATGGCAAGTAGTCAGATACATAATGAGGTAGATACACTGAGAGGCAACGCTTCTCAGCGTCTCTTCTTTGCCAACGTTTGCCAAAATCTTAACATAATTTTGCCCCCCCCCCACTAGCGGGAAACAATACTTAACAAAGAATAGAAGCAGGGACACTGCATGGCACGTATCGCCATGTAGTGTCCCTGTCGCTTTATGTCCAACCTACAATTAAATGATAGCTTATTATGAGAAAAACCTTATGGGGACTCTTCTTCGTGGCAACGATGCTTAGCTCGTGTAAGAAAGAAGATCCTAACTCCCCCTCCTTCACGCAATCCTCGGAGAAGGAAATGAAATCTAGAGATGCGCACATCTCATTCGACATGGAGGTAGATCAGCCCAAAGCGTTAAACTTTGATATCAACGCCGACGGCCTTCCCTTGCTTATCCGTAGCCAAGACAAGATTAAGGTGTATTGCAGCATTGTGCAGTCAGAAGCTTCCACAGTAAACTTTTATGGCGGTGGATTTGTAGAACTAAAGCGGGTGCCGGGAACAACAAATACCTTCAGGGCTCGAGACGCAGCGATAAAAATGTGGATTTATAGTCCGTATAGGGAGGATAATCTCGGTACTAGGTGTACCATGTCTTGTGCAATTATCCCCATGACAGCTGAGGAAGAAAACTTGGCTAAAGATGGGAAACTAATGCAAGCAATGATTATACAACAATCCACCCCTAATACGCCCGGACAAGCAACAGTAGTACACCCCAATGATACAAGAGTGACACTCAATATCCCTTACTTCTCATCGGAAGTACAGATGAAATTCGAACGTCAGAAAGGAGGCGAAATGGAAGGACGAGCGCTGGCCAAGGTTAAAATCAAGCCCTACGGTACGCTCCTACGTCATAGGTTTGTCAATAAGACTACTCAGCCAATCTCAATCAAGCGATTTGGACTCTTCACGACAGGGTTTAGCCAAAACATAGCAGTAGATCTCAATCATAGATACCGCGGAAAAGAGCAGGATTCTGATCCTACAGTCTACCCTACTGCTCGCATCGTAAAGTGGTATAGCGGTAGCAATAGGTACCAGGTCTACGGCAGCCATGACCGCGAGCAAAGGTTCTCCGTCGCAGACTACGAGCTACAGACACCACTACAGATCCCTGCCGGTCAGACGTCAGATGCTTATATCCTTACTTGGGGATACCCTCACTCTGAGGGTCTTAATTATTTTTATAGGTCTCCGCAGCATAATGATATAGTCAAATATCCTCGTGTCATTAGGGTATACTATGCAGAGACAGAGACCGGGGAAAAGCTAGCAGTCTCTGGATATAAAATCAATTACTCATATCTGCCTCCTGCAGGCACGAGTTATACCGTCACATCTACAATCAATCGTCCTAGACTACCGATTGATTATGTCCTCTATGCAAACCTCAGTGGCGATGGTCGATTGAGCACCTTTAATCCTGAGCCCGTGGGGACGGATCCCATACACAGTAGAGCTGACGTAAATTACCCTAAAACCTACTTTGATATGATGCACGTATCTATAGGCGAAATAGCAGCTAACCCAGCAGAGAAATTCGGACATAACCCGATGCATGCACCGACTCCTGAGGACTGGAGATCAATCTGTGCTGAGTCGAAGGATCTGCCAAATACTAAGGGCGCAAAAAAGACAGGGGTATCCGAGACTATAAAGTTCGGCAACGTCTCTGGCACATTTACTGCAGACTACAAGCTCTCTAATGACCTCTTGGTACTCTATGGACTTCGTCTCAAAGGAAATGGAGACAAGTACCTCTCTGCTTGGAGATACGTTGTTAAGCAGATCCCTGGAGGCTTTGGTGGCCCAACAATAGATGGTCCTGGTGGATGGCCTGCTTTCGGCAAGAACTCTATCGTACAGGTTCGTTACCTCGGGCCGGGATCTCCAGTCACAATAGATGATATTGCTCAAGAAAACTGGTGGACGACAAACAATCAAAATGATGAGATTCGTGCATTCCCTCATCTGGGGTACGAAGACTGGTATTCGCCAGCCCCAGGGCATGGGCGAGTGGTCTTTCCTGGAATAATTAGCTACCTTGGGGAGGATCCGACAAATGGCATGGTCTGCTGGTTCAACGGAAGAGATATGACCACCCCTGTCCATAAGAGTACGCTGGGTAGAACTTTCAAGTACACCATTCGTCCTTTCTTTGATAAGTAAGACTATGAGAAAAGAAGCATATCAGAAACCCCAAGTAGAGCTTTTCAAGCTACGGGACAAGCTAAGTATCCTAGTCACTGCCTCTATCCATGATGCAGAGATTGATGACTGGGAAGATGACTGGGAAGATGGCGGCGAATTCCCATCTGGACAATAATAATATAGATGAGCTACCAAGGATGGCTCGTGGGTGCAAATCCCACAGCGTGAAATTTAGGTATATACCTAGATAAATCTTAGTATATACCTAAATTTTTCGCTCTGTAGTGGCGGTGTAGGCATCTATCCTCCCGCTCATTCAATCGGAAGCCCCCGACCAGTCATTACTGGTCGGGGGCTTCCGATTTTGCTAGGGAGATCAGGAGCGCTTGAAGGGATAGGGTAACTAGATGAACTGAATAAAGTAGGCAGAGGTAGTAAGGTTTGAGTCATTTCCTTCTTTGATTTCTTTCCTTAGATGGTATTTGACATCCTTCTTTAGACTGACGTCCTTCTTTAGACTGAGTTGGGTTGACATCTTCCTTTCCCTCTTTCTCCCCACCTTCTTTCTTGCTTACTCAGTCGATTTCTTCCCTATCGCCTCATACCGAGCAAGCAGAGATGCAAAAGAAGCGAGGTAGTGTCTTCGGTGACACTACCTCGCTTTATCATTGTCGGGATGACTGGATTCGAACCAGCGACCACTCGCCCCCCAGACGAGTACTCTAACCGGGCTGAGCTACATCCCGCTCTTGCTTAGTTGCGGTGCAAAGATACGTACATCAATGCTAATTACCAAATGTTTCCCTTAGAAAGTCAAGACCTTCCTTAATCTTTTCCTCGCCTTCTAGTTCGATTGCCTCTACCTTGCCTGGCTCCAGTATGCCCATGAGGACAATCTTTCCCGAGGTATTCTTCTTGTCGTGGCGCATGAGGCGCAGTAGCTCGGGATAGTCCTTGCACGTATAGAAGAACGGTGCGTACAGCTCTCGTGCTAGGTGCATCAGCTGTCGGATGTACGTGCGGTCTGTCCCTTTTATGAGGCTAGTGATATAGCTCTCGATAAGGAGCCCAAAGACGACCGCCTCACCGTGTGGCAAGGCTCGACGAAAGGTATTCGTATGCGAATAAGCCTCAAGAGCATGCCCAACCGTATGCCCAACATTCAAGATGCGACGTAGCCCTCGCTCAGTAGGATCAGCCTCCACGATGGAGGACTTGTAGGCAACGCTCTTGGCAATGAGGGCTTCCCACTCATCATCCATCAGCCCTGCGGGATCTCCGATGCGTAAGATTTCTTGCCATGCTTCCTTACCCATCAACGTAGCGTGCTTAATGACTTCGCCATAGCCCGACAGGAGTTCCTCAATAGGAAGCGTAGAGAGGAAGGAGGTATCAACGAAGACCTCTAGGGGGGCATGGAAGGCTCCTACGAGGTTCTTTATGCCGTGGTAATCGATCCCTGTCTTCCCACCTACGGAGGCATCCACCATAGCAAGAAGTGTGGTAGGGACATTCACCGTACGGATACCTCGCATATAGGTAGCGGCAGCGAAGCCTCCGAGGTCGAGAAGCGCACCACCTCCAATCAGGATAAGCACAGAGTGCCGAGTAGCACCTTCATCAGCAAGCCAAGACCACAGCTCGGCAAGGCGATTCGTTGTCTTCTCGCTCTCCGTAGCGGGCAAGGTAAGGAAGGTATGACTACCCAACGCTTCACGTAGACGAGTAACAAGTGATGTGTGTAACTCTGAGACAACCTCATCACAGACGACAAAAAGACGATCGCAAGCCACCGCCTCAAGGAAGGCAGGTAGCTTGCGATCAAGCATATTTGTTCCGAAAGTCATGCAAGGAAAAGGCTATACCTTGAGGTTGAGAGCCACAAGGAGCTCCTCTACAGCTGCGTTTAGCCCATCTGGATTCTTACCTCCTGCTGTAGCGAAGTGTGGCTGTCCGCCACCACCGCCCTGGATGTGCTTCGAGGCAGAGCGGATGAGCTGTGAAGCATTCCACCCTCTACCGTCAACAAGATCCTTGGAGAGCATGAGCGTGAGGCTCGCCTTCCCGTCCTCGGCACAAGCCGCGAGGAAAACAAAAGGCTCATGTAGCTCACCTGCTATTTGGAAGGCAATATCCTTGACCACCTCTGTAGGTACGTTACGCTGGATGAGGAAGAGACGGACACCGTTCACCTCCGTACGCTTCTCTAAGAGCTTTGCCTTGATTTCTCCGACCTTTTGACGAACGTAATCGCTGACTTGACGCTCGAGGTCTGCATTCTCCTCGATGGTCTTCTTGATTGCAGTGATGAGCTGAGGGCTATTATTAAACAGCTCCTTGACGCTACGAAGCGTATCCTCGATACCATAGAGGTAGTTCTCTGCTGCCTCACCTGTGTAAGCCTCGATACGGCGTACTCCTGCGGCGACAGAAGACTCACTCACGATACGGAAGGTACCAATACGTCCCGTAGAGCAGATATGTGTCCCGCCACAGAACTCTGTAGAAGAACCAAAGCGAATCACACGTACTCGGTCACCATACTTCTCACCGAAGAGTGCCATTGCTCCCATCTCACGAGCCTCATCGATCGGTACTTCTCTAAACTCTTGGAGTGGTAGGTCTGCACGGATACGAGCCGATACCAATTGCTCTACTCGACGTAGTTCCTCAGGCTCTACCTTAGCAAAGTGCGCGAAGTCAAAGCGAAGCACCTCATCGGATACGAACGAACCCTTCTGCTCCACATGTGAGCCAAGGACTTCTCGCAGGGCTTCGTGCAAGAGGTGCGTGGCAGAGTGATTGGCCTCGATGCGGTGACGGCGCTCCTCACTGACCACAGCACGCAGAGTCCCCTCAAGGTCCTCGGGGAGTTGCTTCATCAGATGGATAGCAAGGTTATTCTCACGCTTGGTATCAAAGACCTCATACTTCCGACCTGTTGCGTCAATGAGACAACCCTTATCTCCAACTTGTCCTCCCATCTCAGCGTAGAAAGGTGTCTGAGAGAGTACAACTTGATAGTAGGTATTATTCTTCTGCTTGACCTCACGATAGCGTAGTATCTCGGTAGAGCACTCCACAGCATCATACCCGACGAAGTGTACCGAGCCATCAGCCACAGTCTGCCAGTCACCAGCATCAATAGCAGCGGCGTTACGAGCACGCTCCTTTTGTTGCTGCATCGCAGAGTCAAAGCCCTGCTCATCGACATTCATTCCATGCTCAGAGAGGATAAGAGCTGTCAGATCAAGTGGGAAACCATAGGTATCGTAGAGCACGAAAGCATCATGACCATCTAGGGTCGTCACACCCTTAGCTCTCGCTTCGTCTATTTGCTTATCTAGGAGGCGAATCCCCGTCTCTAGCGTACGCAGGAAGCTCTCTTCCTCCTCGCGGATGACCTTAGCGATCAGGTCACGCCCAGCCTCAAGCTCGGGATAGGCATCGCCCATCGTCTCAATAAGGACGGGTAGCAGAGCATACATAAAGGCTTCACGGCGCCCAAGGAAGGTATAGCCATAGCGGACCGCACGACGCAGGATACGTCGGATGACATAGCCCGCCTTGGCATTAGAGGGCAGCTGGCCATCCGTAATAGCAAACGCAATAGTACGGATGTGGTCTGCAATGACACGCATCGCTACATCCGACTTCTCATCTGCACCGTACTCGATGCCCGTGAGGGTCGCAATCGTCTGGATGATTGGCGTGAAGATGTCGGTATCGTAGTTGGAGGTCTTGCCTTGCAGTGCCATACAGAGACGCTCGAAGCCCATCCCTGTATCAATCACACGCTTAGGAAGGGGCTCAAGAGAGCCATCTGCCTTGCGGTTGTACTGCATGAAAACGAGGTTCCAAATCTCAATGACCTGTGGATGCCCCTGATTAACGAGCGAAAGACCGGAGACCTGCTGGCGTTCCTCTTCGCTACGGATGTCAATATGGATTTCAGAGCAAGGGCCACATGGACCTTGGTCACCCATCTCCCAGAAGTTATCATGCTTATTCCCATTGAGGATACGCTCCTGAGGGAGGTGCTTTCCCCAGATGCTAGCAGCCTCATCATCGCGCCCTAGCCCCTCGGCTGGTGCACCCTCAAAGATTGTGACGTAGAGCCTATCCGTAGGCAGCTTGAGTACCTCGGTCAGATATTCCCAAGCCCAGTCAATGGCCTCCTGCTTGAAGTAGTCGCCAAAGGACCAGTTACCCAGCATCTCAAACATCGTATGATGATAGGTGTCATGCCCTACCTCCTCGAGGTCATTATGCTTCCCACTGACGCGAAGACACTTCTGTGAATCTGCGACACGAGGGTATTTGATTTCGGCGTTACCGAGGATAATGTCCTTGAACTGGTTCATCCCAGCATTCGTAAACATCAGGCTTGGGTCGCCCTTGATGACCATGGGGGCAGAGGGGACGATCTGATGTCCCTTACTTCTGAAAAACTCTTTGTAGGATTCGCGAATCTCTTTTGAGGTCATTGCTCTACAGTCTCTATATATTTATATCGTATGACTTTGCGTAAATATCCCTTCACGGGGAAGTACAAAAGTACACTATTTCAAGTTAATATATGCATAAAAAGATGCGTATGACTTCTGGACGTCATACGCATCTTTTATGAGGAGGAGGTCACACTCCCGACAAGGGGAGGCAAAGAGGGAGAAAACGCTCTGCTCTAGAACCACTTAATCCTACGGAATAAGTAGAAGGCTAGCGATGAGATAGCCGCTGACACGAGGAAGATGATAAGAAAAGCCCAATACCATTCCCCGAGGTACACGTTCACATTCATCCCAAAGAAGCTCGAGATCATCGTCGGGATCGTCAGCACGATCGAGATACTCGTCATGCGCTTCATGATCGTATTGACGTTGTTGGAGATGATGTTAGCCGAAGCATCCATCATACTCGTCACAATGTCGGTGTAGATATTGATCGTATTGTAGGCCTGCCTAAGCTCTATACTCACGTCCTCGAATAAATCAGGGTCAACACTACTGGCACGAGACGTCGTACGAAGTCGCCCCAGCATCGCTTCGTTCCCTCGTATTGATGTGCTGAAGTACACGAGCGATCGCTGCAAGCGCATGATACGCAGTAGGTCTTCATTACGAATACTCTGCTCCAGCTCTTTCTCTGCTCTATTGATCTCCAGATACATCAGCTTCAGGTACTTCAGGAACCATACGGCTGAGGAATAAATCATACGAGTGATAAACTCTCGCTGACCCGCGATCTGGATGTTCTTACGGCGAATGTGATTGATGAAGTCAGGGAGCATCTGTGTCCGTCGGTAGCATACGGAGACCGTTGCTTCGTGCCCCGTGATGATGCCGATTGGCACAGTCTGATAGGGCATTCCCTGCCCTCCTCCATCCATCGGGATACGTAGGATGGTAAGCAACCATTCATCCTCACGCTCAGCACGAGGACGTTCATCAATATCGGCGATGTCGGAGAGGAATTCTCGAGGAATGCCCAGGTCTCTAGTGAGGAAGAGGAAATCATCCTCATCGGGGCATTCTACATTGACCCAGCAGGAGTGGGTATAGTCTGCTAGTTCGGGGAGCCCAGGCTCTAGGCTAAGGAAACTCTTCATATCTATCTTGTCTCCTAGCTGCCACCATGGGTAGCTATCTATGGAGATCTTTATCTACTTTGAGGGGAGAAAAACGAGACATTTCAGGGAGGAGAGGCATCTGAACCTCACACCCAAGTCATCGTCCTAAGCTCCGAGGGAAGGAGATAAAGATCGGACGACGACCATCATGCACCGAGCATGCGCTCATCCGGAGGGAGGGAGTCGTCCATAGCTACTTTAACTCTATTTATTCAAACTATTTTAACCTATTCTTTTAACCTATTCTAGAGGAGCAAACAATCTATCAGTTGCCCTTTCTATGCCAGCAAAGATAAGAAAAAGCCCTTAGTTTCTATCCGTGGCATCAGAGAAAGCCTCATTTACCTATTTCTTGCAAACATACCTAATGGCATACGAGGGAGGATACGACAAAAGGGAAAATCCCTTGTATTCATTTCGCCATTAGCTCTACACCGATTGGAAAAATCACCCCACGAAACACCATCATAACCAACTATAAAACAGCACGATACAAAATAATAAAAATTGGACTTCACGAGTTACCATAACTCTTCGCAACGACTTACTATAACTCGCTGAAACGAGTTACCACAACTCTCCGCAGCGAGTTACCATAAGTCGTCATAGCGACTTATGGTAACTCATTAACCACCCTTACAAATAGCTGTATACAGGGCGTTTTGTGGATGGCTCCCGTCAGACTCCCCTCGAGACCATTTAACGACGAAAAGAAATCGAACAACTAGGCGGTGTTCGGACATCTAAGCGAAGAATGAACCCGACCTCACAGCCAAGGACAAGGGCTAAGGAGCGTAGTGGCAAGGAGAGATACAGCACTGCATTGAGTCGGTTTCGCTATCTTTGTTCAAAGCAACTAGTTAGTCATGGTATTCAAACTCCATTAATTATCCTTCCCAATATGAACCAGCACATGCGGGCTTTTGCAATGACCCTCTGCCTTGCAGTAGCCACTCTCTCTAGCTGTAAATCTAAGTCTGGTGGATCCGTACTCCAGCAGAACGCTACAGGTAAGCCTGGCGAACTTATGCTCGTCATGGACAAAGAATACTTCGAGGCTCCAATGGGTCTCGCTCTCTATGACCTCCTCGAGGATGATGCTCCTGCTCTACCACAGAGCGAACCTTCACTGCGTATCTCACGTGTACCGACCCAATCCTTCTCGGGCTTCATGCAGCTCGTACGCAACGTGCTCATCATAGATGTAGACAAGGATCGCTACACAAAGACCTCCCTGAAATACAGCTACGATGACTGGGCAAAGGGGCAAATCGTCCTACGGATTACCTCGCCTTCACCTGACTCTGTCATCAGCTACACACAACGGGATGGAGAGGCGATCATGAACCTCTTCGTACGCCATGAGCTATACCTCTTCGCAGACCTACTGGCAAAGCAATACAGCCAAGTGGCGCAAAGGAAGGTGGATAGCCTCTTTGCTCATCGAGTAAACGTGCCTGAGGATATACGTGCGAGCAAGGTAGGGAAGGATTTTTTGTGGATGTCCAACTCCTCGATGCGCTCCCGACATGACATACTCGTCTACACCTATCCCTATACCTCAGACAAGGACATCAGCCTTGATGCTATTGTCTCTAAGAGAGACTCCGTCCTAAAGGCAAATATCTCAGGTGAATTTGAAGGCTCATACCCCTGCACAGAGCAAAACTATGGGCTGCTCTACCGCAAGGTACAACTCGGGCAGGAGCGTCCTCGTGCCGAGGTACGCGGACTATGGAAGATGGTCGGAGGAGCTATGATGGGCGGGCCATTCGTCTGCCAGGCAATAGTGGACGAAGTGGCAAAGAAGGTGTACGTATTCGAGGGCTTCGTCTATCGCCCTAACGAAGACAAGCTACACCTCATCCGTATGATGGAGGCTGCTCTCTACACCTTCCGTCCCTCAGCGACTAAGGATTTTGACCCACAGGTCATCCTCTCTACTAAGTACACCAAGGGCTTCTAAGCAATTCCCATGGAAGGAAAACGGATAAAAGTAGCCATCACACACGGCGACATCAATGGGATCGGCTATGAGGTCATACTCAAGATCTTCGAGGATGACCGCCTATGCGAGCTATGCACACCTATACTCTATGGCTCAACACGTGTAGCCTCTTTCTGGCGTACACAGCTCACTCTTGAGCAGGTCTCTTGGCACAAGATTTCTTCGCCTGAGGAAGCCCGAGAGGGCGTACTGAATATACTAGACTGTACCAGTGGGCATGAGACGGTGAAGATAGGGGAAGAGACCGCAGAAGCAGGACAAAGTGCATTCATAGCCCTAGAGCGTGCAGTGGCTGATATACGTTCGGGGCTATGCGACGTGCTGGTCACAGCTCCAATCAACAAGGCAGTGATGCCTCAGGACGTATTCCCATTCAAGGGGCATACCGAGTACCTACAAGCTGTAGGAGCTAAGAATGCAGGTGAGTCACTCATGGTACTCGCCTCAGGAGACTGCCGTATAGCACTTGCCACAACACATATCCCCGTCAAGCAGGTATCTTCTGCCCTAAGCAAGGAGCTAATCCTAACCAAGCTTCGACTACTAGAGGCCGGATTGCAGCAAGACTTTGGGATTACGAAGCCTCGCATCGCTGTACTAGCTCTCAACCCACATGCTGGGGACAAAGGCCTAATGGGCCAAGAAGAGATGATGGTTATCCGCCCAGCCATTGACGAAGCCTTTGCCTCAGGGATCATCACCTTTGGCCCTTATCCAGGAGATGGCTTCTGGGGAAGCGGGCGTGTAGATTCATTTGATGGTATACTGGCGATGTACCACGACCAAGGCTTGGCACCATTCAAGGCTCTCTACATGAGCCAAGGGGTAAATGTCACGCTCGGACTACAGTTCGTGCGTACATCGCCTGACCACGGCACGGGCTACGACATCGCGGGCAAGGGCATAGCTGACCCTACATCCATGCGAGAAGCCATTTACTACGCTCTAGATATCTACAGAGCACGCAGACGCTATGATGAAGCGACACGTAACCCACTACGTCGCCACTACCATAACCGCAGTAGAGACGATGAGAAAATCGACACTACGAGCAGCGAGGAATACTAACGAAGTGAGACGAAGACAGAAGGTGATTTAGCTCCAAGAGATGGCACTAAACGTCTACACAGCCTCTGCTGGATCGGGCAAGACCCACACATTGACACGTGAGTATCTACGACTTGCACTAGCCAGCGATAACGAAAAAGCCTTCCAAGGCATACAAGCGGTGACCTTCACCAACAAGGCTACTGCCGAGATGAAGGAGCGTATCATCGAGGAGCTTCATCGCCTCTCGGTAGAGCCTAAAGCTTCTCCTTTCTTCAAAGAACTAACAAGTGCTCTTTCTGTCACAGAGACAAAGCTAAAAGAGCGTGCCACAAAAACACTGCGAGCCCTACTGCTCAATTACACAGACTTTCGAGTACGAACGATTGACTCCTTCTTCCAAGAGATCATCCGCTCCTTCGCTCATGAGCTAGGATACTCTGGGAATATGCGCCTTGAGCTAGACGCCAAGTCAATCATCCACGAGGCTGTAGTTGAGGTCCTCGCAGACCAAGACACAAGTAAGGCAAGCAACAGCAGTGTACAGAGTTGGATTACATCACTTGCCGAAGAATCAATGGAGTCAGGGCGAGGCTACCGCATCGAGCAGTCGATGAGCAACTTTGCCCTACAGCTGGAGGTAGAGGCTGTGAAGCTCTTACGTCAAAACCACTCGTTCCCGAAGAAAGAAGACATCAAGGAGCTCCAGGAGGAACTCAAAACCATCATCGATGAGCTACGGAAGAAAACGCTTGAGCTCTGCCATGAGATTAAAGCCATCTTCGACGAACTTAAACTTCCTCAAAGCGAGTATAAACGGGGAAATAACCCCATATCAGGCATTATCGAATGTATTAAGGCTGGAGGTGATATACTTGAGAATCCATCAAAAGGATTCTACTGTGATCAATCTGCACTTCCTAAGCTAGCAACAAGTGAAGACCCTATATCCGTCCTCTTCAGCAAAGAGAAGCGAAAGGAGCATGAAGCAATAGTAGCTCCGAAACTCCCTGACATCATTTCTTTAATCGAAAAATTCAGAGAGCTATGCCACAGCGATGAAGGGAAGAAGTACATGACAGCTGTCACAATCTATAATTACCTTGGCCTGTATGGGCTACTCATCGATATTGACACCAAGCTCCAGGAGCTCAAGCAAACAGAGGGGACAATGCTCCTAGCAGATGCTCCTTCACTCATAGCATCTCTCCTGAAGGATGTACAGACCGATGCCCCCTTCCTCTACGAGAAGATTGGGACAAGGATCCATCACCACATGATCGATGAGTTTCAGGACACCAGCACCATGCAGTATGGGAACTTCCGACCACTCCTACAGAATGCCATGGCTGAGGGATCGGACTGCCTCATCGTTGGTGATTCTAAGCAGAGTATCTATCGCTTCCGTAGCTCCGATAGTTCACTCCTCACTACTACACTTGCTAGAGACTTCCCTAAGGAAATCAAACATCAAAGCTTAAAAGAAAACTGGCGAAGCACCCCAGAAATCATTGAATTTAATAACAAGCTCTATCCTCTTCTTTTAGAGCAGATCAAGAGCATATTCAAGGATCAGATTAAGGCTAGTTACTCCAACGAAGCAGATCCCAATCGAGAGGCTCTTGAACAATCCCTACAAACACTCCTCTCCACCTATACCGATATAGAGCAAACAGTCCCCAAGCAGAAGGCCGAAGCCAAGGGCTTAGTTGCCCTCTACACCTACACGGGGAAAAAGACAAACAAGAAGGGGGATGAAGAAGGACAAGAAGAGGCAAGAAGCGAAGACGATGCCCTAAGCCAACTGCCACACACCATCATTGATTTACAGCGAAGGGGCTACCGACCCAATGAGATTGCCATCCTCGTAAGGGAACGAAAGAATGCAGCAGCTGTCGCCGAAGCCCTACAGAGCTTCCCTCGCGAAGAGCTGGGTGAGTACTCACTGGACTTCATTTCGCAAGATGCCCTCTCTGTATCAAACTCCCCATATGTTCGCTTCATCATCGCTGCTCTAGCCTATATAGGGAAGGGTGAAAGTGACCTGCAGCTAGCAATCCTTGAGGAGGCATATGGGCAGCTCTTGATGTCCGGAGGCAAACAGGCTACCCCTACTCCCCTACCCGAGAATATACTCCTCGAGTTACAGACCATTGGACGAAGAGGTCTATATGAGGCAGCAGAAGCCATCATTCATCTCTTCCATCCTGTGTTACCTGAGGGTGAAGATGCCTATATCGTCTGCCTCCTTGACATGCTTTACTCTTGGGAGGCAGAGCAAACAGCTGACATCTCAACTTTCCTAGATTACTGGGATGAGAAAGGGGCATCACAGACCATCGTCACCCCAACAAATGAGCGAGCCCTCACCCTGATGACAATACATAAGTCTAAGGGGCTAGGCTTCCCCGTCGTCCTATTACCAGACCTCAATTGGAAACTAGATGAGAATGCAGGGAAAGATAAGATCCTCTGGTGCTCAATTGAGGGCAAAGACCTACCAACTCGCTATGCCAAAAGTATCCCAAGTGTACCCATCCGCTATAGCGCCTACCTACAACACACATACTTCGCTGGTGAATATTATGAGGAGCAAATGCACAGCACGTTTGATGCACTGAACCTACTATACGTTGCGACCACACGTGCTAAAGAGGAGCTACATATCTGGGTAAAGAAAGAATCAGACACCTCATCAAACAAGAATAGTTCATCCACATCACTAGGTACGATCAATAGGCTCTTTGCGCGTAAGCTCGACGATACTCCACTGCGAGAGCTATTGATAGATGGAATCGCTAACCTCCAAGAGGATACTCCTACCACCTCTGCATTTCCACAAAGGACGACCGCCACAAAGGCAACTCCAGGCGAGGACACACTTCGGATTAGCTCCATCACGTCTTACCCCATCATCCGTCGTATATCGGTGCTGCGCAAAGGTCTGGAGTACTTCACCGAAGAGAAGCAACGAGCATATGGACACACCATGCATCTCATCCTCTCTGAGATTAAGACGGGGGATGATATCGATACTGCACTAGAGCATGCCGTGTCTGAGGGGAATATCTTACCCGAAGAAGTAGCACAGCTTTCCAAAATACTGCAGGAGATCATCTCCACACCAGAGTGCAAGCACTGGTTCGATGGTACAGGACAGGTGCGCAACGAAACTCCTATCCTAGGTGGAGGACTAAAGGGAAGTAAACGTCCTGACCGTATTGTCTTCTACGACGATGCTCATGTCGAGATCATTGATTATAAGTTTGGCCACTATGACAAACACTATACGTCGCAAGTACGGGAATACATGCAGCTCGTTCAGCGTATGGGCTACAATGACGTGCGAGGCTTCCTCTGCTACATCGATCAGAAGAAAGTCAAGGTAGTCCCCGTCTCACTCCCTAATTCCTCCGCAAAGTCCTAACCAAAGGGGACAATCAGACATACCCTGAGATAGGACAAATCGTCCGCTGTTTAGAGTCTGCCTTAGCTCTCAGGCATAAGGAAGCGATTATCTAGAAGCACAAAAGGCTCTCTATCTGAGAGCCTTTTACTATTCGCTGTAAGGACATTTGTCTTTTTCTTACGTACCTAGAGTGGGACTCGAACCCACACAGCCAAATTGGCCAAGGGATTTTAAGTCCCTCGTGTCTACCATTCCACCATCTAGGCGAACCAAGACTTGCGTCATTTAAAGGTGGTGCAAAGGTACTCCATTTCCCGATTATTCGCAACCACGAGTAACGAACATCAGCGTCCAACCTACGCCATACGAATGCAGATAACAATGGGCTAATCTACCCTGCTGAGTCTGGAGGCTAATCTCAGCAAGGCTTTGCTACTTGTCGCAATCTTGCTCAGCCCTATCGAAGTTAGGTCTTAGGTTACGTATCGTGCGCTGTAGCCCCACGAGTCCTGCTCGCTTGACAGCAGTACCAGCAAAGAGCGCAAGGTACTCCTCTTCGGTCATTGCCTCCAGCTCCTCGGGCGAGAGTGCCAGCAGCCTCTCCCGAGGCTTATAGTCCTCGACTGTCGTCGGACGTGCATATCTATTCCACGGACAGCACTGCTGACAGGCATCACAGCCATAGACACGCTTACCGATACTTGCCCTTAGCTCGGTGGGTATCTCCCCTTTCTGCTCAATCGTGAGGTAACTGATGCATCGCCGAGCATCTATACGACCAGGCGAGAGGAAGGCACTTGTGGGGCAAGCCTTCAGACAACGCTCACAGCGCCCACACATACTACGCATGGGTTCATCACACGGTAGGTCAATATCCACCAGCAGTTCGCCGAGGAAGAAATAGCTCCCTGCACGTGGGATGATTAGCAAACCATTCTTACCTCGCCAGCCCAAGCCTGCACGCTCCGCCCAGTAGCGTTCCATGATCGGGGCAGAGTCCGAGAAGGCCCTCCCCTCGACCTCCAGCCCCAGCTCTATCTGCATATATTTCAGTAGCTGATCCAGACGCTTCTTGACGACCTTATGGTAGTCCCTTCCATAGGCATAGTAAGCGAACTGCGGGGCGTCAGGATGTTGCTTCTGCTGAGGATAGTAGTTCATTGCCACTACAATCAGGCTACGTGTACCAGGAAGTAGGGCACAGGGGTTGGCACGAAGTGCTCGATTACGTGCCAAGTACTCCATATCCCCATGAAAGCCTGCCTCGACCCAGCTATCATACTCTCTAAGGGCATCCTCTGCTACGGGTGCCGCACGAGCTACCCCACAAGCACTAAAGCCGAGGCGTAGAGCTTCGGCTTTAATACTTGTGACGATCGCACTCTGCGTCTCGTCGTATGGGATGGGATTTAATTGTTGCGAAATACCCAAGCAGTGCTATAAGAAGGGTGCTCCTTAACAAACGAATTAAGGAAGGTGTAAGCTGCATCAGAGCTGTCAAATGAGGCAACACTGAGGCGAATTACTTTCCCCGTACGAGAGCAATAAGCCTGTATATCCTTCGTCCCCAGTTCACTGACGGCCTGCTTGTAGTAGCTCTCTAGTCGCTCTTTCGTTGGCTCTGTAGCAATGATGATGTGGTAGCGATTATCCTGCTCAGAGCAGTACTGCAAGCCTTGCTCTTGTGGTATGTCTACGACCTCTGGCTTCTTCTCCTCGAGAGTTGCCGTACCAAAGAGTTGCTCTGCCGAATAGCTCGTAGGAGTGAAACCTGCCTGATAGCTACGCTCCGACTCCGCCCCTCGTCCCCAAGGGATGAGAGAGAGGGCCACAAATGCTACTGCAGCAGCATAGCCCAAGGCACGCTTGGAGAAACGTAGTAGGATGTAGTCTCCCTTCTCCCGAGGGGCAGTACGCGCTACTTCGGCTGTCTCTATCATCTCTATCATTTGCTGCTGGGCAAGACGTGGTAGCGTGAGTGATGTGTAACCATAGCTCGCTCCGAGGGTCGCAGGTGAAGAGGGCTGTGGGACAAAACTCACCACACCCGAAGCACTCATCTGCAGAGTACCGATCCCTGGTAGTTCGATTGTCCCCATCTGGATCAGTGCATGACGCAGCTGCTTCACCTCTTCCTCCAGCACCAAACGTGCTCGACGTAGGGAGAGTCCGAGGAGCAGGGCATAGCGTTCCTCCAGCAGTCCATCGCTGTGCGTGAGCTCTTGGTTGAAGTGCAGCTCCGCCGATGGTGGGTAAGCAATCGCCTTATCGGCGTTGTACGAAGCCGGGAGTACCTCACGGATGAAGCCCCCAAGCTGTGGTACGACAACGTAGTGATGCCGAAGTAGAAGGAAGGTAATTTGCTCTGCTAAGCGATAGTTCATAAGCTCCTACAGTTTATCTTTACCTGCAAAGATACGGTAAACCATCGTATCATGCCATCGTAGCTCCCAACATACCAAGAAACTAAAGTAAGGAGCAAGATACACCTTCGAGGAAGGTAACCTCATGCTGTCTCCCATGGCACAAAAGGGTACACAAGCCATGCTAACCACCTCAACAAAACGCTAATTAATAGCTACTTACAAGCACCCCTCAAGGGTGCAACAACGAGTTACCATAACTCGTCATCGAGAATTACGGTAAGTCGCTACAACGAGTTATGGTAAGTCTCCAAGACGAGTTATGGTAACTCATTGGGATGAGTTATGGTAACCCGTTCTCCCCTGCTCTGAAGATCCGTAGATAGGACGTTTTATGAATGTGGGAAATGGTAGCCCAGACACCTATTCCTCTTCGCTTACCTAGGCTCTAGCATCATGCCCCTACTCCTTAAATCCGAAGGTATGGAGGGAAGCAACGAGGGGCTTTGGATCTGTCACATTGCACCTCATTGGATAAGGGAGGAAGGCTCTTGTATGGACAAAATATTTATACTACCTTTGCAGAGCTTTCTGAAAAAGCAAGCGGCGAGATAGCTCAGCTGGTTAGAGCGTCGGATTCATAATCCGAAGGTCGGGGGTTCAAGTCCCCCTCTCGCTACTCACATTTTCACCATTCTCACTGATTAAGTGTGTGGAGGCTACACCCCGATGGGATGTAGCCTCCACTGCTATATATGCCCCAAGAAAAAAGGTCGTGCGGAGAGTAGTCTCACCGCACGACCTTTTACATGAAGGAGGGACAAAGCTCAGTGCCAGCCCCTATTTCGTCGCTAGATATGGCGATCCATGGGCTCTACAACAGGGAGCTGGAAGTCCACAAAGCAGAGACCTGCTAGTGCCGTACCATAGCGCTTCTCGATTGTAATCCCTTCGGTCACAAAGTTCAGTTCGCCGAGGAAGTACTGCGAGTAAGTCTTCTGATGGAGGTCATTGATCACACGGATGAGACGTGCCTCAAGCTCCTCAATGCGGTAGCGACCACTCACCTCACAGACCAGCCCACCAACCTTCTCATCGAAGTTCTCATCAGCGTACATCCAGGCATAGACGATCCCAGCCGAGACGAACTCATCCTGCTGTCCGTGCGATACGGACATGATCGTCTTAAGCTCTGAGCCAAAGGGAGGGAGATCTATCTCGTCCATCGTCGCAAGGTGTGCCGTAGCAGGTAGCACCGAGGAGTAGACCATGATATTGAAGTCTGATATACCAGCGTCATAGAGCGCCATATGATAAGAGCCAGCGTGTAGCTCTAGGTCAGACTCACCACTTCCCTTGGTGACAAAGAAAGTGTGGGGGATAAGATTCCCTACGTAGTTACTCATTTAGTTTCTGTACAAAATAATGTTTTAATACCCAATCTTCTCGTTCTCAGAGCAAACGTGCTACCCGACATCTGGAAGTCTCTAGATAGCAACGAAATGCGATGCAAAGGTACATTAAATTTGTGTATATACCCTTATCTTGCTGAGCATATGCCCCTTCCTGATGGCTAAAAGACAAAAGTAATAGGCGATGCACCATGTGGTACATCGCCTATTATAGCTCTTATCTGAAGTAGCCCAACCTCCCTTACACGGGAAGGAAGAGGCCGTGGGAGCAACTACTGTTGGAGGAGCTCAAGGGTGGAGAGCTTGTAGACAACAGAGGCCTGAATCATCTGCTGAGCTTGCTCCATCGATGCCATCTGAAGAGACTCCGCATAGGCTTGGTTGTAGTACTTCTTTGCCTCGGCGTAGTTCTTTAGCTCTTTGTAGGAGTCACCAACCATCACAAGGTAGTTGATCTTATTCATCAGTACAGGCTCAGCTGGGATAGCCTTCTCTAACCAAGCAATTGCCTGCTTGTGGTCAGCCTCCTTGAGCTTGCCACCCGCTGCATAGTAGAGGGATTGGGCAGCCTTACCATAGTCTCCAGGGAGGGCATCTTCTCCAAGCCCTGAGAGGTATTTGCCCATCATATCCATATAGCGAGGCACGTCCTTATCCTTGTAAATCGCATAGAGTGCGCCGAAGTAATCTACTGACTTCTGGTAGGGCGTCACCTGCTTGAACTTAATGACGTCGTAGGCCTTCTTGTAGTCCGTACGGATCTTCTCTAGGTAATCCTTATACCGAGCATCACCTTTCTTAACCAGCTCCTCCATACGGTCATCATTCTTCTCGATGACGTAGTAAGCAGCAGGCTCCCCTACGGCTGCGATCCAAGCATCCAGGTTAGCATTGATGTACTCTACTATCTTAGCTGTCTCATCAGCATCATCACCACCGAGGCTACTTATAATCATATAGTCCTTACGATTGATGAGGCTGTTATCCTTCATCTTCTCAGCGATGTAGCTACGATAGAGTTTACGTACACGCACCACCCACTTCTCGGCATCCATACCATCTTGTGTAGTGAGGAAGCGAGGAGCCTGTGTGAGTAGCTCCTGCTGGATGGTGAGGTCATTGGGACTCTTGCGGTGCTGCTGGTAGAGATCCTCAAAGCTGATGAGTTCGCCCACAGCGGTACGAGCCATTTCAATGAGTTCATCAGCGTTCATGAAGCCCACGTTAATTGCGATGGCCTTCCCCTCGGTATCAATGAAGCCGAGTGTAGGGAACGCATCTACCTTGTACTTCTTCGCTGTCTCTACATTCTCAGGCTTTTCGGCATCCATCTGCAGCGAGACGAACTTCTCGTTAAATAGCTTACCCACCTGAGGCTGTGTAAAGATGGTCTTCTCCATCTTCTTACATGGCCCACACCACGTGGCATAGAAGTCCACAAAGAGAGGTTTACCTTGCTTCTTGGCTTCCTTAAGAGCCTCCTCAAAGGTTCCCTTAAAGAAGCGTATGCCTTCGCCCTCTTGGGCCCGGGCAGGTAGAGCCACGAGCAGTAGGATGAGAGCGAGGAGGTATTGCTTGAGCTGTGTCATAGCAGTCATGTCTATTATCTTAATGTTTGATACCAAGACCTTACTCTTCCTCTTGGATAATGAAGGTGCAGATATCCGTGAGGATCTTCGTATGCCCCTCATTATACACCTTGAGGCTCACAGTGTAACGGCCATTAGGGAGGACCTTCACAGCCGCCGGGAAGACATTGATTGTGCCCCCAGATACGGTGATTGTACCCTTCTTCTCCTCTTCCTTGAAGCGTGCTGCATCACCGCCATCAGAGGCCTTCACATCGGAGAGCAGGTAGTTAACAGGGTTTGTACCCGACACCCCCTGGATACGACCTGAGGACCATGGCGCAGGATACTTCTGCTTCGTACTATGTGGACTATCATCAGCGACCTTGCGATACGCCTGTACTTCCTTCTTGGGGAAGGAGGCATGATCCGCATCCAGATAGCCTACAGCCACCTTCTTACAAGCTACACCCGCAACGATGAGGAGCAGGGCGAGAGCGGAGCGAATGATCTGTATTTTCATTGGAATATTTGCTTAGAAGTCACCTGGGGTGAAGTTATACTGGAGGGAGTGGACGATACCCGTTGTCGTGCGGATGTTATGCGAAGCGATTTCAGACTTCTTCTGCGTATCGCTTGACACGATATACAGATGGAGTCTCCCAGCACCTGGCACACCAGCGTAGGCGTCCTTGAAGGTATAGAGCCAAAGTACCTTGCCCGAGGCCATGGTGTAGTTCTCTCCACCTGTCCCGATTGGATTATTCGCATTCGAGGAAGGAGTACCTTGGGCAAAAGATTCAAGAGCTATCGCCTTCTTAGGTATCACACTAGAGAGAATGAATGCCTTGGCCTCATTAGCATCTAGCGCATCGACTAGAGCTTCAGTCTGCTCCTGTGTCAGGCTCTGTGCTTCTTCCTCTGAATGGTCATCCGCATACTTCTTTAACAGATACCTACGGATACTATGGTTGGTGATGCCTAGGAAGGTTATCTCCTTGCCATAGGAGCTCTTCCCCTCAAAGACGTCCTGCAGACCGATACGGCTAGAGAGCCGTACGAGCAGGCTCCAGTTGTAGGGATCTGACTTGAAGTACTCCCACATCGTGGTGTTATGGTTCCCATTCGCACGCCCAGTCTCTACAAAATCATACTTCGTACATCCTGAGAGCAGGACGAAGGAGAGGGCAAGGAAGAGATATAGTGAATGCCTAATATTCTTCATGATTACTATCATTTTAGAGTCCATGCTACATGTAGGGATTCCAGTACTTACGCTGCAGGATACGATGGTTTACGATCTTACCATCTCGATCCTGCCAAGCACTCTGAGGAATAGGTAGAGAGAGTGCTCCACCTGCTACATCACTTGCACTGAGCTGCTGGAACTTCCCAAGAAGCTCTGTACGATAATATCCATTACGGAGTATATCGTAGTAGCGAGAGTCATTCTCCATTAGGAACTCACGCTCACGCTCTCTAAAGATAGCCAGCTTGAGGTCGCTCTCACCCGTACGTGGATAGGCTACGGCACCTGCACGCTCGCGGATTTTATTCAGGTCAGCCTTGGCTAGACCTTCATTACCCAGCTTCGCATAGCACTCGGCACGCAGCAGGTAAATATCTGCAAGCCTCCAGTAAACATAGTTAGCATTGATACTCACAAACGATAGTCCAGAGGGAGCAGAAGCATCGTTCATGAATACCGCCTCACGGAACTTGTATGGGATGGCATAATCCTTCCCATCGACGACATGAGCCTCGTTGAACTTGTAGAAGAAGGCCTGCCGACGTTTATCGCTTGCATCAGGATAAAGAGTGAGGATTGTGCTCTTTAAGAGACGGAAGGAAGCCGTCGCAATATCCCCTAGGGTCTTTGTCTTGTCTACGGGCCACATAGCGAAGGCTGATGCCACATCGTTGTGTGTGACAGCAGTATTGCTTCGGCTCTTGTCGTAGGCAAGGCTAAAGATCTCCTCGGGGTTGTTTGCCTCGGGGTTGGAGAGCAACTTGCAGAGATCCTCTGGCGTAGAGACAAGAGAATAGGCTCCAGCCTCGCCCCCGATGATCTTCGTAGAGTACTCGACACTCTTCTGGTAAGCAGTCTGTGAGGTCTCCCCTGAGATTCCATAGAGGTCTATGATGCTCCCCTTCCACGCATAGAGGTGAGCCAAGAGCGCAGCAGCATTACCCTTAGAAGCATATTGCTTAGAGGAGAGTGTGCCACCACTCACGCTACGTAGCTTATCATAGGTAGGCAAGACGCTATAGGCTCGCTCGGCATGCTCAATGGCCTTATTCACCACGTCAAGCATGCTGGATAGTGGATAGATACGGATCTCCTTAGAGTTAGCGGTCACTACGGCCTCCCCGTAACCTCGGGAGAGAAGGAAGTAACCAAACCCAAGGGCGAAGTGAGCTTGCCCCGTATGATAGTTATAGCGATCCTCTGTGAGACCTTGCGTACGATGGATGTTATCCAGCAAGAGGTTTGCCTCGAAGATCATGTCGTACACTCCCGTCCAGTCAGCCCCACTCTGAAGGATGGTCTGAGGGTTCCAATCCCTCAGCTCATCTGCGCTCTGTGTCTCATCGGCTCTGAGACCAGCTTGGGTAAGGACAGAGACAGCATCCATACAGTTATTCATGTAGAAGTGTATGGAGGATGTGGTCGTATTTAGCTCGCTCTCTGAAGCGAAAGCATTCGTATATGTGATTGCATTCTCCGGTGTGTAGTCTAGCTTACAGGAAGAGACCACGAGGGGGAGAAGAAGCAGTGCTATCTTGTAACGCATCGTTTAGAACTTTAGGTTAAGTCCAAGAGAGAACTTACGGTTAAGGGGATACATCTCTCCCGTATCCTTCCCTGTGTAGGGATTGACAATCTCAGGATCGAGGCCCGAGTAATTGGTCAGCAGGAAGAGGTTTTCTCCAGAGAGGTAGATACGAGCATCCTTCAGACGGAAGCGCTTCACCCAGTTTGCAGGGAGGCTGTAGGAGAGGGAGAGTTGCTTGAGGCGAAGGTAGCTGACTGTCTCTATGTTGCTATCTATATCACCATCGAACTGTCCGATGTAGCCACTATCAGCAAAGTCCAGTGAAGGGAACTGGGTCTTGTCTCCTGGCTTCTTCCAGAACGTTGCCTTGTTGAAGTCATTCATCACGACACCGAACTTCTGGTTGAAGTTGAAGGCGCCATTCTTAACCATGTTCATCATCTTACGACCAAGGGTGTAAGTGAAGAGCACATTCAGCGTGAAGTCCTTGTAGGTAATCTGGTTGGTGATCCCCCCATAGGCTTGGGGAAGGGCACTACCAGCGTAGTACATGTCCTTACTATCGATGCGTCCATCACCATTCTGATCCTTGATCTTACGTCCCCCTACACGCAGTGGATAGTTTTCGTTCTGGAAGTAGAGTGGGTTACGCTTACCAAGCTGGTTGTAGTAATAAGGGATCTCAGACTCATCCTGCACGAGACCTTCATCCTTGTAGGTATAGATCCCATAGATAGGACGACCCAGTACCTTATCATCGAGGTCGGTATCTCCGTAGGATTTCCTGAAGAGGTTCCAGTTGCGAGCTATATTGAAGCGTAGCATCCAAGAGAAGTCTTTCCTCTTGATGATGTCTGCTGACAGGTCAAGCTCAAGCCCTTCGTTAGAGATAGCGGAGGTGTTAGCCCAAGTCTTCTTGGCTCTGAAGAAGTTCCCAGGGGTAGGAATCTGCATCAAGAGGTCATAGGAATACTTGTAGTAGTAGTCAAGCTTTAGCTTCACTCTATAGTTGAATAAATCCATATCCAACCCTAGGTCATACTGGTCACTCTTCTCCCATGTCAAGCGACTATTGGCCATGGAGCTGGGGATAAGCCCAGCCTCTCCGAGGTGGGTGTTACTCTCCTCCATCAAGCCATGTGCGAGGTAGGCTTCCTGAAACTTCTGTCCGGACTTACCCCACGAAGCACGAAGTTTCCCGAAGCTAAGGAACCAGAGGTCTTTCATAAAGCTCTCCTCACTGAACGCCCAAGCAAGTCCCACAGAAGGGAAGGGTGCCCAGCGCACATCACTGCCGAAGACAGACGAACCGTCATAGCGGATCGAGGCCTCAGCTAGATACTTCTTCTTGTAGTTGTATGACACGCGAGCTAGATAGCTGAGCATGGCCTGCTCCTCACGGTTTGTTTTCACAGACTGCAGTGCCTCTGTGATACCCTGTGTAGTGCGGAGCTTAGGCCATCCTTCTCCGATTTCACGGATGCGGTTTGTTGGTCCTCCTTGCGCACGTCCCTCCATGCTCTCCAGCAGGTCATAGTTATAGGTTACGCCAGCCATGAGGTCGAAGTTATGGGTATTCTTCAGATTGAACCGGTAGGAAAGGATGTTCTCCCACTGGATCATCGCCATCATGGAGCGAGCAGACTCTACAGAAGAGAGCTTATTATAATTGAGATAGGAAGGCTTGAAGATATGGTTATTGCTGTAATACACATCTCCAGAAGCCGAAGTGGAGAACTTAAGGTTACGGATAAACTCGTAGTCCAGCCCCACACTCAGACGAGCGTTGAACATCACATTGCGTGCCTTTGTATCTCGTATCTTCCGTAGTGTCTCCTCCTCTGCTGCCGATCCCTTACCAGGCATGACAGTAGGTGCTTCCTTAGGGTCTACAGCTAGCCCCTGCAGCTTCGCACCATTGGCTGCATCTTGGTTATTATAGGCTAGGTTCAGACGAGTGAAGGCATTTAACTTCGGTGCTAGGCGTAGATCTAGGTTTGAGAGGAAGGTAGCCCGCTTAAACCCTGAATTGATTTGTATGCCTCGCTCATCGTAGTAGCCTGCGCTGACGAGGTAGCGGACGTTGTCATTCCCTCCCGAGGCATAGAGGTCAGCATTGGTGACCTTACCTACCTGGAAGATGTACTTCCACCAGTTCGTATCGTTGTTGTAGAATGAGTTCAGGGAGTCTTGTACTGAGGCAGGAGGGAGTTGGTCTGCAGATAGGACATTCCCATTACCCCAGAAGTAGTCGTACGACCCATCGTTGCTTGGCCCCCAGCCGTAGGAGTTCGCATAGCCCTTGGGGAAGACTGATTGGTCTGTACGCCAATCGTAGTGTCCGGTCCTCTGGTGCTGTGCTAGTAGGTAATGCACTCTACGCTCACCATGCCCCCTCATCTGAAGGGGAGTAGCTGGTAGGAAAGAGATCGACTGAGAGAAGTTGACACCAAACTCAGGTTTACCCGACTTCCCCTTCTTCGTTGTGATGAGGATGACCCCATTACCAGAGCGCGAACCATAGAGCGAGGCAGAGGCAGCATCCTTCAGCACTTCTACTGATTCGATTGTCGAAGGGTCAATCCCTGCTAGAGCATTGATCCCCCCGGATACATCCGAAGGTAGCTTCGCAAGGGGCACACCATCTACAACGAAAAGAGGGCTACCATCATTCACTCCCTGCGTGTTGAGCGAACTGATACCTCGGATATTGATCTGCGTACCACGTCCACCAGGAGAGCCAGACTGGTTCGTCACCTCTAGCCCAGAGAGCTGTCCCTGAAGAAGCGTTTCAACTGAGGGGGCTGGTGCGTCCTTCAGCTGATCAGCCTTGATGGAGCTCACGGCACCGACTAGCTCACGAGTATTGCGGCGTCCATAGGCAATCACCGCTACCTCTCCTAGTTGCTTTACATTTTCCTTGATCGTGGCATCGACAGGTTTATTAGCCTCAAAGTGTACCGTAGCACTAAAGTACCCTACACTCGAAATCTCTAGCTCACCCGAGGGGAGGTCGGTAGTGATCGCAAAGCGACCCTCTGCGTCCGTCGTTCCTCCGAGCTTAGTGCCCTTGATGCGGACGTTTGCCCCGAACACGGGTGCACCTAGAGCGTCCTTCACGACCCCCGTAATCTTACTTTTCCCCTGTGGGGCTTGCTGGAGGCGGAAGACACGTATCGTCTTGCCGTTAATGCTGTAAGTGAAAGGTGTGCCTTTGAGAATACCGGCTATAGCCTTCTCAGGGCTTACCTCATCGAAGGAGACGGTAGCCTTATAGCCCCCCGTCTTAACCTCGGGTTCATAGTCGATTCGATACCCACTTTGTCGGGCAATGAAATCGAGGATACTCGAGAGATCTTTGTCCTTGAAGGACACCGAGATCGTCTCGTGTGGTGTCTGCGCAAAGGTTTCTGTAGGTTCAGCCAGTGTGAGGGCTAGACCACAGAGCAGTACCCCAGCGAAGGATTGGATGGTTCTTCGTCTGTGTCTCATTAGGGTGTAGTTTATCTTGTCATTCTATTTATCTCGTTCACTCAACAGCCGATGCGAAGCATGTCCTCAAGGCGTATACACAGTAGACTCTCTTAGATAACGCTCAGCACAGCCACAAAGATACACAAAAGCCTAAGGTAGAGTATAGGGTACTCTTTTGCCCATACTCCCCACCCTCTTCAACTAGGTATCGAGGGTACCTCAAGACAGGTTACGGGGATACCTCAAGAGAGGTTACGGGGGTACCTCAAGAGGGTTTCCCTCGATACCTCTCAGGGGGGTATCGAGCTAGTGTAGCTTAGCAGCACCAGCAAATTTAGACAATTTAGTAGACCATACATCTCTGTCCCTCCACTCCTATCATCACAAGGCTCATATCACACATTATGCACTCTATTTCCCTCAGATGCTGTACCTTTGCACCGAGAAGAGAAACACTCCTCTCTATTCACAAACTCCAATTTATAAGATGAAATCACATCTACACCTACAGGTGCGAGGTCTCCTTGTGCTTACGCTCGCCCTAGGTCTAGTAACCTCAGGTTGTCGTAGCAAGAACAATGACGACGCCGAGCGAGCCAAGCGAGAACAACTCCGTAGAGAGGCTGAAGCAAAGAAGCGAGAAGAAGAGGCCAAGCGAGCCAACAGCATCATCACAAACAACGTCATCAAGCAGATAAAGCTCGCAGCTTCCTTCGGCTTGAGATTTGGGGCTAATGCACCCTACAACATTGGCTTCCTTCCTGCAGAGCCTGCAGGCATGGGTACCCTACAAACTCAACCTGAATACATCTATATGGGTATCCCCTCAAACCTAAAGGATAAGGCGATTGACCTCTCCCAAGGAGATGCAACCACCAACACATGGACAATAATGTATCGAGGAGATGCCTCATCAGAGGCAAAGGTCTTCGGACATAACGGGAACACCACAGCTAAGAAAGGTAGTACCCTCACTTTCTCTGTCAAGGATCCTTGGAAAAATATCTTTGAGGTAAAACTACACCTCGTCTTCGAAGGTACAGACAAGAAGGAGCAGGTAGTGGATGTAAACTACCTAGGTTCGTTCAAGGTCGGAGGAGATGGTTTCCTTCCCTTCGATGACCTGAGAGAGTATAAGGAGGTAGAGCCTCAGAGCCTCAACTACGACACAGCGAACGTAAAGTCCAGCCTCATCTCTAAGCTGGCAAAGAGCAAGAAGCTCACCGAGCTCATCCTACTGCCTGCAGCACCAACCCAAGACAATTTCGACAAGCTCCCTGAGGGACTTGCCATCCGTCTTCCAGAGTCTCTCCTGGGGACAGACATCTCACTTACCGTCGATAACACCACGGAGCAAGCTCAAGAGAAGGGTTGGGCAATCACCTTCATAAAGGATGGGAAAAAGAGGGAGTTCTTTGGTAACCCTCTACTGCCTAAGCTACTTGAGGGCAGTAAGCTCCGTGTCGATGTACTCGGCGAAAATAAGTACAAGGTCACGGGAACGCTTATCTTCCATCACACTACGAAGCTCTATACCCTCACCTGCGCCTACGAAGGTACCTTCACGGAGGTGCCCGCAGCAAGCAAGCTGAAGTAACTTTCCCCTAGAGAGCGAGCCACGTCGTGTGCCTCTGCACTGATACCGGCTCGGACGCTCCATCAAATAAAGCCCCCCACTGACGTAGTTTCGTCAGTGGGGGGCTTTGTTTACTCTAAGGGATGGTGTGCCGTGGACGCTACTTTGAGAAGCGGGTAACAAGTTCAGCAAAGGCCGTGCGAAAATTCGTGAGGTCTTCGGTGAGTATCTCTGCCAGTTCCTCATCTTTCATACTACGGATTTGCCACGTCGTCTTGTCTGGGATGCGCTCTTTCCCAAAGAGGAGGTCTGCAAAGATCTCCCCCTGGAGTTTACAGCTAATCCACCCTGCACCAGAGGGCATGAAGCTGAAGTCTGCCTCTCGCCACTCAATCCTATCTAGCTCTTTAAAGAATAGGCTCTTGCGCCGGACATGATAGATACATTTATTGGTGAAGATATGCCGCCTAGCATACATAAATGGGACTTCGTCTGCCTCAAAGGCTATCTTCATCTTACGCTGCCACTTCGTCAGCGGTGACCAGAAATTGTAGTCACACCCTTCGTCATCTTGAGGGAAGACAAACTCCCGAGTAAGCCCTTCTTCCTTCAGGTAATATGCCAGACCAGAGGCTCGTGCAGGACGGAGGAAGCACTCCTCTGCCAGCTGCAGAGCCCTCCCCTCTAGCTCTAGAGTAACACCTCGTTTACTTAGGTAGGCTCTGCGCTCATCGAGCTGTGCACGAGCCTTCCTACCCAACTCCTCCTCTGCCTTAGTATCAACAAGCGGTGCGAGTAGAGCCTTCAGAGCCTCAATATCACTACCTTCCCACAGGCCAAAGAGCTTGAAGGGCGTAGCCTGCATGGAGGCGAGTCCATAGATCCCGAGGGTATAGTCTTTGGCCTCGATGATGTACTTACCCTTAGCCCCAGAGCCATAGGCTTGCCAAGCCTTCCCAACGATTGCGCTGGCCCAGAAGGCATTCCACGAACTAAAGAGTCGCTCAGCATGCCCCCCGACATGCTCTAGAAGTTCCCCTGCCTCATCCTCGCTCAGATAGCCTACATTACCTGCAGAAGCGATGATATCTACCATACGAGAGTAATTGAAGGCAAGGAAGGGAAGCCCCTCAGAGGCTACAAGGAACGTCTGATATTCCTCGAAGAAGTCTAGGAGCTTCTCCCCCTGCTTACTCTCTGGAGTCAGCAGGCTACGTAGCTCATTACCTACTGCCACAACGAGGGATACGGGCTGTGAGCCATCCATGATGACAGGTATCTCACCCTCGTGAAAATGCTCTAGGGTCTTCTTGATCCCAGCCGTCGGAGCATACTTCTCTAGCGCCCTCCCTCGGAGTCCCTCAGACCTTAGCTCTTTACCATACTCACGATACATCTCAAAGAGGATGGAGTATGCAGGTAGTACCACATAGCTCTCTTCATCGAGATCGCGTAAGATCTCTAGCGTAGTCTCCGCACTACGTACACCGTAGTTACTACGCAGAGCTTCCACAATCTGATCCTTAAACCGCAGGAGGTAAGCAGGAGCCGTCTCTAGCAGATCCTGGGCAATTGCCTCGGGGTTAAGCACCGTACGCATGAAGGGCTGGTAACGATACACGCTACTCAGTAGGGTATATTTGCTTTGCATGGGATGGGTAAATAGTAAATGGGAGTAAGTGAATCGAGGCTTACAGCTAAGCTCAATATAGTTTACCGGGATACCCCTTGGGAGGTATCAGGGGTAACTCCCAGGAGGTTACGGGGTAAACGATCAGGAGGTTACGAGGGAACCTCTGGAGAGGTTTACAGGAAACCCCAACAACACACAACAAGGCTCATGAGTAGAGAGAAACAGCCTCGCGACTACTTCTCTCTAATGAATATATTGATGGGTGTACCAGAGAAGTCCCAATGTGCCCGTATCTGATTCTCGAGGAAACGTTTATAGGGCTCCTTAACCCACTGAGGGAGGTTGGCAAAGAAGGCAAAGCTAGGCACCGCTGTCGGGAGCTGCATGACATACTTGATCTTGATGTACTTACCCTTGGTCGCAGGTGGAGGCGTAGCCTCGATGATGGGGAGCATGACCTCATTGAGCTGGTGTGTGGGAATCCGCTTACTACGTCGCTCGTAGACCTGCTGTACCTCCTCGAGGACTTTGAAGATACGCTGTTTGGTCAGAGCCGAGATGAAGATAATGGGGAAGTCCGTAAAGGGAGCGAGTCGCTCACGAATAGCTCTCTCAAAGGTCTTAATCACCGTATTGCTTTTCTCCTCTACCAAATCCCACTTATTGACGCAGACAATGAGTCCCTTGCTGTTCTTCTGAATAAGTGAGAAGATATTCAGGTCTTGGCTCTCTATCCCTCGGGTAGCATCCAGCATAAGCACGCAGACGTCAGCATTCTCAATAGCACGGATGGAGCGAAGGACAGAGTAGTACTCTAGATCCTCGTTCACTTTACCCTTCTTACGGATACCTGCAGTATCGACAAGGTAAAAGTTCATACCAAACTTAGAGTAATGCGTATAGATAGAGTCTCGTGTAGTGCCAGCTATGTTGGTCACAATGTTCCGCTCCTCTCCTATAAAAGCGTTGATGAGGGAGGACTTACCTGCGTTGGGACGTCCTACGATAGCAATGCGCGGAGCATCTAGGGGTTCATCCTCAGCCTCTCCCTCTGGTAGATGACTAACGATAGCATCAAGGAGGTCTCCCGTCCCACTGCCATTGACTGCAGAGATGGGCATAGGATCACCCAAACCGAAAGCATAGAACTCCGCTGCAGCATAATGCTGTGTATAGTTATCGGCCTTATTGGCAACTAGGAGTACGGGCTTCTTTGTCCTGCGGAGCTTCGATGCTACTTCGTCATCAAGGTCTGTCGTACCACCCTCGATATCAACAACGAAGAGGATCACATCAGCTTCCTCCATAGCGATCTCAACCTGCTTATTGATCTCGCCCTCGAAGACATCCTCACTCCCTACAACCCATCCGCCTGTATCGACGATCGAGAACTCTCGGTCAAGCCAAGTGACCTTCCCATACTGCCTGTCTCGTGTCGTACCTGACTCCTCGCTGACGATTGCCCCACGCGTCTGGGTCAGTCTGTTGAAGAGAGTGGACTTACCCACATTCGGACGTCCAACGATGGCTACTAGATGACTCATATTCTATTTCTATCTATTGTTTGGGTAGGGATGTGCCTAGTCTAGGCGGTAGCCATAGGCACGAAGTAGGTTATCTCTATTGCGCCAGTCCTTCTCGACCTTCACAAAGAGCTCCAGGAAGATACGCTTGTCAAAGAACCGCTCCATATCTCGGCGAGCCATCGTACCTACTTTCTTCAGTGCTGCCCCCTTATGCCCGATAATGATGCCCTTTTGGCTCTCTCGCTCCGCTACAATTAGTGCTTGGATATGAATGCGGTCTACCTCTTCCCTAAAGGTCTCTACCACCACTTCCACAGAGTAGGGTATCTCTTTTTGATAATAGAGGAGTACCTTCTCACGGATAATCTCTGTCACGAAAAAGCGAGCAGGCTTATCGGTTAAAGCATCCTTATCGAAGTAGGGAGGAGAGGGAGGAATGAGCGATTCAATTCGCCGACGGAGTGCCTCGACATTGAAGTTATTTAGCGCTGATAGTGGGATAATCTCTGCCTCGGGAAGCTCCTTATGCCACCGCTCTACAAGGGCAACAAGTGCCTCCTCATTCGTCAGATCGACCTTATTGATGATTAGAATCAGTGGACACTTAATCCCCCGCACACGATTCAGGAAAAACTCATTCTTGTCTGCGGTCTCCACCGTATCTGTTACATACAGTAACACATCTGCATCTCCGAGGGCAGATTCAGAGAACTCCAGCATGCTCTCCTGCAGCTTATAGCTCGGACGTAGTACTCCGGGGGTATCGCTGTATACGATCTGTAGCTCAGGGGTATTGACAATACCCATAATGCGATGCCTCGTAGTCTGTGCCTTAGAGGTGATGATGGAGACACGCTCACCCACGAGGAGATTCATCAGGGTAGACTTCCCGACGTTGGGGTTACCTACGATATTGACGAAGCCCGAGCGGTGCTGGGGACTTACTGATACTTCGCTCATCCGAGTGCTAAGTGTAGGGGTGGGATAGAAAAGGGAGACCTTGCCTGCCCGCACACGGAGGGGGACAGGCAAGGTCTCCTAGAGGGTGACTTAGTGCTTCGGGTCGTAAGCCCACTTCACATACACGGCACCCCAAGTGAAGCCTGCACCGAAGGAGGTAAGGATGAGGTTATCTCCCTTATGGAGCTTTTGCTCAAATTCCCAGAGGCAGATAGGGATAGTGGCAGAACTGGTATTACCTCGGTACTCAATGTTGACCATCACGCGATCCAGAGGTACCTGCATCTCGCGAGCCACGGCGTCGATAATACGCAAATTGGCTTGATGAGGTACTACCCAGGCGATATCGTCATACGTAAGACCATTACGCTCCATCACGAGGTGACAGCTGGAGGACATCCCCTTGACTGCCTGCTTGAAGACAGCGGCACCCTCCTGATAGACGTAGTGCATACGAGCATCAACCGTCTCGTGTGAAGGGGGACAGGCAGACCCACCAGCCTTCATGATGAGGTTAGTCTTCCCTACCCCATCGGTACGGAAGTAAGCATCCAGCACCCCTGAGTGCTCCTCGGTAGGCTCAAGCAGTACACAGCCTGCTCCATCACCGAAGAGAGGGCACGTAGCTCGGTCGGTGTAGTCCGTGACAGCTGACATCTTCTCCGCAGCTACGACAAGCACACGCTTGTAGCGACCTGACCGGATGTAGTTTGCACCCGCCTCTAGGGCATAGATAAAACTAGGGCAGGCAGACTGTAGGTCGAATGTAAAGGCATTGACACAGCCAGTCTCATGAGCTACGATCGAGGAGGTCGTGGGGAAATGGTAATCTGGGGTATTGGTAGCAAGGATAATACCATCAATCGTCTTCGGATCGATGTTATTACGCTGGAAGAGATCCTTGACCGCCTGGATAGCCAGGTACGATGCCCCCTTTGAGGGGTCCTTGAGGATACGGCGTTCGCGTATACCCACACGGGTCATAATCCACTCATCATTCGTGTCGACCATCTTCTCGAGGTCGGCGTTAGTCAGCTTATCTTCTGGGAGATAACCTCCGACAGCTGTAATAGCTGCGTTGATGATGCTCATAGGTTTTTTATTTCTGATATACGGATAGCAGGGGTTATCTTGCTACGCTTGAACATGTATAAAAATATCGAGCGCGAAGTTACAAAAAAAGCCCCAAAGCGACCTTTGGGGCTTCCTTTGTTTGTCCAGAGTGAAGGACTAAGCTTGCTCGATAGCGAGCTTACCGCGGTAGTAACCACACTCACCGCACACGGTGTGGTAGACGTGCCATGCTCCACAGTTGGCGCACTTGGCTAGCGTAGGCATAGCTGCCTTGTCATGTGTACGACGCTTAGCGGTACGGGTCTTAGACTGTCTTCTTTTAGGATGTGCCATAATCTATTTTGTTTTGAATTACTAATCTCGCTTTAATTCCTTGAGGGCTGCCCAGCGCTCATCGATCATACTTTCCTCTTCATCCTCCCCCGCATCTTGCGCTGCGCTAGCGATCTCTTCGCTCTGCACCCCATGGATGATCTCCATCATCTCCTCGTTGCAGTCTCCCTCGTCATGCAGACGCTGCATAGGCAGGGAGAGTACAATATCCTCATAGAGGAGCCACTCCAAATCCAGCACGCCATCCAGCTCAGGGATGACAAGGATCTCGTCACTCTCCTCCCGATACTCGGAGCCAAACTTTACGATCAGCTCCCGCTCGGCCTCTATATCGATCTCCATCGGATCGAGGCACCTATCACACGTGGTATCTACCACGCCATTGTAGGAGAAAGTAAGGTTGAAGATACTCCCCATGCGGTGAAGGTGAAGGTGTACCTCCACCTCGCCTCCCTCAATGCCATTTGCCTCGAAGCTCTGGAAGTACTTATCCTCTAAGAGCCAAGAGTACTCATGGTCGCCCTCGGATAGCGTCCTTAGGCAGAGTTTATACTGGTCTGTATGCATAGGGGCACTCAGCTAGTAGCGTAAAAATCTTCGCAAAGATACACAAAAGCCCCCACACCCACAAGAAGAAACTGCGAATAGTAGACAGCAAAGCGCAGAGCGAACCTATACGAAAAGTAGAGCTGGGCTTATCCGCTTGCTGTCCATCATTTTCGTGCTTCTTCTTTCGCCCTACCTTCCAAGCTCCCTAGTTCATTTGCCTCCCAAAGTACCCCTCCACTACCCCCACTTGTCATCCATATTTGTACCCTGTGTATGCTCCCACCCTCCTAGTCTCCCTAGATGATTACCCCTTTTACCCCCATCTCGCCACACCCTCATCCTCCCTCAGACAGGTACCGAGGAAACCCCTCACGAGGTATCGCCGTAAACTCCCGAAAGGTTCCCCCGATACCTCTTCACAGGTTCCCCCGTAACCTCCCATCCCCCATCCCTAGCCCTTAGAACTAAAAAGCCTCACTCTCCATCGCTGGAGAGCAAGGCAAGCACCGCAAAGCCTGTACTGATCGACCTATGAAAGTGCCGAGACCAAGTCTGTTAAGCTCCCGTAACTACGCACCTCTTCGCCATCCTTAATCTGCCAATCTGTCGCTGTCACTACCAACTTTAGCCCAGTCTCTGTATCCTCTGAGCGTTTATAACCAAGCCGTGAGAGCGCATGCATCGTCCAATAGACACGGTGATCCTCGCTAGGTATACCCTCTGCTACTAGGCAAATAGGACGAAGATCCTCCCTTTGCACTAAGAATTCTCCCCGCTCGACATCGTAGCTCAGCTCCTCAGTCCCGAAGACACGTCCCACATGCCCCCCGAGCACGAGTGCCTCGGGAATATCCGAGACGACCTTCCCCTCCCGATCCATCAGCCACAACCTATCGCCCCAGCTCAGTGCTAGGTCAAGCTCATGGGTGGAGATAAGCATACTCTTACCCAACTCATGGGCAAGTCTACGGAGCATCAACACCAAATCCAGACGAGAGGGAAGGTCAAGATGTGCCGTCGGCTCATCGAGGAGGATAAGCGGTGTGTCCTGAGCCAAAGCCCGAGCCACCATCACGCGCTGCCGCTCACCATCACTGAGCTCAGCGATGAGACGTTGCTCCATCCCCTTCAGGTGACTCTGCTCAATGGCTTCAGAAACCATTTTCTCGTCTTCACGTTGAAGTTTGCCGAAGAAGTTCGTATAGGGATAGCGTCCTAGTGCAACGACATCCCACACGGTCATATTCCCCCCATCTACCCGCTCAGTCAGTACCAGACTTAGTGCCCGTGCAACGTCTCTACGCCCTAGGCGAGCAAGGCTTCGCCCCAAGATCTTCACCTGTCCAGATAGTGGAGGGAGCAGACCAGCTATAGTATGCATGAGGGTAGACTTCCCACTACCATTAGGCCCCATAAGCATCACTACCTCACCCGAGGCTATACCTAGGTTTAGCTCCGAGGAAACCGTACGCCTACCTCGAGGCTCAGCATAGCCCGTCGAGAGATTTTCAAGCAAAAGGTGAGGACACTCTACCATATTAGCTAAAGATCTTTTTCCCTCTCTTCCGCCCCAAGACTACGAGAATCACTACGGGGGCTCCAAGGAGGGAGGTCAGGGCATTGATGGGGAGAACGAACTGGTATCCAGGAGCCTGCGTCAAGAGATCACACACCAGCAAGACGAGGCTCCCCACGAGCATCGTAGCGGGTAGTAACAGGCGATGGTCAGAGGAACGAAAGAGTAAACGTACGAAGTGTGGTACCGCCATCCCAAGGAAAGCAATCGGGCCAGTGAAGGCGGTAATGCCCCCGGCAAGTATGCTGGTGATCCCGATGAGCATATAGCGCACCCATAGGATGTTCACCCCAAGGGAGCGAGCATAGCTCTCACCGAGGTTTAGGGCATTCATTTGCTTGGGCATCAAGAGCGAAGCCAGAAGGGCAAACGCTACAACAGGGAGCATGAAGCCCAGCTGCCTCCAGGTAGTCGTAGAGACACTGCCAAATGACCAGATGAGGTACGTCTTCAGGGTTTCCTCGTGACTGAAGAACTGGAGGATAGAGATAACAGAACTGGCTAAGAACCCAACCATCACCCCAATAATCAGCACCGACACCATATCCCCTACTCGGCTTGCTACAGCCGAGATTACCAGTAGCACCACAAGCGAACCAAGGCAAGAGGCAAGGATGATCCCCCAAGTATTCACCCCTGATCCTAGGGCTAAGACCCCAGGGAAAAGCGCAGAGGCCATCGTATAGATGCCCACTCCCACGCCTGCACCACTATTGATACCTAGGATGGAGGTATCGGCAAGAGGGTTACGAAAAAGGCTCTGCATCATTAGCCCTGCCACGGCAATACCTGCCCCTGCGAAGAGGGAGGTCAACGCCTTAGGTAGACGGAAGTGTAGGATTAGATAGCTATAGGTCGTCTCTTCCCCCTTCCCTAGGAGCGCATCCAGCACGTCCCCAATTGGGATAGATACACTCCCCCAAGCTACGTCAGCGACGAAGGCGAGGAGCGTAAGGAGCGAGAGCGAAAGAAAGATGAAGGGGATCTTGAGCCTCATCACACAGAGCAAACAGAGGGTAATTACTTCAGCTTCACAAAGTAAGTCGGCTCATACTCTGGCAGTAGCTGAGGACGAGTAGCCTTGATTAAATCCTTGAGGATCAAGTCGGGGTGGTAGGGTGCTCCTTCCCAAAAGTCCGAGCTACCATAGTTATTCCGTTTCCGATCTACCCATACATTCCCAGCCTTGGCAGCTTCAAAATGTTGGTAGCGTTCGTTGAGAGAAAGGAACTCACGGAGCGTCGTCAGCCGCTGCGGAGTAACGCAGATCCATATGCCTGCATTGCGGTGATGACTGAAGACATACTCAAAGCTAACCGCCTCACTGGCACCCCCACGAGGGGCGAACTCATAGCGAAGCTTGGCATCCCTAAGCATTGAGGCCACGTATGAGCCTTCACTGGGGATATACCACACGCCTTGATAGTCGATCCCATAGAGAATTGGGAGCGTATCCTGCACGGAGGCTACGAGGTTACATGCCTCCTGATAGCGAGCCTCAATGGAACGAAAGACTGAGTCTGCCTGTACATTCCGACCGAAGAGCAGTCCAATCACTTTCAACCATTCAGCACGGGCAAGTAGACTCTCTTCCTGCCAGTTGTTTATGGTAATCGTGCTGATACCTGCTGCTATAAGTTCTTGGTCTTTATCCGTGCTTTCACTGAAACTTTGCAGGAGTACGTCTGGATGGGTAGCGAGGATCTGTTCGGTATTTCGCCCCATTCCCTGACCAATATTTGCGATGAGACCTTGCTCAACCTTTAGGTGCAGTAGGCTATCGTTGATATTGGAAGGTTCGCTACATGCCACCAGCACATCCCGTAGACCTAGTATGGGCAGTACCCCAACGTCTGTGGTAGAGAGACTGCCTAGGGTGCGGGCAGGGATAGGGATAAGCTGCGCCGTCGTCTCGAGGGAGGGACGCTTGCCACGTGGATAGAGGATGTATCGCCCAAGCGTATCACCTGTCACGGGACCTAGGATGAAGAGTTCCTTGTAACCCTCGTGATTGACGACCTGCATCCCCTTAGCATGTGTTAGGGTAACAGGATAGGCAAAATCAAGGGAGTCTACAGCGAGGCTATCCTGCAGCCCAGCCTGTCCTTTCCCCTTATTTGTACAACTAAAAATGAGGGCAAGGGCAAAGAGAGACAAAAGAATCTTTTTCATAATAACGGGGTAATTGGTTTCAGAGGAAAAGGGCTATACATGCAGGACGAGCGAAGGAAAATGCTATGTAACTAGTGAGGTGAAGGCTGGAGAGGAAGGAGAACGGACTCTGAAGAGACTAGAGGGCTAAGGCAGGAGAGATGCAAGGGCAAGGTTCAGCGAGGTTAAAGTGTAAAGGCCTCAGACGAAGGGGTGGGAGCAAGGCTACCCCTATCCCTATTCAGCTAGGACAAGACGCTGGAAACCAGGAGACATGATCGTACGAAAACGATCTGCACCATCCCCCAGTATCAGCATATATTCTACCCCAGGGAAGCGAGCGATGAAGGCGGGGACATCCTTTGAGGACAACGTCATGCAAGCCGTAGCAAGTCCATCGGCAAGCATACATGAGGGGGCAAGGATTGTTGCACTCAGTACATCCGTCTGAATGGGATAACCTGTACGGGGATCAATCGTGTGGGCATACTTTTTCCCGTTGATCACTCGGTAGTTGCGGTAGTTGCCCGATGTCGCTAGTCCCCCAGGTGTAGTAGGGAGCTGAAGTCGTAGTTCAAACTCACTGATCCTACCCGACACATCATCTATAGGCTTATCGATGCCTATGACCCAACCTTCACCCGAGGGGTTCGTTCCCCTAAAGGCAATTTCCCCCCCTAGCTCCACAAGGTAACTGGTAGCACCCTTGCCAAGGAGTACCCGACCAACGAGATCCGAACAATAGCCCTTCGAAATAGAGGAAAAGTCTATTTTCATCCTTGGGTCAGCCTTGATCAATTCATTTCCCTCAAGGTGAACTAGCTGATAACCTACGAAGGGGAGGATACTATCGATTACCTGTGGACTGATGCTATCTTTCTGCTCAAAGCCAAACCCCCATAGGTTGATAAGTGGGGCACATGTCACATCATAGCTCCCCTCACTTTTGCGGGAAATCTCCATTGCCTGCACAAAGACCTCTCGAAGCATGCTATCGGTATGTGTAGACTCATTTCTATTGATAGCCGTAATGAGGCTTGCGCTATCAAAGGGATTGAGGGAGCGACTAAATGTATGGAAGGTTGAGTCCACTGCTCCACTGTAGTCCTCGGGGAGGTCATACTGGACGGAGAAGTAGGTATGAAAGACCTCTCCTGAGAGCTTCGTGTACTCGGCCTTTGAGGATTCTTTGGCACACGAGGAGAGAAGAAGTGTTCCCACGAAGGCGAGGCAGAGCAAGCCACCTCTCTGGCAAAAGCGATAGACGGAAAACATCAGTCGAATAGTCGGTTTATAGGGAGAAATCACTAGAGCTCCTCCTCGATCTTATAGTCATTTCGATCCTGAGACTGGCGAGCGAAAAGCTCAGCAAGGAAGCCCGTGAGGAAGAGCTGAGTCCCGATCACCATCGCCGTAAGAGCGATGAAGAAATACGGGCGATCAGTGACCAGAGGGGCAGGTGTCCCCGAGGTAATATGTACCAGCTTCGAGATCAGGACAACAGCTAAAGCAATGAAGCCAACGAGGAACATCAAGCTCCCACCCAAACCGAAAAAGTGCATTGGCTTTCGCCCAAAGGTAGAGGTAAACCATAGCGTAATCAGGTCAAGGTAACCATTGACAAAGCGACTGAGGCCAAACTTACTCGTCCCATACTTACGCGCCTGATGCTGTACCACCTTTTCCCCAATACGGGAGAATCCTGCTACCTTCGCCATGTAGGGGATATAGCGGTGCATATCGTTGTAGATCTCGATATTCTTGACCACCTCCGAGCGATAAGCCTTCAGTCCACAATTGAAGTCATGTAGGTTGGGGATGCCCGAGAGCTTACGAGCCGTTGCATTAAACAGCTTCGAGGGGAGGTTCTTGCTCAGTATTGGATCATAGCGCTTCTGCTTCCAGCCACTCACTAGGTCATATCCCTCCTCACGTACCATACGATAGAGCTCGGGGATCTCATCAGGACTATCCTGAAGATCTGCGTCCATCGTGATAACGACATCCCCTCGTGTACGAGCAAACCCACACTGCAAGCCTGGCGACTTACCGTAGTTACGTCTGAACTTCACGCCCCGCACATTTGGGTTACGTTGCCTCAGTGCCTGGATGACGTCCCACGAGTTGTCCGTGCTACCATCATTGATAAATATAATCTCGTAGCTAAAGCCATTTGCCTGCATGACACGGCTAATCCAAGCCTCTAGCTCAGGTAGAGACTCAGCTTCATTATAGAGTGGGATTACAACGGATATATCCATAGTCTTCTAGTTCCTTTTCAGTATGAGCCCCGTAATCGTCCCCCATATAGCTCCAAGGAAGATCGTGAAGCAATAATCCGTCCAGAGCCACTGCAAGAGGCTGATTCCTCGTATCGATTCAATCATTTGCTCTACCTCGGCAGGACTTCCTATACCCTTCATAGACCGCATCTGAGTCAGCATCGGCTCTAGAAGCATAGGAGCAACGTCACGAAAGTAGAAGTACTGGGGGATCAAGGCCACTATTGCCCCAAAGACATGGAGCAAGACTACGAAGCTAAAGCTCAACATGAAAGGGTAAGGTCCCGTAGGGTGATTCTGGTCTCGATAAGCTCGCGCTGCTCGGAAAGCTACAATGGGAATATACACAAGTAGCGCCAAGTACAACAGGAAAAAGAGCGGAGAGATGTATACCCCCAAAAGGCGCATCCCTGAGAGAGCAGCCAGAGCCACACCAAAGGAAGTACCTAGGCGGAGCGTAGTGCGGAGCAGTGGTGATGACGGAGTAGGTGTTGTCATTATTCTACTTAATGAGTTACAAAGGTACTATTATTACCTGACTGAAACGAGCAAGTTTCCCCCTCTCAAATTCTTTCCTTTCAGAAAGCAAAGGCAATCTAATCCCCGCAAACAAAAGCCTCTCAGCATCTCGCTGGAGGTATCCCCGTAACCCCTCATGAGGTATCCCCGATACCTTCTCTTAGTTTCCCTCGATACCTCTAGGGAGTTTCCCCCGATACCTCTGCGCCCCTACCTCTACACAAGCGGTAGAGGTAGGGGCGCAAGTGATACAAATGAGACAAAGGCTACAGATCGAGGGTGGCGGAGAGGTAGAGGCGACGGGGCTGGTTCGGCCCATAGACATAGGCCGAGGCTCGTCCTGGTCCCATATCGGTGTCACGCTGGAAGGCGTTCAGGAAGTTCTGCACCCCCGCCTCTAACGTCAGCTTCACGAGCGAAGTGAGCTCAAAGGCGTAGCTTGCCCGAAGGTCAAGGTCTACAAATGGCTTCGCATTGTAGAGATAGGCGTGCCCGTCGGCTACCCCACGGTAACGAGTGCCGTCCTGCTCAAACTCAAAGTGGCCATCGGGGCGGATCTTACCAGCAGGTACCCCGAGCTTGTCGAAGCCATCATAGGGCTCATGTGGTACCTTCATCCCACCTGTATAGGTACCCGAGAGGGTAAGGCTTAGGGCACGTGTGGGGTGAATTGTCCCTGTGAGGTAGCCGTAGACATTGGGGGTACGTTCGTAGTCCTTGGTGGCTATACGCTTCTGACCGGTATTCGCATCCTCGCCGAAGAGTTCCTTTTCTTCTCCATAGAGGCTACGCTGGAGCGTGAGTCCACCCTGCAGGTCAAAGAGGCGGCGGTAGGCTAGCTTTCCCTCGAGATTGACCCCGTATACCTTGCTAGGGGCGCCCTTCATGTTCTGGATTGTGATCACGTGCTTCCCAGTGGAGGGATTGAGGACACCATCCTCACTGTCAGGGGTAAACTTATTCTTAATGAAGGTAGCAAAGCCCTCGCCCATGACATTGAGTTGCCAGCCACCGAAGGCGGTATACCAGTCTGCAGATAGGCTTAGGCTGCGTGAACGCTCTTCCTTGAGATCCTTCCCTAGGACACGTTCCTTGGGTTCACCACCTGCCAGCTGTACGTGCATCTCTTCGTCGAAGAATTGTGGAGCACGGAAGCCCTCGCTGTACGAGAGACGTAGGCTAAGATCCTTCGTTGGAGAGAAGCGTACATTGGCACGAGGGCTTAGGATAAGCAGGGGATCGATGCTTAGCTTACCCCCCTGCAGTAGGCGCACATAGTCCAGACGACCACCGAGGAGGACGCTCCAGCGGTCGTTCGTGTACTCGATCTGATCGTACTGGGAGAATGTCCAGGTGACTTGGTCGATAGCTTGTGAGCGGTAGCCGCTCTTGTCACGAAGGGTTGCATAGGTACCCTCTGCCCCAGCTGTGAGAGTAAAGGAGCGAGGGAAGTGGTGGATGTAGTTACCACCCACTTGGGCATCTAGCCCCTTGGTCTCGCCATAGGAGGTGAGGGCCTTTAGGGCTTCGTCGTATGCCTCTTGATACTTGCGTGCTTGCTCCTTCTCGAGGGGAGTGCCATTGGCGTTTCCTCGGGGAAGGGTCTTCAGTGGATCTAGCAAGTCTCCGGCATAGTCCCCGCCACCATAGTAGCTCTTACGCAGTACCTGCTGGGCAGATGCGTAGAGGCTAAACTGATCTTTACCCGAAGCCGTAGCCTGATCAAACCGCAGACTTCCTCCATCGACGAAGTGCTGGAGGTACTCCGATATACGGGCTTGGAAGGGAGCCTCACTGAGGCGATCTCCCCCACGGCGATACTCGTGCATGGAGCGATATTCCGCTGTGAGCTTGCTGTACATACCCGTCTTATAATAGGAGCGGAAGCCAAGGGCTCTATTCTTCAGCTCGGGTATATCGGTGAAGCTATCTCCGTCGATGTCTACCATCCCCCTGCGGGAGTGCTGACCGAAGACCATCGCTGCAGCCCGACGATCCTCTGTGACAAGAGCGCCGTTGAAGCTCGTGGTAGGCATCAGCGAAGTATAGCGGTAATCCGCACCCTCGTAGCTGGTGTAGCTGTGGCGCAGGCTAGCGGAGTTCCTCAGTGGTTCACGTGTGATCACGTTGATGACCCCTCCGACAGCATTTGCGCCGAAGAGTGCCGAGCCCCCTCCTCGGATTACCTCCACACGTTCGATCATAGACGAAGGGATCTGCTCCAGACCATATACTCCTGCCAGCGCACTGAATACAGGGCGACTGTCGATGAGGATCTGCGAATAGGCACCTTCGAGTCCGTTGATACGTACTTGGTTGAACCCACAGTTCTGACAGTTATCCTCTATTCTAAGTCCAGGCTGGAAGCGCAGGCCTTGGCTCAGGTTATCGGAGTGAGTTTTCTGGAAGATCTCCTGAGAAAGTACCGTAACAAGACTCGGAGCACTCCTACGCATAGTCTCGTGTCTATTGGCAGAGATGACCACACCGTCTAGGTCGATAGCCTGCTGACGTAGATAGAAGTCATGGTGGCGACTATGTCCCGCTTGTATCGCCACTCCACTTGACTCCAAGGCATAGCCGAGGAGGCGTGCCTCCAGGATGTACGTCCCAGGACGCAGGTTAGGCAGAATAAAGGCACCGTTAGCATCTGTGGTCGTACCTACGGTGGTCCCCTTGATAATGATTTGGACGTAAGGAAGGGCCTCGTGTGTCGAAGCGTCTACGACGGTGCCCACGATACTTCCTGTCGTCTCTGAGTGCTGAGCGAACGCACCTATCCCTACATATATAAGTAGGCAAAGCGCAAGAGTTGCTCGGAAAAGAATACTCTTCATGACATGATGTATTAAATGAATGAACGCTGAGGAGCCAAGGGCCTCGTCCCCAAGGTGCAGTCCACACCCATAGCTGGCTTGTAGCACAGATATAGGGAGGGATGTATGCGAAGATCGGAAGGTGAAAAGTCAGAACCTCTCTGGCAAGGTAAGGCTCTCTTTGGCTCTACTAAGCACAAAGATAAGGAAAGACTACCCTAACTCTGTCTTCCAAGGCTAAAATACCTACTTGAGGGGAAGGGCAACACGATCTTTACCAATCCTCTAATACCACCTTTTCTCGACCTTCAATGCTTCCGCCACTGAACTACTAAAACTTCCTTTATTGAGCCTCTAATAGCTCCGTTACCAGACTCCCAACCCTCTCTCTTCTAGACCAGCAAGACTTCCTTCACTAGATGAGAGACACAGCCATCCTTCACCTATCTCTGTATCCTTCTTCACCATATACCTTACCCTACCTCACACCTATTACTACCTGAAACATCTGCTTTTTGTAGCCCCCTCCATCCACTCTCTCCCTACCACTAGCTTAGCTTTTTCCTATATCCCCCTCAATCACCTATCATAGGTGACAACATCCACCTATCATAGATGAAGACCGCCACCTATGATAGGTGATTGAGAAGGTTTCCCCGATAACTCTATGAAGGAAGCAGGATGAATATGGCTGGTGCAACTAGCACAATTCGAAAGATTTTCCCCTCCTCACAGAGCGAGACTGCCGAGCTAGCCTAGACTACTCCAGACCTGCCTCTTACCAGAACTAGAGCAAAGACACCTCCGAGAGGACTCCCTCCAAACAAGATGGACGTATCGAGACGCCCTCCCCTAAGCAAAGAGGACAACACGGAGGGTGGATAAATAGAAAATGCTTTATATTTGCAGTGGTTTCTATTTACTTAAAACAAGTATAGATAAACAATTGTAAATATTGATACATAATCATTATTCCTATCACTCATGACACCAAAGAAACTATGGTATGCCCTAGCGACAGTCATTCTATTGTCGTTTGGGGTGCTTGGCTTCTTCGGAGTGGAAATCTTCCGCACCATGCCCCCCTTCCCCAAGCAGGTGGTGACAACGGAGGGAGAGGTACTCTTCGAGGGTCAAGACATCAAGGATGGTCAGAACGTCTGGCAATCCATCGGTGGACAGACTGTAGGTAGCATCTGGGGGCATGGAGCTTACATCGCTCCAGACTGGAACGCTGACTACCTCCACCGAGAGTCTGTAATCATGCTTCGTAAGCTCGCCGAACAAGACGGGCTAGACTACTCCACCCTCCCCGAGGAAGAGAAGGCAAAGTATCAGGTACTCCTACGCCAAGAGCTGCGTAAGAACACCTATGACCCCACCACGGGTATCATCACCTACTCTCCTCTACGCGCTGAGGCAGCTCGGGAAGTGGGAGAGCACTACGCCAAGCTATTCCTCGGCGATGATGCTCCTGAGTATGTGAAGCTCCGCTCCGACTATGCCCTGCGAGGCAAGAGCCTAGAAGACCCAGCAAAGATGGCCAAGATGAACGCCTTCTTTGCTTGGACCTCTTGGGTCTGCGTTGCTAGCCGTCCAGGCAGTGATGTCAGCTACACCAACAACTGGCCTCACGACCCTGTCATCGGTAACGTTGCCCCAACGTCCCTTCATCTCTGGTCAGGCTTCAGCGTACTCATGCTACTGACAGCCGTGGGTATCCTCGTCTACTACTATGCACAAAGTAAGGAGGACGAAGAGGGTCCCCTGCCTACAGAAGACCCCCTACGTGGCATGAAGCCTACCGCCTCTATGCGTGCTACAATCAAGTACATCTGGATTGTATCGGCACTGATGCTCGTACAGATGGTGCTGGGGGCAATCACGGCACACTATGGGGTAGAGGGAGATGCTCTCTTCAGCCTGCCTATACAGGACTTCCTACCACAGGCTGTCTCTCGTAGCTGGCACGTCCAGCTGGCTATCCTCTGGATCGCTACCTCTTGGCTTGCCACGGGTCTGTATATAGCACCTGCCGTATCAGGTACAGAACCGAAGTATCAAGCCCTCGGGGTGAATGTCCTCTTCGGTGCCCTCATCTTTGTCGTTGTAGGCTCCTTAGTCGGACAGTGGATGGGTGTGATGCAGAAGCTCGGACTCATCGAGAACTTCTGGCTCGGTCACCAAGGCTATGAGTACGTAGAGCTCGGTCGCATATGGCAGATCCTCCTCTTGGTAGGTCTCGTGCTCTGGCTCTTCTTGATGATCCGTGCTCTGATACCGGCCCTCAAGCGCAAGGATGAGAACCGTCATCTACTGACCCTCTTCATCATCGCTTCGCTAGCCATTGCATTCTTCTACGCTGCAGGTCTAATGTATGGTCGCCAGACACACATGGCCATCGCCGAGTACTGGCGCTGGTGGGTAGTGCACCTCTGGGTAGAAGGGTTCTTCGAGGTATTCGCTACGGTTGTTGCTGCCTTCCTCTTCTGCCGTCTGGGGCTACTACGTATAAAGTCTGCCACAACGTCAGTACTCTTCTCTACCATCATCTTCCTAGCAGGTGGTATCCTAGGTACCTTCCACCACCTCTACTTCAGTGCTACACCTACTGGCGTATTGGCTCTTGGAGCTACGTTTAGCGCACTAGAGATTGTCCCACTCGTACTAATCGGGATGGAAGCCTACCACAACTATAAGCTCTCGAAGGCAACGAAGTGGATTGAGGACTACAAATGGCCTATATACTGCTTCATTGCTATGTGTTTCTGGAACTTCCTAGGTGCAGGTATCTTTGGCTTTGCGATCAACCCACCGATTGCCCTCTACTATCTGCAGGGTCTCAACACAACGGCAGTGCATGGTCACGCCGCACTCTTTGGGGTGTATGGTATCCTAGGTATTGGGCTGATGCTCTTCTGCCTACGTGGTCTCTATCCCGACTACAAGTGGAATGACAAGCTGATTGGTACGGCCTTCTGGATGATCAACATCGGTCTGTTCCTCATGGTAACCATCAGTGTCCTACCTATCGGTATCCTACAGGCTCACGAATCAATCACTAACGCCTATTGGTCAGCACGCTCGGCAGAGTTCCTCCAGCAGGACTTCATGCAGGTGATCCGCTGGATGCGTATGCCAGGTGACCTACTGCTCGGGACGGGTGAGCTACTGCTCGTAATCTTCATCTTCGGGCTACACTTCGGGTGGTCTCGCAAGGCTAAGCGATAGCCTCCTCCCCACGACTTAAAAGGACAAGGGCTGCACTCCATGATGGAGTGCAGCCCTTGTCCTTTATGCCTTCTCGGGGAATACCCCAAGGCTGTACGAGGGATTACATACGGGAGCGTACGTCATCAGCATTACCATGGGCTTGCTTACCTCGTATCGGGGCACCGAAGCTATAAGTAATGCCTAGATTAAGTATGTTAGGAGTGGTATAGTTCCTAGCCACAATCGTATTTCCTCCCGTAGTCGTGGTAGCAGTGAACTCCTTAATGAATAGGTTGTACACGCCAGCCGATAGTTTGAGTTTCCCCTGAAGGAGTGCATAGGCTAGCCCTGCAGAGGCACGGAAGGACTGGCCTATCTTGAAGCCTCCATCAATCCGAGGTGTACCATACTCTGCATTAACATTTGCCGTCAATGTCTTAGCATGATTGAGGAAGATTGTTGCATTAATGCCTGCTGTATAGCTCAGCATTTCGTTATCCCAACCCTTACCCTCATCATTGCGTACCTTACTCTTGGTGTACTGCACACTCTGGTTAAGATAGGCTTGCAGGAAGGAGAGGGCAGTGAAGTAATAGTTATTGGACAGCCCCCACGCATACTCCGTCTCGTTGTTACCAAATAGGTACTGGGCTTGGTTTGTCACAGCATCCAGCTCGATGAATTGGGTGATTCCATCCCAACGGTACTTACCGAAGGCGGAGAAGTTCAGCTTGCCTCCGAGGGTATAGCCTAGGGTGAGTGTCCCCTGCTTGGAGGCACGCAGATCCTCCCTACCCTTCATGATGGTATATTGGTTCTCATACCTAGGGAATGGGGAGAGCTGGAAAAAGCCTGGGCGCTCTAGTCGTACCGTGCCATCGAGGCTGAAGGCATGACGCTCATTCGGAGTGAAGCCAAGGTAGAGTGTGGGGAAGACATTAAGGTAATCCTTGAGGTTCAGACGTCCCTGTCCGTCCTGAGTGCCTGCATTATGCGTGTACTCGAGGCGTATACCTGCTCGGCTTGTCCACTTAGCTGATAGGGGGAGCGAAGCATCAGCATAGAGGGCATAGATGTGTTCGTCGAAGGAGACATCTTCCTTACGACCATTCAGCAGGGGTTCCGTGTGACGCTTGTAGTGGAGACCATTCTCAGTATGCGACCAAGTCCCTTTTATCCCAAAGCTCGTCTGTGCTTTACCTATCGGGAGGGTGAAGTCAATATTCGTCAGGAAGGAATTGGCACGCTTCGTCCCATGTGAGGAATAGACGAAGTCTGAACCAGGGATAACAGCCTTCTGTGGCGTGAAACTCTCTGCCTGAAAGTCATCATCCGTCTTGGAGTTAGAGAAGACATAGTCAAAGTCCCAGCTGATCTTCCTACCAGGATGAGCGGGGAAGGTCTTCTCTAGGTGGAGGTTTGTTGCTAGATAGCCATCGTCGGACTCCTCTGTATCCGTCCCGAGGGCGTACTTCTTTAGGGTCTTCGCTGGGAGGTCATAGTCTCGGGTATCATTGTCACGAATGACCTTCCCTCCATCGGGAGAGTAGGAGCAGGAGAGCCCCATGCTGAAGTCCGGACGGAAGTCATAGTCAAAGGTTGCCCTGAGGTTAAGCCCCCTATTCTTAATGACCATATCTGTTGCACTCTCCGAGTATAGCTGGGTCGAGGGATAGGTCTTCTCTGTGGCGAAGCCCCCAGCATATACCCATCTGTTATAGCCTGCCGTAAGGGATGCTGTGGTCTTGCCCTGCTTATAGTTGAGGTTACCTGACACATTCCCACCCGACTTCCCCTTGATCAGTCGGTAGCCTGTAGATAAGCTTCCGCCGAAGAAGTCATTTTTAGGTTTCTTCAAGACGATATTAAGGATACCTGCATTCCCCTCTGCCTCATACTTGGCGGGAGGTGTAGTGATGACCTCCACCTGCCCAAGGTCTCGACTGGTGTAGGAGCGGAGGAGGTTCACCAGTGCCTTCCCTGAGAGGCGCACCCGCTTGTCATTGATCAGGACGATGACGTTCCCCTTACCAATGACGGAGATGCCATCATCAGATACGTTGAGACCAGGTGTTTGCTTGAGGACGTCGAGGGCACTCTGCGCTCCGAGGCTAAGCTGCTCAGCGTCGAAAACCAGACGGTCAGCCTTTCGAGCGATAATCGGTCGCTTAGCCGAGACGGTGACTGCCTGGAGCTGAACGCTCTCCTCACTGAGGCTAATCGCAGGGAGGGTCAACTCACTCTTGCCCGAGGGGATGGTGAGTCGCTCGGTATAGGGTTTATAACCCAGCCCCTTAACCTGGAGGATATAGTCCCCCGAGGGTATTGTCAGGTGGAATGCTCCCGTAGCATCGCTCACCGCCCCACTGACGAGGGAGCTATCGGCAGGAGCGAGCAGGAGTATATTAGCGAAGTCTACAGGGGCTTTGCTTGCTGACGCAAGGACTTTCCCTTGGACAGCGACCTCTGCCCTCTGGGCAAAGGCTATTGTGCTGGTTGAGATAAGCAACAGCACGAGTGTGTACATGTAAATCCGTTGCATTGTTTACCGGGTGTTTCTAGTGACTAATACACTGCAAAGGTAGATATTCTTTTTTAATCACCAAATCTTTTCATCGAGAGTCAAAATCCTCTCCCCTCAGTGTATGATATCCCCTCCTCCTAGAGAGCATGTTAGCTCTCTACTTATAGTGGCAGACACATCGTCTATCGAACCCACGTATGCGTTCCGTAGAGACCCTTGCATGGGTTTGAGATGAAGTCCTTGCATGGGTCGAATAAGGAACCCTTGCAAGGATTTCCCCTGACGAATAGAGAGGCTACGAAGCGGAGGAAACGAAAGGCATAAGGAGGGAGTGAGGATGAGCCTCATCGGAAGCAGACAGAGGGAACTCGGATACTACCCAAAAGGGTAAGCAGAAAAGACAAACGTGGTAAGTGAGCATTGTCCTCCTTACCACGTTTGTCTAGGTCGTATTTATGCTTATGCTGGCGTTCTCGTTGCCTTTCCTTCACACAGCTCTATTGTTCCCCAGCTACTTCCTACCATAGTCGGCAGGGATCTCTCCCCAGCTGACCGTGTCCCACTTATAGACGGGTGTGGTGTAGGGGTGTGTCTGTAGCCATCGCTCTGCACGCTGGATTAGGTCAAAGAGAGGCTCAGACTTCGGGGTGCGCTCCAGTAAGGTCTTGCACCGCTTCTTGCGTACCCACGTCAGTGCAATCTGACTATCCGAGTAGATGACAAGCCCCGAGAGCTGGCGTTGCTCGATGAGGGCGAGTGCATGGACGATGGCTAGGAACTCTCCGATGTTATTCGTACCCATCTCAAACGGCCCCATTTCAAAGAGTGTTGTTCGTGAGGGTAGATAGACGCCTCGGTATTCCATCACCCCAGGGTTACCCGAGCATGCAGCATCAACAACGATAGCCTCTGGTATCGGTGTGGTCGTCTTGCTCTGCATCTCCTTAGGGACCTTATGACGGCGCTCGAAGCCATACGCACCATCTTCGTAGGCCATCCGAGCCTCACGCTCGGAGTCAAAGGCCTTAAACTTCGCATTCGGATAGCCCGTAGTCTGTGCCTGACATTCGCTCCAGGTCTCGTAGACCCCTGGCTCATGCCCTGCCCAGACAACATACCATTTCTTTCGCTTGCTCATCCCTATTCTTCGGCTTGGCAGAGACGATGGCAGAGCTCCCGAACTCCCTCGGAGGCTCCCTTCTGGATCTGTATCAGGTCGGGACGATAGGTGCTGTGCACGGGCTTAGGATCAATTAAGAAGACTGGGCAGTCTCTCCTCGTATAACCAAGGAGGGCCGCAGCGGGATAGACCTCCAGGGATGTACCAATGACAACGAAGAGATCTGCCCCTTCGGTTGCTTCGATAGCGGGTATCATATTCGGCACCTCTTCACCAAACCATACGATGAAGGGGCGTAGCTGGCTCCCGTCAGGAGCCATATCACCCACGTGCAGCGCAGAGGTATCTGGAGTAACGGGGTAAGTGGTGTAGGGGTCGCGTACTGACCGATTCTTCATCAGCTCCCCATGTAGGTGTATAACCTCCCTGCTACCTGCACGCTCGTGCAGGTCATCCACATTTTGGGTAATAATCGTCACCCGATACCTATCCTCTAGGGAAGCCAAGAGACGATGTCCCTCATTAGGCTGGGCACCCTCGAACTCCCGTCGACGCTCGGCATAGAAGTCAAGCACTCGCTGGGGATTGCTTGCCCACCCTTCTACCGAAGCCACCTCTTGTGGTGAATATCCTGCCCAGAGACCATCACTGTCTCTAAACGTCGAGAGTCCACTCTCGGCACTCATACCTGCCCCCGTCAACACGACGAGGTGTAGCATAGATGACTCTTGCATTACATGGGATCTGTGACCAGCGATAGCTCATCAATCAGACGCTTCGCCCCACCAACCTCATCGATGATGAGGAGTATATAGCGAATGTCGCAGATGATGCTACGCTGATAGTCGGGAAGGTACTTGATATCACCCGCAACCCCCTCCCAGTTGCGATCAAAGTTGATACCGATGAGGTGGCCATACTTATTAAAGACTGGGCTACCGGAGTTACCACCGGTCGTATGGGTAGTGGCACAGAAGTTCACAGGCATCTCATAGCTACCATCAGCCTGCTTCACCGTCCAGCGGCTACCATGACCATAGCTCTGGTTCTGGTAGATCTGCTTGAGACGGTCTGGGACAACGAACTCCCATGAGCTGGGGTTCTCCTTCTCCATTATTCCCCTCAGCGTAGTTGGTACTTTGTACTCAACAGCATCCGAAGGACTATACCCCCTGACCTCCCCATAGGTGAAGCGAAGGGTGCTATTAGCGTCCGGCCAAAGACTGCTCAAGCCCTCACCAACCGAAGCTCCACCACCAGCGAGGCTAATGCCAGCGAGGTAATCTCGGCGAGCCTTATCAATCTTCGTATCAAAGGGACGAAGAGCTTCTCTTAGCTCCTTCATACGACCTCGCACGGAGGAGGCAAACACAGCAACAGGATCTTCACCCAAGGCCTTCTTTTGCTCCTCTTGCGAGAGCTTCATAAAACGAGCATAGCCCTGCTCACTCGTGAAGTATGACTGGGCGAAGAGCGCATCCACATACGCCTCTACACTGCCATACTTATTGAGTCCTTGCCGCAGAGCTTCAGGCCACTGCTTCGCCTGCTGTATATACTCAGTGAGGACAGCCTTAGCAATCTTGGCATCTACCACAGGAGAATAGTCCTCATTGCAATAGCTATGGAATGCCTTCTCTAGGTCTGTAGGCTTTAGGTCAAGCCCAGGGGCTCGTGTCAGCTCAATGGCTTGGAAGATCCCTTCGTCAAGGAGCCAATACTCCCGACGCATCGCTGCACGCTCCTTGATTGCTCCATCTATATCAGTGATGGACTGTGCATATCGTACACGAGCCTTACTACCCGTCCGACCTTCAGTCGCCCAGCCCTTGACACGCTCCATCGTCTCCTGAGAGAAGGTCATGAAGCCGGAGCGTGATATACCCCAGTTCGCCCCCATGGCTCTCTTATGTCCATTCTGCGAACGGGCATACTTAGCGGCATACATAATGTTAATCTTGGGATCAGCGAGCATCTCTCGAAGCATCACCTCCTGACGTATGCCTCGCATACGGATACGGATTTGGTTATCGATGTCCCTCCATTCTCGGATCTCATCTGGCAGGGCAAAGTGATTTGTCCTACCGGGGAAGCCCATGATCATCGCAAACGAGCCCTTCTCTACACCCGAGGTAGAGATATTGAACCAACGCTTAGGGTGAAGGGGGACATTATCCTTAGAGTAGGCAGCTGGATTGCCATTAGCATCTGCGTAGATACGGAAGATAGAGAAGTCCCCCGTATGACGTGGATACCTCCAGTTATCCGTATCAGCACCAAACTTCCCAATGGAACTAGGCGGTGCACCCACGAAGCGTATATCCGAATAGACCTTCTTTATAAAGAGTAGGTACTTGTTCCCATTATAGAATGGCTTAATCTCCAACTCTGTCCCCGGATGAGAGCGAAGGTATGCCTCTCCGTACTTCTTTTGTGCAAGTCCCTCCAAGTAGCTGGGCGAAAGGAACTCCATCCCATTACCCTTCTTGATCTTCTTCAGCTCACTCTGTACGTAGCTTGTCACATCCTCAATGCGATCAATGAACGTAACCACGACTCCCTTGGCTGGTAACTCATCGGCAAAGCTCTTTGCCCAATACCCATCCTGCAGGTAGTTATGCTCTACACTACTCAGCCGCTGTATCGCATCGTAGCCACAGTGATGGTTCGTCAGCACCAACCCTTGAAACGAAATTACCTCGCCCGTACAGCCACCGTCGAAGCTAACGACGGCATCCTTGAGCGAGGTGCCATTGGGGTTATAGATATCGTATTCCTTGAGTTGGAGTCCTCGTTTCACGAGGGTTGGGTATTGTCCAGCTAGTTGCTCCATGAGCCACATACCTTCGTCAGCTCGGGCTGTTACCCATAAACTCACGGCTGCTAACACAGCAAAGATCGTCTTGCGCATATACAAGTAGTTTTGTTTGATGATGATACAAAGATAGAGAAAAGGAAGTGAGGGTGGACTGACAAGAGAAGGACAGTGTACAACGCTTTCAGTGTATCTTTGTACTTGATATTAAGAGAATAAAAATCCCTCACGAGCATATATGGTTAATCATTCCCCCTCACTCTGGCGTAGTTATGCCACTAGGCTATACGGCTTACGACTCATCTTTTGGCTCCTTTTGGCCATCCAGCTTTATCCTGTCGCCTACTATTATATTAATATCTGGAGGCTCCCATACATTAGTGAATTCGTCTATCAGGGAATAAGCATCCTCAGCTGGTCCTCGATCCCTGTACTCCTCATAGCTCTGATCCCTTGGCTTAAAGTACGCCAAGCTCTGGTGACCTTCACTCTGATTGTCTATGGCTTCCTGATGCTTTTCGAAGGCTTCTTAGTCTATTCATATAGCTCAGTCTACACCGATAGTATCGCCTTAAATATACTCGCTACCAATCCCAACGAAGCATCCTCATTCCTCGAGAACTTAAATTATAAAGCCCTCCTCTTACCACTCTTCATCCTCATCCTCCTACTTAGCCTTTACCTCTTAGGTAGAAGAAATCTAACGTCTGAAGGGAAACGCTGGCAAATACGCCTCTTCTGTGCCGTTGTACTCTCACCGCTTCCTCTCTCTCCTCGTTGTATATCCTGCACAGCGAGCAACAAGGAGTTTCCTCTATATGGCTCCCGCTGAGCGTATATACCAAGGGACGACAGACTGTCTACGTGATGCACGGGATCTAGCTGCCTATGCCGAGCAGATTAAGCACATTGATCTCGGGAAGATAGAGCATAGTGAGGATTTAGATAGTGCCACAATTGTCATCATCATCGGCGAATCAATGCGCCGAGACTACATGCACTGCTATGGCTATCCACTACCCAATACACCCAAGCAAGATTCTCTGGTCGCTACGGGAGATCTCATCCTCTTCTCTGATGTTGTTTCCTCTGCCTCTTGGACTGTAGGCTCCGTATCACAGAGCATGAGTTTCTATACTAGGGAGGATGAACCGACAGAGTGGTATAAGTTCCCTACCCTACCATTTGTACTTTCGAAGGCGGGATACTACACCTATTGGTTAAGCAATCAGGAGCGTCAGGGAGCTGGGCTACAGCCACTGGCTACACTGGCAATGACAGCAGATAGCACCCGCTTTGCAAAAGATCGAACAGTAGGGAACTGGGACTCAGCAGAGGATCTTGATCTCATTCCTCTCCTTGGGTCACAATCAATGATCCCTCAGGAGAGTAAGGTCAAAGCACTAGTACAGGTCGTTCATCTCATGGGCTCACATTCTCCCTATTCCTATCGTTGTCCTAAGGCAATGGCACGCTTCCAGACCACGGACCTTCCCAAGACCCTTCCTAACGGAATGCCAACGCCCTCTGACTCCAAACGTAGTGAGATCATCCGAGACTATGTCAATTCGATTTACTATAATGACTTAGTTGTATCTAAAATCATCGAACACTTTGCTTCTAAGCCTGCTATCATTCTCCATTTTTCTGACCATGGCCAAGCAATCTTCGAGAATCCTCAACGCCCAGACTACTGTGAACACGAGGTCTCTCAACCTGGCGTTTCAATTCCGCTCATGGTCTACTTCTCACCCGTAATGCGCCAGAGTCATCCAGAACTATACGCTAGGGTCCTTGCGGCAAAGGACAGGAAGATCATGACAGACCTCATCGCCAACTCGGTGCTAGGCTTACTTGGCATCAAGATGAAGTACTACAATCCCCAGCTGGACTTCTTCTCACCAAGCTATAATACATCACGTCATCGCCTCATCCCAGGCTATGATGGCACCCCCATAGAATTCTAAAGTATAGTCCAAAGTGTCCCCATACGTCTCTCACTCCGATAGACTGAGAGACGCATGGGGATACTATTTTCTCTGCTTTCAAAGCCACCCTAATCTCTATTAGATAGATTAAACAACAGAGAGACCACAAATAGAGGAAAGCATCTAAACGATACTGATGGCCAGGGGTCTTTACTTGGGCACACTCAACAAGCACTCGTCGTACCATTAACATGCTTAGCTCGTAATCACGTTATTATTATAAATTTGTGACCAAGAACCTGTGTGTAGCCCAATAGCACCTCTAAATTAAGTATGGTTATGAGGCACATGCTGGAATAGAAATAGAATGGATACAGAGACCACATACCTATTGCCTAAGGCAGAGGTGGCGAAGAGCATTGCCCGTCAATTCGTTGATGAGGTGTTGCCTTGGGGGGATGTCTTCGCTTTTTACGCACCAATGGGTACGGGAAAGACAACCTTCATCAAGGCACTTTGTGAAGTACTAGGTGTTGAGGACGTAATTAATAGCCCAACATTCTCGATCATCAATGAATACAGAGCGGAGCCTTCTGGAGAGCTTATTTACCACTTCGACTGCTACCGCTTAGAGAAGCTCTCAGATGCCCTCAGCCTCGGAGCAGACGACTATCTGCAGAGTGGAGCCCTATGCTTCATTGAATGGCCTGAGGTAATAGAGGATATTCTACCTGAAGGCACCATACGCATCACCCTCGAGGAGCTCGAGGATGGGCAGCGTAAGCTGGTAGCTCGGTATAGAAAAGAGGCAGAGAATCATGAATAATCTCTTTGAAACAGGGCGTGCCCACCAACGAGGAAGTATAGAAGTGGTCTGCGGGTCAATGTTCAGCGGGAAGACGGAGGAGCTTATTCGCCGTCTACGTAGAGCGAAGATAGCAGGACTACGCGTGGAGATATTCAAGCCTAGCATTGACACCAGATACGATGACGTGCAGGTGGTCTCACACGACCACAATACAATCCTCTCAACACCTGTTGACAACTCCTCAAACATCCTATTGCTGGCCTCTGAGGTAGACGTCATCGGTATTGATGAAGCACAGTTCTTTGACGAACGGTTACCCGAGGTGGTAGAGGCTCTAGCAGACCAAGGAATACGAGTGATTATTGCTGGGCTTGACCTTGACTTCAAGCGTAAGCCTTTCGGTCCAATGGCAACACTTTGTGCGATTGCCGATTCGGTGGATAAGATTCATGCTATCTGTGTAGAGTGCGGTAGCTGGGCCAACTATTCCTACCGCCTAGTATCAGGCGAGCAACAGGTAATGCTGGGTGAAGCCGCAGAATATAGCCCTCTATGCCGCACTTGTTACCTAAAGCACACACATCCTAACGACTAAGTGTCTAAACCTCTTCTTACGATAATGAACCCATTTAAGACCCTCTTGCTCTTATCGTCCCTTCTACTTGGGCTCACCATCCCGAGCTGTATCGTTGTTCAATCCAATAAGACACAGACCATACAGCAAGGCTCACACAAGCTCATGAGTCCCACACTCGGAGGGAAGCTCTTTACCTCAGCATGGATGCAGCGCTCTGCGGAGTACAAAGCACTGTGCCAACAGGCCTACAACATAGCTACTGAACGCCTACTCGCTGCGACATCCAACCCTCGCAATAAAGGTAAACGCTGGGCAATCGTAACAGATATCGATGAGACCATTGTAGACAATAGTGCTAACTCCGTACATCAAGCACTCAAGGGTGAAGACTACAGCCAATCCTCTTGGGATCACTGGTGTGACCTCGGTGAGGCAAAGGCACTCTCCGGGGCAGTAGCATTCTTCCGCTTGGCTGACTCGCTTGGCGTCTCCATCTACTACATATCCAACCGCGACGAAGTAAATAAACCAGGCACAAAACGAAACCTCATCGCACTGGGCTTCCCGCAGGTGGACGAAGAGCACTTCATGTTCCGAGACGCTTCACGGCAGTCAGATAAGACAAAGCGACGTAACGAGGTACTCCGTACCCATGAGATCTTGATGCTCCTCGGCGACAACCTAGGAGATTTTGACCACTTCTTCGACGTGCGTGATGAGGCAAAGCGTGACGAAGGTGTAAAGCTCTTCGCCGAAGAGTTTGGACGTCGTTTTATCATCTTGCCCAACCCCAACTATGGGACATGGGAACCTGCGATGAATGGAGGATATCCCTCGCTTAACGATAAGGATCAGAAGCTCCGTACAATACTTCGCTCACATAAGTAGCCTGTTCCCCCGAACGCCCACCATCCCCAAAGACCTACTCCCATGCTCACAACACGACAACTAGAGCAAATCGATCGACTCATCAGACGTGAAGTCGTCCCAGCCACAGGCTGTACCGAACCAGCTGCTGTCGCTCTCACCGTAGCCTATGCTGCAGCCATCCTACCTCGGAAGGCTCAAGCTATTGAGGTTCTACTCAGCCCTAACATGCTAAAGAATGCTATGGGGGTTGGCATCCCTGGCACAGGCATGTTTGGCATCCCCATTGCTATTGCTCTTGGAGTGGTCTTGGCGACGCCCGAGAAGCAGCTGGAGCTACTTGACACTTTCTCTGAAGAGGAGCTGAATAAGGCTAAGCAACTCGTTGCAGAGGATAAGATTTCCGTCCAGCTGAAGGAGGGAGAGCATGTGAATAAACTGTATGTGGAGGTACTGATAACAGACGAGCAGGGGCATATAGCACGCTCAGTGCTGGAGAAGACCCACACTGGACTAATTACACTGACCCTAGATGGCACCTCTCACCTAGAGCAATATGAGATCGGGCCAAGCCCTTGTGGTTGTGACGAAAAGATGGAAGGGAACGGAGAGACGGAGGAAGACATCGCCCTGACCTTTGACCTCGTCTACGAATATGCCCTTACTGCACCTCTCGAGAGCCTCCACTTCATCTACGAGGCAGCACTACAGAATAAGCGTGCCAGCGAATTCTCGCTCTCGCATAGCTATGGTCACGCACTGGGGAAGATGCTCCAGAGTGATCTCGGGCTACAATTCTTTGGTGACACACCTCTGACCCAAATGCTATCTTCGACGAGCCTTGCCTGCGATGCACGTATGGATGGAGCACCGGTTACCGTGATGAGTAACTCGGGTAGCGGTAACCAAGGAATCTCCTCCATGCTCCCCGTCTTAACCTTCGCTCAGCGCAGAGGACAAGATGAAGAAACCACGACGAGAGCCATTATGCTTAGTAGCCTCCTCGTAGTGTATATCAAGCAACAACTTGGCCGCCTCTCCTGCCTATGTGGCATGGTGGTCTCAGGGATTGGTACTGCATGTGCGCTCGTCTACCTCCTTGGTGGCACAAAGGAGCAATCAATTGGAGCAGTCAAGAATATGATTGGTAACGTCTCTGGTATGATCTGCGATGGGGCTAAACCCAGCTGTAGCCTTAAAGCTTCGACAGGAGTTAGCTCAGCATTAATCTCTGCTCTCCTAGCTATGGAGGGGCATGTAGTCACAGCTAACGAAGGCATCGTGGATGAGGATATAGATTGCTGTATCCGTAACCTCGCTGACCTCGGTCGTGATGGTATGGCTGAGACTGATCTGAAAGTCCTGAAGATCATGACCAGCAAGGGCAAGCACAGCTAGCTATCTTGGGGACTTGTGAAAGCCCCTCTGTGCTTGCGTTCTCCCTGAATAAAGTTTTTAATTGATGACTAATAGGACGCTTCTTTTTGCGCGCTTATTCTTAATCGGCTCCCTCGCTATGTGGGGCTGTGCCAACCAAGGCTCTCCCGAGGGAGGTCCCTATGATACAGAGCCACCGAGGCTCGTGAGTGCCTCTCCACAGATGAAGGCGACCGAGGTAAAAGACCGACGCTTCGTCCTGCACTTTGATGAATATATCAAGCTCAGCTCCGAGCAGGATAAGATTATTGTTTCCCCCCCACAGCTTCAGCCTGCTCGCATTACCGCTAATGGGAAGAGTGTGACTATCCACCTAGAGGATACGCTCAAAAAGGATGTGACCTATGGCTTCTACTTCGGTGATGCCATCTCTGACAATAACGAGGACAATCCCTTAGAGGACTTTGGCTACCTAGTCTCTACGGGCAAGCATATTGACTCGATGCAGCTCTCGGGGCAAGTTGTGGATGCCTTGACCTATGAGCCTGTGGCAGATTTGCTCGTCGGGGCACACTATGCCTCCTCGCTGACAGATAGTACCCTCTCTCGGGAGCTCTTCCCATTCGTCTCAAAGACCAACAAAATGGGGCATTTCACCATGCGAGGTCTCCCCGATACGACTTACCAAGTCTTTGCGACGAAGGATAATGACCGAAACTACAAGTACAACGAGAAGAGTGAAGGGATAGCTTTCAATCGAACCAACTACCGCACGTCACTCCGTGACAGCATGCGTACCGATACCATTCGTATCGACTCCATTGTGCGGCGTGACACACTCCATCGGGATTCACTTGTCACCTATCCCCATACTTATTATTTCCCCAATGATATAGCACTGCGCTACTCGGTACCGACACAGGTACGAGAGGGGGTAGAGCGTCATAGCCGACCCGATAGCCTAATCTGTCGTATTGAGTTCTTGGCTGAGCCCAAGCGAATACCACATCTTCGCTCGCTGGATCGTCCCATGAAGGCGGACAGCACAATCTACTGGGCGACGGCCAAAGGGCGTGTCGTAGACTATTGGCTCAGAGATAAAGAATTGATAGCTCAAGACTCCGTGCGCTTCATCCTCACCTACCCGAAGACCGATTCCCTTATGGCCGTACATGAGGTAACGGATACCCTTACCTTCTTGCGACCAAAAGTCCGAACAGAGCGAAAGGCCAAGAAGGGGGAAGTAGAGAAATCGCCTCTGCACCTTGCCTTCTCAGCTGCGAAGGGCATCCAAGCTGAGACCCCTAAGGATAGTCTTGTCCTCACGGCGTCTCGTCCGCTCGCCCCCTTCCGTCAAGAGGTAATCCACCTAGAGGCAACCACCGACTCTGTTTACAAGCCTCTCTCCTTCACCCTCCGCCAGGATAGTCTCGACCGATTACGCTATGAAGTACTCTTCGCCCGTGCCTATGGAGGGAAATACCGGATACGAATAGACTCTGCAGCCCTACAGGATCTCTATGGAGCGCCCTCCGATTCTGTTGCCTTTGCCCAGTCGGTACAGGAGGAGAAAGAGCTGGGGCATCTCGTCGTCACACTCCAAGGGGTGAAGGAGCATGCCCTCGTACAGCTCCTCGACAAGAGTGACGCTGTGCTATCGGCCCAGCTCGCCCATGTTGTCTCCTCACCTACCCCACAGAGAGCTACCGACTCCCTCTCCACTGCGTCGGAGACTACTGACCCTATGCTAGAGACCCTCCTCAAGCAACAGAGGGGGAACGCTCAGACTGCATCAAAGCTCCCCGACACCACACGCCTCGCTCCTCCCGATACTGAACGCCCCGACACCCTTCTCAAGGTCCCCGTAGAGCAGTGTCAGGTTTCGTTCCGCGATCTAAAACCCGGCGACTACTATCTACGTCTCATCATTGACACAGATGAGAGTGGGGACTTTACCCCTGGTGACTATCCCAAGCAAGACCCCGAGGAGGTTTACTATTGTCCTGCGACCTTTGCCATCAAAAAGGGGTTCACGACCGAGGAGCGCTGGGACATCCATGCGGTATCCCCCTTCTCGGCTAAACCCGAAGCTCTGCGCAAAACCAAGCCAGAGGAGGGGAAGAAGAAGCGAGAGGACAAGAATATTGAGTACTACAAACGCTGGGGTAAAAAGAAAAAATAGGTCCTCGGCCCACTACGGCTCATCACTCTTTAACTCATCCGAGCGACAGCCTCCCTACTCTAAGCGTACCTGTACCACCCGTACCGGTACGTTTTTCTTTTGTCCTAACCGAACCCTTCCTTCTCCCTATCCATCTAGCTCCCTCCTGCATCATGAGGGGATAAAAGCTCCAAGTAGCGGAAGGTAAGATCACCCTTTATCACCTACCCTAAGCCCCTCGACCAACACCAACGCAAGCCTCTATACCACAACAATTTACACACCGACAAAAACACAAAACAATGAGTTACCACAACTCGCTGAAACAAGTTACCATAACTCGTCTCAGAGACTTACCATAACTCGTCGGAGCGAGTTACCATAACTTATTCTGACGACTTATGGCAACTCGTTGACCGCTCTATTTCAACACAGTATAACCACCTCTATATCAACTACAATCCAGGCAACCTAGGAGCAATATGCATCACCTACCCTAGCAGATAGTGACCATGCTCATATCCCGTGGTGACTCCATGAGGTTAAAGGACGTAGACTTCAGTAAGAGGTATTCGCTCTAAAGCTCTGTGAGGATTAGGGGAGATTTGAGGCAAACATAGGTAGCCCTTCGGGTAAACAGGCTATATTTGTGAAGAGAAAATCTTTTCACATCAGTACAATACACTTCATGATAACTAGGCTCTTCCCCTTGATGGCTGTTACCCTAGCCCTCGCCACCAGTTGTGGTAGCTCAAAAGGAAACACGTCAATCACACCCTCTACCCCACACAAAACAGCAGATGTAGCCTCTATACAAGCGTATTTCAGGGCATCTCTTGCTAGCCCAAGACAGACTTTACCTAGCCCTCCGAGTGGGATAATTGCGTCATCACAGCTGGAGGCTGCACGTAAGACGCTTTGGGCGGAGTGGCAAAAGGCTAATCAAGCAACAAAGGGAAATAAGCTCCCAGCACCCTCACCAATCGCTCCTCAAATGCCCAGCTCCGTATGGGCGCTGCCTGATGAGACGGGGACAGAGGGCACCTTCACCGCTCACATGCCCTTCTACTATGGCTATAAGGGTGAACGCCCCAGTTCGGGCTATCCTCTTTTCCTCTATCTACACGGCTCAGGGGCAAAGGACGCAGAATGGCAGAACGGTAAAGCCTTTGCGGGGCATTTTAAGGATGGGCCTTCAATGTACTTTGTTCCTCAGATCCCGAATGAGGGTTCACTCTACCGCTGGTGGCAACGCTCCAAGCTTGAGGCTTGGGATACACTCCTTCGTGAGGCATTCCTCACAGGGCAGATTGACCCCTTGCGTATCTACTTCTTCGGCATCTCGGAGGGCGGATATGGCTCTCAACGCTTGGCATCGTATTATGCTGACTATCTAGCTGGTGCAGGGCCTATGGCAGGGGGAGAACCCCTGATCAACGCACCAGTGGAGAACTGCCAGCATATCGCCTTCACCCTACGTACGGGGGAGCAGGATCGGATGTTTCATCGTGATGAACTCACCCGTATCACAAAAGAAGCATTCGAGGCACAGCAACGGTTATTTCCTAATGACTATCAGCATTGGATCGAGCTTATCCCAGGGCAGGGACATGCAATACCCTACGAACCAACCACACCCTGGCTCTTGGGCTATAAGCGCAATCCTCAGCCCAAGAGCGTTCATTGGGAGGACTTCCCCGTGGATGGTATATACCGCCGAGGCTTCTACAACCTAGAGCCCCTTGTGCGCCCTCAGGGAACAGAGCGAGTCTACTATGAGGAGCAAATCGAGGGCAATACCATCACCCTCCGGGTACGCTCCGTGCAGTACAAGCCAACGCAGTACAGCCCTCATTGGAGCTTCCCCATGCGCTATGACAAGACCTATGCACCTATAACCGGGGGGAAGCTACGCCTCTACCTCAGCGAGGAGCTCATCAATCTCTCCCAACCTATCCGTGTGGTACTAAACGGGAAAGAGGTCTACAACGCTCGAGCATCTGCTCATTGGCAAGCCCTCGCTACCAGCTGTGTGGCGTTCGGTGATCCACTACGTCTCTTCCCCATCGCTCTTGAGCTTAGCTACTAACTCATCCCCCAGCTCATCAGCACCTCCCCACCCAAAAGGTGAGATACAAGTGGCTCCAGTCGGGATATAGTCACCTTGGGCTAAAGCTATGGAAAGCTAAGACACCTCTAGCCTCCCAGCATCAAGAGGGTAGGGAGACAGCCAGATATGGGCTTTTGTATTTGCTTATTAGGCAAAGTATTCGTAATTTTGCGCACTCATCAAGAGTTACATAGCTGGTATCCAAGCAAACGATAACAACAAAAGATAAGACAAAGAATTATGATCGTAGTTCCAGTAAAAGAGGGCGAAAACATCGAAAAGGCTCTAAGAAGGTTCAAAAGAAAGTTTGAGAAGACTGGTGCTGTACGCGCTCTGCGTGCACGTCAGGCATTCATCAAGCCCTCTGTAGCACGCCGCAAGAAGATGGAGAAAGCCGTCTACGTCAAGCAGCTACAGCAGTCCGAAGAGCAATAGTAGTAACATGCCTCTATGGGCATGTCAGTCGTTTCGTATCTAGCACTCTCCCTTCCTTCTCCCTACCGAGATAAGTGAGCGTATAGTACAAGCCCTTCCTTACGTGGCTACCCCATCATAGGCTATAACAATAGCCATTTAGATATAAAGACTGCGCCCTGAGCATATACGCTGGGGCGCAGTCTTTGTTTGATATAGCTCCCCAAGACTAGTGGGCAAGGTCATGAGGAGCGATTGTCACACCTCCGTTTTGCAAGGAGCAAAGAGCGAATGAACAAAGCTCTGGTAACCCCATTTTCTGACTGAAGACTACTTTCCCCTCTTTGCTAGGAAAGTTCATGATATCTTACTACCTTTGGCATACACAAGTACAACTACAAACGACTAAGTACATAGACAACATGAAGACAACTCCATTCACGGCCATTCACAAGGCACTGGGAGCAAAGATGCACGAGTTCGCAGGCTATGACATGCCTATCGAGTACAGCACAGGGATCATCGATGAGCACATGACAGTTGTCAAGGGCGTTGGCGTCTTTGACGTGTCCCACATGGGTGAGTTCTGGGTCAAAGGGCCAAAAGCATTACAATTCGTACAAGACATAACTAGCAACGATGCAGCCAAGCTAAAGGTCGGAGACATCCAGTACACCTGCTTCCCCAATGCTGACGGAGGTATCGTTGATGACCTGCTCGTCTATCACTACGAGGAAGAGAAATATCTACTGGTAGTCAATGCTGCGAATATCGATAAAGACTGGGCATGGTGTCAGGCACACAATGCCGTAGGGGCAGAGCTAGAGAATAGCTCAGACAATGTAGCACAGCTCGCCATACAAGGCCCTCTCGCTACACAGGTACTGCAGCGTCTCACCTCGGTCAATCTTTCAGAGATCCCTTACTATACCTTCAAGGTCGGTGAGTTCGCTGGTTGCCCAGACGTTATCTTATCCAACACAGGTTACACAGGTGCTGGAGGCTTCGAGCTCTACTTCTATCCCCAGTATGGAGAGAAGATATGGAATGCGATCTTCGAAGCAGGTAAACCTGAGGGTATTCGCCCCATAGGTCTTGGAGCACGTGATACGCTACGTCTAGAGATGGGCTTTTGTCTCTATGGCAACGACATCACAGACAAGACATCTCCACTAGAGGCAGGTCTGGGATGGATCACCAAGTTCAAAGACGATAAGAATTTCCCCAGCAAGGCATTCCTAGAGCAACAGAAGGCAGAAGGAGTCACACGCAAGCTCATTGCATTCCGCCTCAAAGACAAGGGCATCCCTCGTTCACACTACGAGATAGCAGACGCTGAAGGGAATGTGATAGGAGAAGTGACCTCTGGCACTATGTCTCCCACACTCAAGGTCGGTATCGGTATGGGCTATGTCAAGAAAGAGTTTGCAGCACTTGGTACTCCCATCTACATCATGGTACGAGGTAGAGGCCTCGCAGCTGAGGTCGTCAAACCACCAATGCGCTCTGCCGAATAACAAGGCGTTATCATTATACTAAACAGGATAGAAACTTTCCCTGCAAGAGTAACCTCCTGCAGGGGAAGTGCCATTTTAGGGGAGTGCTCCGTACCTCAAATCAAAGTCTCTGACCTATCGTTAAGACTGTGCCTCATTCATCTATCCCTATTAAATTCGTCTTACAGCACTAAAGCTAAGCCTTCAGCATATCTTTGTGGATTCGTCTCAATAGCCCCTTCTGCATAGTACCCAAACCATGACTTTTTGTATCTTTGCGTGATAGCGTTAGTTGCACAATGCCTCATCGGAGACACTAGACTACGCTTCTTTACCCAAGGTTTAAGAATAATATATAGCTATAGATATGAAGATACTCAAACTTTTTACCGTTGGGGCCCTACTCCTCGCAGGGATATCCTCAACACTATCTGCACAGGAGCTGGGACAGCTCCACTATCGTGTGGAGGCAGGTGCAACCCTCTCTAAAATTTCCTCACTCGGTCTAGACCACCTAGGTGACAGAGGTACGGGACTGGTAAACTTCCGTGTTGGGGGTAGTCTGGTGATGCCCTTCGAGCACACAGCCTTCTCTTTTGCTCCTGGGCTGTATCTCATCGGGCGTGGTGAAAAGCAGAGCGATGACCGCTCAGGAGGAAGACGTCCACTAGCGAAGCTTGAGACTTATGCTCTACAGATCCCACTTGACCTCTCCTTCCGCCTAATAACCTTTGCAGAAGACCACCGCATCTTCTTCAACCTTGGCCCCTACTTTGCCTATGCTGTAAGCTCCAAGCTAACACGTGGTGGCGAGGTCGTCTCTGAGAACCCAAAGGCTAAGGCGTATACAAAGAGCTACGATATGCTCTCCAATGGACACATCAAGAGGTTTGAGTTTGGGCTCCAAGCTAGTGCAATGTACCAATGGAAGCAGCTCTACCTACGCGGTGGTATCGAAGCCAGTGCCTTCAATCAGCTAAAGCTATGGGTGCCGGGTAGTGTCGCTAAGGGCGGATCTGCCTCACGCTACATCATGAGCTACATCACCCTCGGCTACGAGTTTTAGAAGACACTCACACTCTACTTCTCCCGTTGTAAAGCGATAGAGATAAGAGACAGTAACAAACCACCCGATGAGTCTTTTAGTGAGACTCATCGGGTGGTTTTCTTTTGAACTTCCCTCCCAACTAAATAGTGGCTCAATCTCCTTCCTTGGAGAGCTTTACTTAGCCCCCTATCACTGAAGCAGAACTTTTACCACATGACAAGTAGAGCACACCAAATTGAGGTAATAAGCAAGCCCCTATCTCTTTTTAGCTAGAGATAGGGGCTTACTTGTCTATAGGTAGTTATTCCAATTGTACTTCCTGAAATATTTCATCCAAGCGTACTACAAATGCTGGCTATATATCCACCTCAAAGTAGAAGGGCTCATTCGTGGGATCTGCTACCGAACTCATTTTCTTTACCGTCTTATTCGGTATTGGATCGATCGAGAACGGAGAGTAGTAAAGGATATTCTCTAGATACCACTCAATGGCTCGACGAGAGTAAAAGTACCCATCTCCATCTTGGATTATACGAGTAATATGGACCTGATTAGGCTGTCCATAAACACTGGTATAGTCTAAGTAATAAGTCCTATAGAATGTTTTATTATTTGGATTTGGATCTGGATAGGCATACAGGGTAACCTGTGGGAGACGAGATCTTCCCCATCTCCCCATATCTGCCATAAACCAAAATAAGGCTGGGTAGCTGTCTTGTTTCTGAATCTCCACCAAGGTCTTAAACATCTCGTGAGCCTCACTATTTGATTTATCTTCCTCAAAGGAAGCTCTTAATGAACCCTCTGTGAGGTCATACGTACCAGAGAAGACTGTAAGCGTCTGCTTCCCGTCAAGAGTCTTCACTGTTCTCTTGTCTTCGCTAAGTTCAAAGCCCTCAAACTTCTGCCCCCCTATCTCTAGAGGTGTAATGAGTTTGATTCCCTTGTCCGTATAATAGAAGGGAATATTCTCCTTGACAGCCTTGGTGGTCTTATCTTCAGCCTTCGTGTAACGTACCCATAGCTGGCGTGCATAACCAAAGATTGAGATGGAAACCTCTTTACCCCCAAGCTGTAGGGGAGAAAGAGCTTTACCCTTTAGTGCCCCTTTTATCTCCTGCGTCTTGCTTAGATAGGTAGCATAATTCGCTTTCAGGCGAGTAAGTTGCATCTTGTTCCCCGTACGGCACCCCTTGAGGTAGATGACATTCTTATCCTCACTGACTTTCTCAACGATAAACTCAAAGTCACCATTATAGCCATTGGGAAGCCCCCAGTTTGGGTTGGAGTAATAGTGCAGAGGCCTGCTGAAAGTATCAAACGTGAGGCGAAGCCCCGAGTTATGCGAGAAATGATAATTCGAGGTAAACTCCGTCTGGTATATCTGCTTTGTACCAGCCCCTGGGTTCTTAGGGTCATTGGGCACAGTTACCATCTCGCCATATTCCTCTGATGCAACTACCACATCCTTGTCTGACGTAAACTTCATAGAGAGATTGATTCCTCCATGATTCCCTTCATCGGGGATAAGGACGAGCGACCAACCATGCTGACTAGAGCGTAGGATATTGGAGACATCCTTCTCCTCTTGGGTCATCGCTGTCGAGGCATAGTTGCTACCACTAGGCATCTCCTCGTACTGACTACATGCACCAAGACCGAGAGCTAGGGCCAGAGACCATATATAATGATTGTAACGCATAGTTATTAGTATCCTGTTGGGTATTGGGTAAAGTCCATGTAAGGAATCTTGTAGAGTTTCTCAAGCGCCTTCTGGCGAATAGCGTCAAGATCAGTACTGTACTCATCACGAATATACTGCTTCATGATGGAGAGCTTCTGTAGAATGATTTCCTTACCCGTGTACTTAGCATCGGGGCGTATCTTCTCATTCGCAGACTTCAGTAGCTCTGCCCACTCCTCATCTGTACGTAGCACATAAGTAGCAAAGAGCTCAGCAAAGTCTTCGTCAGCATCAGTACTGGCATAATCGCTCACAAAGCCAGCATGTAGAGACTTAAGCCCCTTTCGGTACCAATAAGAGAAGGCATCCTGTTTCTGATAGTCAAGAGCTGACAGCTTATCAAACTCAGGTGGATAAGCTCGCTCTTCATGGAGCGTGTGAGCAGACTCGTGAAAGAGTGTGCTGATATAGCTCTCACGCATCTGATACTCTTGACCTATTGTGAGCTTCTTGATGCGCTTATCGTACTTCGTAGCCTCGTGCTCCTCGGCTGTATACTCTCGGGTGAGACGTTCTCTTAAAGCCTGCTTTTGTTCATCAGTAAGGCCTGTCCCTGTATCCGCCTTCGCCTTCTCATCTTGCTTCTTGACCTCTTCCTCTACTCGCTCCCAAACTTCATAATCGATATATCTTTCGGCGAGATCTCTAATCTTTTCGATCCTAGCAACACTGGTATCTAGCTCATTGATATTATACATCCAGATCATTCCCTGCGGGGCAGCGCCAGCCATACGTCTATCTAGAGAATAACCAGATGAGCCAAAGAGATTAACATACTTAACTGTATGCCTCTGGGCATAGCCCTCTGGAGCAGCTTCTTTGTAGGTATCAAAGAAGACAAAGTCAATGAGGTTGAGAAACTCTACTGCTTTCTCCTCTTTTACGGGAGCCAATCGATAGCGTCGGTCGGTGAGCTTATCGTCGTAGCGATAGTCAATGCTGACATTATACTTCTGAGCAAAAGCCTTCTGTATATATTTATCTAGTCTCGTCAGTAAGCCGACATCCTCGGGATCAATGACCTTACGATCTGATTTTACCCTGTCGATGTCAGAGCTACATGCACTGAGAGCTCCCAGTGCACAAGCAACGATGAACGGAAATACTAGCTTCTTCATAGCTATTTATATTGATTACTTCCTGGGGTTCTGAACAATGCGTCCCTTAACAGCCTGTTGTGGTAGAGCGATGGCTTGACGAGCATCACGACTCTCAAGCTGACCTGCAAATATGTAGTTGCTGTTCTTGTTGATGCGGCGATAGACAGTAATACCGTATCGCTTGACATCCTGCCAGCGTAGTCCCTCGTGTATGGTTAGGATACGACGACACTGCAACACATGATGGAGGAGAGCCTCCTCTACACCTGTAATGGCGAAGTGAGGATTGAGCTTTTTCTTCAATGTCGGCAGAGTCTTGCTGTCATAGTTTATCTTGTTGTAGAAAGTGACAATCTCGTCCTTCGTGAAGGTTTTCTTGCGAGGGTTGCTTGGATCATTCCCGTCGTTGAGGTAGCGAGAGGTCCAGAGATTGAGATCTGCTATCCCTTCGTCATACTTCTTCTGAAGAATACGCGCCTCAGCCCGGACAAGGAGAGTCTCATCAGTAGTAAGTGGAGTATCCATCGTCTGGTAAGAACTACTAGGGAAGGTGGGGAACTTTGGCTGCACCGTCTTATTGATATTCCCCTCTACGTAGACGAATGGAGCAAAGAGGTATGCATCATCCTTACCCCATATATTCTGTGTAGAGAGGGTCTCATTTTGGGTGAGTTCCTTAGCGTGTGTGAAGCGAGAATTATAGTAGTTCGTACCATTGGTGATCTGCCAGTGGAAGGTGCTATAGGTCGAGACGGATAGCAGATTAGCTGGCAACTTTGTATCATAGTATGCCAAACCATAGGCCTGATCCGTACGAGGAATCGTACGGAAGGCACTCCAATCTCGCAACACAAGAGCGGGGTTACTTCCTAGCACTTTCGTGGCATATTCCTCCGCCTTTGCCCAATTCTGATAATAGAGATAGAAACGAGCTGCAAAGGCGTATGCCGAGGTTGTACCAAAGTGGAACTTCTTCAAATCCTCACTATAGTTAGAGGGATACCGCTCTAGGAGTGCAATCCCAGCTGTCAAGTCACTAGCAATATGCTGGTAGGTCTCAGCTAGAGTACCACGAGGATAGTCTGGTTGCAGACTCACTACTCGCTCTGCGACATAAGGGATACCTAAATCCTTAGAGCTTGTCTGGGGATCATACGGTAGGCAGAAGACATTGGCAAGCTGAAAGTGTGCCCAAGCTCGTGCAACCAAGGCTTCACCCTTGCTCACCATGGAGACGTCATCCGTTAGTCCTAGGGAGGCTACCCTTTGTATGACCTCATTCGACATGGCGACAGCATAGTAACAGCCCTTCCAAATCTTATAAGGGGCATCATACAGGTCATCTGCATTGCGGATAGGTTTCCAATAGGCCGCATCCTCCACGAAGGTACTTGTATTAGGGTTATTCACCCCATCATCTAGGATGTTGTCCGAGGACAGCTCCGAGAGGTAACTAATCGAGGAGGTAGGATATGCCCCGATAAGCAGTTTCTGCACCTGCGTTGGGGTAGCTGGATCTACAAGGTTTGAATCAGGGTTCTCACTCAGGAAGGCATTACACGAACTCAACAAGGGGAGAGCGAGTGCAAGCGTGATACTCAGTGGGAGAAATCGTAGCTTCATAATTCTCTCGTATTATGATAATGACTAGATACCTACAGTGCAGGTGAAGATGATCGAATGGGGCTCGTAGTCGTAGCTGTAGGGTAGAGCACCATTGAGCTTCTTATCCGAGTAGATCAGGAAAAGGTTGGAGGCCTGTAACTTCAGATCCACTGAGGAGAGGAAGGTCTTCTCTAGTAGAGTCTTTGGGAGGCTATAGCCCAAGGTGACGTCTCGTAGCTGAATGAAGTCACAGCGTGCGATACGTACATCTGAGTTGTTGTAGGTAGTATAGGCATTGCTCAAGTTAGGATTCTTCTCACGCTGAGCTGAGGTGGGGATGCTAGGTACATTTGTACGCTCCTCGTCACCAGCCTTAATCCATCGGCGGTTGAACTCATGCCCTAGAGCATTGTAGTCACCATAGGTTGTACCAAACTGACTAGGTAGACGCTTCACTGCGCCGAAAGAGTAGAGCACGTAGACACTGAGACTAAAGTTCTTCCAACGGAAAGCATTGTTTAATGCTCCCTGGTCAATAGGGCGTCTCGTACCAGAGTGCTTGAGATAGTCGAGGTTCGTCGTAGCACTATAGTTGATATTATCTCGCTCAATACGCCCCTCTGCATTATAGAACTGAGGGAAGCCCTCTGACGATAGTTTATAGAAGGGGATAGAGAAGATTGAATGTAAGGGATAGCCTTCACGTGCAGCACCAGAGGAGCTCACGAGAGTAGAGACGTCAGGACGGGAGTTGAGCTTTGTTATCTTATTCGTGTTGCGTGAGTAGGATAACGTGCTCGTCCAAGAGAAATCCTTCGTCTGAATGTTCTGAGTCGTCAGAGAGATCTCAACGCCCTTCGCTGTCATAGAAGCGACATTCCCATAGAGTTTAAAGAATCCCCCTGTACCCTGATTATAGGATATATCTACGAGATCACGACCAAGACGTGAGAAGACATTGAGCGAAGCTGAGATACGATCATCAAGGAAACCAACATTGATATTCCAGTTCAACTCATACATCTTTTCGTAGGTCAGGTCATGGTTCGCAGGCTGGTCCATGTAGAGCTCTGTCTCATTGATACCATTGGGTCGGAAAGGGAGATAGGGCTTGATGCGCTGGTCAGTATTGTAGACGAAAGGCATTGTTGCCGTCATCCCATAAGAGAGCTTCGTAGTAAGTGAAGACAGGGGCTTCAGATGCTGAAAGAAGGACTCACTCATGACATTCCATCCAAGAGCAACATTCCAGGTAGGCATCCAGCGAGCGATAGTGGACTTCCCATATCTATTCGTACCCTCGTAGCGGAATGAGCCATCTAGAGTATAGCGACCGAGGAAGGTGTAGGATGCACTACCCAAGAAGGCTACATTTCGGTCAATCGTTGTGGAGCGCGTGTAGTAGTTCTCCTCACGGTTGCGTAGCCATTGGAAGATCAACGGGTCATAAGTTTGTAGTTGACCAAGCTCGAAGTTCACCCCATACTCGTTGTGCCAGCCATTTCTCTGCATCTGGTCATAGAGGTCAGATCCAACAGTAGCGGTAACAATATGCTTCCCTGCATCGAAACTATCGGAGTAGGTAGCACGTGCCATCAAGTCAACCCTACGAGAGAGGTAATCCTGGACTGTGCGGTAACCTCCAGACGGCATGACCACTCGAGGTAGAGCATAGACATCCTCGGCTGGCTTGTAGAGATAGGGGTTGTTGTTACGGATAATACGCTTATCCATGGCGCGGAAGCGTTGAGCAACATTAGAATACTCGGTACGAGTGAATTCATACTCCACACTTTGGACCTGAAGAGAGGCGACAAGGGACGCCCTAAACTGACGAATAGGATTCCACGCGAGTGAGGCCTGGAAGCGGAGATTGATATCATCATCATCACGATAATTCTGCTTCAGCTCATTCTTAACGTTGTAGGGAGTGTACTTGTATCGGTAGTACGTATTTGGATCCAGCGTACGAGATAGGGTCTTTGCCTGTCCAAGTGCAGTGAAATCATTCCCTCCATGGTACTGTCCATAGGAGGCATTCACACCGATTCCGAGAGACCAGTGCTTAAGGGGCTTGAAGGTCGCATTCAGCGTAAAGAAGTAATCCCTTGAGTGCGTCTCCCTCTCCCACCCTGGGTCCAACGTAATCCCAAGTGAGGCATAATAAGAGGCTTTCTGACTACCAGAAGATAGCGAGATAATATGCTGCTGCTTGATTGTGTTTTGGAAGAGCTCCTTGAACCAGTCCGTATTCCTCAGCTCGGCTTGCCTCAAATAGGCAAGCTGACCCGCCCTGGTATTATCTTGGATAAACTGCCCATTGTCATACTTAATCGAGTTATCGTACATCAGTCCATAAACTCCATAAGTATCTTTATACAGCACATTCTCTGGTGTCAATGTCCCCCCTTCTACAAGCTCCTTCATTACCGACAGGTGATCCTGCGAATTGAGGATATTAAACTCCCGATATGAAGGGCGGAAGCGATACGTGAACTGTGAGGTGTAGTTGAGGTGGTTTGTGCCCTGACCTGCATGGCGTGTACGTACAGAAATTACCCCCCCGGTGGCTTGGTTCCCATAGAGAGCCGTAGCAGAGGCATCTGTAATGACAGTAAAACCCTCGATGTCACGCTCAGAGAGGCCTGGTAGGGCTGCAGCTATGAGACGATGAGCATCAGGGGACGCAAGGTCTGCAGTATTGAAGACACTGTCTTGCTTATACACAACACCATCGATGACCCAGAGTGGATAGTACTTGGTGTTGATTGAAGTCGTCTGGCGCATGGTTGTCACAGCCATGTTCTTCTTCTCTGCATCCTCTAGCGTAATCTCTAGAGGCTTATCGGTTGCGACAGCTTCTGCTGTTTTCTTCCCTGTAAGAGTGAAGATGAGGACAGACTTTACTGGAACCTCGAGAGCAAACTTTCCGTCTGCATTTGTCGTCGTGTGCCGTGAGTTGTCCAGCTTGACAGTGACCGAGACCTTAGGCAGGGGTAGCCCATTGGAGTCTCGCACTATACCACTTACCTGGAGTGTCTGAGCACAGACGGGCGCCACAGAGATAACCAAGAGCACAAGGCTCAAGATAAAGTGACGTAATCTAATTACCATAATCGATAAGATACGTTTACTGGTTAGTGCTTAGTTGCTAGGCAAATGTAGAGAAAACATTTTATAGAGCCTAGCGAAATTTTTCCATTCCGACTTCGTTAATTTATTAAAAAACCTTACCGCCTTTGGTGCAACATCTTAACCATCTCATCAGATGTATACATTTTTTAAAAAGGCACATCCATTTTACAGCTCAGAATCCATTGTTTTGACATAATCCATCTCTTTTTCTTCCAATTTCCCCTTTTCCTTTCTTTTTTTACCACCTACCTCCTCGATTGATACCCTCCTCTATCCAAGGTTAAGGCATGTGCTTATTCTCTGTTCATGCTGTCTATTCCTTGCCATGTATAAGGAAGGGGATTCCTCTGCTCCAACGGGGTGTAATACACGTGCCAGACCTCGCTATAAACACATACAGATCGTCCATTCCACTTGACAATATGACTGTATCTATCTATATGGCTGAGGCTTCTCTTAACACAAAGTCACTATCTTTGTAGAAATATTTGAGGGAAGAATGCCCTTAAGTAATGACTTTCAGAAAGAATCATAACAAACAAAGAATGAAGAAATTCCTTTTACTTGCCTTCGGGCTCCTAGCATGTGTACAGCTGTCCTTCGCACAGAAGATGATCGAGGCTGTGTATCTAAAGAATGGTAGCGTCATCTACGGGACCATCATTGAGCAGATACAGGGTGAGAGCGTTCGAATCAAGTCACGTGATGGATCTATCTTCCTCTTCCGCGCAAGTGAGATTGATCGTATCACTCGCGAACGTGCGCCTCAAACAGAGAGGGAGATCGTTTACCTCGACCGTAGCTATCCTCTCCTAGCTGCGCACATAGAGCTAGGGATGACAGGCTTTGGCAAGGACAAGCGTTTCGAGCTACTCCCTTCCGTAGGTGCCTACATCAACCGTTACCTCTACCTCGGTGCGGGTGTCGGGCTAAACTTCTCTAACTGGGAATATGCTCCTGGCAGCAAGAGCTTCTGGCTTCTACCCATCTACGCACATGGTCGTGGTATACTTCCCCTTGGTTCACGCTGGTTCACTCCTTTTGCTGATCTGAAGCTCGGTTATAGCGCAGGGCTTACCAGCTCCAGCCTCAGCGGAATCTACTACTTCTCCGGTGTCGGGGTCATCGTGGATAAGTACACTCTAAGTCTAGGCTATGGCATACAGTCTGTCAAGATTGGTCAGCTCAATGGTGCTACGACAACAGCAAATATGAGTGGAGTCTCCATCAAGCTGGGGATGACCTTCTAGCACTCATTCATCAGCAATCGCCTAGTTACCCTAGCCTTTGATACTGAGTCATCTCACAAAGCACTTGGCATAAAACTAGGCATCCGTAAAGAAGCCCCTCACAGAAGAGCCTTATGCTCCTCAATGGGGGGCTTCCCTTTTTCTAAAAACATGTATTCGGAATAAGCTCTCTCTGAAAAAAACTGATGAACCCATACCGAACTCACATTGAGCGAAATACACGGGTTACAAAAATGAGGTGCGACGAGTTACCATAAGTCGCTAAAAAGAGTTGTGGTAACTCGCTCAAACGAGTTACGGTAAGTCGTCGAAGAGAGTTACGGTAACTCGTTTCGACGACTTATAGCAACTCGTTTTTCACCCCTCACAAACCCTGTATTTATGGGCATTCGCAAGGGATGACCATCTACAAAAGAGAGAGAAGAGCTAAAAGAGAAATAAGCGACCACTTCCTATAAATGGAACTCTCGGCTCTGAGGATTTATGGGAAAAGGGGATAGAAATAAGGAATAAGGGAAGCCCCTACCCAGTAGCTTATAACTCTTTGGTAAGGGCTTCCCTTTGTTCTACATCCCTACTAGTGAAGGAACATTATAGTATCTTTGTCTTTGCAACATTTTTGACAAAGACGATCAATTATGAGAAAATATATTGCCTATATCGCTACGCTCTGCCTCCTCATCTCCTACAATGGGGTAGCACAGCGTAACAATGTACGTGCCGCTGATCGCCTACTACAGAGCGACAATCCCAATTATTCCGAAATCCGTAGACTCCTCAAAGAGGCCACCAACCACGAAGAGACCAAGAGTGATCCATACACCTATTACATGGTTGGGCTAGTAGACCACAATCTCTACCGCAGCGAGTTTCGCAAACTCGTTACCCCAGGCCTGTCTGGTGACACCGCTCGGATGTTTCGCTCCGTAGTAGCCGAGATCGACGGATGGGTCGTAGCCGATAGCCTAGAGCGACGCACAGACAAAGATGGTCGGATCAACATTAAATACCTCAGGAAGATACAAGACTACCTTAAAGAGGATGGAGAGCGCATGTACAGCGCAGGACTCTTTTGGCTTGACCGTAAGGATTACAAAGAGGCCGTACGCTCATTCACAGCAGCCTTAACAGCCCAGCGTATCTGCCAACCCGTTGGGATCAATAAGCTCCCAGCAGATTCTACAACGGCAAACCTCGCTTACTATGCACTGATCTCTGCCTACACAGGCAAGCTCTACCCCGAGGTCATCAACCTAAGCAATAGCTATCTAGATCGTACAGCAAACCAAAATGAGGCCTATCAGTTGATTGCCCGTAGCTACCTAGCCCTAGGCGATACAACGGGGGCAGTACCTATCCTAGAGCGTGGAGCAAAGCTATTCCCAGAGACAACATTCTTCTTCGGCACGATGATCTCTATCTATCAAGCCCAAGGAAAGTACGACCAAGCTGTTGCCCTCATTGACAAGGCTCTAGAGGTCGCCCCAACGAACCCAAACCTTCTTGTGTTACGTGGAAATGTCTATTTCCTAGCTAAGGACTGGATGCATGCTACTGAGATCTACAAGAAGGTGCTCCAGCATGATCCCAACAACTATGATGCACTCTTCAACCTAGGTCAGGTCTACTACAACAATGCAGTCTCTCTCCTAGCCAACCCTCTTGCCACAAAACTTGACGAACATAAGGCAAAGGAATACTTCCGCCAGTCCCTTCCTCACCTAGAGGCAGCCTACAAACTATCACCTGACCAAGTGAGAGAACTTCTTGGCAACGTATATTATCGTCTTGGGCTGGAGAAGCGATACGAAGAACTTCACAACGAAGCAAAGAAATGAACCCATCATCCGTAGCATCCATAGCCCAAGAGGTGCGCTCTGCGCTCCTGGAGCGATTCCTTCGCTACGTAGGGATTGATACACAGAGCGACCCCAAAAGTTCAACTTATCCCTCCACGCAGAAGCAATTCAACCTGCTTCAGCTCCTACACGATGAACTCCTAGCCCTTGGCGTTCCGCTTGTCAAGCTAGATCCTCGGGGCTACGTACTGGCACAAATCCCTGCAACGGTAGGCTACGAGGACCGTCCTGCTCTGGGGTTAATTGCCCATGTCGATACAAGTCCAGATTTCTCTGGAGCCAATGTTTCCCCTCAAATAATTGAGGATTACGCTGGACAAACGATTGCTCTCGGTGAGCACGCAGAGCTAACAACACGCGAGTTCCCAGAGCTGAAGGAGCTACTCGGGCATACACTCATCACCACGGATGGTACGACGCTCCTTGGTGCAGACGACAAGGCTGGAGTAGCCGAAATCATGGAGGCGGTACGCTACATCATGGCACACCCCGACCTACCACATGGCAAGATATGCATAGGCTTTACCCCCGATGAAGAGATTGGGGCAGGCGTAGACTACTTCGATGTAAAGGCCTTCGGCGCAGACTTTGCTTTCACCGTAGATGGAGGGAGAGAGGGAGAACTAGAGTATGAGAACTTCAATGCAGCCACCGCTAGAGTACAAGCTACGGGACGTAGCATTCACCCTGGGTATGCTAAGGGAAAGCTCGTCAATGCAATTGAAGTCATCTATCTTCTACATGCTTCGCTTCCTCATCTTGCACGTCCTGAGTTCACAGAAGGCTACGAGGGCTTCTACCACCTTACACACTTCCACGGAGATGTAGAGCATGCAGAGGCTGAATACATCATTAGAGACCACAAGAGGGAGCTCTTTGAGGCGAAGAAAGCACATCTAGAACATATCGCCACCGAGATCAATACAGCCTATCAGCGTGAGGTCATCAGTGTAGAGATTACAGACAGCTACTACAATATGTATGACAAGGTCGCTGAGCATACCGATATGATTGATCGGGCGAAGGCAGCGATGGAGCGTGCAGGAGTAGTCCCCCGCATCACTCCGATACGAGGAGGGACAGATGGAGCAAGGCTATCCTATATGGGACTACCCTGCCCTAATCTCTTCACAGGTGGGGCGAACTTCCACGGGAAATACGAATATGCTTCTCTCGACACGATGTGTCGTGCTGTAGAGACACTCATCTACCTAGTTACTGAAGCTTAGTGAAGACTCAGAAAAGGCGCATCGCTGTGCTAGGCTCTACGGGGTCAATTGGCACACAAGCACTAGACATCCTTCGAGGCAACCAGGCAGATCTTGAGGCTACGGTACTTGTTGCCCGAAGTAGCACAGAGCTACTCATCAAGCAAGCCCTAGAGTTTCATCCTAAGGCGGTCGTCATTGCAGACGAAACGCACTATAGAGTCGTACATGAGGCTCTTCGTCCTCTAGGGATAGAGGTCTATGCCGGTGCTGACGCCATTGAGGAGGTCGTCCAAAGGGAGGATGTAGACCTTGTGCTGACTGCTATGGTAGGCTACGCAGGTCTACGCCCTACCCTATCTGCTATACGAGCAGGTAAGACCATTGCCCTTGCAAATAAAGAGACGCTCGTTGTAGCAGGCGAGATGATTATCCGAGAGGCTAAGGCTCATGGAGTACAAATCATCCCCGTGGACTCAGAGCACTCTGCCATCTATCAGTGCCTCGTTGGAGAAGAACAAGGGAAAGAGAAAAAGCCTCTCCTCGAAAAGATTCTCCTCACAGCCTCTGGTGGTCCCTTTCGAGGATTTACACCTTCCCAGCTAGAAAGCGTTACACCTCAGCAAGCCCTTCGGCACCCAAACTGGGTAATGGGAGCCAAGGTCACTATTGACTCTGCCTCTCTGATGAATAAGGGACTAGAGATGATCGAGGCTCGCTGGCTATTTGATACGCCTCCCGAGGATATCGAAGTCGTGGTGCATCCACAGAGCATCATCCACTCGATGGTGCAGTTTTGTGATGGATCAGTTAAGGCTCAGCTGGGACAGCCCGATATGCGTCTACCGATTAGCTATGCCCTAGGCCTTACGAAGCGTATTGCCAATAGCTATCCCCGCCTAGACTTCACGCAACATAGCTTCACCTTTGAGCGACCTGACCTAGAAGCGTTCCCCAACCTCAGTCTCGCCTATCGTGCCATAGCCTGCGGAGGAACTGCACCCTGCGTCCTAAACGCTGCCAACGAAGTAGCCGTAGCAAGTTTCCTAGAGGGTAAATTAGGCTTCCGCCGTATGAGCAAGCTCATCGAGCATACTCTAGATACAGTTGTGCTTTCCACGACCTATGACCTCTCCGTGCTAGCAGCTACAGACCACGAGGCACGCTGTCGGGCGACAGAGTGGCTCAAGAAACAATCGAAATAATCTCCTACCTCAATAAAATGGATATAACAATTCGGATCCTTCAGTTGCTATTTTCTCTCTCTATCCTTGTCTTCATTCATGAGCTCGGACACTATTCTATGGCTCGGTTCTTTAAGGCAAGAGTAGAGAAGTTCTACCTCTTCTTCAATCCATGGTTCTCACTCCTGAAGTGGACATCCAAGCGTAGTGGTACCACCTACGGATTGGGCTGGCTCCCCCTAGGGGGATACTGCAAAATCGCAGGGATGATTGATGAGTCTATGGATACGGATGCGATGAAGAGTGAGCCGAAGCCTGACGAATTTCGTAGCAAGAGTGCCTTCGCTCGCCTGATGATTATGGCGGGGGGAGTGCTGTTTAATATTATCCTTGCTTTCCTGATCTATACGGGGATTACCCTTACATGGGGGAGTAAAGTCCTCCCCAGCGACCAAGTGACCTCTGGGATGCGTTTCTCCAGCACAGCTAAATCCGTTGGGTTCCAAGATGGTGACGTTGTCCTTCGGGTAGATGATCGAGTGGCACCTAACGTGCTAGACACACGATTTTTCTCTTCACTCATCAAGGCTCAGACGATCACCGTGCGCCGAGGTACAGAGGAGCGAGAAATCAAGATCCCAAGAGACATGATGAACCGACTGCTGAAGGCAGAGGAAGGCTTTGGATCGCTCTCCATCCCCTTCGTCGTGGACTCAGTCTTTGCCAATGGATCGGCTAACGGTGTCCTTCGTAGAGGAGATCACGTACTAGGCGTAGATAGCGTGACACATGCCGATGTCGCAGGGATACTAGATGCTCTGCAGAGCAAGAGAGGGAAAGAGGTGACCCTCCTCGTCTCTCGTGAGGGGAACACCTTCGAGCAGACTATCCAGCTAGATACAGCTGGGCGCATGGGCGTCATGCTACAGGATGTAGAGGATATCTATCCTATCCAACATGTAAGCTATAACATCCTCTCCGCCGTCCCTGCAGGTATCGATCGCGCTGTACAGACGACCTCTAGCTATGTTGGCGGTCTGAAGTATATGTTTACTAAAGAAGGAGCAAAGCAAATGGGAGGACTTGGCACGATGGGTAAGCTATTCCCTTCGAGCTTTGATTGGCAGAGTTTTTGGTCAATCACAGCTTTCCTCTCCATCATCCTAGCGGTCATGAATATCCTACCTATCCCAGCTCTTGATGGGGGGCATATACTCTTCATTATCGTAGAGATGATTCGCCGAAAGCCCCTCAGCGATAAAGCGATGACAACGATCCAGACCATAGGGCTTATCCTGCTGGTACTGCTGATGCTCTATGCTAACGGCAACGATATTTATCGGGCCTTCTTCAAGTAATAGATTGTCCTCCCCGAGGTCATGAGTGATTTTCAGGTACACATCTTAGGTTGCGGATCAGCTCTACCAACAGCTGTGCATTATCCTACTTCGCAGGTCGTTGAGCTGAGGGATAAGCTCTTTATGATTGACTGTGGAGAGGGTGCTCAGCGTCAGTTTCGACTGCAACACCTAGACTTCGGTCGGCTGGTAGCGATTTTCATCTCGCACCTGCATGGAGATCACTGCTTTGGCCTCCCTGGACTACTCTCCTCTCTAGGGCTACTCGGGCGTCGTAGAGCTATGCCTATCTACGGTCCTAGAGGGCTGGATACATTCCTGCTCCCTTTCATTGAGCAAAATAGGCAATATCTAGGATACGAAATCGAAATCCACATCCTAGATGATAGCATCCCTCAGCTAGCTTACGAAGACCGATCAGTAAGTGTCACAACACTTCCTCTAAAGCATGGTGTACCCTGTGTGGGCTACCTCATCAGAGAGAAGGTAACGGAGCGTCACATCGATCGTGCTTCATGCGATTTCTACGAAGTCCCTCGCACCTTCTATCCCTTCCTGCGTGAGGGAAGAGACTTTGTAACAAGCGAAGGCGAGGTTATCCCTAACGATCGTCTGACACGCCTTGGGCGATCCGCCCGTAGCTATGCCTACTGCTCAGATACAGCCTATGCCCCACATCTCATTCCCCTAGTTCAGTCAGTAGATCTTCTTTATCACGAAGCGACATTCCTCAATACGCTGAGAGCTCGTGCAAAAGAAACCAACCACAGTACAGCCGAAGAGGCTGCATTGATTGCATGCAAGGCGAACGTAGGGCAACTACTCATCGGGCATTACTCAGCTCGTTATAATGACTCTCGCCCACTCCTTCGAGAGGCACAAGCGATCTTCCCCAAGACACTTGCGGCTGATGAGGGAATGGTAGTTACACTCTAGTATACGCTCACTCAATGTAATATACAGCTGTTCTCCAAGGAGATCTCCAGATCGCTCTTTTCTTCTCTTCGGAATCTCTAGAGATCCCTATCTAAATCGCTAGAATATTTGCTACAAAACTCTAGAGATTTTGAGAGCAAGGAAACAACGTTGATGTCAGCTCCTCTTTTATGCGGTTGTTTTAGCTTCCTTCTCCCCAAAAGGAACGACCTCATGGAGCACATATAGCCCTAGGGCTTTACGTTAGCATATATGGAGTAGAGTGATAACCTCTGTACGCCTACGCATACAACGCTCCTCACTCTACAGAGCTAGGATAATATAAATAGCTTACTCGTATGACAACCAAGAAGATTAAACGACTTATCCTCCTCGTAGGATGTGCCAGCCTCTCGCTGCAGAGCCTATCTGCTCAAGTGACCGACCCTGGGACGAGACGTCAGGCTCTGACAGTGCTGCAACTAGATTTTGCATCCAAAAACTACATTGGATATCAGCACGACCTACCTCAACTATACGAGCTCCCTTTGCTCACAGAGCATGTCGCCTACCGGAAGGCTCTAGCCCGTTTGATTACAGAGGAGGGGAATTCGGAAGAAATACTCTCTCGCTTCCTCAAAGACCATCCACTCTCCCTTGACCGTCCCTCGGCACAACTACTCCTTGGGCTGGTCTATCTAGAGCAGGGGCTTCTACCTCTTGCAGAGGAGGAGCTTCGCAAGGTCCAGGAAGACCTCCTTCCTCCTCACGAGGCTGCACAACACAGCCTAGCCCTAGGCTATATTCTCCTGCGCACGGATAAGGATAGCTCTCGGCTGGATGAGGCGCAGCTTCTCCTAGAGCGAGCAGCAGAAGATCCATCACCCGTAGGTGAGCAAGCCCTGCTCTACCTAGGTTCTCTTGCGTGGGCTAAGGGCAAGACAGGAGAGGCAAAAAAGATCTTCACGGCAAGGAGCTATTCTGCTGAGTTCGCCTCAGAGGCAGCCTATCAAGCGACCCTGCTTTCTTTTTCTACCGACCCACTGGAGACTGCCCTACAAAGAGCGACAGAGCTACAACGTACTTATCCCGAGGTAGCGGATCGTCCAACACTGAGAAGCCTCATTGGACAGGCGTATTTTATCCAAGGGAAATACACCGAGGCCGTACGACTGCTTCAGCCTCTACAATCCATAGGTGATTATAAGCCTCTAGCCGAAGAGTGCTACGCTCTAGGAGCCTCTCTCTACATGCTCGGACGACACGAGGAAGCCCTCCGTCCACTCAGTATCTCGGGGGAGAGTACAAAGGAACTAGGAGCACAGAGCCTCTTCCTCCTGGGGAATGCCCGACTTAAACTACAACGGACGAGCGAAGCAGCTCTTGCCTTCAGTCTAGCAGGGAAGCATCCTGCTGCAACAGAGCGTATCCGAGAGTATGCTCTGTACAATGGTATCCTGCTCCAAGACGAGACCCAACGATCAAACTTCGGACAAACGATCCAAATGGCAGAGCAATTTGTCATGAGCTTCCCACGCTCCAGCCATCGGGCAGAGATCCTTCAGCTGATGAAGTCCATCTTCCTCTCCAACAAAGACTACGCACAGTCTCTTGCTACTCTTGAGCGTCTCTCCGTGAAGACGAATGAGCTACGAGAAGCCAAGCAATACGTCCTGCTCCGACTCGGCGAGCATGCACTGTCGGGCAAGGAACATAAGACTGCGCAAGACTACCTCTTACGTGCCATCCGTGAAGAGGCTTCCCCCCTCTTCACCGCCCAATCCTATCTCCTACGAGGTGTTTCTTACCTCGAGCAAGGCTCTTACTCTCAGGCTGAGGCCGATGCGACAAAGAGTATCTCCGCTCATAGCGACCTAGCTCTGGCCTACTACGTGCAGGGATATGCACGCTACAACGAGAAGCGCTACGAGACGGCCTACCGTGCCTTCGATAGCTACCTCGCCAAAGCCCCTCGTGAGGAAATGGCACGCCGTGTGGATGCTCTCCTTAGGATGGGAGACTGTCAGCTTGTAGGGAAAAAGACAGCTGAAGCGATTACCCTATATCGCCGTGCGGACGAACTTGCCCCTAAGGGTAGTGACGAAGCTCTTTACCGCATAGCAGAGATCTATGGTCGCTGGGGACAGTATGCCAAGCAGACCCAGACCCTAGAGCAATTGGTCAGCCAGCACCCCAATTCGACCCACCTCCCAGAGGCTCTATATAACAAGGGACGTGCTCTGATACTAGCCAAAGCCCCGATGAAGGAAGCAGAGGCTCCTCTAAAGCAACTCATTGACAAGTATCCAGAGACGCACTATGCTCGCCTAGCCTCTCTCGAGCGCGCCATGCTTGCATACAATAACGGCAAGAACGAAGAAGCAATAGCTGCTTACAAAGCACTCATCGCCCGCTATCCCGATAGCGATGAAGCACGCTCTGCTCTCTCCGACCTACGCAATATCTACATCAGCCTCGACCGAGTAGATGAGTACGCTACTTATGCATCCTCACTTGGTGCCCGCCTCACGCCCTCCGAGGAAGAGCGCGCCCACCTGCAGTATCTCTCCCTAGAGAGCCGATACAAGAAGGATAAGCTCTCCGTAACCTCTGATCTAGAGAACTTCCTTCGTGCTTATCCGAGTAGCAGGGAGACAGGTAAGGCACAGCTCCTGCTAGCTGATATTTACAGCCACACCGACCGTCCACATGAGGCAATTGCTCTCTATACGGCACTCTCAGCACCCTCGCGCTCTCTAGATCTTCGTATCCCCGCTCTAGAGGCTCTGACGAAACTCTACGGACAGTCTGGTGAACAGCAGAAGAGTCTAGATAGCTGGCGTAAGCTCTATGCAATAGAGGGGCTGGAAACTCCACAGCACGCTCAATATGGGCTTAGCTTCGTACGGGTAGCTTATGACCAAAAGGACTATAAGCAAGCAAAGAGTGTCACCAGCGAACTGCTCCAGCGCCATGACCTTGCTTCCTCTACGAGGGAGGAGCTCCAGCTCTTCCTCGCTAAGAGCGAAGAGGCCTTAGGGGCAATAAACCCTGCACTCAAGGCCTACGAACCTCTACTAAAGAATACCGACAGCCCTGCAGGGGCTGAGGGCTGTGTCCGTCATGCTGGACTCTTACTACAGACAGGCAAGGTGAAGGACGCAAAGAAAGAGCTAGATAGCTTTATCGCAAAGGGTACAGCCCAGCAGTACTGGCTGGCACGTGCCTTCCTACTCCTCTCTGATTGCTACCACAGACAGGGCGAGACCTATGTTGCCAAGCAGTACGTAGAGAGCCTACAGGCAAACTATAAGGGGACAGAGGAAGACATCCAACAGATGATCTCTGAGCGCCTAAACACTTATTCCAAGTAAGCAATGAACAAGTCAATAGTCCTCCACTTCACTCTCCTCCTTTCGCTCCTCGCTACGGGTGAGACCCTTTCAGCACAGAATGCTCAGCCACGTAGAGCTGATACGCTTCGCCGTGAACTGACTGTCATGACTGAGGAGACCGTCGTCTTGGGAATACGCCAACCCCAAGACCTAGCTTATTCTGTCCCTTCACCACGGCTTACACCTACTCGATACAACTACCTAGATACCCCCATTCCCTACGCCCTACGCCCAGCTATCTCTCCATTAGGAGCTCTTGGCACGATGAAGGGTGGGATAAAAGATGATGTGCATCGTGGCTACCTAACTGTAGCTGGTGGTATCGGGATGAACCTACGTGCGGGTGCAGGCTATCGTATTGTCTCAACCAAGGAAGACCTTTTCGATGCCTACGGACGATTCTTATGGGGAAATAATGCGAACCTAAACGACCTCCTTTATAGTCCTAAGGCAAAGGAACACACTTGGAGTCTCGGCACATACTATCGCCATCAGTTCGAGGATCCTACTCTTGAGCTACGTGCAGGATGGCAACAGCACGGACATAACTACTATGGACTAGGACACGATCTGTTAGTTGGGAATCCTGGAGGAGCAGGCCTACGTGATCTAATGAAGCTATCCACAGGACGCTTCGACCTGGATGCTCGCCTCTCTCTCCCTGAGGATCTCACTGAGGATTGGCTCTATGATGGACGTTTTCACCTTACCTATGCAGGCACTCGCTACAGCCATGGCGCATGGAGTACCCCATACAAGCCCACTGAATGGCTACCAAGTCTATCACTTAATCTATCCAATCGTCTCAGTGGGACATCTCGGTGGGGAGTGATGGGGGATCTCTCTTTATCCATCCTGAACTTTCCTCTGCCTCCCACAGGACTTACTCAAGAGACAGCCGTCTCATCCAATCGGATGATCCTCTCTGCTGCTCCCTACCTCCTATCAGATGACGTTAGTGGTGACTTTTCTTGGAGGCTCCTCGGCGGACTACGACTATTAAGCGGAGGTGATCGAAACGCCTCACACTTATATCTCTTCCCCAAGGTCGATGCATCGCTCACATATAGCCGATACTTACAGCTCCGCCTGGAGACAGATGCCGAGCTTCACCGCCTTGGACTAGGGGATATGCAGGAAGTCATGCCCTACCTCGACGCCTACACATTCCCCGATCGACTTGAGCGTACCTACTGGGGTAAGCTTTCGCTAAGTACAACGATTGCTGATCGCTTCAATGCGACAGCCTTTGCTCGCTACTCAGGCCATCGAAACGCAGCACAGTTCCGTCCTTTTCTCTCCCCATCACACTACTTCCCTAGCCCATCAGGCTATAGCGACGAATATAGTTCTCTCTCCTTCACTCCCTACTATGCAGGCTACCGAGAGCTTAGCTTTGGTCTTGATCTTGCCTTCAACCACCGCGGGCTCTTCCAAGCCTCACTTGGTGGAGAGTTCATGAAGTACCTTGACCCAACTGACCTCCTCTCTGGGAAGCCCGAGTATCGGGTGAAAGCACTCGCTGAGCTAAACTTCATTCCTCGCACATCTCTACATATCGGCTATGATATCACGGGGGCGGTAAGCTACTATAATCTCTCGAACCCACCCTATCTAGGGAAGGGAACTCAGATGAAACTCTCTGCTGCCCATCTACTACACGCTGACCTCGTCTATCAGCTGACGAAGTCACTCAGCCTAACAGCTGAGGCTCGAGCCTTACTCCTCGGTCTAGAGACCCAGTGGTTTGGTTACCACCAGCAGCCTCCTGTAGCACTCATCGGCTTACAGTATCGCTTCTAGATCGAAAGCCTTATACCTAAAATAACCTCCCCGATGTCCTAAAGGTGACATCGGGGAGGTTATTTTTCTCTATCACATTACCTAGTTCCAGAGCCTCTATAAATAATCACTCAACGTCTCATCACTTACTAGGACCAGATAATATAAATAGTACGTTAAAGAAGACCATCAGGAAGACTCCCTATCATAATAACTCTAGGGGGAATTGCAAATCTTAAATCCCCGAGCTAGCGTCGATAACGCTTGGTGAGGTCGGAGAAAGCATCTATGCGACGATCACGCAGGAAGGGCCACCAGCGACGCACACGTTCGCTACGTGCTAGGTCGATCTCGATGACACGAGTCGTCTCACTCTGGTCGAGCTCTGCGAGTAGCTCACCCTGAGGCCCAGCTACGAAGCTTCGTCCCCAGAAGGTGATACCACGAGTCTGTCCCGAGGGATCAACCTCGTGTCCCACACGATTCACCGTCACCACGGGGAGACCATTAGCTACGGCATGCCCACGCTGTACGAGCTGCCAGGCATCACTCTGTCGTGTCTGCTCGCCCGACTCATCACTGCTCTCCCATCCGATGGCAGTGGGATAGATAAGGAGATCAGCACCCGAGAGAGCCATGAGGCGTGCAGCCTCGGGGTACCACTGGTCCCAACACACGAGCACCCCGAGACGTCCTACCGAGGTCTCAATTGGCTCGAAGCCTAGATCTCCAGGTGTGAAGTAGAACTTCTCGTAGTAGGCCGGGTCATCGGGGATATGCATCTTGCGGTACATACCAGCTATCGAGCCATCACGCTCCATAACGACAGCCGTATTGTGGTAGAGTCCAGCAGCCCTACGCTCAAAGAGCGATAGGACGAGTACAATACCCAGCTCTCGTGCTAGCTCACCAAACTCCCTCGTGCTCTCCCCAGGAATGCTCTCGGCCTCGTCAAAGGTATCGACATCCTCTGTCTGGCAGAAGTAGAGGCCATTGTGTAGCTCCTGAAGGACGACAAGCTCTGCACCCTCACTAGCTACCCGACGGATAGCCTCCTTGAGACGGCGCTTGTTATCGCTATGATCGGCGGTATTGGCCTGCTGTATGATGCCGACCTTTAGTATTCTCTTTTCTCTTTGGCTCATTGCTGTTGTATTACTTCCTTAGCTCTTCACTACTGTCCTATCCATGCTGTGTAGCCAGCATAGGTGGCACGACTACTCACGCCACTTGCTCTTGTTCATAAAGCCACGGGGGAACTGCATCGTGGCACAGTGCAGACTACCATGCTGCTTGATCAGGGGACGGCAATATACGGGCACGATCACATGATCAGGTAGGGCTTGGCGTAGCGTCTCTAGGGCCAGCTCGTCCGTCTCTACATTATATGTAGGTACGAGCAGAGCTCCGTTGACGAAGAGGAAATTGGCATACGTAGCGGGTAGTCGCTCTCCCTCCTCATCATAGATAGCAGGAGGCAGGGGGAGCTCAATGAGCTCGTAGGGCTTGTCATCTATCGTACGGAGCTGCTCCAGCTCTCCCTTCATCCGCTGTAGAGCGTGGTAATGTAGGTCATTCCCATCGGTGCAACCTACGTAGGCAATCTGTGTGGGAGAGAGGAAGCGTGCGAGGGTATCAATATGCCCATCGGTATCATCACCCTCCAGCGCACCATGCTCTAGGGCGATCAGTCGGTCCCCCCCCAGTACGTCCCGGAGATAGGCCTGTAGCGAATCCTCTTGCAGGCCTGCATTTCTATTGGGCTCGAAGAGGACGCTCGTAGTCGTCAGGAGTGTTCCCGCCCCATCAGACTCGATCCCTCCCCCCTCGAAGGTTAGGCTAAGGGCATTCGTATACCCCATCTCAGCTACGAACGAGCGAGAGAGGAAGAGGGCACGTGAGACAAGATTATCCTTGTTGGCAGGGTACTTCATTCCCCAGCCGTTGAAGGTAAAGTCCACGATCATCGGACGCTCCTTCCCCGCATCATCTCGCACCATGAGCGAGAGGGGGGCATAGTCCCGACACCACGTATCGTTATTATCCATCTCCATGACGAAGAGCTCATGCTTCAGAGGCTTCGTCATGAGGAGTGTACGTACATGCTCGGGGTCACGGGCTAGGACGAGTAGGTCCTCCCACTCTAGGATTGCATGTGCTAGCTCTATGTAGCAAGCCTCTACCTCTGGGAGCATATACGCCCAGTCCATCGTAGCATTGGGCCAAGTGATGAGGACGAGGTCCTGCTCTGCCCATTCGGGGATGAGGGTCACGTGATGTGCCATTTCCTTTTGTCTCTTCTTTAATCTAGTTCGTATCAAGCTCTCGTAGCTGTGCCACTAACTCTTCCCAGAGCTCAGGGCAAGCCGTCTCTTCTCTGAGGTCTACCCCCTCTAGTGCAGCACGGCGAATATCCGTAGCTGCAAGCTGTATCCCGGGGGCATCCCTACATATATATATGTCTCCACTCAGCCCTCTGAGGAGTTCCTCATCTATGGGGTAGTCAGGGCGAGGGTAGACATAGAGGCGCACCTCACGGAGTAGTCGCTCATAGGCATACCACTTCGTGATCAGCCCTAGGTTATCACCTCCCACCAGGAGATAGAAGGAGGTGGTAGGATGGAGCATCTTCAGCGCACGTATCGTCCTGATGGTATAGTGCGGCTCTGGGAGTAGCTCCTCTATAGGACAAAGGCTCAGCCTATCATCTCCTGCTATCGACTGCTGGAGGTAGTGCGCTCGCCAAGCAAAGGGGAGAGGACGAAGTCCCTCCTTCAGTGGGTTCAGGGGACTAAGCACAAACCACAGTTCATCACACAGCGCCCTCTCCACCATGTAGCGTGCTAGCTGTAGGTGGGCACGATGGAGGGGGTTGAATGAACCGAAGTACAGACAGACATGACGTCCTGCCTGCTCGCCCCTAGAGGTAGTCCCCAGGCTAGGCATCCACAGTGAGGCCAAGGGTCTCTTGTGCCAGACGTATCTCTGCGGGTTCGCCCGTATGCTTGCCATCCACATCGCTCAGCTTGATGCAGGGGTGCCAACGCTCCTTCTCGGTCATCTTGCACTTCCACAGCTTCATCACGATATTCAGCGGACGGACGTCGTTGCCCACATCGTTGGAGAGGTTCGTACCGATACCAAAGGTAGCACCGATACGCCCCTTGCAGTAGTCTGCTATCTCGATGGCACGCTCGGGGTCAAGACCATCTGAGAAGATGATGTACTTGATGGTAGGGTCTACCCGCAATTCCTTGTAGCGAGCGATGGCCTTGTCGGTGAAGAGCAGTGGGTCTCCGCTATCATGTCGGAGGCTCGTGAAGAGCATAGCGTGCTTCTTACTGAAGTTACACATGAAGACATCCGTCGTATAGGTATCGGTGAGTACCGTACCGAGGTCACCATCATAGACATTGATCCAGTCCTCCATCGCCATATAGTTGGCCATCTTGTAGCCAAACATTGCCCCGTGGAACTGAATCCACTCATGAGGGTGTGTACCCGACACACGGAGCTGATGCTTGAAGGCGAAGTACACGTTGCTCGTCCCGTAGAAGTTCGTCCCCGAGTGTTCCTTGAGGAGCTGCGTCATCCTGTCCTCTACATCGGCACTGAAGCGGCGACGCATCCCAAACATCGAGAAGACAATCCCCGCCTCAGTCATCTTACGAGCCTTGCGGATGATGGCCTCCTCGGCATACTGCATATCGGGTTGTATACCCTTGACCTTATAGTACAGTTCACTGACCAGTGCCAGCAGGGGTGTTTCCCAGAGGGTCACTCGATAGAGGAGTCCTTCGGCCACAATCGAGAGATGTCCCTCCTCGTCCTGCGTGATGGTCACCTCCTCGGGGTCGTAGCGGAAGCCCTTCACGAAGTCTATATAGGTGGGGGGCAAGTAGGGCAACTCCCGAGAGAGGAACAGAGCCTCGTCTCGTGTCAAGGCTAGCTCGGACATCTTCCTTACCTCTTCTCGGAGAGCCTCAGCGAAGCCCTTCGGATAAACGGTCTTAGCTCTATCGATGAAGCGGAACTGTCCGTAGGCACGAGGATACAGCTTGGAGTATGCGTAGCTCGTCGTGAACTTATATAAGTCGGTGTCTAGGATACTTCTAATTATAGTCATAATGTAGTATTTATGGGAGGTTGAGTACTCCAGTAATAACACGCAAAGATAGCTATTTCACACTTCTTCCTCTTGCAGAAGGTGTTCTGATACATGTCAAGGCTCGACCACCCCACGATTACAGGATGTCTTGGAATTTGTACTATCTTTGCGCCACAATCAGGCAGAGGCCCAGATGGCGGAATCGGTAGACGCGTTGGTCTCAAACACCAATGGACGAAAGTTCGTGCCGGTTCGATCCCGGCTCTGGGTACAGTAGAGGATATCTACAAGTCATGGAGAAAAGCATCCCCCACCTAGCGTAAGAGCTAAGTGGGGGATGCTTATTTTACCTCAATGCCAATGTAGGAAGGCGTGGAGAGAAAGTCTGTCCAATCTCAGAAAAGTGAGACGACAAGGTGGTAGCAGGAGCTATATTACTTCTCCCTCTCTCCCAGCCGTACCTGCCAAGCCCAAGCAGAGCGGAGGGTATCAGCAAGGCTCTCCTGAGCTTGCCAACCGAGCACCTTATTGGCTCGCTCAGGGTTCGCCCAAACCTGCACAATATCTCCCTCGCGACGCCCCACGATCTTATATGGCACCTTCACGCCCGTTGCAGCCTCAAATGTTCGGATCAGCTCTAGGACACTCACCCCACGACCTGTACCAATATTGAAGGTCTCCAGAGCCTCACTTCCCTTTGCCTCGTCTAGGATGCGCTCCACAGCAAGCACGTGTGCCTTCGCCAGATCCACTACACTGATGTAGTCACGGATGCACGAGCCATCGGGTGTATTGTAGTCGTCACCGAAGACACTGAGCTCTTGGCGAATACCTGCTGCCGTCTGCGTAAGGTAGGGGATAAGGTTCTGAGGCGCCCCTAGTGGGAGCTCACCAATCAGAGCGGAGGGATGCGCCCCAATCGGGTTGAAGTAGCGTAGGCGAATGACCTTGTATGAGGCGCCAGCATAGACTGCATCACGCAGGATTTCTTCATTGATCTGCTTTGTATTACCGTAGGGTGAAAGAGCCACCTGGATAGGGGCATCCTCTGTCACAGGCAGTATCTCGGGCTGTCCGTAGACCGTACAGGACGATGAGAAGACAATCCCCTTCGTGCCATGGCGTTGCATCGCCTCAAGCAGGACGATGAGCGAGAGGAGATTATTACGGTAGTAGAGCAAGGGCTTCTGCACAGACTCTCCGACGGCCTTACTTGCAGCGAAGTGGATTACCCCCTGGATGTCGGGATGCTTCGCAAAGACAGCTTCGATGGCCTGCTCATCGTTGCAGTCCACCTCGTAGAATGTAGGGCGTATGCCCGTGATTGCCTCAATGCCCTCGAGCACATTGATGCTGGAGTTGGAGAGATTGTCTAGGCTAACGACCTTGTAGCCTGCCTGAATCAACTCGACCGTGGTGTGCGAACCGATGTAGCCCGTTCCCCCAGTGACGAGGATTGTTCCTTTTGTTGCCATATATTACAGTGTATTATTTATTCCTTCGATATAGTTCAGTAGTTCCTCTCGTCCCGTACGCTCCTCGGAGGAGGTAATGAAGAGTGGCGGCAGCTCCTCCCATCCCTCTAGTAGGCGATCTTTGTAGGCAGAGATGTTCGCCGAGAGCTTCCCTTTAGACAACTTATCCGCCTTAGTAAAGACAAGGGCAAAGGGCACAGACTCCTCACCTAGCCATTCGATGAACTCCAAGTCAATCTTCTGAGGCTCTAGCCGAGCATCCAATAGGACAAAGAGGCAAACTAGCTCACGACGCTCCAAGACATAGTCCTCAATCATCCTCCTCAGCCCATCTCGGCCATCCTTGCTCAGACGAGCATAGCCATAGCCTGGCAAGTCTACGAGATGCCATTCTTTGTTGATAATGAAGTGGTTGATGAGCTGTGTCTTACCTGGCTTCTGCGAGGTCATCGCAAGTCCCTTACGCCCCGTAAGCATATTGATCAGCGATGACTTCCCGACGTTTGATCTCCCGATGAAGGCATACTCGGGGAGTCCAGTGGTAGGGCACTTCTCTACCCTACTGTTACTGACGACAAACTCTGCTGACTTAATGAGCATAGGCACTTAGGTATAATCTGTGGCGACTTGCCGAGGCAAAGATACAGCATTACCCACATACCCCAACGATGGATCTGAGGGAGAAAGACAGACGACAAATCAAGAGACGAAAAACGAGTCCACAACTACCTCTCATATCCAACTGGGAAATAACGAATTACGAACAAACAAAATATCCTCTTGACGACTTACCATAACTCGTCTCAGCGACTTACCATAACTCGCTGTAACGACTTACCACAACTCTCTGAAACGAGTTACCACAACTCGTCGTGGCGAGTTATGGTAACTCGTAAGCCTCCCTCTAAAAATGCCCTGTACATGCGGTATCTAAGCTAGCTTATATACTTGTTTGCACGCCGCCCCTCTCTTCTCTCACTCATCAGGCAAGAATAATTCCCCATCTCAATATTCATTAGGAACAATGAGGAGTACTCTTTTGTACCTTTGTAAATAATTACAAGTTTAAAATACTCATATAGAAATACTGCCCTATGGACCTAAAAGAAATGCTGGCACATCGGCGTGCCATTCGAGTCTACGATAAGACCAAGCACATTGACACAGAGCGTGTAGCTGACTGCCTCAGACTTGCACAACTTGCCCCCACGAGCTCAAACATGCAGATGTGGGAGTGCTACCACGTCACGGATGCCAAGACGCTTGAGGCTCTACACAGAGCTTGCTTCCAGCAAACAGCCGCCACAACGGCCCAAGAACTCGTGGTCTTCGTCGTGCGCCCCAACTACGTCAAGCGCAGAGCTACAGCAAATCTCACATTCCAAGAGCGGAATATCCGTGAGCACTTCCCGAAGGAAAAGCAAGAGAAGTACTTAAAGCGATGGAGCATGTACTACAAGAAAGCTATTCCCTTCCTCTACGGACGTTTCTTTGGACTCTTCGGTCTCTTACGCAAGGGATTGATGCAACTGCTCACTCCTTTCCGTCCCATGCTTCACCAGACGAGTGAGGCTGATGGGAATGTAATCCTCCACAAGAGCTGTGCACTAGTAGCCGAGACTTTTATGCTCGCCATGAGCGAGATTGGCTACGACACATGTCCACTGGAGGGCTTTGATAGCTGGCGAGTCAAGCGTGCCCTCCACCTCCCTTACTCAGCACAGATTTCCCTCATCGTCTCTTGTGGCGTACGAAACGAAGCTGCCGAGCTGGGCGAACGGTTCCGCATCCCCTTCGAGGAGCAATACATCAGGATTTAAAAGGCAAACAAGTAGGAGAAACCTAGGAACGCAAAGCAACAAATACCGAGAGGCGATTGCCAACGGATGGTTATCCATCAAGTCATGCCCAGCCCCAATAGCTGGGCATGACTCACTATATATAGTTGTATCTTTGCAGTCATAAAGCAATTGATTAGCCACCCAAATTTCAATGGAAGAGATTTCACAGAAAAAGTCTTTCACTCCCCTCATAGCGCAGTGTCGTTTGCTCCTCCTGCGTCTATTGCTCGCTATGGCAGTCTATACGCTCTGCCGCAGCATCTTCTATCTATACAATAAGGACTTACTCGATATCGCCTCGGGGCAGGACCTGCTCCGTATTTTCATCGGAGGTCTACGCTTCGACCTCAGTGCGGTCCTCTACTCCAGCCTGCTACTAACCGCCCTCTCCCTTGCTCCTCTTGGAGTGGCTTATAGCAAGGAATACCAGAGAGTGCTTACGATACTCTTCCGAGTCATTACGGCACTCTCAATCATCCTCAACCTAGGGGATACCGTTTACTATCGCTTTACACTCAAGCGCACAACACTGGCAATCTTCGAGGAGTTTCAAGCAGAGAACCCGCTGAACTTCCTGCGCTTTTTCTTCGACTACTGGGGCGTGACACTCCTTGGCGTTGCCCTCATCATAGGATTTATCCTTGTAGAGAGGCTACTACCTCGTCCTAAAGATCGCCCCAAGGGTCATGTGCTACCGACTTACCTCATCTCTACAGCTCTCCTACTAGGCAGTATATACTTCTCTATCGTTGGGGGACGTGGTGGCTTCACACGAGAGACTCGACCGATTACACTGAGTAACGCAACACTCTACATCAAGCAGCCTCAGCAAAGGGCCTTGGTGCTCAACACCCCTTTCTGTCTCATCCGTACAATTGGGAAGGCATCTCTCCCCGAGTACACCTTCATGCCCTACTCAGAGAGCGTGAAGTACTTTGACCCTATCTATACCCCAGGACATACGCCACTCTCAGGAAAGTTCAAGGGGCGAAACATCGTCTTCATCATCTGGGAGAGCTTCGCCCGTGAATGGGTAGGGGGGCTGAACAAAGACGTCGAGGGCTACACGGGATTTACCCCCTTCATTGATAGCCTGATGCCCAAGTCCTTCGTATTCGAGAATGGCTATTCAAATGGGCAGAAGTCCATTGATGCCATGCCCTCGATCTTCACCTCCATCATTAAGCCTAGTGCTCCCTTTGTCCTCTCCATCTACTCAGGGAACAAGATACCTGCGCTACCTGCCCGCCTCGACTCTATGGGCTATAGCACAGCGTTCTTCCACGGAGCGCCCAACGGCTCTATGGGCTTCGACGCCTTCGTTATGCAAGCAGGGATAAAGAAGTACTACGGCAAGACCGAGTACAACAACAATGATGATTACGATGGGACCTGGGGTATCTGGGATGAGAAGTTCCTGCAGTACGTGGCAAAAGAGCTAGGCAAACTTCCTCAGCCATTCTTTGCTGCAGAGTTTACCCTCTCTTCACACCATCCCTTCCGAGTTCCCGAGGAATACGAAGGGAAGTTCCCCAAGGGTACGCACCCCATGCACCAAGTAATTGGGTACACCGACATGGCCCTCCGTCGCTTCTTCGAGACAGCGAGTAAGCAGCCGTGGTACAATAACACGCTCTTCGTCATCGTAGCAGACCACGCTGTAGGGGGAGTACTAGATAAGTACAAGACTTCGGTAGGCTCGGTACGCATTCCCATCCTCTTCTTTGACCCAAGAGGTGAGCTAGTCGGTAGCGAAGCGAACTCGGTAGCAAGCCAAGCAGATCTCTATCCAACCATCCTCGATCTCGTAGGAGACACCAAGCCGATGATAGCTTTCAGCAGTTCTCTATTTGATGCAAATCGTCCACGCTTCACCGTCTGTAACCTAGATGGTCTCTACCAGATGATTGAGGGTGACTGGGTACTACACTTCGATGGTGAGCATGTCACAGGGCTCTATAACCTCCGTACAGATCCAATGCAGACCACCGACCTCAAGGCTCAGCCCAACACTCCCCTACCCACGATGCTCCTTCGCCTAAAGGCCTACCTCCAGGAGTATACGCATCGCATGCGAGAGAACCGTCTAACCTCTCTCGAACCAAGCAAGTAACGATAGTGCAGACAAACCAAGTCTCTCAGAGTCCATCTACGGCCATCAGCTCTCTCTATGTAGCTAAGTGCCTCGGGGCTTTCCTCGTAGTCCTCGGGCATATACCGATGGGATCCTTCCGTGAATGGTTGTATCCACTCACACTAGGAGCTGTCCCCATCTTCTTCATGATCTCTGGTTACTTCCTGTATAGTGAAGACGAGAGGAAGAGTGCTCAACGTGCATGGCGGTCCATAAAGAAGATCCTCCCTATCTTCCTTTTAGTCACCCTCTTCTATTGGGTACTTATCCTACCCAACCACGGCAATACAATCACAACATGGGAGCAAGTCCTCCACTTCCTCATCTACGGACAGCTGACCACGGTACACCTATGGTTCCTGATGGCAATGCTTCAGGCTCTCGTTGTCTTTGCTTGGCTCTTTCGACTTCGGCTAGGTCGTTTCCTTTGGCTCTTTATCCCCCTTATTGTTACTCCCTTAATTGGGGCTAAATATTCCTTCCTCGTGACGGGAGGAGAGATACGAGAGCTCTATTACGTCTTCAATAGTGTGTGCTATGCCTTCCCCTTTATGGCTCTTGGCTACACGATGAAAAAGCATGAGACAAGGCTAAACAGAGCCCCATGGAGCTGGCTCCTAGTAGGAAGCCTCGCCTTCGCTATCGCAGAGCGTCCGCTGCTTATATCAATGGGTTATGGGAATGGTGATGGCCCCTTCATTGGCAGCTTCCTATTTGCTATCAGCCTTGTTGCATGGGGGATCACCCACAAGCGTGCAGGTATAGGCTCATTCTTTGAGACCATAGGGGCAAAGTATTCTGGCTGTATTTACTACTTCCATATTGCCGTAGCCACCCTAGTAGGGGCTATAATAACTAGGGTTGGCATACCTTCTATCTATGAGGATGCAGGTGCTCTCATCGTCTTCCTCGGCTCTCTAATCCTTGCCTATTTCATCATACAGGTACAGGATAGGCTCAACATTCATATCCTTAGCTGACATGAGTACAAGCAATACTCCACAGAAGAGCACAGGCATCAGTTCGCTCTACATCGTCAAGTGCATCTGTGCTTTCCTCGTAGTTACATGTCACACACCAATGGGGCAGGCCAAAGAGATCATATCTCCTATTGCCATGGCTGCTGTGCCTATTTTCTTCCTTATCTCAGGCTACTTCCTCTATAGCCCTGATGAGAGAAAAAGCTACGAGCGTGCCAAGAAGTCATTGAAGAAGATCGTACCCATTTTCCTATTGGTACAGCTCTTCTACTGGGCTTGGCTCTTGCCCAACCACGGCAACCTACTCAACTCATGGCGTGGGTTAGCAGATATATTCCTTACTGGCTCTCTCTTCTCTGGGCATCTTTGGTACTTAACGGCGATGCTACACGGCCTCTTAGTACTAGGTCTCTTCTTTCGCATGAAGTGGGGGCGATGGCTATGGTGCTTCCTACCGCTACACATACTCGCTCTGCTAGGTGGTCGATACTCATTCCTCATCACTGCTGATGGTCAGCCTGAATACCTTTTCTATGTATACAATAGTGTCTGCTACACCTTCACTTTCATGTCAGCAGGCTACTTGATTGCCAAGTATGAGCATCGGCTTACTCACTTCAAGCATTGGGGTATACTACTTCTTGCTCTGTGTTTACTCGGCATCGGTGAACGATTTGCACTGAATGCCGTGGGTTTTGGTTATGCAAATGGTCCTTTCCTCTCATGTGGGTTCATTGCCATTGCAACACTCTGCTGGGCTCTTTCTCATAAGTCACTAGGAAGTAATACACTGGGGGAGCGTATCGGGAGTAAATACTCAGGAAACATCTATTACTTCCACATTGCCGTAGCAACGATTGTAGAGAAAGCATTCACCCTCGCTGGAGGCTTTGAGCTATACCACCTCTTAGGATCGGTATTTGTGTTCCTTGCGACGCTACCAGTAGCCTATGTAATTGTACGAGTGCAGGAGCGACTTGGATGGCAAGTCTTGCGCTAGAGAGCTAAAAGAGCTACACAGACCAATAGAATAGACAGACACTCGCAAGGACAGAGGGAATTAACCACTGGATGAGTAAGGTAAAAGACCTCACAACAGGCAACCTAACACAACAGCTCTATCAGCTAGCACTCCCCATCATGGGGACATCGTTCGTACAGATTGCCTATAGCTTCACCGATATGGCTTGGCTGGGACGGCTGAGCAGTGAAGCACTAGCCTCCGTAGGAGTTGTATCCGTCTTCATTTGGATTGCCAACTCTGTAGCCCTGCTTAACAAGACCGGGTGTGAGGTAACAATCTCCCACAGCATCGGAGCAGGCAATCTCAACGAAGCGGGTCACTACGCCTCGCACAACATCACGATGAGCCTCGTGATGGCGATACTCATGACACTCGGCTACGCCCTCTTCGCAGAGCCAATGGTTGACTTATATAGCCTAGAAGAGTCCGTGCGTGCAGATGCTCTCCACTACATGTACCTCAGCCTAGTAGGCTTCCCCCAGATCTTCACCACTGCAGCTCTCTCTGGGCTGTACAATGCCATAGGACACAGCAAGACACCCTTCCGTATCATGTGCATAGGCCTTGCCTGCAACATGCTACTTGATCCTCTCTTCATTCACCTCTTGGGCTGGGGTGTAAGAGGGGCAGCTGGGGCAACGGTTATTAGCCAAACAGTCGTACTCTTCCTCTTCATCCAGAAAGCTCACCGCGACAAGCTTTTCAACAACTTTCCGTTCTTTGTGCGCCCCCAACGACATTACGTCCTGCGCATCTTGAAGGTCGGTGTACCCGTTGTACTACTGAATATCCTTTTTGCCTTTGTAAGTATCTACATGGGTGGTGTAGTCTCAAAAATCGGTGGTCACATCGGTGTAGCAACGATGACTGCAGGGGCACAGATAGAAGCACTAACCTGGAATACTGCCAATGGTGTTACTACAGCCCTTGTAGCCATCGTTGGGCAGAACTACGCAGCCGGGAAGCTTCGTAGGGTATACGAAGTCTACCGCAAAGCACTCACATTCACCCTCACTGTGGGCTTCTTCGGCATGCTAATTTTTATACTCTTGGGCAAAGAGCTATTTTCTCTCATTGTCCCAGAGAAAGAAGCCTACGAAGCAGGAGGTCTTTACCTTCAGATCGTTGGCCTCTCACAGATGTTTATGATGCTTGAGATTACCACAGGTGGTCTATTCAATGGTTTAGGGAAAACATACCTTCCAGCTGGGATAAGCATCTTCGGAACGTATCTACGTGTACCAATGGTACTCATACTTATTTCTATTGGGATGGGGCTAGAGGCTGCATGGTGGTCAATCAGTCTCTCATCTATCCTGAAGGGCCTAGTCATCTTTGGTTGTTTCCTGCTGTGGCGAAGAAAAGCAAGACCACATTACCACCCTATATCACATCCTTAATCTACGATAGAGATTGAAGATGCGATAGAGATTGAAGATGCAGAGCCAGTCGACACGTCTACTCTACTCACTCTTTATCCTCTAATCCTATTATTCCCGGTTTTTTATTACCTTTGTAGTGCAAATGAAACAACGGAGGAGGCAAAGAGGCTTCCTCCGTTTGTTTTACACCACTTTAGTGTATACGGTAAAGACAGAAGCATCGCAATGATCAAACAAACCACCATTGAGGAGATTGTATCAGCTTACTGCTTAGAGCATCAGCCTGATTACTACACGGTAGAGATTGCTGTGCACCCAGGCAATAGGATTGTCGTTGAGCTAGGCTCAGACTCTGGGATTAGCTTAGACGTCTGCATCGCACTCTCTAAGCATATCGAGGCACAGCTCGACCGCGACACTGAGGACTTCGAGCTAGAGGTCGGATCGGCAGGCATCACCTCCCCCTTCAAGGTACTGAGACAATACACAGGGGCTATCGGAGATGAGGTTGAGGTACTTCGTCGTGGTGGGATAAAGGAGAAAGGAACCCTGACAGGTGCTACTTCGGAGCAAATTACCCTTCAGGTCATGCGTATGGTGCGCCCAGAGGGTGCTAAGCGCAAAGTTGCAACCGAGGAGACTATCACCATACCCTTCTCAGAGATTCTTCAGACCAAGCGCACCCTACAGTTTTAGTAAAAGACAAAAACGAACATACATTCCAATGGCAAAGAAAAAGGAATCAACAAGCCTGATTGAGGCACTCTCCGAATTCAAGGAGTTAAAAAACATCGATAAGAATACGATGATACAAGTCTTGGAGGACTCTTTTCGAAACGTCCTCTCCAAGATGTTTGGGTCAGACGACACCTTCTCTGTTATCATCAACCTAGAGAAGAAGGGAGACTTCGAGATTTGGCGTACACGTCGAGTGGTAGCAGACGAAGAAGTAACCGATACAGTACGCCAAGTCGCCCTCAGTGAGGCACAGAGCATAGATCCCGATGTTGCCCTCGGAGAAGACTTCGTTGATGCGGTAGACTTCAGTGCATTTGGTCGTCGTGCTGTCATCAACCTTCGCCAAGCTCTAGCTAGCAAGATTCTTGAATTGCAGAAAGACAACTTCTACCACAACTTCATCGGCCGCGTAGGAGAACTTGTTTCAGCCGAGGTCTATCAGGTCTGGAAACGTGAGGCTCTACTCATCGATGACGAGGGTAACGAGATGCTGATGCCCAAGAGCGAGCAGATACCAGGTGATTTCTTCCGAAAAGGGGAGACTATCCGCGCTGTTATCGCTCGGGTAGAGAATGAGAACAGTAATCCGAAGGTCATCCTCTCCCGTGTCAGTCCAGAGTTCCTAAAGCGTCTGCTGGAGCTGAATGTACCTGAAATCGCTGATGGTCTGATCACCATCCGTGCTGCTGCTCGTGTCCCAGGGGAACGTGCGAAGATTGCCGTTGAGTCCTATGACGATCGTATCGATCCAGTAGGCGCATGTGTTGGGGTAAACGGATCCCGTATCCGTAGCATCGTCCGTGAGCTCAAGGGAGAGAACATTGACGTAACGACCTACACAACCAATACTCTCCTCTTCATCCAGCGTGCCCTTAGTCCAGCCAAAGCTGTTGCTATCACACTTGATGAGGAGACCAAGCAAGCAGAGGTGTATATGCGTCCTGACCAAGTACCTCTGGCCATCGGGAAAAACGCAGCTAACCTCAAGCTGGCTTCTCTGCTGACGGGCTATCGCATCGAGGTCTTCCGTGACGGTGATGCCGAAGAAGATATTTACCTAGACGAATTCGATGACGAAATCGAAGGCTGGATCATCACTCAGCTCAAGGATAGAGGCTACACAACTGCCAAGTCCATCCTACGTACTAGCCGTGAGGAGCTGCTACGTGTGACCGACCTTGAGGAGGATACACTTGATAACGTACTCGCTGTCCTAGAGGCAGAATTCGCAGATGAGGAGGAAGAAGACGAAGAGGGATACGAGAATACACCTGCAGAGAGTGCAGAAGATAACCAATAAGAGGAAGGAAGATATATATGCCAAAGGATATAAAACTATTTGCCTTAGCCAAGCAACTCAACGTTGGGATTGGTTCGCTCAAGGAGTCACTAGAGCGTCGCAATGTACCCAACATGGAGAAGATTACGCCCAACACACGTGTTTCTCAGGAAATCGCCATGCAGCTTCTTCAGGAGCATGGCAAGCATCTAGGCAAGGAGCGCCTTGAAGAAATCCTCCATGAGCTAGACGGATCAGCTCCGGCAAAGCCTCAGGTCACAGAGCCTGAAGTTAAGGAGATCAAGGAGGAGAAGAAGCCCAAGGGTGTGAAGCACATCGAGACAGAAATACCCGAGGAGAAGCGTCCAAGCCTCAACATTAAGGGGACAATCAAGCAAGAGGCGAAGAAACAAGAGACCAAGCCTACAGCCACTCCAAAGGCTGAGCCTAAAGCAGAAGCAAAGGCCAAAGCTGAGACAAAGCGTGAGACTAAGCCCGCTCCAAAGGCTGAGTCCAAGAAAGAACCTACACCTCAACCAGAGACAGAGCCCAAGCCTGAACCTAAGCCTGAAATAAAGGCAGAGGTTGCACCTACTCACAAGGCTCCAGCCAAGGAAGAGGTCACTAGTACTCCTACACCTACTCTTGTAGAGGCAAAGGAGGAGGTCAAGCCCACGGCAGAGGAAGCAACACCTACTCCCGAAGGCTCTGAAGTATTCCGCCCCTCAACAGCAGCGGTGAATATCAACTTCAACGTTGTAGGTAAGATCGACCTCGACTCCATCAATGACAATGTACGTCCCGCCAAGAAAGCCAAGGGCGACAAGGGGCGTAAGCGCACTCGTGTGGGCAAGGGTCCCGTTGATGTCAAGGTCGAGGCAGCTAAGGCAGCCGAGTTAGGTGCGAGGAAAAATGATCAAAGACAAAGCTCTGGTCGTACGGGTGGGAAGAGCGCAGACCCTGCCAGTCGTGGTGGAGGTCGTAGCTCTCAGGCCAGCTCGAATGATGCTCAGAAGACTGGGCGCAAAGCAAAGCGACAGAAAGAGCAACCACAGAAGGCTGCTGTGACGGATGAAGACGTACAGCGTCAGGTCAAGGAGACTCTAGCAAGACTCACAGGTAAGAACCAACAAGGAGCAAAGTCTGCCAAGCACCGCAAAGACAAGCGTGACGCAGCTCGCTCTGCAGCTCTAGATGCACAGGAGCGTAGCGAGGCAGAGAGCCGTACGCTTAAGCTCACAGAGTTTGTGACGGTAAGTGACCTAGCGAGCATGATGGACGTCCCTGTGACACAAGTCATCGCCACATGTATGAGCATAGGGCTCATGGTCTCGATTAACATGCGTCTCGATGCAGAGACTATTGATATGGTTGCAGAGGAGTTCGGGTATAAAACGGACTTTGTCAGTGCCGAGGTCGTCGAGGCAGTAGCGCAGGATGAGGAAGTAGACCTAGAGGAAGATCTCATTACACGTCCACCTATTGTCACCGTCATGGGACACGTAGACCACGGTAAGACCTCGCTCCTTGACCGTCTACGCAACACCAACGTAATCGAAGGTGAAGCTGGCGGTATTACCCAGCACATTGGGGCGTACAGCATCCGTCTACAGGATGGCAAACGTATCACCTTCCTTGACACGCCAGGTCACGAGGCCTTCACTGCCATGCGTGCCCGAGGAGCCAAGGTCACCGACATCGCGATCATCATTGTAGCGGCAGACGACGACGTCATGCCCCAGACCAAGGAAGCCATTAACCATGCTGCTGCAGCTGGCGTACCAATGGTCTTTGCCATCAACAAGATCGATAAGCCAAGTGCTAACCCTGATCGCATCCGAGAGCAACTCGCAGCGATGAACTACCTCGTAGAGGAATGGGGGGGTAAGTACCAGTGCCAAGAGATCTCTGCTAAGCAGGGTATCAACATCAACGAGCTACTGGAGAAGGTTCTCTTAGAGGCCGAACTTCTAGAGCTCAAGGCAAACCCCAAGCGTCGCTCGGTTGGCTCGGTCATCGAGTCCTCCCTCGACAAGGGGCGTGGCTATGTAGCTACCGTGCTGGTGCAGAATGGTACCCTTCGCCATGGGGACGTCGTCCTCGCTGGGACGCACTATGGTCGTGTGAAGGCTATGTTCAACGAGCGCAACCAGAAGGTTGAGCAGGCAGGCCCCAGCACTCCCGTCCTTATCCTTGGGCTAGATGGTGCTCCTACTGCTGGAGAAACCTTCAATGTCATGGATACAGAGCAGGAAGCACGTGCCATAGCAAGCAAGCGTGAGCAGCTCAAGCGCGAGCAGGACACCCGTACGAAGAAGGGGCTCACACTTGACGAGCTAGCTCGTCGCCGAGCCCTTGGCAACTTCCAGGAGCTTAATGTCATCATCAAGGGTGACGTAGACGGCTCTATCGAGGCTCTCTCTGACTCGCTCATCCGACTCTCGACCGAGGAGATCCAGGTCAATGTCATCCATAAAGGTGTCGGACAGATCTCCGAGAGCGATGTCGTACTGGCCTCCGCATCGTCAGCCATCATCCTCGGCTTCCAGGTACGTCCTAGCCAAGCAGCACGTCGCCTAGCAGATCGCGAAGGAGTAGAGATACGTACCTACTCGATCATCTACGACACCATCGAGGATATCAAGTCCGCTATGGAAGGGATGCTCTCACCAGAGATTAAGGAGAACGTCGTGGCGAACCTCGAGGTACAGCAGACCTTTAAGATTACTGGTGCTGGTACAGTCGCAGGTTGTATGGTCGTCGAGGGTAAGATCAAGCGTACAAACAAGATTCGCCTCATCCGCGATGGCATTGTCAAGTACGCTGGTGAACTAGGTTCACTCAAGCGCTACAAGGACGATGTCAAGGAAGTCGTCACTGGCCAAGAGTGTGGTCTGAACATCGAGGGCTACAACGACATCCAGTCCGGTGATATCATCGAGGCCTACGAAGAGATAGAGATCAAGAAGACTCTTGACTAGGGTCTCTTCCCCTCTATAATTAAGGAATCATCCCTCCTACTCTCCCAGCAGAGTAGGAGGGACGATTGCATTTATACCCAATGACCTAATGCCACCACTTGGATTAAGGGCTAAATACCACAGGCATTTCGTTTCCGAGGGAACTCCCTCAACCACCTATGATAGGTGGCAACATTCACCTATGATAGGCGAAGATCATCACCTATCATAGGTGATTTATGAGGTAACGAGGATACCTTCACTCTAACCTCAAGCGCACGGAGAAAGACCTCGTAAGGGAAACGCTAAAGGAGACCACCAGAGCGTTGCAATTAGAGGAAGGGGAAATATGGGAAAGGTTAGCCCAAAAGCAATAGAAGAGAGGAAGAAATCACAGGCGAAGGCGAGACGAATAAATGAGGTCAAGAGGTGAGGGATGAGAATGAGAGGGGAAGTCTAAGAAAGGTGCAAAAGAAGAGATAGAAAGGCAGAAAAAGGTGCCTCAAAAGATCATTTATAGGAAAACAAGTACCTTTGTAGACGATTTGGTGCACATTTCACCATTTTAAGAGCAAAAACAAAAAGTTACTAAAGAAAATCATTTGATATTTATGATGAAGAATCTTGCATTTGTGCTTATGGCACTCGTATGTTTCGGGAGCTGTCGTAAGGACGATCCTACTCCCACGCCTAAGCCCAAGCCAGGTAAAGAAGAGCCCAAGAAGCCTGAAGAGAATAAGCCCGAGGTCACTCTTGCTGACATTGAGGCCTACTATGCTTTCGATAAGACCTCCGATCTCGCCGTAGCACAGACTCAGATTGCCGCTACGACTTCAGAGAAGGAAGTAAACAACAAGAAGCTACAGATCAAGGAAGCCGAGATGACTAATCCCAAGGCTACAGAGGGGACATTTACCCTCGTCGTCAAGAGTGGTACAGTCAATGGTAAAGACTTCTCCAAGAGCTTCAATCTCTCAGGCTTCAAGAAAGTCTCTCGCCCCGATGACCAAGTGATCGCTAAACGGATGCAGGCGGAGTGGAGCGTTGCCCCCGAGGTCTATCTCCAGGGCATAGACCTAGAGTCTCTCTACCTCGATGGCAAGAAAGAGAAGTTCACCACCGAGACACTCTCCCCCTACGTCCGCTTCTACTCCTCGAGTGTCTCTGGAGAGCAGTATGTCCTGACAACAGAGGAAGTCAAGGGTATTCAGATTAAGGAAGTCAAGTATACCACCAACGAGACCTCAGGAGCAGGTGAACTAACATTTAAGACTGTTTATAAGGGAGTCACCAGCACCTCAGCTCTAACTCTTTCACTGAACCGTAACGCATATTACGCACAGAGGGTTACACTCGACCCTGACTTTGCTAAGTCGCTTTATATGCGTGGCGTTTACCAGTACCTCAGTATCTATGTTGGGAGCATCTTGAAGTACGACACAGATAAATATGCAGCCACGCTCAAGGAGGACAGCAAGCTCGCGAACAACAGTTCCAACAGCCTCTCCTTCTCGATAGAGCTACACCGCAAGGGTGTACACTCCGACAAGGTTATCGCTGTTCTACCTTTTGAAGTCGCGAGCTTTAAGCCACTGGAGACACTGAAGCAAGACATCTTCATGAGTCAGGACAGTGAGTTCATCGAAGTAATGAGTAAAAAACTGAAGACTTGGCAAAGGGGGACTGATCTTGTTCAGCATCTTAACACGGGGTTAGACAATTGGATGACAAAGTCTAAATGGGTCTTCAAGTACCCAGGGAACCCACAAAACCTCACATGGAGCAAGGTACGAGTTAACGGCAGTGAGCAAAATCTCTTATCGGGAAGCAGCTCAAGGAATGAAGGACGAGATGTATATTTGCTCTCTCCAAAGTTCCAAGTCGTATCGGCTGAGCTCAATGGCACGACCCTCAAGGGGACAGTGGAGCTTATCTCAGCCAATGATGTAAGCCTCTCGGGAGTAACCTTCCCCTTTACGGTGCTGAGCCTGAAGCTCTAACCTCTCGCCTTCTCAAAATGAAAGCCGTCCTAAGACCCCAGCTACATATACCTCGACCTAGCTGTGATATTAGGGCGGCTTCTTCGTGCGTTCTATAGTAAAGGAAAGACATCGGATAGTCACACGTTTACCTGTCCCTTCGCCTCAAATTTTCGTACACAATATAAGTTGAAACTATGAAGAAGAACATCCTATTCCTCGGGCTAATGGCACTCAGTGCTACAGCCTTCCTACCCTCATGCCTCGGTAAGGGCGATACCCCTACCCCTCGTAAGCTGACGCTTGAGGAGCGACGTATCCAGCATATCAATATCGTCGCAGCCAACTTCATGAGACAGTCAGATAGCAAGACTCGTCACTACTGGATCTATACCAAGGATGGCGATAAGAAGAAACCTCTGAGTGTAGAGCTATCTCTAGACCCGAAGCAGTCCTTTACCATCCTCGAGGTCAAGTCAGCAACAGACATACCTACCGCCGATCAGTCCAAGGGGATTCTGGAAACAAGTAAGCTCCTGGATGACTCAAAACTGATTATCCATAGAGGGAGCAAGGGCACAGTAGAGCGTGACAAAAACCTCTATTGGGCAATAACGACACCCAAGGCAAAGTTTAAGAAAGAGATCGAGAAAAGAGTCATTGAGACCTACACCACGAATCAAGGGGAAGGCCGCTGGCTGACTTCTGCTGTCATCGTTCAACTCAAGACGGCAGATGACCTGAAGGTGCTGAAATGGTACAGCGACAAACTTGCCCTAGACATCGTGGCACAGAGCCCAACAAACCCTTTGGTCTACGTGGTATCGACACAGTATAGCAAGGCTCACCCACTCCTGGTGGCTGAGATTCTCTTCTTTGATGACCTTGCTTTTGCCAATGCCTTCCCCTTCTTCTATTCCTCAGGGTGGTCCATCTATGCTCCTAAGGATATGCCTTAGCTGAAACCAACTCCAACCATGATCCCCTGCCTCCCCAAGGGAAGCAGGGGATCTTTTTATCTATTCCAGACATATCCTTACCTCATGTTTCGGGCAGTGAGCTGGGAGATTATACTTATTTTTGCTACTCCAATAGTTCGTCTTGGTATTTGATGCAACAAATAGATATTATTAAGGCTCCCGTAGCACAGTATGTGGAGGACTTCCATAGTCAGTTTGACGAGATCCTCTCGACAAAGTCCGAGTGGCTCGCCGAGGCTATCCAGCGACTCAATGCCTCTACGGGGAAGAAGGTGCGCCCCATCCTCGTGGCTCTCATAGCTGGGATGCTACGGGGAGGAGACCCGCCCAAAGAAAGCATAGATGCAGCTGTCCTGCTGGAGCTAATCCACACAGCCACACTCATACATGACGATGTAATTGATGAGGCTTCCACCCGACGAGGTCAACCCACACTCAATGTCCTCTTCGATAACCGTGTGGCGATACTCATGGGGGACTTCATCCTCTCCTCGGCTCTGATTGGTGCAATAGCCTTAGGCAATCTCGAGGTTATCCAAATCGTCTCTAGCATCGGACGCGAACTAACAGAGGGCGAGATACGTCAGTTTGAGTCCGCAGAGCGTCTGCACCTAAGCGAAGAGAACTACTACGATATCATCCGCCAGAAGACCGCTGTGCTCTTCGCTAGTTGCGCTCGTATCGCTGCCATTATGACTGGGGCGGGGAATAAGGACAAGGAGCGACTGAATAAAGTAGGAGAGCTCCTCGGGATGGCCTTCCAGATACGTGATGACATCTTCGATTACTATCGCTCGGATGTAGGCAAGCCTACAGGAAATGACCTTCGGGAGGGGAAGGTAACACTACCTCTCCTCTACGCCCTGAGTACAGTACAGGGAGAGGCGGAGGAGACCGAACTTCTACAACTACTCTCTGAGCGTCCCATCACCGAGACAGCAGTTGCCCGCCTAACGGATTTCGCTCTTAGTCATGGAGGGATTACCTACGCCGAAGAGCGACTTTTAGACTACATTCGTGAGGCAAAGCAACTGCTCAACCTCTACCCCGATAGCCCGTATCGAACCTCTTTACTTGCTCTAGCAGACTACATCGGAGAGCGAAATATTTAACCCATAGCCAAACAGCCTATCCCTTATGAAACCGCAAGCAACAGATCGTACTATCTCCTACGCCCTCTATGCTGCCCTTTGGCTCATCCTCGTCATTCTACAGACCCTCCTCACTCCCCTACTGAGCCCCGAGGAAGTGAGTGTCTTTACCCAGCCTTCGCTTTACTATTCTACGTGGTTCACTGACCTCTACCTGGTACTCATCTTCTACCTCAATTACTATATCTTCGCCCCTCAGTTGATGCGACGGAGGCTCTTTCGTTCTTACCTCTGGCTACTCGTCATCACAGCTCTTCTTGGGCTTATGATCCCTATACTCTGCTATAGCGTTTGGGGGCTTACGATGCCAGGCTTTGCTCCGAATGCAGTCCCCATCTCTTCATTGGGCGTCATCGGGGCTGTTGCTGTCATTATGATTGGGCTTGCCGTAAGAGGATTGCTGGAATGGGATGCTCTCGGCGTAGAGAATGGAGAGCTCAAAGCGGAAATCCTTCGCCTCAAGACTCAGCTGGAAGAGGAACACAAAGCCAGCCCTACCCCCTCTATCACGGATGACACCGCTCCTCTGACACCTACGGCTCATCATCCCTATGAAGAAGGTCTATAAAGCACCTAGACTACAGGGGATCCCGGCAAGAAAAAAAAAGTCACATCGAGGGCGATATATCACTCTTGCCTCGCTACTACTCATCGTCTCTGGCCTCACAGCCTTGACGCTGGTACGTTGGAATGCTTGGTTTGGGAATAAGCCCGAAGCTCCCTATACTACTCCAGAAGAAATCACTCGTATAACGATGGTTCCTGGTGAAGACTTCTCTCACCAGCGTGTCTTCTCATGGCGTAGTGGCGAGCAGATTGCCTCCTCCTCTCTTTCCCTTAGGAAGCTCTCCGACAAGGGGGACACGCTACCGGAGAAGCTCTATCCTGCTCTCGGTAGCCTCATAGAGAGTCGCTCGGGGAAGGGCTGTTATTACCACGTATCACTCGATAGTCTAGAGGAGGGCGCAACCTACCTCTACCAGCTAAAAAGCGGTAGGAGCACCTCTCCCATCTATTCCTTCTCGATGCCATCAGGGCTACAGGATAGCCTTCGCTTCATCTATATGGGGGATGTACAAGATCCAGAAGGAAGAATGAGCAAGCAATTCTTCCAAGAGCTGAGCCAAACCTATCGAGACTCTATCCAATTCTTTGCCTTCGCTGGAGACCAAATTGAGGGGCCAACAGACGCCTATTGGCAGACGTGGTATAACAGCCTCTCGGGGCTAAGCACCTATATACCTATCCTCGCTGCACCAGGTAACCACGAGTACCTCAAGCGAGGCTTCGCACGAGAGCTCGACGCACGCTGGATCCCACAGTTCAACTATCCTGCCAATGGCCCCAAGGACTATCTACAGCGCAGCTATTATGTAGACTTTCCTCTTGTCCGCTTCATCATCCTTGACACGACAGACATCATGTGGCTGGGCTCGATCAATCAGCACAAGGCTTGGCTCAAGCAAGTACTCTCTGAATCGAAACAGCCGTGGCAAGTGGTACTCTTCCACCATGCTGTAGACTGTGTACGTGAGGGAAGGAAGAACATCATCATGCACTACGTCTTCAAGGACGAACTTATCTCCTATGGTGCAGACCTTGTACTCCAGGGTCACGACCATGGGTATGCACGCGCCACTACGCGAAGCAAAGATCACGACACCATAGCCCCAACCTTCATTATCAGCTCTGCCTCACCGAAGGTCTACCGCAATGGCTTCTCCTCCGTACACGATCGCCTTGGCTCGGGGCTCCAGCTCTACCAAGACATCACCGTGACGCAAAACCAAATTCACTACAAATCCTATCGTTTCCCAGAGGAACCTACTCCTCGAGACAGCGTCCCCAACCGCTCTCAGTATCTCTATGACGAACTGGTACTCTATAAGGGAAAAGATGGGATCATCAGAGTAGAGGATAAGGCACGATCATTGCCTGAGCTTTTTCTATTCAACAGCTTTGGCACCGATAGCAAGGCTCATAAAAAAGCGGCGCAATATGCCAAAGAGATTCAAGAGCGAGCTGCGGCAAGGAAAAGCTCCACTGGACGCTAAGATTGCCCTCTTTCTCCTCATACATATCCCTAGGAACTGAAGGAGAGGTACCCCATAGAGCATAAATAAGCCCTCCGAAGAAGCTGTATTCTTCGGAGGGCTCATTTTATCAGCTTTAACCCACACAAACACCCCCATCAACTCATTCCCACTTCTCCAAGGATAAGGCGACCTTCTTCCTAAGTCAAAACATACTCTATCCTTAAAGCCCTCTTATTGCATTCATAGAGGGTAGTTCTCCTTCCCCCATGGGATAGCTCTGGAGCGACTAAGGCTACGCCAGAAAAACTCTAGAGAAGATGCTCCTCATCTCTAGAGAATAGTCGTGGATACTCTAGAGATTATACTTGCTTTCTCTAAAGTCCCCATCCTCTGACTAAGTACGCACTATACAGAGCGAAGGCATAACGCATTCAAAATCACATCAGAAAACAACAGGAAAGCACAATGTAAAATACCCATTTTTAGGTATTTCATAAAGGCATAGGATGCTATACCTTTGCGGGCAAAATAGCTTAGGCTGGTTGTGCATTGTCTGCTCTTCGCATACACACATGAAACATATTGCCCCCTCCTTGAGGTAAGGTAGGGGTGGGATATGGTCTATACAGCCTACAAAAGCAAAGGAGACAATACTTATCAATAGAATATGTACCATACTGCTGGGCGACTAGCACTTGCCCTCAGCATCAGTCTGCTTGGCCTCGAAGCCATGGCACAGACGAGCGCAACAGACAGCATCAGTGAAAGTCGAGACTCCGTTCGACACATTAGTGAAGTCGTGGTCTACGCACGACAGATGCTGGGGAGCAAGTTTGAAGCACGTAACCGAACGGGTTCTGCTTATTACCTTTCGCCGAAGGAACTGGCAAAGTTTGGCTACACAGACATAAGCCGTATGCTACGTGCTGTGCCAGGTGTGAACATCTATGAAGAGGATGGTTATGGCCTGCGCCCTAACATCAGCCTACGAGGAACGAAGGCAGAGCGTAGTGAACGTATCTCGCTGATGGAGGATGGGATCCTAGCAGCCCCCGCTCCCTATGCCGCTCCTGCCGCCTACTACTTCCCCAATGCAGCCCGTATGTACGCTATAGAGGTACTGAAGGGTAGTAGTCAGGTGCAGTATGGCCCCTTCACGACGGGAGGTGCGGTGAACATGGTCTCGACACCTATCCCCAAGACCTTCCACGCAGGTCTGCGCAGTTCCTATGGGAGCTACGGCACCTTCAACAGCTATGTCCATGTGGGGAATGACCACAAGCATATCGGCTATCTTATCGAATACCTTCGCTACCAATCGAAGGGATTTAAGAAGGATGAACCCAATGAACGAACAGGCTTTTATCGCAATGATGTCGTGGGGAAACTTCGCCTACATAGCGACGAAGGTGCAGAGACCCGCCAGGCATTAGAACTAAAACTGGGCTTCGCCAACGAGCATTCCGATGAGAGCTATGTGGGGCTAAGCGAGCAGGACTTCGCCTCTCGTCCCTACTATCGCTACCGTGGAGCTCAGATGGATAACCTTCGCACACGTCACGTACAGACAGCCTTGACCCACCTCATCGACTTCACGGGCGGGATGAAGGTGACGACGAGTGTATATTACAATTACTTTTGGCGCAACTGGTATAAGCTCAACGACGTACGTGTCGGAGACCAAAAGGGGGAAAAGCGTACCATAGAAGAAGTACTAGCTGACCCCGAGACCAACGCTCGCTATCTAGACGTCCTCACGGGTGCCACCGACCGACTAGGCGAGGCACTGATGCTGAGGGCTAACCAGCGCTCCTACCATTCGCGTGGGATACAGACGAAGGTGGAGTACCGCCTACCCTTCCTCTCGAGCTACCTACAGCTGGAGGCAGGAGCCCGCTACCATGCTGACCTAGAGGACCGCTTCCAGCACGACGATAGCTACTCGATCGAGGGTGGGAAGATGAGCCTATTCCGAGCAGGGCTCCCCGGCTCACAGAGCAACCGTATCACGACAGCCCATGCCTTCGCTTCCTATCTCCTTGGGAAGTGGACACGGGCAGGATGGACCATCACCGCAGGGCTCCGTCTGGAGGATGTAGAGCTGTATAAGCGAGACTACACGACCCAAGACCCCAGACGTACTGGCCACCTACGCATCGAGGGAAGTAACCACGCTACCGCACTACTGCCTAGCCTAGGGATCAATTATAGGATCCTTCGCCCGCTCTCGATATTTGCAGGTGTTCATCAGGGCTTTGCTCCCCCAAGCGTGATGACCTACTACAAGCAGAAGCCCGAGAAAAGTATCAACCTAGAGGCTGGTCTACGTCTCACTACAGAGGATCTGAAGGTAGAGGCTATTGGCTACTACAACGACTACTCCAACATGCTCGGCAGTGACCTCGCAGCCGCAGGTGGACAAGGCACACTAGACCAGTTCACGGTAGGAGCAGCACGTGTCCAGGGGTTTGAGTTCTTAGCCTCTTGGCAACCCCTGCCTAAGAGCTGGGAGGTACGCCTACCAGTGCAGGTCAGCTATACCCTGACAGATACACAGATGAAGAACGAATTCTATTCCTCCGCTTGGGGGGAAGTCTTCGCAGGGGATGAACTACCCTATATCTTCCGACATGCAGTGAATGCCCAGCTGGGGCTAGAGTACAAGTGGCTAGAGGCTAACCTCAGTATCCGCTACAACTCAGACATGCGTACTACCCCAGGGCAGGGACGTATCGCCAAGGCACATCTTATCCCTAGCCATACCATCCTAGACGCATCACTCAAGGCGCGCATCAACCGCTACCTCACCCTAAGCCTCAACGCTGTGAACCTAGCGAACAAGGTATATCTCGTCTCCCGTCATCCCTCAGGCCTCAGACCTGGTCACCCCTTCGGCATCTATGGCGGAGTACGTATTAACCTCTAACGCCTCCTAGCAAGACATGAAGCAATCACTCAGACATATCATACGCCTCTGCCTCCTGATCCTCCTTGCCCTTCCCCTCAGTGCGCTGGCACAGCAAGCGAGCCGGATCACAGGTATCGTACGTAGTAGCCGTGGCGAAGCCTTAGTCGGTGTCACCGTACGACTCGTGGGGACAACGCAGGGGACGCTCACGGACAGCGAAGGGAAGTTTGGTATCACAGCCCGTATGGGAGATATCCTGCTATTCACCAGTGTGGGTATGCAGGCAAGGAAGGTGAAGATCAATAGCGAACGTCTCACCATTACCCTCGAGGAGGACAACAAGCTCATGGAGGAGGTCGTGGTGACGGGCTATCAGAAGATCCGTAACCGTGTCTATACAGGTGCCGCCTCATCTGTGAAGATGAAGGACATACACCTAGAGGGGACACAGGACATATCTCGTATGCTAGAGGGACGTGTACCTGGCCTGTCAATCCAGAGCATTTCTGGTACATTCGGTGCTGCACCTCGTATCAATATCCGAGGCGGGGCATCCATACTAGGTAATGTACAACCTCTGTGGGTAATCGACGGAGCGGTCTATGAGGATCTCGTACACCTTAGCCTCGATCAACTTGCTTCGGGAGACGCAGCGACGCTCATCAGTTCTGCCGTCTCAGGGCTCAATGCCTCCGACATACAGGACATACAGGTACTGAAGGATGCTTCTGCTACCTCTATATACGGAGCACGAGCACTTAACGGGGTGATCGTCGTGACGACTAAGTCGGGACGTAGGGATACACCTCTGAGGGTAAGTTATGCCACGGAGAATACCATGCGCCTCCGACCTAGCTATAGCCAGTATGACCTATTGAACTCACAAGAGACAATGGGGATCTACGAGGAAATGAGGCAGAAGGGCTACTTCAGCCTCGCTAGCAGTCTCTATGGACGTCGTGGTGGGGTATACCATCTACTCAATAGAGCTCTCTCCGAATACGATCCCGAGACGGGTACTTATAGGCTGGAAAACACACCAGAGGCACATAGAGCCTTCCTAGAGCAGCACGAGCGAGCCAATACCGATTGGTTCAGCGAGCTCTTCCGCCTGACACCTACGACGAGCCACACCGTGAGCTTCAGTGCAGGTGGACGGAGTAGTGCCACCTATGCTTCGCTGGGCTTCTTCTATGACGGAGGCTGGACAGTGGCGGATCGGGTGCAGCGCATCACCGCCAACCTCAAGAATACCTTCTATCTCGGGGATCGCCTGCAGGTCACACTATCTGCTCAGGGAAACATCCGCTCACAGAGTGCGCCTGGTACCCTACCACAACGCAAGAATACTACGCTGGGGCTCTTCGAGAGAGACTTCGACATCAACCCCTTTAGCTATGCTCTGGGTACGAGCCGTACGCTCCTACCCTCTGAGCGATACCGCAATAACTGGGCACCCTTCAACATCCATCAGGAGTACCGCTCAAACCACATGGACATCGGGGTACTCGACTTCAAGGCTCAAGCCGAAGCCAGCTACAAGGTCACCCCACATCTCGAGGCACGTGCCCTCGTCTCCACCCGACAGGCTTACACCTCTATGACCCACGAGATCACGGAGCAGTCTAACCAAGTCCTTGCCTACAGAGCCATGGAGACTCCCGAGGTAGCCGCGGCCAACATCTACCTGCTACGTGACCCCGAGCATCCCGAGCGACGCCCCGAGGTTGCCCTGCCTCATGGGGGGATACTCAAGAAGGATGAGACGAGTCTGAAGAGCTATCTAATGCGTCTGGCTCTTGACTACGACCGCCATATAGGGATGCACGACCTCAAGGTCTTTGGCTTCACGGAGATCCGCTATGCCGATCGCTCGCATACTCCCTTCACGGGCTACGGTGTGCAGTACGATCGTGGTGGGCAAATCAATACTGACCCTCGCATATTTAGTAAGCTCCTTCGTGAGGGGGAAGATTACTTCGCTTACTCCAGACGTTACGATCGGGGAGTGACGTTCTCTGCGAGCACCACCTACGGCTACGACGGGCGATATATCCTCAATGCCTTGATTAACATGGAGGGCTCAAATGCCTCGGGTCGCAACGCTCGTACCCAATGGCTCCCAACGTGGAATATCGGGGGGAAGTGGAACATCGACCGAGAAGCCTTCTTCCATCCCTCTTCCCTACTCTCCCGTCTAGCTCTGCGCATGAGCTATGGACTCACTGCTAAGATGAACGAGGAAGCCGTCAATGCCAACTCGGTCTACCAAGGTACGACCACCACGCCTCGTCGCTATCAGGATCGAGAGAATGCTCTGCGCATTCGCCACCTAGAGAACCGTGACCTCACTTGGGAAAAGATGTACGAACTTAACCTAGGGCTCGAGACAGCTTGGGCTGGAGACCGTGTACGGGCTACAGTGGATCTGTACCAGCGTAATGCCTTTGACCTCATCGACCTAGTCCGCACATCCGGTATCGGGGGACAGTACTACAAGTATGCCAACTTCGGGGATATGCGCACTCAGGGGATCGAGCTATCCCTCAGCACGACGAACATAGAGACGAAGGAGCTCTCGTGGAGCAGCAGCCTTACCCTTAGCCTCATGAACCAAAAGATCACGAGACTGCGTAATACCCCCAATGCCCTAGACATGGTCGCAGGACGTGGCAGAGGCAACCTCGTTGGCTACCCGAAGGGTTCGCTCTTCTCTTACAACTTCCAGGGGCTGAATAGCCACGGGCTTCCCACCTTTGACTTTGGACTCTACCCCACCAATCGTACGCAGGATGCCAACGTGTACAGTGCGGACTTCAGTGACACGCAGTACACTCGGAGCTACCTCACCTATCACGGGCCTATCGAGCCACAGATCATCGGCGGACTATCGAATACGCTACGCTACAGACAGTGGGATCTCTCCCTCTTCATCACGGCGCAGGCTGGCAATAAGATCCGACTCAACCCTACCTTCGACCCCACCTTCGCTGACCTCAATGTCTTCTCTGGGGAATACCGCGATCGTTGGATGAACCCTGGGGACGAACAGCGCACCGATGTCCCTACGATCCCTTCGCAGGATCTGATCAATGCTGTCGGTACGGAGAATATTGAGCGTGCCTATAGCACCTACAACTACTCCCAGCTACGAGTCGCCGATGGGAGCTTCGTACGTCTGAAGCATGTCTCGCTGGGGTATCGGGTCTCCGAGGCCTTTGCTAAGAAGCTTCGCCTACACTCGGCTAAGCTACAGCTTAGTCTGACGAACCCCTTCCTCCTCTACTCCGACGAGCGTCTACGTGGACAGGACCCTGAGTATTATCGTGCAGGTGGGGTATCCCTCCCTACTCCTAGGCAGTACACGCTCTCTCTACAGATAGGCTTCTAGGATAAACATTTAGCACCAGACTCTGATCCCCTTCAGAGGTACTAGGGGAACCTCCACTGAGGTATCCTCAGTACCTATCAAGAGGTTACGGGCTAACCTCTAATGAGGTTTACCCACTACCTCAAAGTACGTATAGACAATGATGATAAAGCGATCACTACTACTCGTCTCTCTAGCCTTCCTGCTCGGTGGCTGTCAGGGATACCTAGATAAGAACCCCGATGCTGCTCTGGACATCAGCATAGACACCGAGGAGAAGCTCCAGGAGCTCCTCACGGGAGCCTATCCCACGGCCAGCTACATCCCCTTCCTAGAGCCCCGTACAGACAATGTGGAGGAGCGCGTCAATGGTATTCAGTCCCGCCTAGGGGAGTCCATGTACCTCTGGGAGGATTATGATCAGGAGGATCTGGATACACCGCTCGGCTACTGGCGGGAGTGCTACCGAGGGATTGCCCAGGCCAACAAGGCTCTGGAGCTCCTCTCGACCTTCCCCAAGAATGAGCGCACACATGCCCTCTATGGCGAGGCTTTCCTCCTAAGGGCTTACCTGCATTTTATGCTCGTGAATATATGGGCAGAGCCCTACGGACGCTCCACATCCAGCCCCGGCATACCCTACCTAACTAAGCCCGAGAAGCACGCCTTCGTGGACTACAAGCGTGGGACAGTCGAGGAGGTGTATGCCCAGATCGAGCAAGACCTCAAGCGGGGTATCTCCCTCGTCTCTGACCGCTACTATCAGCAGCCGAAGTACCACTTCTCCAAGCGAGCTGCCTATGCCTTCGCCTCCCGCTTCTACCTGATGAAGGGGGACTGGAAGCAGTGTATCGCCTACGCCGACTACGTGCTAGGCAATGCCCCAGGATCCACGCTACGTCCGTGGATCAGCTATCAGGAGCAGCTGGAGGGTCGCAGGGAGCGACTGCACGAGATCTACTGCGCTCCCCAGACGGCGGCTAACCTGATGCTTGCCTCCACCGAGTCCCGTCTCTCCCGATCAATCGCCACCGATCGCTACGGGGCAACTGTGGGAATCGTAGACAAGATCTTCAAGCGAAAGACCATCAAGGATGACGACCAATCGGGAGATGCTACCCTTATCTACCCCTTCGTCTTTGCCCCCGAGCCTTATCGCACGACTCGCTATCTAGCTAAGTTCGACGAGCGAGCCACCCAACAAGAGACTTCCGAGGTGCACCCCCGAGGGCTAGCAGTGACCAATGTCCTCTTCACTACGGACGAAGTCCTACTCAATCGTATGGAAGCCTACACCATGCTAGGCGAGTATGATCGTGCTATCCTAGACCTCAAGACCTATACACTTAGCAAGCTCGGCTATGAGCCAGCTGTCCCGAATGATAGCTACACGCAGGGCTCTACCTCCGACTATGCACTCTATGCACCCTTCTATGGGCTTACGGTACGTCAGCTACCGATGATACGTACCATCCTGCATCTACGTCAGATGGAATTCTTCGAGGAGGGACTACGTTGGTTTGACCTGAGGCGGTTCAACATCGAGGTCACACGTAGCTCCAAGAGCAGCTTCTACCGTCCCCTCAAGAAGGATGACCCTCGCCAGTGTCTCCAGCTCCCCACCGAAGCGATTACCTCAGGGCTAGAGCCCAATCCAAGGGAGGGCAACAACCATCGTATACGTCACTAAGCATCCCCCAACGATGATGAAACAATCCATATACCTCACCCTCTCACTTGCCCTTAGCTTGACCCTAGCCTCTTGCTCGGGAGATAAACTCAGCAAAGAGAGCGTCCTGCCCCCAGTGAGCGAGCAGAGGAGCGAGCTAGATCGCTGGTGTCAGGAGCATATTACTCGCCCCTTCCAGGCCGAGGTGATCTATAGATGGGATCGCAACCATGCGGAGCGATCTACCCACACCTATCCCCCACGCCTAGAGCAGGTACGCCCCGTACTCGAGGCTCTGGAAGCGACAGTACTCAGCCTCTACCGAGACAAGCAGTTCTTCACCAGCAGTGACTTCATCCCTGCCCACCCTCTACTGCGCATTTACCTCTACGGTGGCGCAAACAGAGACGGACAAGGTGTAGATCTGCTCTTCAACCGCAAGGCTCCCTCCATCGAGCTATATATCTATAATGTAGACTCCTTCTCCCCCACTAGTCAGGTGGAGGTGTACCGTCTCATCCGCAGTGCCCAGCACCAGATCGGCCGACACCTGATGACCATACACCCCTACGACCATGACCGCTTCCTATCGTTGGGGCCAGACCGCTACAGCTCGACCACCGAGCCCTTTGCCGATGCCTATCGTAGCTATGAAAAGTCAGGGAGACTGAGAGAAGGTCTTGGTCTGAACCGCTACGCCTACAGCAGGGGCTTTTACTCCATCCTCGGGATGCTGGGTGCACGCGAAGATCTAGCAGAGATGTACAGCGTCACACTCACCGAGACCCCCGCAGCCATTACTCAGGCAGAGCAGGATGCTGCTGTCCCTGATGATGCAAACGGTGATGAGGATGCCAAGCGTCGCTATGCTGAGGAAGCAAAGGTGGCTCATGAAACCTTCGTACAGAAGCGAGCCTTCCTCTCCAAGTATATCGAGGAGGCTTGGCGCATACCACTCCAACGCCTCCAGCTCCAGAGCCTGCAGCTCATGAACCAGTATCTCGACAAGCATCATGCGACACAGCCTTAGCCTCACCTTCGCTCTAGGGGTAAGTATCCTCCTAGGCGCATGCTCGAGGGACAATAAGATATTCCCCACCACACCTACCGAGCGAAGCCTTGCACGACAAGACTCGCTCAGGGAGGTATTGATCTCTGCTCCCCAGGGATGGGAAGCCCTTTATTTCCCGAAGACGGATTCCCTACTCTTTACCAACCCGAAGGAGGAGATCGACCAGCATAAGTTCCCCAACCAACTCGGCTACGGAGGCTTCTACTATCAGATGACCTTTCACCGGGATGGTACACTTGACCTGCAAGGGGACTACACCGATGGCTCTGCCAAGGCCGTCCAAAGGTCTACCTACGAACTTGGTCAGGCTGGCTATACTCGCCTAAGCTTCACTACTGGTAGCTACCTCACCCAGCTGATTGGGGAACGATATGAGGGGGAGCTGGACTTCCTCTTCCGAGGCACCGATGCCGACGGACAGCTGGTCTTCGAGAGTCCTCGTACGACGGAGCCCGCACGCTCCTACTTCGTCCTACGTAGAGTCGCAAAGGACGCAGACCGCTCAGCCCGCCTCAGCCGTGCCGAGGAACATCGCCGAGCCTTTGAGCAAATGCGTAACCCTCAGATATGGATCTATCAGGGAGGTCGTACGCTCTTCCTAAGCAACTATATAATGAAGTATAGTACGAGGAATGAGCTCACCTCCTACGGACGTAACCTCGTCTCCCAGCGCTACGCACTCTTTACGGCTGTTAGTCGTAAAGCCTTGATCCCCGATGGCCCTCCCCAAGGGATCGTGGGGCTAGGATCGGGCTATGTAGGTACCCCCGAGGGGCTCACCTTCCTCACAGGTATCCGTTATAACTCGAAGTACGTCTTCTCGGACTTTGAGCGCAGGGGAGACCGCTTCTTTGCCGAGCTTGTCGAGGTCTACGATGCTCCCTATCGCACGAGACGTCTAGTGAGCCGCCACCTGCACCCCGAGGGACAAGAGACTGGTATCATAGCCGAGCTATACGATGATCCCAATGCCACTCATAACTACTACTAATACGGTCACCACGATGAATAGACTTCTAAAGAGCCTCGTATGGCTCACGGCACTCTCCCTCGTAGGGTGCAAGCACTCCCCGATAGACTATCCCGTGGAGGACTATGACAAGCTCTTCCCATTCCGTGGGGTAGAGCGTCCAGACGGTCGCTATGAAGATATGACGATCCTCTCGGGCAACCCCGAGACGACTCCCAGTACCTTCGTCTATCCAGGTGTGACGCTTCCCGGCACTCCCCGCACCTACAGAGTCACCTTGACTTATTCCTTCAGCGAACCAGCGGATCTCCATCAAGGTGGCCTGCGCAAGCAGAGCGAAGTACGCTCACGCTGCGTCGTACGCTATGTCGGGACAGACAAGCTACTGCATGAGCTGGGTACGGAGAAGACCCTTCAGGGCCCTAGCTTGATCCCCAATGACGGGAAGGAGCATACCCAGACACTGACGCTTAGCTCAGGTCAGCCCCTTTTCCTCCTCGTCAATGGCACAGCTGCCCGTGGCTCCACAATCCACGTTTCCCTACAAGCTGTCTCCACCGATGGCATCTTCGCCACACCGGTACTAGAGACACGTCAGACACAGAACTACGATGAGGGTGAGGCACGTCTGCCCAACCCCTTCTGCAAGTACATTATACTTCCTTAGTGCAAATGAAGCCTTATACCTCAATTCGCTCTTGGGCACTCCTCTTGGCACTCACCGCTATCACTCCTGCCTGCTCACGCTGGGAAGGTGAGGTGGTCGAGAGCCAATACCAGGCTCCACTCGTCCCCGATCCCACCTACACGTTTCAGCGTCAGGGTACGAGCAGTGTAGACCTACTCCTACCTCAGCAAGCTGCCTCTGCCTCTGAGACCCTTTACTCGCGATTCCTTCGCACGGCCTATATACTCAATGGTGCACGTTGGCAGGAACTCAAGCAGCTCTTTGCCCAAGGGGGTAACAATGAGATTGCCCTAGAGTCTCTCATCGCTTCCTCCGCTCGGCAGAGTAAGTATCGCTCGGCGATCCAGTCGGACTTCGCTCAGATCCTAGACGATGTACGCAGGGCTGCTGGCTATGATGGAGACACGTATGCTACCGAGCGGTATAACCGCAGAGCCAGCAAAGGACAAACAGGATTTATCGGCTACAACCAAGGGGACAATGATCGCTTCTTCGTCACTACCGATGGCTTCGCTCCCTCGGAGGTTTACCGAGGGATGACCTTAGGTGCGGTATACCTTGACAAGGCTCTTGGGGAATACCTTGACGAGAAGTTCCTCACCGATAAGACGCTTATCCAGGCGCACGAAGCCCCACAGCTTGTCCCAGGGCACAGCTACACGGCACTGGAGCATACGTGGGATCTTGCCTATGGCTATTACCTACAAGCCCAGAAGCTCCTCCAGTCAAACAGCCTCACGGGACTAAGGGGATTGGAGACGAAGCTCTTCAATGCCTTTGCTCTAGGTCGCCTTGCTATCACCGAGTACCGCTACGAGGAGGCTCTATCGCACCTACGTAGTATCCGCGCCCTACTTGCACAGGCTGTCGCAGCTCGAGCCCTAGAGGAACTCGTCGGAAGGAATACCCTAGCCAACCTCAGCGAACGCCCCGAAGATGCCTTCCGCTTCGTCTCACGGGGTATCGGCTACCTCTACGCTCTGCAGTTCACACGTCGCCCCAGTGGTGAACCCTACCTTTCCCATGAGGGGGTCAAGAGTCTCATCGCTTCCCTCAAGGCGGGAGAAGGGCTATGGGACAGCTCGCTTAGGGAGCGCCTAGACAAGGTCGCCCGTAGTCTCTCCTCGACCTTTGCCCTCAGTCTCCCCACAAGGCTCTAAGCCCTACCCTCTCCTAGATACCCTAAGAAGATCCTATAACAAGACAATGATACAGACTAGATTCAGAAACGCCACCCTAGCGCTAGCACTCCTCTTAGGTAGTGTGAGCCTGTGGGGGCAAGCGAGCCGAAATAGGCCTGCGACTCGTCCCGAGACAGTAGGGGCAAGTATCCTCCCCAATGGAGGTCTCGAAGACCCCGCTGCCACTGCCCTTCCTCCCAAGCCTACCCGTCCAAGTGACTACCCCGAGGAATGCATCCCGAGGACACCCGACGACGTCTTCTACGAGGACGAAGACGCGAAGGAGGGAGGGATCTATGAGAAGATCCTAGACTATGGTGACCAGCACGGCATCGAATACTCAGAAGAGCAGATCGGGAGGTTCAAAGCCTTTGTCGATGCTTACGTTGCCTACCTAAAGGCGCTACAGGCATTTGAGAAAGCTCGTCCTACGGGCTGGTGGCTCTATCCCTCACAGAGCTCCACCTCCAGCAACCAGTTTGCCCGCACCTTCAGTGGTGCACATAGCGGGAAGGCTGCGATGAGGATCTCGGGCTACTTCAGTGTCGATCATCAGATATATACCTATCCCGATCCCCTACCTGTCCGACAGAAGGCTAAGTACCTCGTCTCCTACTGGTACCGAGGCAACTTCCCCAAGTCCAGCGAAGGAGCTAATCGCACGGCCGTCAAGCTAGCTGTCGTCAAGATCAAGTGGATCCCTAAGGCAGGTAAGGCTCTCAAGCTCGAGGGCACAGAGCTAGCTCCCGCTGGTACCCCTTGGGTAGATGCTCGGGAGGCTGGGAATAAGTATGCCAAGGATGGTTTCTTCAACCAGCTCATCGGCATGGACCTTAGAGGTAGTGAGATGAATACTTGGAGAGAGAAGTACATGATCGTCGAAGCCCCAGAGAACGCTGAGAAGATGACCTTTGAGCTGGTATTCCAAAGTAACGAGAGAGACATCGCCAACTACCTCCTAGAGTTTGACGATCTCTCCATGACACTCATCAAGGGGGCAGAAGGGGAGGATCAGCCCTCCAAGCCCAAGCCCAATGTCCCCACTACTCCCACTCGCCTTCCCCAGCCCTACCTACAGCGGGAGTGTAGCCTCTCTTGGCCCGCCAGCGAGCTAAAGAACGCAACCTATGAACTAGAGCTCGTACAGAAGAAGGGGCAGAACGTCCTCAGCACGAAGACGCTCTCTACCGACAAGACCACCTACCTCCTCGAGGGACTAGAGCCTGGATACACCTATACGGTACGCCTAAGAGCTCTAGCCGATGGTGTGTACTCCGAGTACTCACTTCCCCTCGACCTCGAGACGCAGGCTCTAGGGGAGTTCCCAGGTGGGCAGATTCCCTTCCTCTACTGGATCGGTGAGGATGGCTCGTGTCCTCTGCGCCTACCCCTTCATTATATGGAGCTAAGTAACCCTCAGGCCAAGTGCCTCTATTACATCGACGACGTCCTCACCGAACCCGAAGGACGCATCCTCGTCTTCCCCTCCACGGGCGAACATACGCTCCGTGTACAGATCGTAGAGGCTCCCGACCGCACTTGGGAGCTGGAGTACCTCGTCACCGTCAAGTAAAGTACTGAGATGAAAAAGATTATAACCCTACTTAGCCTGCTCCTCTTCTTTGCCTCTTGTCACAAGGAGAGTGACCGCCCCGTCACCCCTCTACGTCTCGGCGAGGATGATGCCAAGGAGCTACAGGTTACTCAGTCTGAGACACGGATGATCCTCCTCAAGGGTGGCGATGGGAAGTACTCCGCCACCATCGAGGATGCCCGTATCGCCTCCTCCAGCATTAGCCGGGATACCCTTCGGGTCTCTGGGATACTCTATGGAGAGACTTCGCTCACCATCCGCTCACACGATGAAGTACGTCGTGTGCGGGTGAAGGTCGTCCCCCCACCCTTCGCTTCCAACGAAGACGTCGTGACCCTACACCCTGGAGATAATGTGCAGACCCTCAGCCTCTCTGGTGGAGGTGCACGTGCCACCCTCAATATCGAAGACCCAGAGAAGGCGGCAGACATCCAGTGGGAAGCCTCCTCGGGGCTCGTCAAGATCAAGGCCAAGTATGAAGGGGATATCAAGCTCATCGCCACCAGCGAAGACCGCAAGACCACTAAGGAGATCTTCGTCAAAGTACGCTGTGTCGGTACGGCTGACCGTCTAGGGGTCTACATGACCAATTCCCGTCAGCTCAGTCAGCTCTTTCCCTGTCGAATTGTAGCACGGCGTGAGGGGCAGTATGTCCGCTTTAGCGAGAACTCTAACCCCATCCTGCGCACGAAAAGTGGCTTGACGCCTAATGCTCGCATCAACAGAGCCCTCACGCTCTCCCCCGAGATCGTGAGCCCAGTAGTAGGCGAAGCTCGTAAGGTCAAGATCGAATGGCTTGATGCCGAAGCCCTCTACCAGGAACACCCACTCAGACGTGAAGGTGAGTACACAGTCTACGTTGAGGAAGTAAGGGATCGCCAAGTCGTGCTCCGAGGGCGAGGCTTCAAGATCGTCTCGCCTTACCGCAAGGGCTAGCCTCGACCTACTTTCATTTAGTATTCTACCCACCCCTCTTTGGCTCCTGCCACAGTATTTTAGGATGCTGTGGCAGGAGCTTTCCTTTATCCCCATCACCCTACGAGTAGACCTAGCACTCCTCCTTACCTTAGGTAACCCTACTGCCCCTAGAGCCTCTGAAAAAGCAAAATCCGACATCTAACCTAATCCACTGTATAACAACAGACTACACAGGGAGCAAAACGACCCTCTAACGAGTTACCACAAGTCGTCTTAGCGAGTTATGGTAACTCTTCCAAAAGAGTTATGGTAAGTCGCTACAACGAGTTATAGTAAGTCGTCTTAAAGAGTTATGGTAACTCGTTAAGCACACCCTCAAATCCTCCTACTTAGGGCATTCCCAAGCGGTGATCTCCGACTCTTTTTCCGATGCAGCATTCATTACCCTCTACCTTATCACAGAGGATGCAAAAGCCCCCTACATGACTTCACTAAGAGGTTAAAATGAGATATATTACTGGCTCCAACTTAAAAATACAAGGCGCATTCCCGATGATTTTTCTAGGAAACATGGCACATGTCACCATTTCGTTAAATTATTTAATAAATAGACTTTATTTTCAGCACTTTAATTAGTATATTTGTACCCCCAACAAGGTTTATTTGGACAGGAAATAGATCTTTTTGTTGGGGTTACGAAAATAAGAGTGCAAATAGTCATTATACTCAGTAATATTTAAGACGAATGAAGCTAGCAAAGCATTGGATCGCCGCCTGTGCCCTACTCTTGGCCTCGGGCTGGAGTGCACTGGCACAGACGATCAGCTCGCCCAAGGGAGGGCTACAGCTCCACTTCTCGCTGACGAACGAGGGCGTACCGACGTACCGCCTATCCTTCGCTAATGGAGAGGAGATCATCCGACAGAGCCGTCTAGGCCTAGAGATGACCGATGGGAAGAAGTCTTTTGATAAGGATCTGGAGGTCACGGGCACGAAGGAGTCTACCTTCGATGAGACGTGGACACCCGTATGGGGCGAAGTGAAGCAGATCCGCAACCATTATAATGAGCTCCTCGTAGAACTAAAGAAGAAGTCCAATGGCGATCCTATTGCCATCCGCTTCCGTCTCTTCGATGACGGGCTCGGCTTCCGCTATGAGTTCCCAGGGGGCAAGGATCGTAACTTCTATGTCGTCAAGCGTGAGCTCTCGGAGTTCGCGATGACAGGCGACCACAAGGCTCACTGGATCCCTGGCGACTACGACACCGAGGAGTACGACTACCAGCATAGTCGCCTCTCGGAGATCCGAGGTCTCTTCGACAAGGCATTCACTGAGAACTGCTCTCAGAAGGCCTTCTCTAAGACGGGTGTGCAGACTCCGCTGATGCTCAAGACGGATAAGGGTGTGTACATCAACCTCCACGAGGCTGCCCTCATTGACTTCCCTGCGATTAACCTCGAGCTGGATGACAAGAACATGGTCTTCCACGTAGAGCTTACCCCTGACGCACAGGGCAATCGTGGGCACATCGAGGCACCCTTCAACACCCCTTGGCGTACGGCTATCGTCAGCCGTGATGCTCGAGACATCCTAGCCTCCAAGCTCACGTACAACCTAAATGAACCCTGCGCCTACGAGACCACCGACTGGATCAAGCCTATTAAGTATGTAGGGGTCTGGTGGGAGATGATCACCGGTAAGAGCACCTGGGCCTACACCGACGACCTGCCCTATGTGAAGATCGGTAAGACCGACTACACCAAGGTAAAGCCTAACGGCAAGCATGCAGCCAATACCCAGCACGTCAAGGAGTACATCGACTTCGCCGCCAGGCACGGCTTCGATGCCGTCCTCGTCGAGGGTTGGAATATCGGCTGGGAAGATTGGTTTGGTCACAGCAAGGATCGTGTCTTTGACTTCGTCACCCCTTACCCTGACTTCGATGTCGCTGAGCTCCGTGACTATGCTCGGAGCAAGGGCGTGAAGATCATCATGCACCACGAGACCTCTAGCTCGGTCACGAACTATGAGCGTCACATGGAGAAGGCCTACAAGTTCATGGTCGATAACGGCTACTCCGCCGTCAAGAGTGGCTACGTAGGCAACATCATCCCTCGTGGAGAGTACCACTACGGCCAGAGCATGGTGAATCACTACCTCCACGCTGTCAAGGAGGCTGCTAAGCACAAGATCTCGGTCAATGCACACGAGTCTGTCCACATGACCGGTCTTAGCCGTACCTACCCCAACCTCATCGCACAGGAGTCAGCACGTGGGCAGGAGTATCAGGCCTTCGGGGGCAGCAAGCCCAACCACCTGACTGTCCTCCCCTTCACCCGCCTCATCGGTGGCCCGATGGACTATACCCCAGGTATCTTCCAGATGGACATCAGCAAGTACAACCCCGATAACCACTCCCACGTCAATACGACCATCTGTAACCAGCTCGCCTGCTACGTCACGATGTACAGCCCGCTACAGATGGCTGCCGACCTCCCCGAGGTGTATGAGAAGCACATGGATGCCTTCCAGTTCATCAAGGACGTCGCAGTAGACTGGGACGACACGAAGATCATCGAGGCTGAACCAGGTGAGTACATCACGATCGCTCGTAAGGCGAAGAACTCCGACAACTGGTTCGTAGGTAATGTCGCTGGCTACGAAGGTCACAAGACGAACCTCAACCTCGACTTCCTCGACGCAGGTAAGACCTACATCGCTACGATCTACGCAGACGGCAAGAACGCTCACTACAAGACCAACCCTGAGGTGTACACCATCCGCAAGGTGAAGGTCAAGAAGGGTAGCAAGCTCAGCCTACAGTCTGCTCCCGGTGGTGGCTTCGCCATCTCCATCCTACCCGCTAGCAAGTAATCCATAGCCTTGGGCTACCCTATATCGGTAGAGCACAATGCCCGCCTTATGGGGTAGCCCAATCCATTATTCACTATAAACAGAGTACGTAAAATGAATAAGATTTTACGCCTTATCACTCTCTGTCTCGCCCTCATCGCCTTTGCACTCCCGTCGTTCGCTCAGGAGATCCAGGTGAAGGGACAAGTCGTAGATGATAAGGGAGAAGAGATCACCGGAGCTGCCGTAAAGGTCAAGGAAACCTCGCAGGGTGTGATCACAGATATCAACGGGAACTTCACCGTTAAGGCCCCGAAAAATGGCCACCTTATCATCTCCTTCCTCGGCTATACAACAAAGACTGTAGCCCTAGCCTCCGCACAGTTTCCTCTGAAGGTCGTTCTCTCAGAGAGCTCACTGGCACTAAAGGAAGTCGTCGTCGTCGGCTACGGCTCAATGCAGAAGAAGGACCTCACAGGTTCCATAGCGAGTATCAACGAGAAGAACTTCCAGAAGGGAGCTATTTCTACCGCTAGTGACCTCCTCGTAGGGAAGGTCGCTGGGGTACAAATCACCCCTGACGGCTCGCCAGGTGCTGGTGGTCGTATCCGTATCCGTGGGGGTGCTTCGCTCAACGCTAGTAACGACCCTCTGATCGTCATCGATGGCGTGCCCATCGAGAACTCTGCTGTCTCTGGTGCTCCTAGCATCCTGAGCTCGCTCAACCCTCAGGACATCGCCTCCATGAATGTCCTCAAGGATGCCTCTGCTACCGCTATCTACGGCTCTCGTGCCTCCAACGGCGTCATCATGATTACCACCAAGCGTGGTAAGGTCGGACAGAAGACCCAGATAGCTGTATCCGTACAGAACTCCCTCTCACAGCCTGCTCGCTACGTGAACGTCCTCTCGGCTAGCGACTACCGAGCACTCATCCAGCGTATCTCTCCCTCTACAGCCAATAAGCTTGGCTCTGCGAGCACCGACTGGCAGCGTGAGATCTATCAGCTGGCCTACGGAGGTGACTATAATATCAGCGTAAGTGGTGCCACAGGCAAGCTCCCCTATCGTGTCTCTGCGGGCTTCTACCATCAGGAGGGTGTCCTCAAGACGGATAAGATGAACCGCTTCAGCGGGGACATTAGTCTTAACCCTCGTCTCCTAGACAACCACCTCTCTATCGACGCAAGTGTCAAACTCTCGGCTACGCACAACCGCTTCGCCAACAAGGAGGCTATCGGTGCAGCAGTGCAGTTTGACCCCACTCGCCCCGTACGTGATAACGATCCTAAGTTTGCCCCCTACGGAGGCTACTGGACACAGCTAGACGGGACAAACCTCCAGAAGCTCGCTCCCAAGAACCCTGTCGCTCTACTTGAACAGAAGGAGGATGTGAGTGATGTCTTCCGTACCATCAGCAACCTCAAGCTCGACTACAAGGTCCACTTCCTCCCCGAGCTCAAGCTGAACATGAACCTCGGCTACGACTATGCTTCGGGTAAGGGGCATGTGATCATCCCCGAGAACTCCTCCCTCGAGTGGCAACGCTTCACACTCAAGACCACGGGTCAGCCCGATGTACTCAAGAGCGGTAAGAACAACACCTACGAGCAGCAGAAGCGTAGCTTGCTCTTCGACTTCTACGCCAACTATGCCAAGGAGCTACAGAGCCTTCACAGCCGAATAGACGTCATGGCTGGGTACTCCTATCAGGACTGGAAGACGAACGTGCACAACATGCCCGACTACACCTACGACAAGACGATCGTCTCTAAGCCCGTCTTCGAGTACGACTACCCGCAGAATACGCTGGTATCCTTCTACGGACGTCTCAACTATAGCCTCCTAGATCGCTACCTCTTCACCGCTACGGTGCGTGCCGATGGCTCTTCACGCTTCAGCAAGGACAATCGCTGGGGTATCTTCCCTGCTCTTGCCCTAGCTTGGCGCATCAAGGAGGAGTCCTTCCTCAAGGATGTCTCTTGGATTGATGACCTCAAGCTCCGTTTGGGCTACGGCGTCACAGGGCAGCAGGATGGTATCGGGAACTACAACTACCTCGCCTTCTACTCCCTCAGCACCAACACCAATCGCTATCAGCTAGGCAATACCTTCTACAACATGATGCGTCCCATTGCCTACGATGAGAATATCCACTGGGAGCAGACAGCGACCTACAACGCAGGACTTGACTTCAGCTTCATCAAGGGTCGTCTCTCCGGTACTCTAGACTTCTACGAGAAGCGTACGACCGACCTACTCAACGAGATCCCAACACCTGCAGGTGCTAACTTCTCGAACCGTATCCTCACCAACGTCGGTAACATCACCAGTAAGGGCTTTGAGCTCGCTATCAGTGCTACCCCTGTACAGACAGACCGTCTGACATGGGATGTAAGCTATAATATTAGCTCCAACAGCACTCGTATCACTAAGCTCAATGCTGTCGATGTCCCTGGCTACCAGGGTGTACCTACGGGCGGTGTCGTAGGCGGTACGGGTACTACAGTACAGATTCACTCCGTGGGCTATGCACCCAGCACCTTCTTCGTCTACAAGCAGAAGTATGACGCTGCGGGTAAGCCTCTGGAAGGTCAGTACGAAGACCTCAACAAGGATGGTGTCATCAACGAGCAGGACAAGTATCGTGCACATAACCCCGAGCCTAAGGTACTCATGGGGCTATCTACCACGCTGACCTTCGACCGCTGGAGCCTATCTACCTCCCTACGTGGTAGCATCGGCAACTACATCTACGACAATGTATCTTCCCTCATGGCGACCCATCAGGCGGTGCTGAACTCTGGGAACTACTTCCGTAACACGACCCCCGAGATCAACAAGTCGGACTTCCAGAACAACAACGACAAGCAGTTCATCTCCGACTACTACCTCCACAAGGCATCTTTCGTGAAGATGGACAACCTCACCCTCGGCTATGACTTCGGTCGTATTCTCGGCAAGGCATCGCTAAGGGCTTCGGCTACGGTGCAGAATGTCTTCACCCTCTCTCCCTACAAGGGGCTAGATCCAGAGCGGTCGATTGACTTCAGCCTCTATCCTATCCCTCGTACCTATTCACTCAATCTCTCCCTCACTCTCTAATCCCTAGCTAATCATGAGTATGAATAAGAAGATGCTCCGAGGTACACTCACCCTCGGGCTCCTAGGAGTACTAGGACTTAGCTCCTGCACGAAGGACTTAGATCGCTTCCCCACCAACGGGGACACTGCCCCACGTGTCTACGACTCTCCGGAGAAGACCCTGCAGGCCTTCGCCAAGGTTTATGGAGCTTTTGCCCTCACAGGGAATGGGGATGGTGGTGACATCGCTGGTATAGACGAGGGGACGAGTGACTTCCTCCGTGGTCTCTTCAACCTCCAGGAGCTCCCCTCCGAGAGTGCTATCTGTGCTTGGGGGGATGGCGGTGTACCTGATTTGCATGCAATTTCTTGGTCGGCCTCGAATCCCATCATTAGAGGCTTCTATTATCGCTCGATCTATCAGATCAAGCTCGCCTCAGAGTTCCTCAAGAATACTGGGGACAAGTCCAGTGATGCTACGATCAAGACCTATCGTGCTGAGGCTCGCTTCCTACGTGCCTACCAGTACTGGGTGCTGATGGACCTCTTTGGGAATCCTCCCTTCATCGACGAATCGACACCTACGGGGAAGGTTTACCCTCGCCAGATTTCACGCTCCGAGCTATTCAGCTATGTAGAGAGCGAGCTAAAGGCAATCGAGAGTGACCTCATGGAGCCCAAGGCTAACGAGTATGGTCGTGCAGACAAGGCTGCAGCCTGGGCACTGCTCTCCCGCCTCTACCTCAATGCTGAGGTCTATACGGGTACCGAGCGATATGCCGATGCAGCTACCTATGCTGAGCGAGTCATCTCCTCGAACAAGTACACCCTGCACACCAAGTACGAGAACCTCTTCCTCGCAGACAACAACCTGAACAATCCCGAGGTACTCCTCTCCATCAACTACGATGGTACCAGCTCACAGAACTGGGGTGGGATGACCTTCCTCGTCAATAGCTCTACTTCGGCAGATGCTAAGACGGCTACGGGTAAGAACATGGGTGTCGGTGGTGGCTGGGCTGGTAACCGTGCCACCAAGGCGCTCCTTGACCTCTTTGGCTCAAATACCGCCACTGATACTCGCTGTCTGATGAAGGCTACTACACCAGTGATCTCAGACGTCACGAAGTTCGATCAGGGTGTCTACGTCTATAAGTTCCGCAACGTCACCAGCGCAGGTGCCAACGGCAGCAACGGTGACCACTGCGACACGGACTTCCCCCTCTTCCGTCTCTCAGAGCTGTATCTCAACTATGCTGAGGCTGCCATCCGTGGCAAGGCTGACGGCTCAAAGGGTCTCCAGTATCTCAATCTCATCCGTGCTCGTGCCTATGGCAACGCTACGGGCAACTACACCGCTCTGCCTAGCCTAGATGAGCTACTCAATGAGCGTGGTCGTGAGTTCTACTGGGAGGCACAGCGCCGTACCGATCTGATCCGCTTCGGCAAGTTCACCTCTGCGACCTACCTCTGGCCGTGGAAGGGTGGTGTAGCTGCTGGTAAGGGCTTAGATGCCTATCGCACCCTCTATCCGATCCCATCGGATGACCTGCAGGCTAACCCAGAGAAGCTCCGTCAGAACCCCGGCTACTAGCCCTTCTCTTTAGGGGAACAAGATGCTCCCCTATACCATCAGCTCCTGCCGTGTAGTGTAGTGCTACACGGCAGGAGCTTTTTTATTATCGTCCCTCATAACTCGGTAGCTCAAGTCTGCCTACTAGCGCGGGCTATTCCAATTCCCCTTCGAGCTCCTAAATCCACCTAACCAACCCCACCTAAACAGCAACAAACCAGCACATTCAGGAACAAGGAGAATAGCTCTATAACGAGTTACTATAAGTCGTCGGAACGAGTTATGGTAACTCGCCCAAAAGAGTTATGGTAAGTCTCTTGAGCGAGTTATGGTAAGTCGTCTAGACGACTTACCATAACTCGTCATCTCCCTTCTAAACTCCCAGTGCCTAAGGGATTTCTATAAGCACCGATTAAGTTATATGTAGAGGGGGAAGAGCAGACACAGAGAAATGATGAACTAGCCTGCAATATATTGGCCTCACAAAACAGGAGGATACAAAAAGACATATTTCATCAGCTCAGATCGGGACCTCAAAAAGATATACATAGCAAAATAATGGCTTTTTAGCCATATTTTAGAACTATTGATTAGATGTACTTTTAATTCATTTTAATAACTAACTTTGCCTATCTCCCTATTCAAACATAGAGAGTCAGGTTGGATCTATTTAGAGAAAAGCTAATTGGGAAATGCAATACTCCCACATGGCCCCCATGGAGGAAGGGGGGCAAAGATTACGCCTAGGCATACAGAGATCTGGGACAGGATTACACACCCCGTCACCCAATCTAGAGCCTCACAACACAAGCAATCCCAAGTAAGTACATATAACACAACCTAATACTTATCCTCAGCACCATGTATCCGATATGACCACCGTAGGCTAATTCCTCAATTATGTGAAACAAAAAGCAGATGTTTCACCTCAACCTACTTACACTAATACAATCTCTTTAGTACACTTTAATGACTCTATGAAGCAAAGACTACTCTTGTTTGTGCTCACGCTCCTTACGTGTGTGAGTTCCCTTTTGGCACAAACAAAAATATCGGGTACGGTCTTATCCGCAGCCGATAATGAGCCTCTCGTCTCAGCACGTATCCAAATCGTAGGGACGAAGGAGTTTACAGCTACCGACATCCACGGACGGTTCTCCATGACCACAAAGGTTGCGAACCCTAAGATATCCGTTAGCTTCGTCGGGATGGACACACAGGTACTACCCGCAGGGGAGAACATGAAGATCCTGCTCAAAGATACTCAGGTACTCACCGAGGTCGTTGTCACCGGTCTAGCGAAGACCGACCGCCGACTCTTCACTGGAGCTACCAACAAGGTCGATGCCGGCAAGGCTCGCCTCAGTGGGGTAGCCGACGTCAGTCGCTCCCTAGAGGGACAGGCCGCTGGGGTCTCGGTACAGAACGTTAGTGGTACCTTCGGCTCCGCTCCGAAGATCCGTGTCCGTGGTGCTACCTCTATCTACGGGAGCTCTAAGCCCCTCTGGGTGGTAGATGGTGTGATCATGGAGGACGTCTCCAACGTAGGAGCTGATGACCTCGCCTCTGGTAACCCCGAGACCCTCATCAGCTCTGCGATCGCAGGGCTTAACTCCGATGACATCGAGAGCTTCCAGATCCTCAAGGATGGATCCGCTACCTCTATCTACGGAGCACGTGCTATGGCAGGTGTGATCGTCGTGACGACGAAGAAGGGGAAGCAGGGGCAGGCTCATATCAACTACTCCGGTGAGTTCACCTCCCGCCTCATCCCCTCATACTCCAACTTCGATATCCTCAACTCTCAGGAGCAGATGGGTATCTATCGTGAGCTTCGCACGAAGGGTTGGCTGAACCTCTCCGAGGTGCTCAATGGCAGCGACTACGGTATCTATGGTAAGATGTACGAGCTCATCAATACCTACGATCCCAAGCAGGGTCGCTTCCTACTCGACAACACCACCGAGGCGCAGAACCGCTACCTACAGCAGGCAGAGTTCCGCAACACGAACTGGTTCAAGGAGCTCTTCTCTCCCGCTGTCATGCAGAACCACTCCGTCAGTATGAGCGGTGGTACCTCGAAGTCCAACTACTATGCCTCCGTCAGTGCCATGATCGACCCAGGATGGTACAAGCAGAGCAATGTGAACCGCTACACGGCGAACCTCAACGTCTCACATAATATCCTCTCCAACCTCTCCATCAACGTCATCGCTGGTGCTGCCTATCGTAAGCAGCGTGCCCCAGGTACGCTCGGGCAGGATGTAGACGTCGTAGGGGGTGAGGTGAAGCGAGACTTCGACATCAACCCCTATTCGTACGCTACGAATACCTCCCGTGTACTCGATCCCCGTACCTATTATAGAGCGAACTACGCACCCTTCAACATCTTCAATGAGCTAGAGAATAACTACATTGACCTAGGGGTGCAGGACGCTAAGTTCCAGGTAGAGCTGAAGTACAAGCCTATCCAGGGTCTAGAGCTAGCGGTGCTCGGTGCCTTCAAGCACACTACGACCTCGCAGCAGCACAACATCAAGGATAACTCCAACCAAGCGCTGGCCTATCGTGCGATGCAGAACTCCATCATCCGCGACGCCAACAAGTACCTCTACCGAGACCCAGATAACCCCAACAGCCTACCGATGAGCATCCTGCCCAACGGGGGTATCCTCCACAAGACGGAGAATACGCTGAGCGACTATGACTTCCGTGTGACGGCGAACTACAACCGTACGTTCGACCACAAGCACGTCATCAACCTCTTCGGGGGGATGGAGACCGTGGATATTCAGCGTAACCGCTCCTCCTATGAGGGCTGGGGTATGCAGTACTACGCTGGGGAGACCCCCTTCTATCCATACCAGTACTTCAAGAAGCAGGTCGAGGAGGGGAACGACTACTATGGCCTGACGAATACGAACTGGCGTACAGCTGCCTTCTATACCAATGCTACCTATGCCTACAAGGGGCGCTATGTCTTCAACGGTACTTACCGCTATGAGGGCTCTAACCAGCTCGGCCGTAGCAGCAATGCCCGCTGGATGTCCACGTGGAATGTCTCAGGTGCCTGGAACGTACATGAGGAGAGCTTCTTTGAGCGTCTCCGTCCGCTCTCTCACCTGACGACTCGTCTCTCTTATAGCCTCACGGGGACACCTCCTGATGCTTCGTATAGCAATTCTACCCCGATCTTCAAGTCTACGACTCCCTTCAAGCTCTTCGCCGAGGACAAGGAACCCGGGATCGCCATCGAGCAGCTGGGCAATGTCAATCTGACCTATGAGAAGAAGAACGAGCTGAACTTCGGTATCGATGCTGGTCTCTGGGATGATCGTCTGAACTTCACCTTCGATATCTACACTCGTAACAACTTCGACGAGATGGGCCCCATGATCACTCAGGGGATCGGTGGTACGGTCATTCGTCCTGCTAACGTGGCAGAGATGAAGTCCAACGGTATGGAGCTCAGCATCTCCTCGACCAACATCCGCACCAAGGACTTCTCTTGGTCTACGAGCTTCGTCTACTCCTATACCAACTCCGAGATCACGAAGCTCTACAACCAAGGTCGTGTGATCGAGCTCGTCAGTGGTAATGGCTTCGCCAAGAAGGGTTATCCTGCCCGTGCCCTCTTCTCTATCCCCTTCGCAGGAATCAACAGTGAGGGTATCCCCATGCTCGTCAATGAGAAGGGACAGATCACGACGGATAACATCAACTTCCAGGAGCGTAACCACACCGACTTCCTCAAGTACGAAGGCCCTACAGATCCTAAGTACACGGGGTCGCTGGGGAACGTATTCTCCTATAAGGGCTTCCACCTGAATGTCTTCCTCACCTACTCGTTTGGCAATGTCGTACGACTAGACCCGAAGTTCAGAGCCAAGTACAACGATATGTCCTCCATGACCCAAGCCTTCAACAACCGCTGGGTACAGTCAGGCGAGGAGAAGAAGACAGACGTACCAGGCATCCTCAGCCGCAGAGAGTATGAGAAGAATACCAACCTGCGCTATGCCTACAACGGCTACAACTACTCTACGGCACGCATCGCTAAGGGGGACTTCATCCGTCTGAAGGAGATCTCCCTAGCCTATGACCTGCCGAAGACACTGCTCAAGCACACCCCGATCAATAGCATCTCGGTGAAGCTACAGGCTACGAACCTCTTCCTACTCTATGCAGACAAGAAGCTCAACGGGCAAGACCCCGAGTTCTTCAACGCTGGTGGTGTAGCCTCCCCCATGCCTAGGCAGTTTACATTCTCTCTGAAGGTCGGACTCTAATATGCACTTGACAACGATGAGACTATATATCGTATCCACACTGCTCCTGACGGCCTTTGCCTTCACAGCATGTAACCAGTACCTGGACAAGTACCCCGATAATAGAATGGAGCTCTCGAGCCCCGAGGATGCCAGCAAGCTCCTCGTCACAGCATACCCCGAGGGACACCCTGCCTACCTGCTAGAGATGTATTCGGACAATACCGATGAGCATAACTATGCTACGTGGACTGCGGCTAACCGCTTCCAGGAGCAGGCCTATCGCTGGGAGGATATCTCCGAGGTACGTGACCAGGAGACCCCACAGCAGCTCTGGGATGCCCACTACACCGCTATCACGACGGCTAACGAGGTCATCAAGCATATCAACTCGGTCTCCGATAAGTCCGCCTACTCGACACAGCTCGCCGAGGCGAAGCTCTGTCGTGCGTATGCGATGTTCCAGCTCGCTAATGTCTTCTGTCAGGCTTACGCACCAGAGACAGCTAGCAAGGACCTAGGGCTACCTTACCCCGAGATCCCCGAGGATCGTCCCGGTATCACCTATCAGCGTGGTACACTGGCGGAGCTCTACGCTCATATAGAGAAGGACATCACGGAGGGGATCCCCGAGCTAGGGAGCAGGTATGTGTCGCCTAAGTTCCACTTCAATGTGAATGCTGCACATGCCTTCGCCGCTCGCTTCTATCTCTACTACCGCAAGTTCGATAAGGCTGTCGAGCACGCTACACGTGTCCTAGGGAGTAGCCCCGCCAGCGTCCTACGTGACTGGTCTGCATGGAGCAAGCTGGGTCTGAGTGGCAACATCCAGCCCAACGACTTCGTCAAGTCCTCCAATAAGGCGAACCTCTTCCTACAGGTCATCGCTACGGAATGGGGTGGGATCAGCATCCCTATCTCTGCCGGTAGCAAGTTCGCTCATGGTAACCTGATCTCAGACAAGGAGACCCTACAGGCTCCTAGCCCTTGGGCTACTAGTGGTCAGGAGATGAACTACGTCGTGGTGAATAACTCGGGTATCTCTAAGTACGCCCTGCGCAAGCTCCCCTATACACCGAAGTACATCGACCGTCAGGCTGGTATCGGGATCCCCTATTCGCAGTACCCCGTCTTCACCACAGATGAGACTCTGCTCGTGCGTGCCGAGGCTCTTGCTCTGCTTGGTCGCTATGACGAGGCACTTGCAGACCTCAATGCCGAGCTCTCGGTCTTCACCAAACGTGGTGTCCAGATCACCCTAGATCAGATCAAGACCTTCTACAACGGCACGGCCTACTACAAGCCAGATGCCCCTACGCCTAAGAAGGAGCTTCACACCTCCATCACCCTCGACAAGGTGACTCAGGAGCCTCTCCTACAGTGTATCCTCCAGCTCCGTCGTGTGCTGACGATCCACGAGGGGCTACGTATGCAGGATGTCAAGCGCTATGGTATCACTATCTACCGCAGACGCATCAGCTCTACGGGGGTACTGGAGCAGGTCACAGACCAGATGCAGGCTAGAGACCCACGTCTAGCCATCCAGATCCCTCAGGATGTGATCTCTGCTGGACTAACGGCTAACCCTCGCTAACGGCTATTCTTCGTCACCGTAAATGGTCTGAGCCCTCCGCCTCTCCGACAGAGGCATTAGGGCTCACCTAGACTACTTAATACGAACAAGGTATATGAAACAGATCCTGAAAGCAATGAGCCTAGCCCTCCTCCTCTCGGTAGGAGCTATCAGCTCGTGCAGCAAAGACACCCCCAGTGGCGCAACGATATTCCCCACGACACCCGTGGCTCGTAATACCTTCGAGCGTTGGCTACTGAAGAACTATACGAACCCCTATAACATCGACTTCCAGTACAAGCTCAAGGATGGCGAGACCGACCTAACGTACAACCTCGTACCCGCCGACTCCGCCAAGACAGCCAAGCTGGCGATGATCACTAAGTTCCTTTGGTTCGATGCCTATAATGAGGTCGTCGGCCCTGACTTCCTCAAGGAGAGCGCACCACGTATCATCGTCGCCGTGGGCTCATCTGCCTATACCCGCCAGCGCACCGAGGTCGTCGGGAGTGCAGAGGGGGGCTACAAGGTCACACTCAACAAGATCAATGCCCTCACCGATGAGCTCCTACATGACTATAGTGCGATGACGGAGTATTACTTCCACACGATGCACCACGAGTTCACCCACATTCTCAACCAGCGCAAGCCCTACAACCCTGCCTTTGACCTCGTCACACAGTCGGGCTACGTCAGTGGGAACTGGCTCAATGTCTCCACTCGCGATGCCCGCCGTGCAGGCTTCGTCTCGCCCTATGCTATGATGAATGGTGCGGAGGACTTCGCCGAGATGCTCTCCTTCTACGTCACCTACACGCCACAGGCTTGGCAGGCGATCCTCGATGAGGCAGGTACCCGAGGGGCTAATCTCATCAATCAGAAGCTCACGCTCATCAAGGAGTACACACAGAGCTCCTGGGGACTAGACCTTGACCAGCTACGTGATGTCGTGATCCGCCGTGGTGGACAGGTCGCTACGCTTGATCTCTCTAAGCTCAAATAATAGCTGGGCTCTAGCCCCTCTCTCAGGGTGCTGAGGTCGCTCCTCTGTGAGCAGAGTCCTCCACTCCCCGGGGCTATCCCGATTTATCAACTAACAGCACTTAGACAACATGTACAAGATATGCATATATATCCTTCTGGCGCTGGTGACCCTCAGTGCTCCCTCGTGTCTGAAGGATAGCAAGACGATCTTCGACAAGTCCCCTGCTGAGCGACTAGACGAAGCCGTACGGATGAACAAGGAGCTACTCGAGTCCTCCGCCGAGGGCTGGATCATGCACTACTACGCTGGTAAGGACTATTCTGGCCCCAGCTACACCCTGCTGATGAAGTTCAAGGATGGGAAGATCACCGTCCTCTCTGAGCGTGTGCCCGACCAAGCCTACACCTCCGACTACGATGTCGTCCAGGACCAAGGTCCCGTGCTCACGGTCAATACCTACAACGAGGCGCTGCACTTCCTCGCCTCCGCTGCTCTCGGCTATCCCGATGGTATCCAGGGGGACTATGAGTTCGCCTTCATCTCTACCTCTACGGATGTGATCCACCTCAGAGGGAAGAAGTGGAAGAACAACATGACCCTCACCCGTATGCCCAAGGGCTCTTCGTGGGAGGAGTATATGCTCGCTATCGTGACGATCAAGGATGCGCTTACCTCGAGCTCTTTCTCCTTCAAGCTCGGGGATAAGGAGCTGGCTGAGGGTACGATCAATACGGCTCAGAACCGCCTCAACGTCACCCTCGGTGGTAAGGAGTTCGATACTCCCTTCAACTTCACCGACAAGGGTATCGTCCTACATTCGCCCCTCGTCGTAGAGGGTAAGGAGTACAGCACCTTCACCTGGGACTCTGCGGCTAAGAAGTTTGTCTCTGGTGATCTCTCTGCAGTGCTCTTCCGCCCCAGTGGCTACAAGACGCAGGACTTCTGGTACGGCACCTGGAGCATCAAGCACGAGGCCTCCACTGCCCCCGGGGTACGACGCACCCCTACGCTCCTACAGATCGAGGCGCCTACCTCGGATAACGACAAGGCGAAGGGGCTCCTCAAGGGTACACTCACCTTCCAGAAGAAGACCTACCCAATCCTCGTCCCCTACGACAAGGCCAAGGGGGCTATCCGCATCATCATGCAGCCGATTGTCAAGAATACGCCCGAGGCACCTGCTGGCATGGTACTCTATCCTGCCAATATCTCGGAGGATGGCAAGACCAATATCCACCAGGAGCAGTCCGAGTATGGTATTACCTTCGCTTGGGACGAAGATATGGGCATGGCGATAGCCACGGGGGACAAGACTCCAGACATCGGTGTCATCAACTCCTTCTTCGGTGTGGCCTACGAGTTCCAAGGCAACCAGCGTGTACCTATGGTACGTGAAGGTAAGCTTGTCACTCCGATCGTCATGCCTAAGATCGAACACATGACTAGGAAGTAGTAATGGCTCTAATCACAACTAAGATCGATATATGAATAAGTTCATCATAGCCCTATCGGCAGTCGTGCTCCTCTTCGCCTCCTGCCGTAAGGATACCCCCGAGCAGCCCAAGACCACCTTCTCCGTGCTCTCTGCGCCTAAGCTCTTCAAGGTCATCGGTGGCACTCAGGATGTCACCCTCGACAAGGCGCCCAGCAGTGCCTATGCTGAGGACAGCTGGCTCAGTGTCACTGTAAGTGGTACGAGCCTTCACCTCACCGCTAAGACCAACGAGCAGCTGGAGTCTCGCAACACGCTCCTCGTCATCAAGAACGCCACAGGTGACTCCATCGCCCTAAACGTCATGCAGGAAGGTGTGAACTTCGGTCTCTCCAAGACGAATAACATCATCGGCGGTGACGAAGCCGTAGAGCGTGCTGTCAAGGTGACCTCCAATGTCCCCGTGACCTATGCTACCACGGATAGCTGGGTCACAGCTACCCTCTCTGGGAATATCCTCACCATCAAGACCGCAGCTAACACCACTGGCCGTCCACGTACTGCCTGGGTCACGGCTACTGCTCTGGGCAAGATCGACTCCCTGCAGGTCACGCAGGCCTCGCTCAAGGATGTCGCTGGTGAGTATATCCAGACAGCTCATACGATCGATGGGAACAAGCTCGCTGAGACTACGGCTAATATCAAGATCGTCCGTGTCACCGACACCAAGGCGCAGTTCATCATCGAGGATATGTTCGTTTGGGATATTGACTTTACCCCAGGTCGTGGCTTTGTCCTAACCAATGGTCGTACGCTCTATGAGGATACCGAGAATGGTAAGCCCATCTACTACATCTCGCTCCTCGCTGCCGATGATACCAATGCAGAGAATCCAACGGTCATCATCGGGAACCGTGATCCCCTGCGTATCAACATCACGACCAAGGGTGAACTCGTCTTCGAGCAGTATCAGGCACTCTCTCCCGTGCAGACCTGGGGCTCATACGCCATCGGTAAGTCTACCTCGAAGACTGCTATCGACAGCGAGCACTTCCGTGGTGTGGTCGAGGTCTTTGCCCAGCCCAAGCTCCAGCGCAAGTAGCCTCTCTCGCTACACGCTCCCAGCCTATGCGGCTCACGTGTAGATTCCTTTAGCAACAGAAAGCCAAGCGGCTGCGATACCCTGTGTATCGCAGTCGCTTGGCTTTTAGGTTGGAAGATATACTTCGTACCTCAAGAGATTATCTCTTTGGTTGCTTCCCAATGGGAAGATTATGTTTAGCTCTCTCTGATAGCCTTATCACTGGAATTCCCCTTATAAACACCATTCCCACACTTGTCGTGAATCATCTCAACCTTGCCAGCTAATCGTAACTTGCTTTATCAGTTCGAACAGAAGATTTTACCTGCAATGAACATTGTTCTCTCCTTTTGATTCCTTTTAAAAGAGGAGAACTCCGTTGGGAAGTAACTTCTTATCCCAGAGGAGGAAGCTTTTAATCTTTCCTTCCACTCAAGCATTACTCTCTGAATGAACGAAACAGAAAATATAAGGCAATACACCACATCACTAGAGAGCCATCTCCTGCGCCTCGCCGAGGAAGAAGGGCTATTGGATAAACAGCTCCTAGAGACTGATGACCTCACTGTGCTCTTCTCCTCAGTTACTAAGGCTTATCTAGTCGATGCCATCCCCGACTTCGAGAAGTATCCTCTAGTCTCCCTCGGATGGATTGCCTTTGTAGGGATGGCAATGGCTGCTCTCTGGGACAGTGACTGGGAACACTATGGAGCAATCAAACCAGAGACGCTCTATCAGCAGATACGTGACGCCCGAGGTTGGGATAAGCTGGATGAGTATGTCCTTGAGGATGTACTTGGATTCGGCAAAGAGAGTGACAAAGCTAAGCTCTATACAGCCTTCCTTCGCCGAGCCTCTGAACAGTCTCATAGCCTACTGATGCGCGAAGGAGCAGAACCCTCAAGCCCCTTAGCCTTCCAGCTCTATACCCATACACTCTACGCACTCTATCGCCTTGGCATAGCTCTTGCCCTTAGCCTGTTTGGCTACAAGCTCCAGCAATCACAGGCTAATTAACACTCCCCTTGAACTAAAATCTAAGGAAGATTGATATCTCTCCTCTCTTCGCCCTAAGCCCCATATATTATGAATATCTTCAAATCAATACGAGTCTACTTCAATATTCGTCCAGATCTCGAGGAGAACCAAGAGATCATTGAGGAGATTACTCGAGGCATCTCCTTCAGAGGAGCTAACCTCTGGATACTTATCACCGCTATCTTCATAGCTTCACTGGGGCTGAATGTCAATTCTACTGCAGTAATCATCGGAGCAATGCTCATCTCTCCTCTGATGGGACCAATCATCGGCATGGGGCTTGCTGTGGGGATCAACGACCTAGAGCTCCTCAAGCGAGCAGCGAAGAACTTCAGTGTTGCTACACTCATCAGCGTCCTAACCGCTACAATCTACTTCCTCATCAGCCCACTAGGTGAAGCTCAGTCAGAGCTCCTGGCTCGTACCTCACCAACTCTCTACGACGTGCTGATTGCCTTCTTTGGTGGAGCGGCTGGAATCATTGCCCTCTCAACTCGTGGAGGCAAAAGTGGCAATGTCCTCCCTGGTGTTGCCATCGCTACAGCACTTATGCCCCCTCTCTGTACGGCTGGCTATGGAATAGCCTCAGGTAACCTGTTTTTCTTCCTAGGTGCCTTTTACCTCTTCTTTATCAACACAGTCTTCATCAGTCTAGCAACGGCAATAGGGGTACGAATGATGAAGTTCCCTCCACACAGCTTCCTCTCTACAGATAAAGCAAAGAAGGCAAGGCACATCCTCACAGGCGTCATCATAGCGACTACGGCACCAGCACTCGTAATGACAGTCAATATCATCCGCACAAGTATCTTTGAGAACAATGTCCACAACTTTGTCAAAGGTGAGTTATCTCAGTCTGGGACGCAAATCCTCTCCTCATCTGCAGATCGTCAGGAGGCGACACTACGCATCGTGGCTGTCGGGCGAGAGATTTCAGACTCACTTCGCAAAGTAGCTGAGGGACGACTTGCTAGCTATGGCCTTCATGGTTTCCACCTTACCGTCATCCAAGGAGTGCAATCTGACAGCCTGCTAGCAAATAGCATTCAAAAAGAGCAACACCTCTATACCCCAGCAAGTGATCATCAAAAGCTACTGGAGCTATCTACAGAAAATACTGCACTCTCACAAAGGCTTTCTGAATATACCCTCTATGAGGAATATGCACGAGAGCTTCGTTCCGAACTCGTGATCCTCTTCCCTAGCGTTCGTAGCCTTAGCCTTGCACCTATTGTTGAGGTTCAGACCGATACAACCAGCTCCACTCGCTACATTGCTGTCCTATTAGGACTGGAAGCAGGCAAGACGCTCCGACCCGCAGAGTTCGTCAAGCTACAGCATTGGTTCCGAGCTCGTGTGCCGGGTGACAGCTTAGCCTTCATCACCAAGACCACTCACTCAAATAAACAATAGGAGATGGGCTAGGGCTTCTTTCTCATCTCTAGATTACAAATCAGCAAATTAGATCGGGAATAAAATCACCTCATCACGAGTTACCATAACTCGCTGGAACGAATTATGGTAACTCGCTCAGGAGAGTTGTGGTAAGTCGTCGTAGAGAGTTATGGTAAGTCATCGCGACGACTTACCATAACTCGTTCTCCCTCTCCTCAAAGCCCCGTGTTTAGGGCATTTTGGGGAGAGCTGTTTCAATGCTAACAGGGATGACTGGAGTTTCCTTTTCACCGTGTAGCTACGAGGTCCCTATCTGAGGAAAACAAAGCCCCCACAGCCCTCTGCATAGAGAGGCTGTGGGGGCTAATTACTATCGAGCCAACAAGACTCGATAAGAGCGGTATACCCTAGGGTAGAAGTGATTACTTCTTCTTGGCAGGGAGGTGGATAGCCACACCTAGAGCATCAGCAAGAGCTTCATACAAGGCTTCGGAGTAGGTGGGATGCCCATAGATCGTATCGATTACTTCCTCTGCTGTACCCTCCATCTCCATGATTAGAGAGGCTTGGCTAATCATCTCTGCTGCCATAGCACCGATGATGTGGATACCAAGGATTTCTCCATACTTATTGTCAAGGATAACCTTCACGAAGCCGGCCGTTTCACCAGAGGCTAGAGCACGACCATTAGCAGCGAAGGGGAACTTCCCGACGCGGATGTCACCGTACTTCTCACGTGCCTGATCTTCAGTTAGACCAACCGTAGCTACCTCGGGACGTGTGTAGACCACAGAAGGGGCGGAGAGCATATTCAGCTCACGCTCGTTGCCACGTAGGGCATTCTCTGCAGCTACCTCACCCATGCGGAAGGCTGTATGGGCAAGCATCTTCAGACCATTGATGTCACCAGGAGCATAGATGCCCTTGACGCTCGTCTCCATGAACTTATCGACCTTGATACGTCCACGCTCAATCTCGAACTCGATCTCACCCACACCCTCGAGGTCAGGCACACGGCCGATGGAGAGCAGAGCCTTATCACCCTCGATAGCTGTACCATCCTTCAGGATAGCAGCTAGCTTACCCGAGCGGTCTTCAATCTTCTCAATACCAGCACCTGTGAGGATCTTCACACCACGCTTCTCGAGCTCTGCACGTAGGGTCTGAGAGACTTCCTTATCAAGCGCAGGGATGATGTGGTCTGCCATCTCGATGATGGTCACCTTCGTACCTAGAGAGACAAGTGCTTCAGCCATCTCAACACCGATGACACCACCACCAATAACTACTAGGCTCTCTGGACGCTCCTGTAGGCTAAGGATGTCGTCACTCGTCAGGACAGCAGGATGGTCAATGCCAGGGATAGGTAGACGACCTACCTTAGATCCACCAGCGAGGATGATCTTATCCGCCTTGATGATGTCCTTACCATCGACAACCACGTCCTTATCACGATTGATCTTACCGACACCGCGGAAGACCTCTACCCCGTTGCTCTTCAGCAGAGAATAAACTCCACCCGTGAGCTTCTTGACGACACCATCCTTATAGGTCACGAGCTTCTTCATATCGACAGTGAAGCTCGTATCAGCGAAGTTAATCCCACGTGCAGCAGCCTGCTCTACACCATCAAGGATCTCCGCATTACGAAGGAAGGTCTTCGTGGGAATACAGCCCTTGTTAAGACACGTACCACCGAACTCTGCCTTCTCAACGATCGCAACCTTAGCTCCGAGCTGAGCAGCACGGATAGCAGCGACATAACCAGCAGGACCTCCACCGATCACACAGAGGTGATAGGAGCCCTCGAGGTGTACTAGGGGAAGGGGAGCACCTTCGTGCTTAGGACCTTCCTGCTTCTCTGGGACGACTTCGTCCTTTGTACGAACAGTCTCGAGGCTTTCACCAGCTTCGCCAATGTAACCGATGACCTCAGCGATGGGTACAGTCTCCCCAGCTTGGTGTGTGATCTTCAGTAGGACTCCCGAAGCCTCAGCCTCGAGCTCCATACTGGTTTTATCGGTCATAATCTCCAGAAGGACTTCACCAGCTTGTACGGGATCTCCCTCGTTCTTGCGCCAGCTGACGATCTCACCTTCGGTCATGTCTAAGCCCGTTTTGGGCATGATGATCTCTGTTGCCATATCTATTTAGGATCTATCTTTTATGTTTCGTACTTATGGAATTAAACGAGCAGAGGCAGTGGAGACTCCAGTGTAGCCTTTAGCTCTTGCATGAACTTCGCTGCGCCGAGACCATTGATGACACGGTGGTCGCTCGTTAGGCTCATCTTCATGATAGGACGGATGACTACCTCGCCATTGCGTACAACGGGCATTTCCTTTGTCCCTGCGATGGAGAGGATAGCGGAGTTAGGCTGATTGATGATGGAGGTGAAGGACTCGACACCATACATCCCGAGGTTGGAGATTGTGAAGGTGCTTCCCTCTTGATCTTGTGGGGTGAGCTTCTTACCCACGGCACGCTCGGTGATATCCTTGAGGCGAAGCATTAGCTCTACGAGCCCCATCTTCTCAGCACCATGTACCACAGGTACAAGTAGTCCTTCATCCATACCTACGGCCATGGCTAGGTTCACATAGTTGTGTAGCTCTATTTGAGAGCCATCAGGCGAGAGCGAAGCATTGATGTACGGATGGTTCATCAGGGTGCGGACAACAGCTATAGAGATGATGTCCGTTACTGTGAGCTTCTTGCCAGTCTTCTCCTTAATAGGCTCGAGGAGCTGCTTACGGAGCTTCGTTGCCTCGTACATATCGACCTCGTAGTTGAGGACAAACGTAGGTGCGGAGAAATAGCTATCGCTCATGCGCTTGGCGATGACACGACGCATCATGTTCATTGGTACGATCTCTACACCACCCTGTGCAGTAGGAGCAGAAGGAGTTGGTGCAGCAGTCGTTGCAACGGGTTGTGGAGCAGGAGCAGAAGCGGGTGCAGCAACCTTCTCCGAAGGAGTGAACGGATCGATGATCTTCTCTAGGTTAGGATAGTAACGATCCCCTAGGGCAGCTGCCACATCAGCTCGTGTGATCTTGCCACGGAAGCCTGTCCCTTTGAGCGTGGATGTATCTAGGCCAAACGAGTCAGCGATCTTCTTCGCCAGAGGAGTGATACCTCCTGCCTTCTCATAGCTGAACTCTGCTACATCCTCAGCGTGAATACGCCCTTTGTAACCTGAGCCAACTATAGCACTCAGTTCAACCCCCATACGGTGAGCAAGGGAGCGGGCTGCTGGTGTGGCTCTCAGTTTATCATTTCCCATATTGATTGTATCTTATTGCATATAGCCCTCACCTGTTTAGGAAGTGGAGGGCTATACACGAATCATATCGTTGCTTAGTAGTGACTAACGTTTGTCGTAGAGACGCTCGATGTACTTCAGGATTCGATTTACATCAGGGAGCATCGCTACCTCTAATGAATGGTTGTAGGGGGTAGGTATATCCTCTGCGGCAAGGCGTAGGATACGGCTATCCAAGTAATCGAAGGCATCGCTCTCAGTAATTGTGGCAGCGATCTCACCAAGGAAACCACCCGTCTTATGAGCGTCGTTAACGAGGAGTACACGTCCTGTCTTCTTCACCGAGTTAATGATGGCCTCCTTATCAAGGGGCATGAGTGTCATCAGGTCTACGACCTCGACCTCAATACCCTTCTCAAGAGCCTTGTCTGCAGCTTTGAGTACACGCTCCAGCATGCGTCCGTAGGTCACGACAGTGACATCCTTACCTACGCGCTTGATGTCGGCCTTACCGATGGGGAGGACGAAATCTGGCGAGGTGGGGACTTCCCCCTTCATATTATACTGAGCCTTGTACTCAAGGAAGATAACAGGGTTATTATCTCGGATAGCAGCCTTGAGGATCCCCTTCACATCAGCAGGTGTGCCTGGGGCTACGACCTTCAGACCAGGGATGTTACAGAACCATGCCTCGAGGCTCTGCGAATGCTGTGCTGCAGAGCCTAGGCCAGAGCCAGCTGCGCAACGGAAGACCACGGGAACGGAGCCTTTACCACCATACATATAGCGGGTCTTAGCAGCCTGATTCACGATGTTGTCCATCATATAGACGATGAAGTCCATGAACGTCACATCCACAATCGGGCGCATGCCTGTCAGAGCTGCACCGACAGCACAGCCAGAGATAGCATTCTCCGAAATCGGGGTGTCACGTACACGCTCGCTACCAAACTCCTCAAGCATCCCGACTGACGTACCGAAGTCTCCGCCGTAGACACCCACATCTTCACCGATGAGGAACACGTTCTCATCTCGACGCATCTCTTCGCTCATGGCTTCGATGATGGCGTCACGTACGGACATCACCTTTGTTTCTTGTCCTTCTATCATAATAATAATAGTCTATTCTTTTAGGGTTAGTGAAGACCGAACAATTATTCGGTGAAGATGTCCTCGAAGGCAGACTCAGGTGAAGGCTCGGGACCCTTGCGCCCGTACTCTACTGCGGCATCGATAGCTGCATGGCTCTCTGCCTCAATCTTATCTAGCTCCTCTGCCTTAGCGAGCTTCTTCTCGATGAGGTAGTTACGGAACCTGAGGATGGGATCCTTCTTTTTCCATTCATCTACCTCCTCCTTCGTACGATACTTACCTGGGTCAGACGTAGAGTGTCCGAACCAGCGGTAGGAGATTGACTCCACGAGCACTGGTCCCTTACCGGCTCGTACATCCTTGACTACCTTGTCCATGGCCTCACGTACAGCGAGTAGGTCATTCCCGTCCTCGATGAACACTCCAGGCACACCATAGGCCGATGCGCGCTCATAGACATGCTTCGTACGCATGACGGAGCTAATAGGAGTAGAGATACCGTAGCCGTTGTTGATGCAGTAGAAGATCACGGGTAGATTCCAGATCGCTGCCATATTGAGCGTTTCATGGAAAGCCCCTTCGTTGGTAGCACCATCACCGAAGCAGCACATGACGATCTTACCCGTCTTCTTCATCTGCTGTGTCAGTGCAGCCCCGATAGCGATTCCCATACCTCCACCTACGATACCATTAGCACCTAGGTTACCTGCCTCTACATCAGCGATGTGCATAGAGCCACCCTTACCTTTACAGACGCCATTGGCCTTACCCATGATCTCAGCCATCATACCATTCAGGTCGATGTCCATCGCGATGCTCTGGCCGTGACCACGGTGATTCGAGGTGATGAAGTCACCCTTCTCCAGAGCGGAGATTGCACCCACGTTCGCGGCTTCTTCGCCGACGGAGAAGTGCGTCATACCGGGGATCTCACCACGACGTACCAACTGATTGACCTTGTTGTCGAAGTTGCGGATGTCCTCCATCTTGCGGTACATCTTCAGCAGGTCTTCTTTTTTATATTTAGCCATAACAATATATATGTTGTTTACTTTGATTTATGCTATGCTGTGTGGATACTATGCCACCAATAACCGTTCCTCCTCAAGCTGCATAATAAAGGAAATAAATCTATATTACCCCCTCGTTTTGCAACATTGACTGTGCAAAGATAACAATTATGCTCTACACGAGCCTACAACATCATGAATCTTAGATATGTTCAAAGCACAAGCAATTGACAACAGTCCCTCAGATATCGCCTTGAGGCAAGAAATCCATAAACGCCTACAAATCCGTCATTTACAAACATTCCAAAACCTATAAAATCCAAGCTAAATATCCCCTCAAAACGAGTTACCATAAGTCGTCATTACGAGTTATGGTAACTCGCCGAGGAAAGTTATGGTAAGTCTTCGAGACGAGTTATGGTAACTCATTACAGCGAGTTACCATAACTCGTTAAGTCGATTTGACACGGCATTCTATCCTACTCTACATCAACAACTTGCAAATGACCATCAACCTCTGAAAATCTCAACCTATATCAAACAAGTTGATCCAATCTGCAAGAAAGCCTACCCCGAAGATAATAATAGGTAGTAGTAGCAAGTAGCACAGCCCATTAGCCATGCGCTGAAGGCTAGGAAAACTCGTATATATAAGCTAACTTTGCTAGGCATCTATTAAGTTAAATACATATCAACTATGAAGCATGTACTAGCACTTTCACTGGCGTCACTACTACTGGGTAGTACGCTCGGGGCAGAGGCGTCTGCACCACTCTGGCTAAGACATCAGCAGATTAGCCCAGATGGTCGGAGCATTGCCTTCTGCTACCAAGGCGACATCTACACTGTCCCCACCGCAGGGGGGAGTGCACAGCGCATCACCTCAAACGCAGCCTACGACGGCACCCCTATTTGGAGTCCAGATAGTAAGCGACTAGCCTTCTCCTCGGATAGAGAGGGCGGGAAGGACGTCTACATCATCTCGACTGACGGCTCAGGCCTGAGACGCTTGACCTACAACAGCACGAAGGAGATCCCCGTAGCCTTCCTTGATGACAACACCCTCCTATTCCAAGCTGACATCATGCCCGATGCCAACTTCGGCATGTACCCCTGGAGCTGGTTTGTCCAGACCTACTCACTCGACCTCAAGAAGGACATCGCTCGCCCACGGCTCTACAACTCTACGCCGATGGCAAGCCCCTCTCTACGCAATGGCGAGATACTCTACACCGACATCAAGGGCTATGAAGACATCTGGCGTAAGCACGCTATCTCCCCAGTAACAAAAGACATCTGGCATCTAAGCAAGGAAGGCAAGTACACGAAGCTCACCACCTTCGGAGGTGAAGATCGCAATGCCGTCTGGGACGATAAGGGTGGCTTCTACTACCTCAGCGAGCGAGATGGCTCCTACAACATCTATCATCGCACGAGCGCCTCTCCCTCAGCCAGCGATGAGCGCATCACGACTTTCTCCAAGAATCCCGTTCGCTTCCTCTCTCGTGCAGAGGACGGGACACTCTGCTTCGGCTATGATGGCGAGATCTACACTCTTACCCCTGGGGGCAAACCTCAGAAGGTAGCCATCACCCTCATCCGTGACGAAGAGGAGCAACAAGTCAATAAGCAGTGGTTGACGAGCGAAGTCTCGTCCTTCGCTGTTGCCCCAAGCGACAAGGAGATTGCCTTCGTTGCACATGGGGATGTCTACGTCACCCATACGGAGTACAAGACAACTAAGCGCATCACCGACACCCCCCAGCAGGAGCGTGACGTAGATATTAGCTCCGACGGCAAGAAGATTGTCTATGCTGCCGAACGCGATGGCACGTGGCAGATCTATATGACAGAGCTCGTTCGCAAGGATGACCCTCACTTCGTATATGCCCGAGAACTAAAGGAAAAGCAACTAACCAAAGGAAAGGAAGCTAGTTTCCAGCCACTCTTCTCTCCCGATGGCAAGCGTGTAGCCTTCCTCAGAGACCGCACCGCCATATATGTCTATGATCTCGCTTCGGGCAAGGAGACGAAGGTGTTGGATAAGAAGTTTAACTACTCCTATTCCGATGGCGACCAGCACTTCCGTTGGAGCCCCGATGGGAAGTGGATCCTAACGAACTACATCGGTATCGGTGGCTGGATGCACACCGACTGCGCTCTAGTCAAGGCCGATGGCTCTGGAGAGGTCATCAACCTCACTGAGAGTGGTTACAGCGACACTCAGGGGAAGTTCGTCCTCGATGGCAAGGCTATCCTCTTCCACTCTGACCGATCTGGCTATCGTAGCCACGGGAGCTGGGGAGCGCAGAGTGACCTATACCTGATGTTCCTTGACAGGGAGGCATTCGAGGACTTCAAGCTTAGCAAGGAGGAACGTGAGCTCCACAAGGAGCTGAAGGACCTAAACAAGAAGGACACCGCCTCTGCCGATAAAAAGGATAGCAAGAAGAGTAAGAAGACAGCCAAGAAGGCCGATGATGAGAAGAAGGACACCAAGCCCTTCACTCCCGACTTCACCGACCGTGAGAATCGTGTCATTCGCCTCACATCTGCCTCCGGTAGCCTATCCGATGCGCTTATCAACTCTGATGGCACGAAGCTCTACTACATCATGCGCTACGGCGAAGATGCTGATCTCTGGGAGAAAGACCTCGTCTCCAAGACGACCAAGGTACTCTCCCCCAAGATTGGCTACGGAGAGCTTCGTCTAGGCAAGGACGGCAAGACAATCTATGTAGGCACATCCTATGGTGGACTCTCTAAGGTAGAGAGCTCAGGCACGGTGAAGCCTATCAGCTTCTCTGCTGAGTTCGATCACCGTCCTGCTGAGGAGCGTGCCTATATCTTCGACCACGCTTGGCAACAGGTCAAGGATAAGTTCTATGACGAGAAGCTCCACGGCGTAGACTGGGACTACTACCGTACGACCTACCGACGCTTCCTACCCCACATCAACAACGATGACGACTTCGCAGAGCTACTCAGCGAACTTCTAGGTGAGCTGAATGCCTCCCACACGGGTGGTCGTAGCTTCCCCAAGAAGAGCCCTATTGCTACCGCAGCTCTTGGGGCTTTCTACGACAACAGCTACAAGGGCGATGGGCTACGTATCGTTGAGCTCCTACAGGGTGGCCCGCTCAGCTTCGGTGGCTCCAAGGTAGAGAAGGGCATGATCATCGAGCGCATTGATGGCGAACTCATCAAGGCCGATCAGCCCATTGAGCTCTACCTCAACGGGAAGGTCTCCAAGCGTGTGAACCTCACCGTCCTTGACCCCAAGACGGGCAAGCGCTTTGACCAAATCGTCAAGCCCTGCTCTCAGGGCTGGCAAGAGGAACTCCTCTATCGTCGCTGGCTCCGTCACTGTGAGGATCTCGTACGCGAGCGCAGTGGTGGACGTGTCGGCTACGTGTACGTTCGTTCGATGAGCAGCCCTAGCTTCCGCACCGCCTTCCAGGATCTATTGGGTAAATACCGCAATACCGATGCTGTGATCGTTGATACTCGCTACAACGGAGGTGGCTGGCTCCACGAAGACCTCGCCCACCTACTCAGCGGGAAGAAGTACCTCACCTTCACTCCTCGTGGCCAGTACATCGGCGATGACCCCTTCATGCAGTGGAACAAGCCCAGCTGTGTCCTCGTAAGCGAAGGAAACTACAGCAACGGGCACGGCTTCCCCTGGGTCTACAAGGTGCTTGGTCTCGGGAAGGTCATCGGCTCACCTGTGGCAGGTACAATGACGGCAGTCTGGTGGGAGTCACAGATCAACCCCTACATCGTCTTCGGCATCCCCCAAGTGACCTGCTCAGACCTAGACGGCAAGCCCCTAGAGAACGCCACACTACATCCTGATATCGAGGTCTACTCTACCCCAGAGGAATACCTTCGTGGTCACGATGCACAGCTCATCAGAGCAATCGACGAGATGCTCAAGACCATCCCTAAAAAGAAGTAACCCAGCTATCGGCAAGCTCTCCCCAGTCCAAGCGAACATGGACAAACATATCGAGTAGTAGCTTGCTCTAGCAATTTACTCTACCAAGCCAAGCAGGCACGTAGCACTCGGCTACGTGCCTGCTTTTCTATTCCCGTCCCTAACATAAGCGTTCTTCACACCCTCCACAATAATAAGGGTTGATGCTTCTCAATGCTATGAGGTTTTAACTTCCCCAAAACGGCCTCGCCCCACACTTCGCGCTGAAGCCAAAGTGTGGGGCGAGGAGAATGGATACCAACTAAGAGTACCCATTTATAGTATACAGTCCCTAGTTCGCAGGTACAATAACACGTATATTGCCAGCAGAGACAGCCTTAATCGTATTGCCCTTGACCCAAGGAGAGCTGAGGTAGAAATGTGTTTCCCCATCCTTGGGATAAGTAGCATCAGCCACGAAGATGAGCTTGCCTTGAGCGTTATATACCTCGAAGGCAACCACGTTCTTCCAACCAGTAATCTTTACGGACTGGCTGCTGATAGAAGGCTTGTTCCCCTCAATAATACTTGGCTTATCCTTATAGAGGTAGGCATTATCATCGGTGATATACTCTAGAGCGAGGTCTTCGATATTCTGTAGCTTGAGGCTTGCAATACGATTCTTCACAGCATGAGCCTCAACATCGGTCAGCACAAAGGGTCTCTTCCCGTAGTCATCAATAGTAGTATTGACGGCACGGAAGAAGCCCCATCTCTCGAAGTAGCGGGTGAGGTCTCGCCCAGCAACCTTAGAGGCTGCATAGGCAAACTCTGCCTGCTGTGTACCTGGCGTCTCTGGAGAGTTGTGCCTGCGGAAGTATTCATAGAGGTCGGGGTAGAAGCCCGAAACGGCATCCTTATTCAGACGGGGACTATTGCCAAGCACCCTACCGAAATAGAGCTCAAGCTGCCAGAAAGGTACTAGCTGCTTGAATACATCAACTCCCTGAGGAATACCATCCTTAATATTCGTACTACCTGCGGTGCAGAATGGGGTCTCACCTGCAATGATATGTGAGAATGCAAGCGAATAGCGATTGTTACCATCGCCCATCCGCTCATCCTGTAGACGTGAGGGTTGCTTAAAGACATAGGTCGTGATATACTCCGAAGGAATGTTCACAGTACACTCTGTCATCCCATGCCAAAGGAGACCTGGACGAATCTGATTCATATGTCCAATCTCATGTGAAGGCCCCCAAGCAGCACCCTGAGACAGGGGATTACGCATCTTAGCGGGGTCAAGTATATCCTTAGCAGTACCGACCTCGTAGGCAGTATGGTACCAAGTAGCATACATGAAAGCATGGTACATGACGTGCAGATACATACGATTCTTAGGCGTACAGTTGTACTTATAGTACCCATGTAGTACCCATTCGTTGCGTACAATGCTGTCGTAGGTATTGGTAATGTCTCGACCCTCGGGGGTATAGTTTCGGAAGTTAGCTGTCTCAAATGTCAGGTGAGCATACTTACCGAGGACATCAAAGTATTTGTCCGTAGCCTTACCTAGAAGTTCCTTCCAACGTCCCGATAGCTTAGGATCTTGTGAGTTATAGTAGCCATTGACAGTACCCGTGGCGAAGTGCATGCGCAGAGGATGCAGGGAAGCGAGCTGCGCCTCATCCATAGTATGGTACATAACATAGGCTAGACCTGGAGAGCGCATCTTGAGCTTATTCATACCCTTGTAGAGAGGGTAGTACTCACCCCCGAAGCCATCCCCCCCAGGCTTGTCGAGGTTCTGTACACGTAGGCTTAGACCTTCGAAGCCATGCGTATCCTCAACGAAGACAATAAGGTCTTCACCCTTCTTGACCGATATACCAGTAGGGTTATCTAGGAGAGAGTAGGGATTGGTCTTATTGCGTGTCGCCATCACATTGGGGTGAAGGTAGGGCTTGAAGCTGGCAACACGGAACTCCTGGTTATACTTACCTTGCTTGATGAAGAAGGCTAGGTTGCGGAAGAAAGGATCCGTACACTGAGCAATCTTGGCATCGGTGATGTCGGAGCGTAGGGTCGTGCACAGGTCATCAGCAAAGAGTGTCTTATAATCAAAACTCTTGCTACTACGCTTGAAAAACATCATCTCAGCACAAGAGGCGAAGCCCTGCCCATCCCCTGCTCCACTACGTACAATAAAGCGGAAGCTCTTCGCCTGCAAACGGCGATCAAAGATGACACGTGTGGGCTGTGAGCTCCCCCCGAAGTCCTTGGAGACGAGCTTCTCAAAGTTCACACCATCCTGCGACACCTCGATATCAACCTCTTTGAAATTTCCATTCTGGCCACTCGTACGTGGGTAGTAGACGAGATAGTCTACATCCGATAGCTCAGCGAAGTTGTAGGTTAGAGTTATGGGGAAGTAATTCTTGCCAGTGTTGGTCCAATTGGAATGATAGAGCGTATTCATATCTCCATCGAACGACTTCTCAATCTCTCCGCCATTAGGCTGGAAGGAGGAAGCTTGGCCACTTACAACCTTGATTTGTTCATCATCAGACAGACTCTCCGTGCTACCTGCAACATAATCCTTCGCTCCAAGCTGTGTGAGGGAGATGAAGGCACGTACAGCCTTGGAGGCATCAGCAACGCCCTTCTGTACAATCTCAATCTTGGCTACACGATTACTCTCGCCTGTATGAGAGAGGGCAACATAGGAATGACTCTCCTTCCTCATGGCCTTTAGCTCGGACGGCGACTTGACCCACTCAGGGAGCTTCACCTCAATCTGAGTATTGGTCGTAATGACAAAGTCAATGGGACCACCAGAGGCTGGTATAGTAAAGATCTGTTTGTCAACCAAGATAGCAGGAGCTGTACCTAGCTGGCGTACGTTGATATACTTTTCCCCAGCAGAAGAGCTGATGGTGAGCTTGGCCTGACGGATCTCAGTATCATCATTAGTCTGTACCTCTACGATGAGGATCTTACCCTGAGGCTTTGCACTACACCACGACTGGTCACTCTGCGCACGCCATCCCTGTGGCAAGTCTCCCACTTGAATGGTCTTAGATGAGGACTCACTCTTGAAGTCTATATTATCGGGGAGCTTTGTCTGACTAGTGTTTGTCCCTCCTCCCTTACCTCTATTTGGCTCTTCGGCAGCCTTACATGAGACGAAAATCATCCCTAGGATAGCCGCACAAAGCAGGCTAAAAAGTCTAAAGGTCTTCATTCGTTCAACATTTACTTGTTATAGCTAATCTGTCTAGCCTAAATGTATAGAGAGGTCGAGCAAGAGGAGGAATAAATCCACCTCTCTACTCGACCTCTCTAGAACTAATCTATTGGATCTCCGTTACTCGTTGGTCGTCTCACCAGTCTCGGGGTCATAGACCTCAGTCTTGTGGGCAAAGACATGAAGCTCAGCTAGGGCTGCGTAAGCTTGGTTATTGTAGACCTTCTTAATCTGGAACCAAACATAGGTGTAAGCCTTGTCTGCAAGCATTACAGGAGAGGTGTAATCTGCAGCCTGAGCATCGGGTAGACCTGTTAGGGACTTCACAAGGACTGCCTTATTAGCCTCTAGATCGAAGTTTCCATCGAAGGAGTCACTCGTGTAGATACCCATCTCTACAGGATTTGATCGGTTGCCATTATTACGAGCCTTCATGAAAAAGTGGAAGGCCTTGACAGTTCTTGGGAGCTTCATCACGATGTAGTGAGGCATAGGACGTTTCGTCCCGCTCCAGCTCTCGTGGTAGAAGGTACCATTATTGTTGTCGATCAAGTGTGCCTTGGGACCTTCTGAAGACTCGGGGTCACTAACAAAAAGGTCATCAGCACCAGCTGCGAGGACTAGCTTCTCAGCTGCTGCATCTGTAATCTTCGTGATCTTAGGAAGAGGCTTAGCTTGAGCTGAGATTGTGTGAGTAGTCCCCTCTGCACCCTTTTCTCCTATGGGGCAGATTTTGAACTCAATCGTACCATAACGAGCTAGCAAGCCATCGACACGTAGCGTATCGGAGTGGATGCTAGCAAGCCTCATGGCAGGCTTGTTCGTAGCGGGATTTGTATAGGACACTCGCACATAGCGATAGTCAGCACCCTGAGGGATCGACCATTTTAGCAGAATAGACCCAGGCCCGGGCTCAGCAGTGATAGAAGCTTGGTCTAGGTCGGTAGGCTTGGGGCCTAGGTCTTCCTTTTTACAGGAAGACACTAGGGCAAGCGATCCAAGCATGAGGGCTATGAATATCTTGTTCATCTTATCATCTATGATTGGTTAGTAGCCAGGATTGTTGATGAGGTTACCATTCCTATTTATATCGTCAATAGGAATAGGAAGGAGATAGTTAGCGTCAGAGAAAGCACGCTCGAAGACAATCTCCTTTAGCTTAGCAAACTCCTCAATGCTTGTAGCCTCGATGTCAAGCCCCTTAGCCTTGTGACCGAAGGCATCCTTAGCGAGGAGCCAGCGACGCATATCCCAGAAGTTCTGATTTTCTAGGTAGAGCTCAATCTGACGCTCCTGGCGCACAATCTTGCGGAGCTTATCTTGGTCTGGAGTTACACCAATAGCACTCCATGCAGCATCTACAGTGGGGATACCTGCACGCGTGCGTATCTTATCAATGTAGGTCTTAGCCTCAGCCAGATCATTTGTCTCAACACAAGCCTCTGCGTAGGAGAGGTATAGATCTCCTAGGCGCAAGAGAGGCCAGGGGTGAGAGATGACGGTCACACCATTCTTAGCCATAAGCTGGTTGGGGAACGTTCCCTTCTTATTCAGATACCCACTCGGCGTGTAGTTGTTATTGCGCCCCTTTCTCCCTTGGTTCCCATTCTTTGTAAAGTCTAGGAGTACACGGCCAGCCTCAGGCATGAAGTTAGGTGTGGGGTAGAGGGGGTTACTTGGCTCTTTATTGAGGATCTCAAAGTATCCACCTTGGAAACCAATCCAAGCATAGAAGCGTGGTTCACGATCGAGGTTGAACTTGATGGTCTTCACCCCTTCCTTGGCATAAGCTACATGGGCTGCATCTACGGCTACGACCTCTAGGGGATCAAGATTCTTTGTCTCGGGGTCTTCATCCCAAGGGAGACCGTTCTTTGTGTAGAAGCGGTTGAGCATAGCCCAAGTTGGACCAACCCCATTGTAGCCATACTCACTACCATCTACACCCTTAGGCGTAGACTTACCCTGGAAGTCATACAGACCTACACCACGAGAGTCTGCGAAGATTACCTCAGGGTTGGGGCTACCTACCCAGTCTAGGATGGTTAGGCGAAGGCGACGCTCGATGCCATTCTCTGGGTACTTGTTCTGAGACTTGTACTGGTCATCCTTCATATAGAGAGCATAGCCAGCAGCTTCAGCAGCATCAATCGCCTGCTTGATAGCCTCCTTGGCACGTACCCACTTCTGAGGATCGTAGGTCATAGGCATCAGGTGATTGCCGTTCTTGTCCTTGAGTGACTCGAAGAGACTTGGCTGTCCACCATTGAAGAGGGGGGAGGCGGCATAGAGATAGAGCTTAGCCTTGAAGCCCTTAGCAGCTGTGCTCGTAGCGAGCCCGACACGGCTCTTCACATCGTTGCGTGTAGCAGGCAGACCAGCTGCTGCCTCATCAAACTTAGCTGCTATCCAGCTCACACACTCATCGAAGTTCGTGCGTGCCGCATAGTCCTCAACCCTTGTATTCACATCTGGGAGTTCCTTGACGAGGATAATGGGGCCATAGCAACGCAACAGGAGATAGTGATAGTAGGCCAGCAAGAAGTTTATCTGAGCCTTATAGTCCGCCTTCTCCGCATCTGAGGTATCAGGGAGCTTGTCGATTACCTTGCTAAACATATAGCATTGGCGAATCCCTTGGAAGAAGTTATTCCAGTAAGAAATCCCAGGAGAAGAGGCTGTGTACTTCCCCTTAGGGAAGCTGGAGAAAGACTCATGCTCGAAGCTGGTAATTACCTCGTCACCCGTTAATAGGTCTAGACTCCCTGTTGTCCCAGCAGGATTGGGAAGGTAGGCATAGCAGGAGTAGAGGTAATCAATTCCCTTATTTCGGTCAGAGTAAGCATCCTTCTCTGTTGGACGCTCGTCAGGGACGATGTCGAGGAAGTTCGAGCAAGAGCTACCGAGCAAGAGAGTAGCCCCGCAAAGGAGGGCTAGCTTATATAATCTGTTCATCGGATTCTTTTATATATAGTACAGAATGATACACGACTACTTGAAGGTGAGCTGTACCCCAAGGTTGAAAGTACGCTGTAGGGGGTAAGACATACCACGACCACCACCCATTTCTGGATCCCAGAGCTTGAAGGGGGCAAACGTTAGGAGATTCGTCGCATTAGCATAAACACGAGCGAACTTGAATCGATATCCCACCTCTAGGTTACGTAGCTTTAGGAAAGAGGCATCTCGTAGCCAGTGTGAGGATTCCTGTTGGTTATGCCTATTATCATGCAGTGTCAGGCGAGGATAGCGAGCGTTAGGATTCTGATTATCCCTACTCCAGTAGTCATCTGCTACCCACTGTAGGACGTTGCGTCGTGACTGTGTACCGAAGGGGTGGAAATCCTTCATCATCAGTGACACGTTAGCTTGTCCTTGGAGAGTAAAGTTGAAGTCGAACTGCTTGTACTGTACCGTTGCCCCGAAGCCATAGTTGATTTCAGGAACGGTTGGGAAGCCCATGGGGATACGGTCGTCGGCGTCGATCTTGCCATCGTAGTTACCATCCTTGTCTGGCTGATCCTTATACTTGAGGTCACCTGGAGCTATCGCGATGTTCCCAAGTGTACTCTTAGGATTATGATCGATATCCGCTTGGTCGATATAGTAGCCATCAGCGGCGTAACCCAATAGTCCATTGAGACGGGAACCTACTTTGCGTAGGGCTGGGCGAAGGTTAGCAGCCTCATCGTACTCGAGGACGCGGTTACGTGCAAAGGTGAAGGTACCACGAGCTTGGATAGTCCAATCCTTATTGAATTGTTTATTGTACTCCATCGCAACGTCTACCCCCCAGTTCTTTACCTTGGCGAGGTTACCATAGATCTTGGCATCTTCGGTACCGAAGTAGTTCGGGATGGTTTCCTTCTTCTGGAAGATATTGCTACGGATTTCCTGGAAGACATCCACCGTTAGGTTAAGGGACTTGAAGAGCTGTAGGTCAAGTCCGACGTTAAGCTTCTTACCGATTTCCCAAGTGATCTGGGGGTTAGCATAGCGGGTGAAGCCTGGTCCACGACGGCTCTCATAGCTACCATCAAACCCAGTAGAGAAGTTGGGGCGATGCTTATCCCCCGAGAGAACAACTTCCTCAAGATAGATGAAGCGCTGGTCTACGGTTTTGTCATTCCCCACGAGTCCATAGGAGGCTCGGAGCTTTAGGTTAGAAACGGTATTCTGTAGAGGCTTCCAAAAGGCTTCCTTGCTGACGTTCCAGCCCACAGCGATGGATGGGAAGAATCCCCAACGGTGTCCTCTGGCAAAGTTCTCGGAGCCATTATACCCCGCGTTGACCTCCAGAAGGTAGCGCTGTGCATAGTCGTAGGATGCACGGAAGGCATAACCCTGACGACGGCGAGGTAGTGTAGCGATGAGGTCGCTCCCTGGGTTGTTGATGGTAGCCTCATCTTGGTTATAAAGAGCCATTGCGGATACACTATGATCACCAAAGCTACGATCATAGTTGATGTAGGCCTGTATATAGAAGCGTCTATCACCCATAGAGCTCCCGCCCGAATTGAGTATAGGCTTGCTAGGGTCTCCACCGAGAGAGGTCAGGTTATAGTTCCCATTAGCGTCCTTAGCAGGAGAGGCAAGCATGTAGGAATTATAGGTTTGGAAACGATAGGCGTTGCTGAAGCTCCAGTTCTTGAAGGAGACAAGCCCCTTGAAGCTAAGCCCCTTGGTGATGAAGTCCAGCTTCTGGGTGTAGTCGATATTAGCAATCACTGTGCTCTCGAAAGTATCCTTATAGCCTGAGGCTGCCATAGCTACTGGGTTACCAGGCGTGAAGGAGCCAATCTTTGTTCCCCCCCAGCGATACCAAGATAGATCCCCCTGTGGGAACATGATAGGATTTGCAACAGAATTGGTTTCCATAATCGACTTGAAGACCTCATTCACACCACCAGAGCCATTATTGGCCGTAATAGGGCCATGATAGTCGTTGATCTGGGTATTCAGATGCAGAGCAATCGATGCACTTGGGGAGAGGTGAAAGTCTACGTTGTTCTGAAACGCATACTTAATATAGTCGATGCTGTTGCTGAAGGAGAAAAAGTCCTTACTTCTCCCCCTAAGCATCCCCGTCTCATGGCTAACATTGAAGTTCATGAAGTAGGTAACCTTCGCCGTACCCCCACGGACATTCATATTGGCCCTCTGGTTATAGGTCATATTTTTGAAGACCTCCTTATACCAATCCACATTGGGGTATTGGTATGGATCTGTCCCTGCGAGGGTATTGCGGATGTACTCCTCAGAATAGAGCGCATCGCCCGTACCTTGGTTCCTCACAGCCTCGTTGTACATACGCATGTAGGTCTCAGCACCAGCAGCCTTCGGTACATTAATTGGAGTATTGATGTAGTTCTCAATACGTACCCCGATGATAGGACGCTCTAGGTCTGCTCCGCTCTTGGTCTTGATGATCAAGACCCCATTTGCACCACGAGTACCATACATAGCAGAGGCAGTAGCATCCTTCAGGATAGAGAAGCTATCTATAATCTCTGGATCTATGGCATTCAGGTCAGCCTTGGAGATCTGTACACCATCTAGGATAATCAGTGGCTCAGAGCCATTCATTGTGGAGATACCACGGATGAAGAAGTCTGCGCCATTGCTCCCTGGCTCACCACTACGCTGATAAGAGATAACCCCAGCCAAGCGACCCGCGAAGGCTGTGGAGAGGTTAGCAGCTGGCACCTTCAGCTCCATAGGACGAACAGTCTGAATTGAACCCGTTACGGTCTCCTTCTTCTGTCCTGTACCGAAGGCAGTGACGACGACTTGGCCTAGGGTTTTGGTGTCCTCTGAAAGTGTGATTGAGAGGATGGTTGTTTTTCCGACTCTTACCTCCTTGGCAGAGTATCCAACGGAGCTGATGATGAGCACATCACCTGCCGAAGCCTTCAGCTCGAAGTTCCCCTCGATGTCGGTCAGTGCACCCGCAGAAGCGCCCTTGAGGCGAACGGCAGCTCCGACGATGGGTTCACCAGTCTTGGAATCGGTGACGACCCCTACGATCTTCGTCTTGTTCGCATTCTGAGCATTTGTAGAGAGAGTCGTAGCATCGGCTACTCTCGTAGCTTTGACCTGCTCCGAGGTAGACCCTGCTAGGAGCATAGTCGGGAGGGAAAGGCCAACCATAAGACACAGCACTCGACGAAGTCGCCGCTGCGCTATGTGGCTCTCGCTGTAGTGTATTTCCATAAAATACTTATGTATGAATGATAGAACGTATTACTTAGGATATGTATGTTCTTGCTTTTATTCGTGGGTAGATGAAGCAATTCATGCTCCTCTATCAGACAGTGGCACACCAATCAAGGCGAACCAATGTGGGTTAGGTAAGTATTCTTCTATGCCAAATCTCTTTCGTTATTCTATGACCTGCTATTTCTATACTCCGCGTAGTAGTCTTTTCATTCCACCTCGGAGGAGGCAAAGGTAGATAAAAAAACTATCCCAAAAACACCTCGAAACTACCTCATACTTAATAAATTTCTTAATTAAGCAAAGAGTGTTTAACGCCTTGCTTATATTGCCTAAAACAGGCGATTTTCAGGATACCTATCCCCTAAATTTGTAAACTTTACTCTACAACTCATTCCTATATTTATACCTAATTTACTTTAAGCAAACTCCAACTCTCACCGTTTTTCTTCCCTCGTCCATCCCTCATGCACATAAGAATCTTTACGAAGCTGTAAGAATTGAGGTTACAAATCCATGAAGTAGCTTGAGGGAGGCTATCCTTTAACATCGGTTCGGCACAGGTCCTCCATCCTCTCAAGCTGAGCCTCTACACAACTCACAATCAACAGGATACAACTGACACAAAAATGAGTAGTAACGAGTTACCATAACTCGTTGTGACGACTTATGGTAACTCGTGATGAAGAGTTATGGCAACTCGTTGAAGAGAGTTATGGTAACTCGTCTGAGCGACTTATAGTAAGTCCTTACTACCCCTTCCAGTTCCCCGTATCTAGGGCATTTGCGAGGGCTGATAATCCATCGGGTAGAGAGTGTCATTTCGACTTGTATTGCTGTGGCTCGTAGCATAATGGATAGACATAGAGGACATCCGACAAATCAGGCCTTCCATAGACACTTTATTTCTCTGTCAAACAGGATCAAATTAGCCTATCTTATTCACAGTATAAATGGAGTAATAAATAAAAGTGATTGGACAGAGCGACAGACTAGTGTACTTTTGCAACAGAAACGAATGTATGAGGAGAGAAGGCTCGTGGGGAAGACCTAACAGAGTGTAGAATATCCTATAATAAATTAAATAAAGAGAAACAACAGACAGCTATGTGCATTATCAACAGTCAAATGCCTGAGTTCAAGGTAAATGCTTACCGTAAGGGCAAAGGCTTTTTCGAAGTATCCAACGAAGATCTCAAGGGCAAGTGGAGCATCTTCTTCTTTTACCCAGGTGACTTTACCTTCGTTTGCCCAACGGAGCTTGCTGACCTAGCCGACCACTATGAGGAGTTTCAGGCGCTCGGTGTAGACATCTACTCCGTTAGCACCGACTCCCACTTCGTACACAAGGCTTGGGCTGATGCTACGAAGACCATCGAGCGCGTCCCCTATACCATGCTCGCAGATATGACCTTCGAGCTCTCCTATGCTATGGGGGTACTCTGCGAAGAGTCTGGTCAGGCTTATCGTGGTACCTTCCTCTTCAACCCTGAAGGACAGGTCAAGATCGCTGAGATCCATGACAACGGCATTGGTCGTGATGCAAGCGAACTCCTTCGCAAGGTGACCGCCGCCAAGTTCGTCTACGAAAACCCAGGCGAAGTCTGCCCTGCCAAGTGGAAGAAGGGTGAAGCAACCCTAAAGCCCAGCATCGATCTCGTAGGTAAGATCTAGTAAATACATCAAATACGGACGGGTAAGGGCTGGGCGTGAGTAATACGTACCGGTGTTGTTTCCCAGCCTATCCCGTCCACAGACAAAATGCCCCTCCAGCACATGCTGGAGGGGCATTTCAGTTTATAGCCTCTAGAGCGTCTGATACGCTGAGAGAGAGCCCAACTCTCTAGAGGAAGAGAGGGAGGGGAAAGAAGGCCTTCCTCTCCCCCATCTATCCTTATTTCATAGGCAGGACAAGCTGTAGAGCAGAGGGTGCAGTATGGGCAGTGTACTCCGGAGCATAGGCGGACTGCACCTTCGTCACCAGCCCCGAGTAACGACCTGATCGCGTCACATACTGCTCATACTCGAGTGTATATTCACCTCGCTTAAGCCGATCAAAGAAGAAGTTCGTCTCTTTGTCCCTCGGCTCAACATAGTATCCAGTACCTGCCCCCCAGCGATAGCCTGCCGTCTGGATGATCGGCTCAGCAAAGCCCGCTCTGGGGTCGTGGAGAGCAACGAAATCTAAGTCCTGATCAAGGATCAGCGTAATTCGAGTCCACAGCCGATCACCGACCCTTAGTTCATGACCTTCATCTAGAGGTAATAGCACCTGCTTGCCAGCCTCCTTGCTTACAACAAATAGCTCTCGCTTGACCTTGAGCTCTCTACCTCTTGCCTCAATCTGGCTCGTAGGTAGAGTATAATGTGCCAAGGCTGCACCCCAGACCTCACCATCAGACTGAGTCGTCACGGTCATAGCCCCAGATGGACGTACCGAGGATGTGAATGGCAGGGAGGCAGTGATATATGCCCCCTCCGTGCGGAAAGTCGTACCATCAGAGAGGGGCACTATGACAGAGGAACTATTCGTACGACGAGGGGCGTTCTTACCTCCTAGATCAAGTGACAGCGCATAGATAGCCTCGGAGGAAGCAAGTGACGAGCGCCACGAGGTGGCTCGCTTCTCGTTGATGATCCAGCGTTGCATCTGGCTCATTGTTGTGATATCCTCTGGGGAGACGATACGTAGAGCCTCGAGTGTAGCCGTCATCGTCGGGATCGTACGACTGCACCAGAAGTACCCAAGGAAGTCCTCATTAGCGTAGTACATACCACGCTTATCCTCCTTGAGGTATTCTCTTAGCGAGGCAATGCACGCCTTAGCAAGTGCGGTATCCCTTCCATAAGCAAAGACAACAGCAGCCATTGCCTTCTCAGAGAGAGGCAGCTGGAGGGCAGTCTTCTTGAGTTCGTTATAGAAGAAGTCTCGAGCTTTCTTCGCCTCACCCTCTGCCTGATATATGCCACGCTCACTAGCCAGAGCCGTCAGGTACAGGTAATCAAGGTCGGTATAGGCGTACTTATATAGCCCCTTCTTCTTTTTCTTCAATATCGAGTGGTACTGGCTAATGATGCTAGGCTCAAGAGCGCGGAATCCCTTACGTACCAACTCCTCGATACGTAGCTGATCAGCACGCTCCAGACGAGGGAAGGCTGGTGTACGCAGGAGCAATCTAAGCACAGCCTCCGTCGTATATATGCTCCCCTTCATGCCTGGATACCAACTCCACAACCCATCACTAAGCTGAAGGTCTGATAGCTGCTTTAGGATACGTGAGAGTGGGACGAGCTTCATCGGATTCTGGAGGTATTCTAGAAGGATTCGCTCACGGTTGCCTTCCCGCTCTGCCTCTCGTACCCAAGGGGTCTCAACGAGGCTCTGCGTCTTCAGACTATCATCTTGCCCCAGCCTACTACGCTCCGAGGCAGGCAATGCCTTCCAGCGTGCCTCAAACCAATCTTTGAAGCCTTCGGCATGAGACACTTCAAGCGCTACAGACTGCGCATAGAGTGCTGTTGCTGCATCTAGTGCAGAAGCCCCCTTCGTCAACCCAAGTTCAGGTAGGGCAGAGAGAGCGAGGTATAATGGATTAGACTCGACCCTTAGGTCAAAGCGTCCCTGCTCGGGCAAGTATCCATTACTTGGATAGAGGCTGTCAAGTATGATCTCATGACGCCCCTGCTTACTCAACGTAAAGGCTAAGCTCTCAGTAACCTTCTCACGGCTCGGCAAGACGGGTATGAGGTGTTGCTCTCCATCCGAAGAGGTTTTGCCTCGAGCTACGACACGTAGCCCAACAGAGTCTAAGCCTTCAAAACCTCCAACTGGGAGTGCAATATCCGTAGAGGCTCCTGCTTGTAGCGTGAAGGGCTCCTTACGTGATGAGACCACTCGCTTCGTTTTCACATCAAAAAGCTCTAGGGTAAATTCTCCCTTTTGGTTCACCTTCGAGCCATTGCTGACACTTGTTGAGATGATGACACTATCTCCCTCACGCAGGAAGCGAGGCACGTTTGGACGAACACTGAAGTCTTTATATGCTTCGATCGTCTCTGTATGCTCAAGGAGCTTCATATCGGAGGTGTGTGCTAGCACAATGAGCTTCCATCGAGTGAGTGTCTCAGGTGTATGGAAGCTCCAGCTTACCTTCCCTGTCTTATCTGTTTGAAGATAGGGATAGAAGTAAGCACTTTCACTGAAGTTCGTACGCATGGTGACAGGGGCTAGCTTTTCATCCTTGAGCTTAGGTTTCGTGAGCTTTGCTTGTGTGGTGTTTAAAGTTCGATCCGTCACACTTGGTGACGCCTCCTTTGCCACCATTGCAGAAGCGTAGCCACGTATAGCGATACGAGGAGCACTATAACCTGACACAACGACTGCGTCAAGACTTGCTTCCTCTGCGAGCATCTTTGCATCACTTTTATCCAGCATGTATTCTTCTTCCTCACCATCATCTACGTCAGGTGTATTTGGAGTCTTCGTGGAGTCTGGTGTCACAAACTTGCTCGATGGCTGATCGCGCTCCGTAAGTTTAGCCCATGGTACTATGGGGAACATCCCCTCAGGAGAGAAATGCAGGTAAGGGCGATACCGATCTGAGGAGAGGCTATCGACACTCAACTCATCTAGTGTGAGAGGATCAAAGCCGAGAGGCAGGCGACCAAACTGGTCAAGTGCCGCATCATACATCCACACAGCGATGGAGGCATCATTTACTCTCTTGCCTTTGTGTGTGAGCGTGAAGCTCCACTGCTCGTCACTACCAGCTAGGATACGATCTCGGAAAGTGTCCCACTTGAGGGTCAGCTCACGCTCAGGCTCCGCTCGATCAATCGACACCCTTTGCTCTATAAGCGCACCATGGTTCATCGTATAGAGACGCACATGGATGGTACTCGGAGTGAAGCCATCCTTAGGAAGAGGTAGCGTAAGGCTGTTAATCACTTCCGACTTAGAGCGTAGGATGCCCTCTGCTATACTCCCTCCGTCGTAATATACCTCATAGAAGATATAGCCGTCTTGCAGCGCACTCATCCAATAGATGCGAGGAGGCTGTGATGGGCTATATTTATCTGTGGCAGCCTGAGCAATGAGGGGATACATGAAGCCTGGTATGGTCTTATCCTTCGCTCCATCGTAGAGGTAGAAGGTGCGCTTCCCTTCAAACTTCACGCCCTTACCATAGTCAGAGCTAAAATGAAGTTCGTACCGTCCAGCAGGCAGTGGTGCTAAGGTTGGGCGAAGCTCTATGATACTATCGGGCTGTGCATTACCTCTATATAGGACACGACCCTCTTGCTGAATCGTATAGGAGATCTGGCGAATTTCATTCTCATCCTCTTGTCCATAGACACCAAATGCGATGGATACATCACCACGCTCCTTATTGATTAGTCCAGGCACATCTACGTAGATTGACCCTACGCCCGACCCTACAGGCAGGAAGACCGTCTCTGAGTGGGACTCACCCGTAGCATCTGTAGTTGTTATACGGAGTGTATACTGATACCAAGAGAAATAGCAGGGATACTTCTCCTCTTCCTTCATTGGCTCTATCTCTTGGAGCATAGCAGGAATAACGAACTGCCCCTTCTCATCTGTCGTCAGAGTGCTATCTGCTAATGTTTTGTTGATATTATCCCTACCTCTATAACTATACCAAGGGTGCCATACATAGCGGTTAGCCGAAAGGGTATACTTGACCTTTACCCCAGCTATACCAGTACCACTGAGCGTACGCACCAGCCCTGGCACACGCACCGTCTCACCCACCTTGTAGGGTGGCTTAGGTGGTGTCATGACCAGCTCGGTAGAGCGGCGTTTGTACTCAGAGACCTCGAAGCTCTTCATCTCCGTACCGGCAGTGTATAACCCATTCTTTGCTGGTGCAGCAAAGTAAGCCCTGACTGAATATCGCCCTGTGATACGATCCGTAGGAAGGGTGAACTCTACGGCAAAACTGCCCCTACGATTTGGGATCACCTCCGTACGTGTCACCTCCTTACCATTAGCATCATAGAGCTCGACACGTACGGCACGCCCTGTACTCACCCGTGCCGTCTCAACAAGGCGACCTACCTCGGCCGTCCATCCATAGACATGTACTTTTTGCCCGGGGCGGTATGCAGGTCGGTCAGGCATGATCCAGATCATCTCCGCCCGAGCCTTGGGCTCAAAGGTGAAGGACTCATCGCTATCCCTTCCATAATAATCCCCCTCATCAATCCATAGCGGGTCTGAGCCATCGGCTAGAGCGTAGACCTCTACATCCTCATCTGGTGTCATGCGACCAAATGCATCGGTCTTGACTCGGTTTCTGAACTTATAGTCAGGTACCTCCTCTCCATCTCCATCCTCATCATTATCCTCATATCCATTGATCATGACACCCGAGAGTGGCCGTCCCGTCATGGCCTCCAGCCATTGCAACTGTGAGCCCTTGATCTGGTCAATCTGCTCAACCACGACATGCTTCGTGAAGATGAAGCTATCCTCAGAGCTCTCCCGACAACCAGATGAACGGGGGTCACGCATGGGTACTACCTGCACGTGGTATTCACCTACACGGGGGAGCTTGAAGGATAGCTCCTCGTGCTGAGCATAGCCTAAGCTATCGAGTGAGAAATCAATAATCCTTGTCTCCAGAGGCTGTGCATCCTTAGTGGGTTCCCATTCTAGTTGGTTCGGCATTTGGATCTTGGGAGCAACGAAAAGTCTGACCTCGGCACGTCGCACGAGGTACACCCCTCCGAGCCCTATCGTGACGCTGTCTCTGCCCGTCACCCTTCTCGGCACCCCTAGAGAATAGTCACTTTGCAAAGCATTATGATGAGATTTAGCCAGCTCCTTCAGCATTTTCTTAGGGAGCTGTACTCCCTTCTTTAGGAAATACTCAATAAAGGAAGCATAGGCTGTCCCCTTACGAGGATAGAGGGACCGTAGGATCTCTACATAATTACCAATCTCAGGCGCTGCAATATACTTATTTGCAAAGGCATAGAGGAGTTCCTCAGTACGTTGCTTTGATAGTTTATTCCGTTTAAGCCTAAGGTCCTGCAGGAGGAGCTGATAATCTACTTGGCTACGGAAATACACACTGCTTGCCTTCTCTGCCACAGGTCGTATCCAGCTCATCAAGTCTGTATAGAGTGTATTGTACGCAACCTCACTATAACGATCTGGTTCAAAGCGAGCCGTAGCTCCAATGAGGGCTGTACCAAATGTACGCACCCCAATGACCGGATTTACGCTTGGGAAAACTAGCTCATAGTCGCCCAGAGGCTCAGCTAGTAGCGAGGCTGAGCCCCTTAGCTCCGTCATCAGACCTTGGTAATACTTGAAGTATTGCCTGGTTGACCAATACGTTGGATCAAATGCTGTACTATCCTTTAGCCGTCTGATGTCCTCGTTATAGAAATAGCGAGGACGTACCGACTCATGTCGTGTTAGGCTGTAGAGATTTAGAGCCACCTTATCGAGTGGTGTGAGCCAAGGAAGTGAACGAAGCTGATGTAGATCTTTGAAGAAGGTTGTCTTCTGTTTCCTATCTATTCGATGGGTATTCGTATCCACCACCTCAAGACCCTTGAGTATGAAGTGTAGTTGACGCTTCTCTCGCCCAAAGGCTACAAGCTCTTCACCGGCTTTAATCGCACTTTTAGGGAGGCCCTTATCCGTGGCACGCTCTATTTCTTTTAGGAGAGCCTCTCCACTTTGGGCTTTTCTCTGAGCGTACACGTTGGGCGCAAGGCTAAGGGCAAGGCATCCGAGTAGCACGATGCCCAAGACTCTTTGGATAAGGTCTTTTAATTGACACATTGGATTATCTCTTTAGTACAGGTAGCTGTTATCTACGGAGCAGGTCTCAGAGGATTGTCTTTTTACATTCTTTACCTGCTTCCTCCCAAAGGTATAAATTTTCTTGCTTAGCCCTCTGCACACTCGTATGCATTCCCACGAAGGCAAATAATCTGAGCAAAACCATTGCGTGAGCATGAAAATCTATAAGGGGCAAAAAGGGCAACCCCGAGCCAATCACAACACATTTACTACCAACGTGATACGGGAGCACAAAAAATCGACCTAAGCGAGTTACCATAACTCGTTGCAACGAGTTATGGTAACTCATCAGAAAAAGTTATGGTAACTCGCCGAGACGAGTTACCATAAGTCGTTATCACGAGTTATTATAACTCATTAGCTGGACTTTCCCACAAGAACATAACACCCTAAATATAAACACGTTACAAAACACACCGAAAGAGGGTGACTCCATATTAAGATATAGGCTTATGGTATGTGCAGGTTGACGCCACCCCTCAACACAGAGGAGCTACATAGATATATGACGGGGAAGCAAAGGGAACGTGCCCCTCGCTGAAGAGAACTTGCAGAAATGGGCATTAACCCCTTCCACTCATATAGCAGGACGTATGGCGCAAAAGTATTAGTCACTAATTTGTTGTACATTTACCCTAAATATTAAGAGGTACTTTCCCCTCCCCTCGCACGCAATTGGTGGGGGACACAACTAACTAAACAATACTTCAGTATGAGCCAGATAAAAGAATTCATCAAGCAGAACGAAGGCCGTTTCCTAGAGGATCTATTTGCCCTCATCCGTATCCCATCCGTGAGTGCCCAGAGTGAGCACAAGCCCGACATGCAGCGCTGTGCAGAGCACTGGCGTGAGCATCTGCTGAGTCTAGGGGTGCAGACCGTCGAGATCTATCAGACGGCGGGTAATCCCATCGTCTTCGGGCACTACGAGAAGGATCCCTCCCTACCCACCATCCTCGTCTATGCTCACTACGATGTGATGCCCCCCGAGCCTCTTGAGCTGTGGAAGAGCGAACCCTTCGAGCCCGAGGTACGTGATGGCCATATCTGGGCACGTGGCGCCGATGACGACAAGGGACAGTCTATGATCCAGGTCAAGGGCTTCGAGACGGCGATGGCACTAGGGCTGGTACACTGCAACGTGAAGTTCCTCTTCGAGGGCGAGGAGGAGATCGGCTCAACACATCTGGAGCAGTTCTGCCGTGAGCACCTAGAGATGCTACGTGCAGACAATATCATCGTCTCTGACACGAGCATGGTCAGCGCCGAGACCCCTTCGCTCACGACGGGGCTACGTGGCTTGGCCTACTGGGAGATCGAGGTCACGGGTGCTAACCACGACCTACACTCAGGGCACTTCGGTGGTGCGGTGGCGAACCCCATCAACGAGCTCTGCAAGCTCATCGCACAGGTACAGGACAAGGACGGGCGCATCACCATCCCACACTTCTACGACGACGTCGTGCCCCTCTCAGATGAAGAGCGTGCGATGATCGCCAAGATTCCATTCAGCGAAGAGGAGTACAAGAAGTTCCTCGACGTAGATGACCTCTTCGGCGAAGTGGGTTACCACACCCTCGAGCGTAATAGCTGCCGTCCAAGCTTCGATGTCTGCGGGATCTGGGGTGGTTACCAAGGCGAGGGAGCAAAGACCGTCCTGCCCTCCAAGGCCTACGCTAAGGTCTCCTGCCGTCTTGTCGCCAATCAAGACCACCACACCGTCAGCGAAGCCTTCATCAAGTATATCGAGCAGATCGCACCCAAGTACGTGCGTGTGAAGGTCACCCCCATGCACGGAGGTGAGGCCTACCTCTGCCCCATCGATCTACCTGCCTACCAAGCAGCCGAGGAGGCTATTGCTGTAGCCTTCGGCAAGCGTCCTCTAGCGGTACGCCGTGGGGGGAGTATTCCCATCATCGCAGCCTTCGAGCGGGTGTTTGGCATCAAGACGATCCTCATGGGCTTCGGTCTGGAGAGCAACGCTATCCATTCGCCCAATGAGAATATGCCCCTAGATATCTTCTACAAGGGCATCGAGTCCGTCGCCGAGTTCTACAAGATCTACCCCAAGAGATAAATCCTCCTGCATGTCCATACTGATCAAGAATGTCCTCCACGAGGACACCATCACTGACGTCCTCATCGAGGGCAACCGCATAGCTCGCATTGCCCCTAACCTCCCCTCCCCAGAGGGTGCGGAGGTGATCGATGGGACGGACAAGGCTGTCATCCCAGGCTTCATCAATACCCATACGCATGCTGCGATGACCCTCTTCAGGGGCTACGGCGATGACCTGCCCCTAATGGAGTGGCTCGAGGACTATATCTGGCCCGTGGAGGCCAAGATGACCGCCCACGATGTCTATGTAGGTGCTCGGCTGGCTTGTCTGGAGATGCTGCGCTCGGGGACTACATGCTTCCTCGATATGTACATGCATCCACTGGAGACGGCTCGGGCTGTGGAGGAGCTGGGGCTACGTGCCCACCTCTCCTACACGCTCTTCGACCAAGGGGGGGCGGAGCGTGCAGCCCTTGATCGTAAGCGTAGCTACGAGTACTACGAGGCCTTCAAGGCCTTTAGTGACCGCATCACCTTCACCCTCGGGCCACATGCTATCTATACGGTCAGTGGGGAGCAACTGCAGTTCTGCCACAAGTTCGCCGTAGAGCATAATGTCAAGATCAACCTCCATCTAGCAGAGACCAAGGGCGAGGTGGACGAGTGTGTCCGCCAGCATGGCTTGACGCCCGTGCGCTACCTCGAGAAGCTCGGTATCCTGAGCGAGCACCTAATCGTCGCCCATGTCGTGTGGGTGGATGATGAGGAGATGGACCTCCTAGCGAAGCATCGAGTAAGTGTCGTGCATAACCCAGCCTCGAATATGAAGCTGTGCAGTGGCTATACCTTCAAGTACGAGGAGATGAAGAAGCGGGGCATACGACTCGGTATCGGTACGGATGGTTGCTCCTCGTCCAACAACCTCGATATGGTCATAGCGATGAAGCTCGCTTCGCTCCTGGGTAAGGCTTGGCGGTTTAGCCCCACAGCGACCAAGGCTGCGGACATCTATCACTCCGCTACGATCGGCGGGGCAGAGATACTAGAGATCCCCGCAGGACGTATCGCCGAGGGTATGCTCGCTGACTTATCTCTTGTAGACCTCAACGTGCCCGAGCTGGTGCCTCTGAATAGTCTGACCTCCAACCTCGTCTACGCTACCTCCGGAAGTAGCTGTATCGACACCGTCATCATCGACGGCGTCATACGCATGCGAGACCGCTACGTCCCAGGCCAGGAAGAGATCATCGCCGAGGCAAGGGAAGTCGCCCGACGGCTATTCGGACACGGATAGATATACGCTATCAGAACCCTCTTATAGACTAGCCCACATAGCCTAGAAGCTATATGGGCTAGTTTGTATCCTTGCTTTTGCTATTCGTCTTTCCATAGACAAATGTCCATTTCATAGACCGTCACATAATCCAATCTAATCAACTAATAGATTCGCTATATTTGTGATGAATTAATCATCTTGTAGCATTTCAGGAACAGTATAAGGCTCGACAATTAAAGACTAGCTATGATAAAGAAAATAGATATTCCATCCTTTGGACAATTTAAGGGCTACAAGTGGGATAAAAGGCTAAAAGATATCAGTTTTCAAGAACTGAATGTTATCTATGGAAGGAATTACTCGGGTAAGACTACTCTATCTAGGATATTTGCAAGTATTGAGCAGGGGCATATTGCAGAGGAATATATCAAGGGAGCTTCCTTTAAACTAACAACAGAAGAGGGTGAGATTTCGGAGTCTACTTTCTCCACCACTTTTCCCTACCAGTTCAGAGTGTATAACTCGGACTTTGTCAAGCGTAACCTAGCCTTTTTCTATGATGAGACGAAACCCATTGAGTCTTTTGGGATTATCGGAGAAGAGAATAATGAAATTCAAAGGCAGATAGATTTAATAAGTAAGGACCTAGATAGCACGCAAGAAGAGCTCAATGAGTATTCCTCTGAACTCAAAAAGCTCAAGGAAGAATCTAAAAAAGCCGGAGAAAAAGGAACCAATAAAGCTAAGGAGATCAAAGAGAACCCTCAGCTTTGGATGGCACAATATGGATCATATGATATAACGAAATTAGATGAAGAGATCGAGAAAATAACAAAGGAAAACATCCCCGAATTGGATGATGCTGCCATCATTAAATATAAAAGGATGGTTAATGAGGAGGAGAAGTCTCCATTACAGCATGCTTCTCTTCCTGCAGGAAAGGAGCAACTTCGGCGATACACAGAGTTGGCTAAAACTCTTGTAACAAAGTCGGTTAATATCTCTAAGGTCATTGAGGTGCTTCAAAAAGATGCAGATTTGAATAAGTGGGTTGAGACAGGGTACCATTTACATCAAGAGGGACATAAGATCTGCAAGTTTTGTATGAACTCTATTGCAGAATCTCGGTGGAAGGAACTCTATGAGCATTTTAGTAAAGAATCTTCTGATCTTAAGTCGGAGATTGAAGCGTTAGTTGATAAGCTCAGAACAGCTAAGGATTTCCCAGCTGAATTCATACAAAAATGTAACATTACCTCCATTTCTTTCTACTCTTCATATGCAGAAAAATACGCAGAATGGGAGAAAGGATGGAATAACATCAAGGAAGAGTATATTCAGATTATCGAATGTTTGCTGTCGCAACTTGAAGCTAGGAAACGAGATATATTCACACCTCTTCAGTGGAAAGAGGTAGATGACCCTTCTAAGAAAATCGATGGTTGTATACTCTTCCTCAATAACCTAATCGATGAGCATAACATATACACCCAGAACCTTGATCAAGAGAAGAAAGAGGCCCGTGAGCATCTACGATACAATAGTATCCTTCAATTCTTTAATGAGAGCGGCTATAAAACGACCAAACAGAGAAAGGAGAAAATTGAAGAACAGGAGCGAAAGTGTAATGACTTGAATGAAAAAATCCGCAATCAAGAGGAGGAGAGGAGTAAGATTCAGCTGGAACTTAAAGATGAAAAGAGAGCAATAAAAGCTATTAATGACTTATTAGAGTACTTTGGGTCAAAACAACTACGTTTGACATCAGAGGGTAAGGGTATGAGTTCTTCTAGGTTTGCTATTCAGCGGAGTGGAAAAACAGCTTATAACCTAAGTGATGGGGAGAAAAGTCTCATTGCTTTTTGCTACTTCATGGTTAAAATAAAAGATGAACTCGATTCTAGAGATTCTAAAAATGGTAAGCTGATCATCTTTATTGATGATCCTATATCAAGTCTTGATAGCAACCATATATTCTATATGTTTAGTCTGATAGAAACTATTATCTGCCATCCCCAGAAGTATCATCAACTCTTTATATCAACCCATAACTTAGAGTTTTTAAAATATGTACAGAGGTTGACTGAGAAAAATAAGGGTCGATGTAATCTTAGTATCTGGAGAGAGGAATGCGACAATAGCGAATCTCGTAGTGTCATTGGAGAGATGCCTCCTTTATTACGAGATAATATCACAGAATATGGCTTTTTATTTAGGGAAATATATAGATATGTCAAGCCTTGTGGTGGAGACCGTTCTAAGTGTCTAGAGAAGGAATATACTCAGTTCTATAATCTTCCCAATAATATGAGGAAGTTCCTTGAATGCTACTTCTCATATCGGCATCCACACTCACAAAGTCCTCTCGATAGGGAGAATCTTGAATGGTTGTTCGGGGATACACCATTTCCCGCTATGATAAATAGAATCATCAATGAAGGCTCACATTTAGCTTGGGGGGGGAGAGGTGCAAGCCTTATAACCGATACTAAGGAGGCAGAAGATGCAAGTCTACGAATCCTGAAAGCTATCAAGAAGAAGGATCCAGAACATTTTGATTCTCTCTGTCGGGCTTGTGGAATCAATCCACAGAAAGACGGTGTAAACCTCGGACAGACGGTGTAAACCTCGGACAGACCCCCTCCTCCCTCTTCCCCCTCTTCCCCTAATTATTGTTATATTCGCTATGCTCTTCAAGCAGCAGACATTAGCAACTATCAATAAGATTACTCAGTATGCTCGAACAACATTATCACGAGGCGGCTAACTACCTTGCCTCACGCCTTCCTAAGGATATTCGTACCGCTATCATCCTCGGTAGCGGCCTCGGTAAGCTCGGGGACATGCTCCAGAATCCTACCGTCATCCCCTACACCCAGATTCCACACTTCCCACACTCCACTGCTATCGGTCATAAGGGGAACCTTATCGCTGGTACGCTCTCGGGTGTACCTGTACTCTGCATGCAGGGACGCTTCCACTACTACGAGGGCTACCCTATGGAGCAGGTGACCTTCCCCGTGCGGGTGATGAAGCTCCTCGGGATCGAGAACCTCCTCGTGTCCAATGCCGCTGGAGGAATCAACCAGACCTTCCGAGTAGGAGATCTGATGATCATCCGTGACCATATCAACAACCTCCCCAACCCACTCATCGGGCCTAATATGGAGATGTTCGGACCTCGCTTCCCTGACATGACCCGTCCTTACGATAGGGACTTCATCACGAAGGCTAAGGCCATCGCTCAGGAGCTAGGTATCCATGTACATGAAGGGGTGTATGTCGGCCTTACGGGTCCTTCGTACGAGACTCCAGCGGAGTACAACTACTGGGCACGCTCAGGCGGTGATGCCATCGGTATGAGTACCGTCCCCGAGGTAATCGTAGCTCGTCACGCTGGTATTCGTGTCTTCGGTATGTCGGTAATCACGAATGAAGGTTGGCACTTCGACGACGACTTCGTCAATGATGGTGACGATGTGATTCGTGCTGCCAATGCAGCCTCCGATCGTATGGGACGTATCTTCAGCGAACTCCTGCGCCAGATTTAGCACATCCACCTTCACACAATCCACCATTATACTAGACAGCCTCGGTAATCATCGGATTACTGAGGCTGTTTTGCTTTTCTCGCAAACCCAAGCTCTGTCCTCTCTTTGAGTAGAGGAAAGCCTCCTTAGTTTCCCTAACCAAAGAAAGCTTAGAGCACAAACGCAAACAACATATAATCAACACCTTAAACAGCCACAAAACAGAGCTCTAAACGAGTTGCCATAACTCGTCGTAGCGACTTACCATAACTCGCTGTGACGACTTACCACAACTCTCTGCAGCGAGTTACTATAACTCTTCATAACGAGTTATGGCAACTCGTCAGCACCCTCTACAAACGACCTAGATAGGAGGGTTTGACCCATACCATTACCATCTCCCCCACTCTGCATAGTTCTCCAGCATACGCTCACGAAGTAGCTTTACCCCAAAGAGTCAGCACTTGTCTTGCCGAGGAAGCATATAATTTCACCAAGAAGCGGGTGCATAATTATCACTATCTTTGTAGCTTAGATAATTCTAGTCACTCATCAACGAAACGGTAGAAAAAAAGATAAAATGATCATAACTAAGCGTGCCAACGACCCTATTTGGACAAACATCTACGCTTATGCACAGCTCCCCGAGGAGCTTAGGCGACTCGAAGAGCTCACCCACAACCTCTGGTGGGTATGGAACCCTAGGGCTCAGAGTCTCTTTCGGCGGCTATCCCCCGAGCTCTGGGAGGCGACCGAAGGAAATCCAGTAATGGTTGCTCGTCAGCTCTCCGCCGAAGACATCAGCAAGATCTGTCAGGACAAGGAGCTGATGAGGGAGTTGGATGAGGTCTATGCGACCTTCAAGGCCTATATGGCTGAGCCTCAGGACAGCGTCCGCCCTTCGGTAGCCTACTTCAGCATGGAATATGGTCTAACCAATGTGCTGAAGATCTACTCTGGGGGGCTTGGGGTCCTGGCAGGAGATTACCTCAAGGAAGCCAGTGACAGCAACGTACGGATGACCACTGTGGGCTTCCTCTACCGCTACGGATATTTCACACAGACCCTATCGCCAGAGGGGCAGCAGCAGGCCAGCTACGAGGCACAGGACTTCGCCCAGCTCCCCTTAGAGCAAATCTTTGAGGCTGACGGACAGACACCACTTGTCCTCGAAGTCCCTTACTCTACACACACGGTCTACTGCCATGTGTGGCGAGTGAACGTTGGGCGCATCAGCCTCTACCTGCTCGATACAGACATCGCACAAAACAGTGAATGGGATCGCCCCATCACACACCAGCTCTATGGTGGTGACTGGGAGAACCGACTGAAGCAAGAGTATCTACTCGGTATCGGTGGTGTGCTTCTGCTAAAGAAGCTAGGTATCACCAAGGATGTCTATCACATGAACGAAGGGCATGCAGCTTTCATGAATGCCCAGCGTCTCGTGGACTATGTCGAGGGCGAGGGTCTTCCCTTTGACGAAGCCCTTGAGCTCGTACGTGCCTCTTCGCTTTATACCGTTCATACACCCGTCCCTGCTGGACATGACTACTTCGCCGAAGACCTCCTGGGTAAGTATCTAGGGCATCTACCCGCTCGCCTAGGGATCTCGTGGCATGAGTTTGTAGATTTAGGTAGGGAGCATCCTGGGAGCGATGAGAAGTTCTCAATGAGCGTCTTTGCCCTCAATACGTGTCAGGAGGCTAATGGGGTGAGCTTGCTACATGGCCGTGTATCTCAGGAGATGTTTGCCCCGGTATGGAAGGGCTTCTTCCCCGAGGAGCTTCATGTCGGCTATGTGACCAACGGCGTACACCTCCCCACATGGGCTTCAGCCGAGTGGCAGGAGCTATATACGAAGGTTTTTGGGGAGGATTACCTCCATCATCAGACAAGCGAAGAGACATGGGCTAAGGTACAGCAGATCCCGAGCGACGTACTCTGGGAGACGCATCAGACGATCAAGCTCCGCCTCATCGAGCATATACGTTCCTTCTATGGTGAGCGGTGGATCCGCAACAGCGGTGACCCTGAGACAACAGTCTCTGTACTCGAGGGAATTAATCCCAATGCACTGCTCATCGGCTTCGGTCGTCGCTTCGCCACCTACAAGCGCGCACACCTACTCTTCACTGACCTAGAGCGACTAGAGCGCATTGTCAATAACCCAAAGTATCCGGTGCAATTCCTCTTCACAGGGAAGGCACACCCTGCCGATGGTGGTGGACAAGGCTTGATTAAGTACATCCTAGAGATCAGCCGTCGCCCAGAGTTTCTCGGTAAAATCATCTTCCTTGAGAACTACGACATGCGCTTAGCAAGCAAGCTCATAGCAGGCGTAGACATCTGGATGAATACGCCGACACGTCCTCTAGAGGCCTCTGGCACCTCCGGTGAGAAGGCAGAGATGAATGGTGTACTGAACCTCTCCGTACTAGACGGCTGGTGGTATGAAGGCTACCGCAAGGGTGCTGGTTGGGCACTTACCGACAAACGTACCTTCGCAGACCAAGGTCTTCAGGACAAGCTTGACGCAACGACCATCTATGACCTACTAGAGAAGGAAATCCTCCCCTTATACTTCAATCGCGATGGACGTCCCTACTCCGAGGCTTGGGTACAGACTATGAAGAACTCGATGAACTTCATTGCTCCGCACTACACCATGCGTCGTATGATGGATGATTACTTCGATCGCTTCTACACGAAGCTTGCCCAACGCTCTGCACGCCTACATGCAGAGGGGAATGCTATCGCTAAGCAGCTTGTCGCATGGAAGCAAAGCGTCATCTCACACTGGGATGCGCTACAAGTCATCTCCGTAGAGGACATGGGGAGCTCCATACAGAGTAACAGCGAGCGGCACACAGGCGCTAACGAAACTATCCGCCTCGTCCTTGACAAGCATGCACTCACCTGTGACCTTGATGTAGAGCTCGTGGATGCTCGTGAAGATGAGCACGGCAAGCTATGCCTCGTGGCAAAGACACCGCTCAAGCTCGTGAGCCAAGATGGCACAAGAGCTGTCTACGAGATTAGTTTCGTGCAGTCTCGCCCTGGCCACTACAAGCGTGCGCTTCGTATCCTACCTTCACACCCCGAGCTACCCCATCGTATGGACTTCGCTCTTGTGCGCTGGGTAGCACTCCAATAGGGAGCATTCTGTGCCCTCCAATATGGATAGTAAACTCACACTTACCCACGCTCAGACCCTCGTCGATGAGTGGATACAAACCTATGGTGTACGCTACTTCTCACCTCTAACGAATATGGCCATCCTAACGGAAGAGGTAGGAGAAGTGGCGCGCCTCATGGCACGTCAATACGGGGATCAGAGCTTCAAGCGCAGCGACGAAGCACACAACCTCGCTGACGAACTAGCAGACGTACTCTGGGTATTGCTCTGTATTGCCAACCAGACAGGTGTGTCGCTCGAGGAAGCGTTCCTCCGTAACCTCGAGAAGAAAACCCTACGTGACAAAGATCGGCACCATGCAAACCCCAAGCTCCACGCCTCCAACGAAGAAGTTTAATCACGTTTACTCAATACACGAACCATGGTAGAAAACAATCCCAACAAGTACAACGAGGCATTCTCCGCCTTTGCCCCTGCACTCAGCATTGAGGAGCTGGATAAGCGAATTGAGGACATCCTCGCAAAGAGCTTTACAAAGAACAATACCAGAGAGGTCAAGAAATTCCTACACTCCACAATCGACCTAACTACACTCTCTGGCGCAGACACCGAGGAGAAAGTGGCAAAGCTCGTAGCTAGCGTCAATGACTTCGAGGGCACAGAGGACGTTCCTTCTGTCGCTGCGATCTGTGTGTACCCCAACTTCGTTAAGACTGTACGCAGTGTGCTCACAGCCGAGGGTGTACAGGTCGCATGTGTGAGTGGTTGCTTCCCTGCCTCGCAGAGCTTCATTGAGGTCAAGATTGCAGAGACTGCTCTCGCTATCGCCGATGGAGCAGACGAAATCGATATCGTGCTTAACCTAGGAGCATTCCTCTCTGGTGACTACGAAGAAGCAGCCACGGAGATTCAAGAGCAACGATCCACCGCTCGTACAGCGCACCTAAAGGTTATCCTTGAGACTGGTGCACTGAAAGACCCCGAACTCATCCGCAAGGCCTCCATCCTCTCCCTCTTCTCAGGCGCAGACTTCCTAAAGACCTCCACAGGCAAGGAATATCCAGGAGCTGACCTACGTGCAGCCTATATCCTTTGCTCGGTACTCAAAGAATACTTCGATAAGTATGGTGAGAAGCGAGGGGTAAAGTTCAGCGGCGGTATCCGCTCAGCCGAAGAAGCAGTGAAGTACTACTGCATCGTCGAGGCACTGCTCGGCAAAGAATGGCTGGATAATAAGCTCTTCCGCATCGGAGCCTCAAGCCTCGTTGGTAGCCTACAGAAGGAGATCCTCAGCTAGCTATCACTTCCGTCTTTTTATCCTTGCCCCATGCTCCTCTAGAGCATGGGGTATTTTTTTCTCCTATTACAACGTAAGTTCGGCATATCGGGCATAGTCTCTCGGCAGCACGGAGGGCGTGACCTGCTGGCTAAGCCCATCGGCATGGTCCGTAAACTAAGTATATTCCTCCGACGACTTCTTCACCCAAGCCTTTCTCATACTTCTCTCTTTGATGGATCATCACCCTTCACAAACGCCCTAGATACGGAGCCTTTGACAAGGGGATAACGACTTACCATAAGTCGCTCAGACGAGTTACCATAACTCTCTTCGACGACTTACCACAACTTTTCATCACGAGTTACCATAACTCTTTGCAATGACTTATAGTAACTCGTCACTAGCTATTTTCGCCCCTTCCTAATCCACTCAATATGAATTCGGTATCCATTCTCTCTGTAAGGGAAGACGAGCACCTCCAAACACCCATTGGATAGGAGTGAGTAAAGAGCCTGCGATAAACAAATCCCCCGACCAAGACGAGCTTGATCGGGGGATTTGTTTGACTTATTTGCGTAACTCAAGTAGGGCAGGCAGGCAAGTGGGACTGCAAGGCAGTGGTTCACATAGAGCCTATCCTGTCTACTTACTTGATAGCCTTACTGTGAGTGCTTAGGTGGGAATTAATAGAGATTGGTCTCGCTCTCTACCCGTTTACCTCAGCGAAAAACTCATCGTTCGTGGCTGTACGCTGCATGAGGTTGCGGACATTCTCCATCGCCTCAATAGGGTTCATTTCTGAGAGCACCTTGCGCACAGACCACATGCGCTGTTGCGTGGAGAGATCCTGCAACAGGTCATCACGACGTGTGCTGCTGGCCACAAGATCCACTGCTGGGAAAATACGCTTATTCGCTAGGCGACGATCGAGCTGTAGCTCCATATTACCCGTTCCCTTAAATTCCTCGAAGATGACGTCGTCCATCTTAGAGCCGGTCTCCTGCAGTGCGGTGGCCAAGATCGTGAGGCTACCACCACCACGGATGTTACGTGCCGCACCGAAGAAACGCTTAGGCTTCTGCAGAGCATTAGCATCCACACCACCAGAGAGTACCTTCCCTGAGGCTGGCTGAACTGTATTGTACGCACGTGCTAGACGAGTGATTGAGTCAAGCAGGATGACTACGTCTTGGCCACTCTCGACCATACGCTTGGCCTTGTTGAGCACAATCTCAGCGATACGGACGTGACGATCTGCTGGCTCATCGAAGGTCGAAGCAATAACTTCGGCATTTACGCTGGATGCCATGTCTGTCACTTCCTCTGGACGCTCATCAATGAGCAGGATGATCATATACACCTCGGGGTGATTCGCTGCGATTGCATTAGCAATATTCTTCAGCAGGACAGTTTTACCTGTCTTAGGCTGTGCGACGATGAGACCACGTTGTCCCTTACCGATAGGCGCAAAGAGATCAACAATACGCATAGCAATCTTGTCTTGCACCGCAGGGTTACGTGGAGACTCGAGCTGGAACTTCTCATCGGGGAAGATCGGCGTGAGGTGGTCAAAGGGGACACGATCACGCATCTCCGATGGCGTACGACCATTGACTCGGATGATCTTCTCAAATGGGAAATACTTATCCCCATCCTGTGGTGGACGGATGAAGCCCTCAATTAGGTCTCCTGGGCGTAGACTCCATTGTTTGATTTGGGCTACCGATAGATAGACATCATCGGGTGAAGGAAGATAGTTATAATCTGCAGAGCGAAGGAAACCATAGCCATCAGGCAGGATCTCTAGCACACCCGTACACTCGAGGATACCACCGAAGTCAAACTCATCCTGAGTGCTCTTTGCCACAGGACGAGTAGCACCTTGCTGCGCCTTACCCTCTGTACGAGGCTTTGTTGTAGGCGGGTTAAAGGCAGGAAGCACCTGATCCAACACGGACTTACTGTCCTTATGACGGAAGACCATACGTCCCATACCTTCTGCTCCCTCACCACGAGTATCCGAAGCTCCATCAGGCTCGGCATGAGACCCAGCCTCTTTGCTAGACTCTGTAGGAGCACCGACAGGTACCACACGAGGTAGTCGCGTAGTAGATTGCTGGGCTGGGTCTATAGCCTGTGCCGTCCCTTGTGTTTGGGGCTTTGGCTGGGCTACACCCTGCTTGGGCTGAACGCTACCGCCCTCCTTGGACGTAGCATCCTCTTGTCCTTCGCTTGCCTTGGCAACAGCTTGGAGAGCCTGCTGACGAGCCAATACCTCAGCCTTGCTGGGACGGCCACGCTTGCGCTTAGGCTGATCAGGTCTAGGCTCATCCGATGTAGCCTCCTGAGATACTGTTGTAGGGGAAGTGGAACCGTCTGGTGTGGGTTGTGGTGTTTCTTGGTTGGTGGTAGACGTGGTTGGTGAACCCTTTCGTGGTCGCCCAGGGCGACGCTTATCAGACTGTGTACCAGCCAGGGCAAGTGCCTGCTGATCGAGGATAGCATAGACGAGGTCTTGCTTGGCTTGATAGCTCTCGGAGGCGAGGTCAATCTCGCTAGCGACCTTGCGCAGCTCCTCGAGGCTCATGTTTGATAACTCTGTGATGTTGTACCGTTGCATAATTATTTGAAACTCGATCCTCCTCATGTGGGCTAAATGGCCTCACCATACCAGGCTAGGCTAGAGAAGCAAGCTAGAGTCCTTGAGCGGAATAAGGGAAAGGCTTGCGGGTAGCTCCCGCATGTCTATCGCTCGAAGATCCTAGCTGGGATGCTAGCTCCGAGGAGGGGAAATAAATACTCCTGTTTTCTAAGCAATTCGTCGAATATCGTGTAGGGGGAAAAGAAGAGAAGCAATTGCTCCATGGGTGGACTCTCTGTGGAGCCTAGAGGTGCTCAGCTGTGGTGATTGGGCTGGGATTCGAACCCAGGACCGATAGCTTAGAAGGCTATTGCTCTATCCAACTGAGCTACCCAACCATTCACTCTAGACTTGTCTGTCTGCTGTACAATCCTCCATGATGTCACGAACGTCATCGCCCAGAATTGCACGGCAAAGATAGCGTAAATATTTATACTCTCCATTTATTCGCACGTCGCTGGAGCTCTACACACTCCCTCTACAAGTGCAATCTAAGGATAAGGACAAGCTATCTGGGCATCGCTCTACCCTTGGTTGCGCAATCCCAAAGCTACCTAGTCACAGCAACAAAAGGAAGGACAAGAATTTGAACTAGAAGCAAAAACATATAACTACCCAGCTGAATTAAATTCCACTGTAACACTCTCTTTTGTCGGCATTTACAAGGGCGATTAACGAGTTACCATAACTCGTCTCGAAGACTTACCATAACTCTCTACAACGACTTACCATAACTCGTTCGAACGAGTTACCATAACTTGCTGAAGCGAGTTACCACAACTCGTAGCAGGCTCTTCAAACACACGACATAACGATTTATTTATAAGCACATTACATCAACATCAATAAAATAATGAAAGACGGTGTTGCAGGGGAAAATACACATAGCACAAGTCTTCATCCCTTGACGAAGTAAGAGGATTTCGATACAGTCCCCTAGAGCTACACTTTTATTTGCCTACCATTACAGGCCACTTACCACATGCCACGTCCTTCCTTTGCCGTATCTTTGTCTACATCATAAACATAAGCGGAAATTTATCGGAGAAATAACTACATGAAGCTGAGTATCGACTTTCGCCCCATGCTCCTAGACCGTATCAAGGGCTACACCTCTCAGACATTGTCACGAGACCTGATGGCTGGGCTTATCGTGGGTATTGTGGCACTGCCCATGGCAATCGCATTCGCCATAGCTAGTGGCGTTTCCCCCGAGGTTGGGCTCATCACAGCTGTAATCGGGGGCTTCCTTGTTGCTGCCCTAGGGGGTAGCTCGGTACAGATAGGGGGTCCAACGGGAGCGTTCATCATCATCGTCCTAGGTATCATCGGAGAGTATGGGATGAGTGGACTCCTTTTGGCTACACTCATGGCTGGAATACTCCTTGTACTCATGGGGGTACTGGGGCTAGGTTCACTGATTAAGTTCATCCCCTACCCCATTATCCTAGGCTTTACCGCTGGGATCGCTGTCACGATCTTCACGACACAGGTCAATGACCTCTTCGGGCTGGGGCTAACAGCCTTACCCAAGGAATTTATCCCGAAGTGGGGCGTACTCCTCTCTTCACTTGGTAAGACACATTGGCTAACGCTCGCCATCGGAGTGGGAAGCGTCATCATTATACAACTAACCCCAAAAGTCACGAAGGTAATCCCAGGCTCACTAGTGGCCATCATCCTCATGACACTCCTCGGCTATGGGCTGAAGACTTGGGGAGGCATCACCGAACTAACGACGATCGGTGACCGCTACCAAATATCTACCTCCCTCCCCTCTTTCGTCACACCAGAGCTCAGCTGGGAGGCAATCCAACGTTTGATTTCACCAGCCTTCACCATCGCCCTACTAGGGGCTATTGAGTCCCTGCTCTCCGCTAGTGTAGCTGACGGTGTCATCGGGGAGCGACATCGCTCAAACACGGAGCTTATCGCACAGGGTGTGGCAAACATCGTTGTTCCGTTCGTCGGTGGTATCCCCGTGACAGGTGCAATCGCTCGTACGATGACTAACATCAACAACGGCGGACGCACCCCCGTCGCTGGGATGGTACATGCCGTAGTGCTTCTCTTGATCTTCCTCTTCCTTATGCCCCTGACAGCCTACATCCCCATGGCGTGTCTAGCCGGCGTGCTTGTGGTCATCTCCTACAACATGAGTGGATGGAGGTCTGTACGTGCAGCACTGAAGGGGCCTCGTAGTGATGCAGCAGTCTTAGCTACGACCTTCCTCCTAACGGTACTCTTTGATCTAACCATAGCTATTGAGCTGGGTCTACTTCTCTCCATGCTTCTCTTCATGAGGCGGATGGTGGAGTCCACCAAGATACTTGTCTCTCGTAAGGAGCTAGCCCTACACGCACATGGTGATGATGGGCATCACGGAGCACAGGAGGTCCTTACCCTACCTGATGGGGTCGAGGTCTATGAGATTGACGGACCCTTCTTCTTTGGTATCGCCAACCGCTTTGAGGAAATAGTCTCCGCAACAGGAGACCGCCCGAAGGTACGCATCTTACGTATGCGCTTTGTCCCCTTCATGGACTCTACCGCTGTGCGAAATCTACATATACTGATTGAGACCTCACGCGCACAAGGGGTACAGCTTGTCCTATCAGGCGTCAATCCACGAGTGAGGGAAACCCTCATAGCTACAGATATAGTCGATCTCATTGGGGAACACTATATTTGCTCTGATATTCACCTCGCCCTCGAGGCTGCAGTATCCTACATAACGAGCAAGGAAGGATGAAGATAGGTAAGATCGAGACTGGAGCAGAGCCACTACTACTCGCCCCCATGGAGGATGTGACGGATGTGGCTTTTCGTCTCCTATGCAAGCGGTTTGGCGCAGATCTTGTCTATACCGAATTTCTAAGTGCAGATGCCCTCATACGTCAGGTAGCAGGTACGACACGTAAGCTGACCATTGATCCTGAAGAGCGTCCCGTAGCCATACAGATCTATGGCCGTGAAGTTGAGCCAATGGTGGAGGCAGCACGTATCGCAGAGGCTGCAGGGCCTGAGCTACTAGACCTGAACTTTGGTTGCCCCGTGAAGCGTGTCGCAGGCAAGGGTGCAGGTAGCGGGATGCTACGTTGCCCAGATCTGATGCTTCGTATTGTTTCTGAGGTCGTCAAAGCTGTAAAAATCCCAGTGACCGTAAAGACCCGCCTCGGCTGGGACAACGAGAGTAAGATCATCGTTGAGCTAGCAGAGGCCCTGCAGGACTGTGGTATCCAAGCCCTCACCATCCATGGGCGTACCCGAGCGCAGATGTACACAGGCTCAGCAGACTGGAGCCTCATAGGAGCGGTGAAGAATAACCCCAGGATGCATATCCCAATCATTGGGAATGGGGATATCACCTCAGGGGAAGAAGTCCGCAGAGCTTTCAATGATTATGGCGTGGACGCTGTGATGATAGGTCGTGCCACAATTGGGCAACCCTGGGTCTTCGAGCAGATGAAGCATTACCTAAAGACTGGGGAGCAATTACCCCCACGTGAGAAGACCTTCTATGTAGATATCCTACGCGAACTCGTAGACAACAATATCCGTAAACTTGACGAACGTCGTGGTATCCTCCACAGCCGACGACACATAGCAGCTAGCCCAATCTTCAAGGGCATCGACCACTTCCGTCCCGTGCGTATCGCCATGCTCCAGGCCTCAACTCGTGAGGCACTCTTCGCCGAGATCGCCCGAGCAGAAGCTATGCTCCTCGCCTCTGAAGCACAGGGGGCATAGCCCTCAATTCATACCCATTCCCTCTACTATCCACCAACGCAATATGAAGACAAATCTCTCTCCTATCCTTGCGCTCCTCGCCGTGCTAACGCTTGTAGGTTGCAATCGGGGAGCACAAAATAGTTTCACCGCAGACGGTACGATCTCTGGCGCAGAGGGTCAAGTCCTTTACCTAGAGGCAACCAGTGCTGATGAGCCAGCTCTCTTAGACTCTGTCACGCTCGGTAAGGATGGACGCTTCTCCTTCGAAGGTGAGGCACGCTCCTACCCTCTCTTCTTCCGCCTTAGGCTCGGAGAGGAGTTTATACCCTTTGCCGCAGACTCTTTGACCCATCTGAGTGTGACGGCCGATGGGAAGCACCTCTTTGCCTCCTATCGCTTCACCAAGGCTGAGCCTTACAACGAAGCGATACGTGAGATTAGCCATCTTCGTTGGGCCACGGATCAAAAGATCGAAGCCTTCGCAGACACTTACCCTGAGCGTAGGATGACGATTCAGGAGGCACAACAACATATTGATTCGCTCAGTGCTGAGCTGAAAGAGGTGCTAACCTCTCGGTTCATCTATAAGGATCCCAAGAGCCCTGCTGCCTATTTCGCCCTCCTACAGACCTACAAGGGTGCAGATGCCTATTTCTCACTCACTGACCCTAGGGATGCTCGCACCTTCGCTGCCGTTGCTACCGCTTACGATACTTATTATCCCCAAGCTCCCTATACCGCACTGCTAAAGCAATACGCTCTGACCGCACTAGCCAACCAGCGGGCAAGCCAGCGTGCAGCCCACCCCGACTCTACCCTAGCATCGAAGCAGGTTATCGTAGACTACCCCGAGCTAAGCCTCAAGGATAAGTCTGGGAAGGTCGTATCGCTCACAGAGACAGCCTCCCGAGGCCCAGTCCTCTTGAGCTTCACCAGTTACTCCTCCGAGTGGTCACCAGCTCTCGTGGCACAGCTCCGAGCATTCCACGAAGCACATCCCGAGATCACAATCTACGAGGTCTCGCTCGATCGAGATAGCTATTTCTGGAAGAATGCTACCCGCACCCTCCCCTGGATCAGCGTCAATGATCCCGAGGGTACGAGTATCACAACATACAATGTACAACAACTACCTTCCTTCTTCTCTATCCGAGGGAGCGAACTCAAAAGGCTTACCTCGCCTCAGGATATGACAAAGTAAGTTTACCCCTATGAGCAAGCACTCCGTCGCCCACTACCAGCGAATCAATGGTGGTCGCATCCTCCCTTCACGAAAGAAGCGTTCCTCTAAGCTCCGTCGGGGCATCCTCCATTGTCTCTCCATTCTTTTCGTCCTCTGCCTACTTGCTCTCGTGGCAGGAGGAGCCTTCCTCTACCTCACTCCAGCGGGACGGGTAGACCGAGGGACGACCTACATACTCGTCTCTCCTGGGGCTAAGTACAAAGATGTCGAGCAACAACTGCAAAACAAGCTCTGGCTTCGCTTCCCCTCCGCCTTCCGTTACCTAGCTCAATGGAAGGGGCTTACCTCTGCACCCCTACGCTCTGGTCGCTATGCTATCCCCCGAGGAGCTACGATGCCCGAGGTCATCGAGATCCTCCAGACAGCGGAGCAAGTTCCCCTCACCATTACCCCCACAGCCCTAAGGACAGAGGACGAACTCATTACCTTCCTCACCTCTAATCTTTGGCTTCGTGCTGATTCACTCCGTACTCTACTTCGTGACTCGAGCTTCATGGCACGCTATGGGGCGACCTCTGAGACCTTCCGAGCCGAGGTGTTACGCCAGCCCTTCACCATCGCTTGGGATGCAACGGGGAAGACGCTCCTAGACAGCCTACATAGTGGATACCTACGCTTCTGGAAGGGGGCTCGCACCGACCAGGCACAGCGACTAGGCCTGACTCCTCTTCAGGTGACCACTCTGGCCTCCATCGTAGAGAGCGAGTCTGCCAAACCCGACGAATACCGCCGCATCGCAGGGCTGTATCTGAACAGACTACGTAAGGACATGCGTCTGCAGTCTGACCCCACAGTGAAGTTTGCTCTCGGAGACTTCTCCCTGCGCCGGATCAAGGGGGAGCACCTCTCGGTCTCCTCGCCTTACAATACCTACCTTGTCACGGGGCTTCCCCCTGCCCCGATTGTCCTGCCCCGCACATCGACCATCGATAGTGTGCTTCGTGCCGAGGAGCATGACTATCTATATATGTGCGCGCGTGAGGACTTCTCTGGCTACCATAGCTTTGCAGCTGACTACGCCACACACCTCTCCAATGCTCGTCGCTACCAGCAGGAGCTTGACAAAAGAGGCGTAAACTAAACCAACAAGGAAAAATAAGAAATCGAAAGTGAGCTGTGCCAAGGGTACAGCTCACTCGGTTCTTCTCCCCACCTTCCGCTTCCCCCTCCTAGATGGACTAGTCGCTCTAGCATCCCTAGTTGCCTTCGTCCTAATTCCCTCCAACAGGCACTGAGGGAACCTCTCTAGAGGCATCCTCGTAACCTCCCCCGAGGTATCGGGGATACCTCCTCCGAGGTTTCCTCGGCACCTCGTAAGCCCTTTTTATGCGCTATATTTGTAGATGGTAAAGATTACTCATGACTGATAACAAGACTTGGACCGAGCGCTCTCGCCTGCTATGGGGAGATGAGCGCATAGATGAACTCTCTAAAGCTCACGTCCTACTCGTAGGGCTAGGGGGCGTAGGGGGTATGACAGCTGAGCTCCTCGTACGAGGCGGCATTGGTAGGCTCACGATTGTAGACGCAGACACCATACAGCCGTCAAACATCAATCGCCAGCTCGTCGCCACCCACAGCCACATCGGCGAGCCAAAGGCACAGGTACTTGCTACGCGCCTCCTAGACATCAATCCTCAGCTCCAGCTCGAGGTCATCCAGGACTTCCTGAAAGATGAAAACATGGTGGAACTTCTAGACCGCCACGCCTATGACTTCGTGGTTGATGCCATTGATTCCCTGAGTCCGAAGGTATATCTCATAGCCCTCTGCAAGCAACGAGGTCTCGCCATCGTCAGTTCTATGGGCGCAGGGGCGAAGAGCGATCCCACTCAGATTCATCAGAGCGATCTCTCCAAGAGCTACAACTGCGCTCTGGCTCGATCCCTTCGCAAACGCCTCCGTAAGCTAGGCATTACCCGTGGTGTACCCGTTGTTTTCTCCTCCGAGCTTCCCGATGAAGAGGCCGTGATAGAGATACAGGGCGAGCAGTGTAAGCGATCCACTGCTGGCACCATCTCCTATATGCCCGCACTCTTTGGCTGTCAGCTAGCGGCTTACGTCCTACGCCACCTCACTCTCACCCCCAAGCAAGGGGCTTAACCTATGATTATACAAGCGACCAATATCCATAAGAGCTTCGGAAGTCTCGAGGTGCTCAAAGGTATCGACCTCACCGTAGAGGCTGGGGAGATTATCTCCATCGTCGGGGCAAGCGGTGCAGGGAAAACTACCCTCCTACAGATCCTCGGCACACTAGAGCAAGCAGATAAGGGAGCCACCCTCACCATCGCAGGTGAGGAGGTGACACGCCTCGGCACACGTGCCACGGCTGAGCTTCGTAACCGCAAGATTGGGTTCATCTTCCAGGCACATCAGTTACTACCAGAGTTCACAGCCCTAGAGAACGTTATGCTCCCCGCCCTCATCCTCGGTACGAGCAGAGCAAAGGCTCGGGAGCGTGCCTCGGCTCTACTGGCACGCCTCGGGCTGAGCGAACGAGCAGAGCATAAGCCCTCAGAGCTATCAGGGGGCGAAAGCCAGCGGGTAGCTGTTGCTCGAGCTCTGGTGAATGAGCCTGCGGTGATCTTCGCAGACGAGCCCTCAGGGAGCCTCGACACCGCAAACAAAGAGAGCCTACATCAGCTCTTCTTTGACCTAAGGCAGGAGCTCGGGCAGACCTTCGTCATCGTCACACACGATCCCGTCTTCGCCTCACGAGCCGACCGAATGATTGTGCTGAAAGATGGACAGATTGAGCGCACGGAGGTTCACCCCCCAACTCAGGGTTAACCCATCCTCAACCATCATCCCCTTATCATGCGACAGACTGACCCATCTCTAGGACGAGCCGAACGGAAGGTGCTTATCCTGTTAGCACTGGTACTCACCTCCGCCCTTGCCCTCTATGCCTTGACCACTCGAGATCAACCCAAGGGAAAAGAGGAGGTAGCTACCTCCTCTACCATCGCACAAGCTCCACAGAGTGGCAAGACAGGGCATCGAGACACTCTCATCACCGACGAGCATTACATAGGCCCCGTGGACAAAGGGAGACAGGTGGAGAAGTTCCGTCGCTATGTCTCCCTAGACCTCAATACTGTGGACTCACTGACGCTCCTTCGTGTGCCGGGTATTGGCCCCTCGTTTGCTCACCGCATCCTCTCCCTCAGACAGCGACTCGGAGGCTACTATACGGTACTACAGCTTCAGGAGGTTTATGGGATGAATGAGGAGAAATTCCTCGAGCTCAGACCATGGTTCACAATCAAGACAATGCCCATAGTACATAGGCTCTCAGAGCTTCGGGCAGACTCCCTACCTTGGCACCCTTACCTACGTCGAGAGACCATGCGTACTCTTAGGCAAATGGTGCTAAGGCATGGGCGTAAGCTCTCCTGGAGACTCCTTCGTAGCGAGGGAACCTTCACCCGAGATGATAGCATACGTCTTTCCCCCTACTTCACCGATGCCCTCAGCCCCAGAGATACGCTTCCCTAAAACGAGGCTAATGGAACTAAGGCATCTAGAGGGACAAGGAAATGTGAGGCAACTAAGAAGCAAGGCAGTGTAGCCCCAAACAACCAAGGAGCGGGAGACGCTCTCCTCTACCTAGGCTCAGCTTCACAGGCAACCACGCCTCAATCTTCTCCCCTTGTAGTCTCCCTTTTTAGTCTAACCCTCATCACCATTTCCCGAGCCGCTACTTCTCCCCTTGCGGTACAGCCCAGAGCTCTCTTCCCTCTATCCTACCACCATCCCCTCTACACAGCTCGACACACCCTTCTCCTCCCACTCCGCCATTCTCTCCCCACAGTCTTCATAGACCCTTTACTATCCACGTTTCTTATTCCTCCACTTATGTCTTATCGTCGTCCTCTCACCTACACACAGATGGTTATAATCGCAGTACTATGGTTGGCTCTGGTGATCTGGATACTGATTGGTTCAACAAGGCTTGATGGCCTGACCCTCCTTACCCTCCTAGCCTCCGGCGTACTCGTCTTCTACCCCATCATCAAGAGCTACCGCCAACGTAAGTAGCAAGGGGATAAAACGTAGCGAAGCCATGACCCTGATGGGTCATGGCTTCGCTCTTTTAGTCTTATGGTGACTCTTACTTCTGCTTAGAGTCCCTTAGGGTTAGGACCATAAGCGTTTTCTCCTGGCTGGCTATCCTGCACGAAGAAATAGAGCAGTACAAGTGCTCCAACAACAGGGACGAGGCATAGCAAGATGTAGTACCACTCCTTGCCAATATCGTGGAGACGACGTACGCCAGCTGCGAGGCTTGGTACAATAGTTACGACACCCACGAGGATAGTACCTAGCGTGGAGATGAAGGGAGCATCCAGCAGCCCGGCGATAAAGCCGAAGACGAAACCGATAATCCCTCCAAAGATGACATTGAAGAGAAATAGACCCCAATACTCCTTACGTCGAGCACGGCCTTCGAAGTCCTTAAACTTGAGTGTGTAGCACTCCTTCCAATACTCGAACAGTCCTTTTTCTTGCATAGTTGTTTCTAATGTTAGGTTGATGATCTGTTATTTACTTACGTCCAAAGATATACATAATATTTTATACATATCTAAAAAGTATGTATCTAGGAGATAGAGCCCCCTCACAAAAGAACCCTAGATAACAGGGCGAATATATACCCAAAAGCACCTTCAGGGAAATGTTAAAAACATACATATATTGCTGATTGTCTTATATTTAGTATCTTTGCAGTGCTTTTGGTTAGTTATCCGAAACAAAGCTCATCACTTCTCTAAAGCAAGAGAAGAGCTTAGTGAGTATAAATCCCACATATTTACATAGAACCGAATGATAAAAAAAAGACCCTATACTGAGGAGGATCGCCCTTGGTGCCAAGTATGGCGTCTACCCGTAGCGGAGGACGTATTAGTAAAGTTTAGTTCTAATATTCCTGATTGGTTAGATAGTGATGATGATAGTATCTTCGAGCCCTACGATCCGGACAACCATGGATCATTTAAGGAAAAGGGAGGAGGACTTGGTTAGTATGACAACAATGAAAAAAATCCTACTCAGCTACGCTCAACTATTCATTGGGGCGTGTGCCATTATACTTTTACTGAATGCTTGTAATAAAGAGCAGGAGCCTGTTACCCCTCTGCCCAACAAGCCCGTTACGCTATCTATCACCCTAAGCGAGGAGCCTACATCGGCACGTGTGGCTCTACGCAATAAAGAGAATCCAAACTACAACGAAGGGACAGATCCCGATAGCAAGAAATACCTTGGTATTTCCTTCCTCTGGGATGCTGGCGATACAGAATTGGTTCGCCTACTCTTCTCCCAAGAAGGCAAGACTTCTGCCGTTGTAGAGGCCACTATGAGAATCTATGCACATGATGCGACGAAGAAGGTTTACCGAGCTCAGCTAGCCAACATTACTCTTCCTAGTGGACTTGATCCCACGGACGCTGCTCACCCCATATATATATCAGGGGTCATAGGGGCAAAGAGCCTCACAGCTGACGGTGAAGCAGAGATCGGGGGAGTAGAGGTATATCCTCAGGACACCAAAGGCTTCTGTCCCCCCATGTTTTTCGATGCCACAGAGCTTGTCCTAAAGAATGGAGAGCTACAGGCCACTGTGAGCTTCAAGCTGCTAGGCTCTATCATCGCTATGGATTTGCCTGGCACAGATAAAGACCGAGTCTATAAACAGATGAGCATCAATAGCCGTAGCTTCCAGTGCAGTGGTACGCTCACCTTGCCTAAGAAGGAAGGGGATGTACATACCTGGCAAGGCACTTACACTCAAGAGCAGCTGGAATATGTAAATTATGAGTTTGCTGCCCCTGTCCATAACATATTTGTCCCAAAGACAGAGACACCGACCTCACCTATCAATCATAAGCTCGCCTATCTATGGGTACATCCTGAGGACATAAATACTCCCTCTCCTCTCTTTTTGTACTTTGAAGGTGACTATGGTACTGGCACGATGCAGTACTCCTTGAATATAGGCCTTGCTAAGGGTATCAAGTCTGGCAGAGCCTACTACTTAGACATCAGCAAGGGTTCGATTGTTTGGGATGGATCCTATGCTCCCTAGGGCATAGCCACATAAAACGTATTCATTAAATAACCGAGGTGGGGTCTTAGATTCGCTCTAAGACCTCACCTCGGTTATTTCTAGTGGAGCTACCTATGTACAAGATGCATCGTACACAAGCCTAGGGGGATGCTATCAGCCTAAGCCAATGTATCACAAGGGAGGTATGCCAGTCAGCGGTCGAAGAGGAGGGAAAGACGGCAGGAAAAGGGCAGTGAGCATGCATGTGAAAGGGTAGAGAAAAGCTGACGCATCGAATGAATGACATTCGAGGTATCCTTGGTTAAGGGCTTGATCGTCACTGTTCCATCTATAAACTCATAGACACCGCTATTCTCAGGGAACAGGTCGTCATGAAAGGCTACACTCATACAGAGCTTCGGATACTGCAAGGCAAGGCTTCTGAAGAAGGCTGGCAGGTCAAGGATGCGAATCATCCCATGGGTGTACTGCTCTTGCGAGCTCTGAGGATTAAGATCGTAGGTAATGGGCTTATCTTTTGCCCTTTCCTTGAGTCTCTCCAGCAGAGCCTTCCGCGCCTCTCTTGCACCGAATAGGGTATCGACATATAGCCCGTCCTCTCGCTCTATGACAAAGACTGCCCCAGAGACTAAACCATCACCATTCCTATGCTCCCAGACAAAGCGATCATGACCTGTCTCAAAATCCACAACGACAGCCTCCAGGAAGGGCTTGGTATGCACCAGCCTAGTTCCCCCACTCGTCCGCTCCACTTCACACAGATAGTCAATAAGCGTTGGAGCGGTACACTCGAGGTTTTCCTCATCCAAGGCAACCCGTTCGTCCTGCGTCCTCGAGCCACCGATGATCTCGGCATAGCCTGCCACACGGGTGTAGTAATCATAGAGCCACTCCTCAGCAGGGATGATGAACGAACATATATCTCCTCGCTCCCGCCCCTTACGAAGGGCTTCATGCAGGAGCTCCTTCATCACACCACGCCCTCTGTAGTCGGGATGTGTACAGGCAGCAAAGACATAGTTCGCTGGATATAGATGCGCTCTGCTAGCGAACGCTACATCTAAGAGCTGAAGATGCCCGACAGCCTTCCCGCCCGCATTGTAGAGGAAGGTCGTATCATCCCCACCAAGCTTAGAGAAAAACAAGTCTAGGTAGGCATCGCTATCACCAAAGCATTGCTTCCAGAGCGCTCTTGCCTCCGCCTCATGACTCCTATTCATTACACTCATGCCTGAGGATGGCTGCGATCTTAGGCAGGATGATCTCAGGCTTATAGGAGAGTTTTGCCTGACGAAGTCCCTCGATCCCTAGGTCTTCTTCACGATTTACATACGTGTACTGCTCGGGGATCGTCGCCGCAAAGAGCTTATTAATCATGGTGAAGGCTCCATCATAATCTCTACGAGCCTTCTCGATATGCACGCCGAAGGTCGTCTCATTGATAGGCGAACCAATAGTGAATGCCACTATCTTACCCTCGACACGAAGGATACCACCAGAGAGCTGGAGCTCCTCGAAGTGAGTGAGCAGGCGGTGTATGACCTCTTCCTCCTTGTCCTCACCATCCGCCTCACTGCCATGCTCCCGTAGCCAAGTCCGCTCTAGAGCCATGCACTCCATCGCATTCTCTCCTGTAATCGGCTCGAAGGTGTAGTCATAGCTCTTCTCGAACTTATTTACGTGGTTACGCTTCGATTGCAACGCCTTCCCCGACAGGGTCACGAGTTTCTCTCGAAGGTAGATATAGTCTGCATTCCCTTCACTCTCTAGGAATGTGAAGGCATGGGGACAAAAGGTCTCCAACCGCTCCCTACAAAGAGGTGTCACGCCCATCAGCACCAGCGGATAGTTACCAGCCTCAGCAGTCTCCTTGAGCCGTAGTATGGCTTGGCTCACACAGCCTTCCTCACGTAGGATGGGTACGAGGTAGGCAGGATGCGCTCTCTGGGGCGAGGTGAAACGGATGAAGAGCGTTTCATCTGAGATACAATAGCTTGTTTCATACTTCACCGCCCAGCCATAGAGGTTTGCGAAGGCTAGGTCACAAATCTGCCCGTAGCTATGTAGTGTGAAAGAGGTAATCTCCTCCCGAGCCTCGGGCGTGATGGGTCTAAATAGTAAATCGTTCATCATCTCATCGTTACTTGGCCTCTCCTCGTGTCATTCGGAAGGAGGCCTTATAGCAGAGGAAAAGGGGGATTGCTACACCTACCCCAAGTGCAAACATCGTCAGTAGGGCAATGATGGCATTACTGATGATCTCCGGCAAGTACTGCTCCTGCGCCACATCTTGTGTCGTCTCCATGAAGCGGATCATCCCAAGGAGTGAGCGATAGGCAAACCGACCAGGGATCATAGGCAGTAGGGCAGGGAAGGCAAAGACCTCAATCGGATAGCGAGCATGGTAGGCGAAGGCTACAGCCAAGAAGCCCACAAAAGTTGCAGCAAAGAAGGTCGAGACTGCAATATTAACCCCTGCATACTCCATGAGGGAGAAGCGTATAATATTCCCGAAGAAGGCCAGTATCGGCACGTAGCGGAAGGCCGCCCGAGAGGGATTTCCCACGGCTGCGAAGCCAAGGGCAGCGATAGCGGCGAAGAAGCCTTTCTCCAATATCAGTAGCAGATCCATACCTACAAAGCGAAGTTAAGTCAAATGGTTCAAGAGTTAGAGCAGAGAGAGGTTAAGCATCATCAGAGTACAGCTCAGCCCAACCGTGATACTGATGACGATCATCACAGCCGTCATCAGTCGAGAGACGCCGTTGAGCATGAAGCCATCTAAGAGATCCATCATCCCATTGATGAACGGGACACCAGGTATCAGGTAGAGCACACTCGTCCCTAGAGCAATCTCAGGATAGGTCTCTAGTCCAAACTTCGCCCCCAGCCCGACAACAAACGAAGCTACGAACGCAGAGACACAGACCACGAGGTACGGGTACGCATGCCGAGCGTTTAGCTCTTGGCGCACAAAGAAGCCACACAGCGTGCCGAGGAAGACAAAGCCCGCCGAGCCCAAGTCCCCACCGAAGAGTAGGCAGAAAGCCATATTCGCCAGACTGATGAGGAAGAGGATGAGCCAGCGATTGACGGGCTTGGTGTCGATGATTGTCTGGAAGCGTTCCTCCAGCTCATCCAGGCTCGGATGGTTATCATAGGTGTACCACGACAGACGGCTAAGCTCAGCATTGAGGAAGAAGTTCAGAGGTCGGTGTCTGTGACGCATCATCCCCGTAGTGGGGTGTACACAGCTCGTATTAGGACATGTGGGGGAGGTGTTCCCAGAGGCAGGCATGAGCGTCATTGTGATATTTCGCTGAAACATCATGATCGTCAGCTCATAGCCATAGGCATGGGCTATGCGTGTGGTATTGACCACGATACGGGAGGTTTGCACCCCGACACTGGTCTGCATCGTGGCAAAGCGAAGCAAGAAGTCCAATAACTGCTCGGGATCTACATCTCGGAGCGAACCTGGCTGGGTCTGTAGCATAATGCAAAACGACTAGGTAGTAAATACGAAGAGCCTCCGCCTGTGGTACAGGGAAGGCTCTTTGATGCGAACTATGCTTTTATTCTAGCTAGTTGCGGAGGCAGGATTCGAACCTACGACCTTTGGGTTATGAGCCCAACGAGCTACCACTGCTCCACTCCGCGCTATCTCTTTTTGCTCTGCAAAGGTACTATAACCTTTTTGAATAACCAAATAGGAGGCTGCTTACCCCCTAATGACAACCTTTTGTAAATCATTTGCAACCAGCATGCACTCGCCCGCCCCCATGTGTGCCACCCACCCTGTGTATCCCAGCCTCACCCCTCGTCGCCGAGGAAAGTTATGGTAAGTCT
>NZ_JDFF01000012.1 GCF_000565015.1 Porphyromonas catoniae ATCC 51270
GGTAGCCGCCGTTTTTAGGAAGAGATCGGGTGTGATTGCGCTAAGCAGTCACACCCGATTCTGCGTTTATAGACCTCGGGTGTGCTTGGACTGGGCTAGATTGGTAATCGGAGGGATGTGGGGAAATGGTAGGGCTGTTACACTAGCTTCGCTTCTATTACGCTGTCGAACTACCTTTGTAGCCTCTCTTACCTGCTGGTTTTATCTCACACCTCTTCCTAGATCACTTTTTCTCTATTTATCAAGGTATCCCTTCTTCCTGCACCTCCTTTATTTACTATCTTTGCGCCTGTATAACGCTTAGCTTATTCTGCTTAGGATTTTGTAAGAGGTATGAGCTATGCGCTGGCGTAGCTGGAGGAAGAGCTAGATGAAGATACAGTGGAGGAGATATTATCAAAGAAGGGAAGAGTAAAGTAAGAGTAGAGTAGAGCAGAGCAAAGGAAGAGTAGAGGAGGAAGCAATGGAAGAGAAGGTTTCAAGGTAAAGGATGGTCGCAAAGAGGTGCAAGGAATAGGGTGATAGAAGGGAGACTACGATAGTTACAGGGCGATGGATTACTATTGCAATGCTCTTTTGTATATATTTGTTAGCTCAAAAGGCTTTACTAATAATATAGATAGCATGATGATTAAACGACTAGTGTTTGTTGCTTTTGTGGCGTTTGCCTTGGTTGGTGTGACTGCTTGTTCGAATGGGAATAAGAAGCCTGAGGAGCCACAACCCGAGGAGTTAGGTGTACGGAAGATCTTCACTATAACCGATCGTTCCGAAGAGAATGATTTTGCTTATACGGGAGTCTTTAAAGGTGCTGAACGTGGAAAATCCACAACTTTTTCTTTCCCAGCTCGCAAAGGCCAAAGTCTTGTCTTTACGACGAAGTTCAGTGCAACTAAGGACTGGTTCGTAGCACCAACTATCCTTTTCCCTCTCTTTAATGAAGATGGTACACCGAATACGGGTGATCTCACCGACTACATCAGTGTTTGGGATGCTAATCTTTTCGATGTCTCGGGGCAACGTCGTCTCTACCCACCAGCCTCTCCTGTACGTGCATTTTGGGTGAAAAGTGATGAATGCCTAAAGTTCTCGCTTAGCTATAATGAGCCTACGGGGATGTTCACTGCAACGCTTACAAATAAGACCCAAGCGGGTAAGAGTTGGAATGGTGTCTTCTCTCCTGGTGTCTATAGTGTGAAGAATGTGGATCCCAAGGAGGATCCATTTAGTGTAGATGCCTTCCGGTATTACTTTTTGCAGACTAGACCTGCCAACCCAGCATTTGAAGAGTATATTCTGTCTGGGAATTTCAGCAAGCTCTTATCGCAGGTCAAGGCTGGTACGGGGTTAAACTTCACTTTCTCAGATCCCGTTGTTGTGGTATATCAGGGTGAAGGGCATCCGATATTCCAGCTTGGAGAAAAGGATCGTGGACAAGGAATTAAGGAGCTTATCCAGAATGGTGATGTGAAAAAGCTTGCGGGATCCCTCAGGCAAGTGAAGGGTGTCAGGCAGGTTTATACCGATCCTGTCCAGACAATGCGCTTGCCAGATGGAGCTAAGGTTTACTATGTCATTGGACTAAGGAATACGAATGACTGGTTCCTTGCCAACATTGAGCCTGTGGGAGCTACGGATGGAGGGTTCATGGGTACTCAACTCTTTGATCTAGGAGTTGCCAAGGATGAAATTCCCGGTGCTGGTGCACATCAGGGTCTCTATGGTGGTAAGCCACAGCCTGAGTCCAATCCAATAAAGCTCGTCAAGACATCCTATCCAATCCCTTCGGTTGATAAGATTATCGAGGTTTGGCTTAAGAAGCTCTAGTATTGAGCTGAAAGGACTCTACTACTTCCGCTGGGAAGGCTGTTATTCTTCTCTATCCTGAACTATAAACCTAGAGAAGGTCTAGAACTGATGAATAACCAGCACTTCTTCTCTGCCTAGCAATCCCAGCTCTATTGATTAAGTACAACACCCCCGACCAGCAATGGCTGGTCGGGGGTGTTTGCTTTTGGGGGTGGAGAGGTTAAATACCTATTCCTCCTCCGCCTGGGGTTAGGCCGGAGTCACCACCGGGCTTGGGCTTCTTGGGCTTAGCTTTATCACTGGGTTTGGGAGAGGGGCCTTGATCAAAGGTTGCTCCAGCAAGAGCATCCTTGAAGCCTTTGCGGATGCGTAGCCCAACACGTGGAGCACGGATGAGCCCAACGTTAAAGTCCTTGACATTCTCGACGGGCTTTGAGCCGTAGGTGAGCTGGAAGATGCCTAGCTCACCACAGTCCACGGTGTGTCCGAGGGCAAGGAGCTGAGGTATAACCTCCGTCAGACGCGAGAGCACAGCCTTGACATCGGTCTTACCGACTGTGGTATTCTCGGCAAGGAGCTTGCAGAGGTCGTCGAAGGAGACCTTGCTGTGGACGATGGGCTGTACGCTGAAGACCTTCTTGCCTTTGAGCTTACCGACGGTGGCAACATGCTCAAATAGGTGGAATTTTAGTACAGGCATAGCTGTGTAGTAGAGGCCTGGGAAATACTCCTATAGGGTAACTTTATTTCTCCTATAGGACAAATATTTTTCTCCTATAGGGCAAAAGAAATTCTCCTATAGGATAAATGAGTTTACCCTATAGGAGAAATTACTTCAGGGTAAATGAGCTTTCCCTTAGCCCCGTGGGACTTGCACCCACGAGCCGTCCTTTATCGGCTCTGTTTAAGGATTAATAGTAAGCTGTGTTTATGTCGTTATCCTTCACCACCTTCTCCCCAGTCGTCAACCCCTATCTCTGCGGAGAACTCGATCAGGAGGTTCAGAGGCTGATCTATGCGGATGATTTCGGCTATTGGCTGCTGATATATTTCCTTTTTCATTGCTTGAGAGGATTTACTGGAACTTGCGGAAGAGATACACAGGATAGTATACTACTTGATGGGTCCAACCCCCACTACTGTAGTGGACGCGAGCTTTTGGGCCTGAACCAGTGAATACCCCACCCTTGATATAATCAAGACCACCCAAGCGCAGGCTTCTATCAGGTCCAAAAGTAGCACAGGCCAAGTTGTTATAAAGAATAGCTGCATCATTGTTGTTTCTTCCAAGTGTTAGCTCCTCTGCCCAAAGGTGTAGCCTGTCGATGGCATGAAGTTCAATTTCCTGGATATCAGGGCGGTGAGGAACCCCTTCATAGTGAATGTTAATACGGACTTTAGCACTGTAAGCAGGGATTGTACGAGAGGTTGTTACCGAAGACCAGTTTATCTTATTCTTAACATCTTCAGCTGTCGTAAACTCAGGATTGGCTCCGACATACTTGCACTTGATTGTCATCATGTGCGTAGTATAGTCATACTTATAGTAGAAGGCATACCGCTTATTCTCTGAGATCTCAGGAAGGAAAGCTGCTCGATACAGTTGATTAACGTATCCATCTGTGAACCAATACCAGCTACCTGCTGTAGGAAGAGCTGGCAATGGTCTAGTCAGCTCCCCTGCTATAAGCTCCTTTGTGATCTTATCATTTGCAAGAGGGTTAAAGCATAGAGTGTATACCTCGTAGGTATTACCAGATTGCTCATAAGACTTAATATTGGGTACACCAAACAAGCCCTTATAATCTCCTATTTGAACTGGAGAATTGACCCAGTTTGCGGTGAACACGCTATTCCATTCCGCAACAGTAGGTAGATGCCACTTCACTCCAGCACCACCATTTGGATATGAATATTCTTCACCAGCTAAGATTAGGGCCTTTGAGAGGTCATTACCGCCTTCTCGCATCGTAACTTGGTAGCCATCAAAGTAGCCTACCTCTTTATTCTTGGTCGTGAAGTTCTTAGTATCTTCGGGGGCAAAATCATCCCAGTTGGTTAGGAAGCCTGTTCCATCTTTATTCACCGCATATTTAGACAAGTATTCTAGTGGATTACGTATCGGACGTACCGTGAGTGTCACCGAATACATGTTTCCCTCCACGTATTCGGAAGGTGATGATTTCGTGAATAGCTTAGACACGTAGAACGCTTGGCTCGGCACATCCTTTACGATGAGATCGATCAGGTAGTTGGCGTTATCTAGCATCTCGGGGAGCCACATGAGGAAAGCCTCTGAGCTTGTAGCTCCAGCTGGTACGGTGAAATCCTTGCTGAACGAGAACTTGCGGTTAGTGTAGTACGAGGTATTATAGCGCCCTTTAAGAGGACGATCTGTAATGGATCCACTGCCAGCATAATCCGCAACGTCTGGCACAAGACCACAGGACTGCACACCTGAGAGAGCCAATGGCTCGTTAAGCTCATTCTTGACGTGTACTTTCAGCAGGTATCCCTTAGGCTTGAACTTATTATTTGCCAACAGTTTATTCACGTATATTCCCTGCGCATCCTTTTTCAGTTCCATTTCAGGAAGAAAGTAGGGAACCTTCATGGAGAAGGTAGACGATGTTGTGGGAGTAAAGACTTTCACTTCATTATTCTCTGGTAAGGGAATTATGTCAGAATGAATATTTCGCATAGCATAAATCCCTGCGACGAGTGTTACCTTATCATAATCATTCGGATTAAAGGTCATATCCCTTATCGTCTGCTTACAGTAAAGTTTTTTCCCATCATCTGAGACCCGCCACTTGAGCTTATCAGTGTATCCCGTTTCGAGCCTTATGCCTCTATAGGCAAGTATCTGAGTATAAACCTCTATCTCCTCTCCAGGTACGAGATTTGGCTTTACCTTACCGTTATCAAACTTGTAATTCAGGTGATCTAGAGCTTTGTACCTTTGCACCTCAGTAGATGCCGCAACATCCAAGGATAGGGAATAGTGCTTTTGCTCTTGCTCTTTCTGGGGCTGGGGTTCTCCTGCCTCTTTATTACATGAGGCAAAGAGGAGTACAGCAAAGAGCATCATGAGTACTTTCTTCATAATTACTAATTAATTGTGATTGTACATAACGAAGCAGGGACACCACATGGCGTATCGTGCCATGCAGTGTCCCTGCTTCTATTCTTTGTTAAGTATTGTTTCCCGCTAGTAGGGGGGGGGCAAAATTATGTTAAGATTTTGACGAGCGTCAGTAAAGAAGAGACGCTGAGAAGCCTTGCCTCCCAGTATCTCTAAACTCATATATGTCTGATTACCTGCCATTACTCTTAACTAGGTCTTGCGACTGCAAAGGTAAAGAAATAAATTAAATACAAGTACTATATGTTTCACATTCATTGATTTGTCGTGATGGTATGGATGAGGCGTGATGCCTTCCCTCTGCTGCTGTCTTTGTGCCGATCGGGAGGCATACGTAGCTATGTGGATAGATAAACGTATTTTTGCTCCGCAAACAGGTTTTTTCCAAGACCACTACTTTAGGTATTTAACAACGGAATTTATGTCCAAAGCAACCATAGCGTTCTTCGGAACAATGCCTTATGACAAGGCGACCTTCAAGGCTGTGAATGAGCAGTACGGCTTTGATATTAAGTTTTACACAGGTAACCTCAGCCTCGATAACGTCTCACTGACGCGTGATGCTGATGCCGTCTGCGTCTTCGTTAACGACAATGTCGATGCAGAGTTGATCCTTCGGCTGAAGGAGCACGGTGTGCGTCTGATTGCCCTGCGCTGTGCAGGGTACAACAACGTGGACATCGCTGCTGCACAGCGTGCTGGTATTGCTGTGGCACGTGTACCTGCCTATTCACCACATGCCGTGGCAGAGTACGCTGTTGCGCTCATGCTCTCACTCAACCGCAAGATACAGCGTGCCTCTTGGCGTACACGTGATGGGAACTTCTCGCTCAATGGTCTGATGGGCTTCGATATGTATGGCAAGACCCTCGGTGTGATCGGTACGGGGAAAATTGCCAAGGTACTAATTGGCATCCTGAAGGGCTTCGGTATGAAGATCCTTGCCTACGACCTCTACCCCGATCATGCCTTTGCAGAGGCGAACGGCGTAGACTACGTTAGCCTCGATGAACTCTATGCAGGCTCAGACATCATCTCTCTGCACTGTCCACTCACCCCAGAGACAGAGTACCTCATCAACCGTGAGAGCATCGCGAAGATGAAGCGTGGTGTGATGATTATCAATACGGGGCGTGGGCGACTAATCCACTCCGATGACCTTATCGAAGGGCTGAAGACAAAGCAAGTGGGCTTCGCAGGACTCGACGTTTACGAGGAGGAAGAGCCGTACTTCTACAAGGATAAGAGTGACAAGATCATTGATGATGACACGCTGGCACGTCTGCTGTCCTTCAACAACGTCATTATGACCTCGCACCAAGCCTTCTTCACTGAGGAGGCAACGCAGAATATCGCTCATACGACACTCTCTAATGTACTAGACTTCGTTGAGGGTCGTCCGCTCGTGAACGCTGTGCATGACTAGCCTCTTGGGCTAACCTATTCAACCATTACTCGCCCCACCCCGACCTTACCCATCTGAGGTAAGGCGAGGTGGGGCGAGTGCTTTCTTATGGATTGCCTGCTAAAGCTCGAAGGTAAAGATGGAGGTATTCAGCCGTATCTTTTGATTTAGGCGCATGAGCTTCGCCACCCACCAGACCTCAGCCATGAGGTCTATGATCGGTGTCTTGCGGATGAAGCGAGCCGATGGTACGAGCCGTAGGATGTCTGCCTCGGAGTCAACCCCCTCGGCGAAGTTCGCCTCCATGTGCTTCAGTGTGTCGTGTTGTCTGGAGCGTTTCGCCCATGCACGGCTTAGTGCGTCGAAGATAACGGTGCATCTACCCGCGAAGGCCTCATGTAGATGCGTCAGAGCCTGCTGGATCTCGATCTGATTGAGGTAGGCAAAGACACCCTCAATGCAGACGATGACGTGCGTCTCGGCATCCAGCTCGGTAGCAATGGTCTTGATCCATGCCTCGTCGAGGAGGTTACCCCCGATCATATCTTTTGCCTCCTTGAAGAGCTGTTGCCGAACCTGAATGACGTTGGGGAAGTCCATATCGAAGTGCCGGGCTCCGTACGTGCGGTCAGCGATGCGTTCGCCTCGGGTATCTAGCCCGCAGCCTGCATTGATCGTGACAAATCGTTTACCTGCTGCGTGCAAAGCCTCCGCTTGTCGTACGACCTCCGCATCGAAGTAACGGGCTCTGACGAGACAGCCATAGTAGCTAGGGCTCTTCTTCGGGGAGAACTTCTCTTGGTCGTAGCGGATTTTTTGGTACAGCTCCTCGGCGAGTTTATCGTTGAGAATAGGCTTCTTACTACGGCAGTCGAGTGCGCGCATCGCTAGTGGGATTACAAGGGTCTCTTGGACTGCACCAAGCCCCTCGAGATTGATCTGTTCCATATTTAATAATGGTGTTATTTATGACTTACGTCACAAAGCTACTATTTCTCTATTAACTCCGTTTGGATACCTCTAGAGTTTTCAGTCGAGAGCTCTAGAGCTTTTGCTTGGAAGCTCTAGAGACTCTAACCCGAAAGTACTCTGTTTCTCCTCCGCTAGAACTTGGTTTAGGGTGACAGATAGACCTCTATCTTCCTCTGTAAAAGGGCAAAGGAAGGACACGGAAGGCATATATGAAGAAATTTTAAGATATTTGTGCTGAGAATTTGCGACATAATCCAAAAGAATACTTAATTAAATGGCTAAAAGTGCTTTGCAAGAGGCGCGTAGTAAGTACGCTCCGAAGCTACCAGCAGCCCTAGAAGGGGCAGTAAAAGTACGCCTTGGTGAGGCTACCAAGAGCGTTAGTGACCAAGACGCTATCCAAAGTCTTTTCCCAAATACCTATGGCTTGCCCAAGCTCACCTTTGAGGCTTCTAGCGAGGCGGTAGAGGCTAAGCCCCTCAACGCTGGGGTAATCCTCTCCGGAGGTCAGGCTCCTGGTGGTCATAATGTGATTGCTGGGATTTTTGATGGTATCAAGAAGATTCATCCCGATAGTCGCCTCTACGGCTTCCTCATGGGGCCTGATGGGCTGGTGAAGCACAACTATATTGAGCTAACGAGCCAGATCATTGATGAGTACCGCAATACAGGGGGCTTCGATATCATTGGCTCTGGACGTACCAAGCTCGAGGAGAAGGAGCAGTTCGATAAGGGGCTAGAGGTACTCAAGAAGCTAGACATCCGTGCCCTAGTCATCATCGGAGGAGACGACTCCAATACAAATGCTGCCGTACTAGCCGAGTATTACAAGGCTATCGGCGCACCAGTCCAGGTAATTGGTTGCCCTAAGACAATCGATGGAGACCTGAAGAATGAGCAGATTGAGACGTCCTTTGGCTTCGACACTGCTACGAAGGTGTATGCTGAGGTCATCGGTAATATCCAGCGTGACTGTAACTCTGCCCGCAAGTACTGGCACTTCATTAAGCTCATGGGTCGCTCTGCCTCACACATCGCACTCGAATGTGCCCTGCAGGTACGTCCCAATGTGGCGATCATCAGCGAGGAAGTAGAGGCAAAGAACCTGACCCTAGACGACGTCGTGACCTCAATCGCTGAGGTAGTAGCGGAGCGCGCTAAGAATGGTGAGAATTTTGGTACGGTACTCATCCCCGAGGGACTCATCGAGTTCGTCCCAGCGATGAAGGCTCTTATCGCAGAGCTGAACGACTTCCTCGCTCACCACGAAGGAGAATTTCGTGCTGTTGCCTCCGAAGATCAGCGTGCATTCATCATTGAGAAGCTCTCAAAGGCTAACTCCGATCTTTATGCTAGCCTCCCCACAACGGTTGCTCGCCAGCTCACACTCGATCGTGACCCACATGGTAATGTGCAGGTGTCGCTGATTGAGACAGAGAAGCTCCTAGCAGAGATGGTAGGGACGAAGCTCGCAGAGTGGAAGAAGGATGGACGCTTCGTCGGTAAGTTCGCTCCACTCACACACTTCTTCGGCTACGAAGGTCGCTGTGCTATGCCCTCCAACTTTGACGCAGACTATTGCTATGCCCTTGGGCGCACGGCTGCATGTCTCATTGCCGCAGGTGTCACAGGGTATATGAGCTCTGTACAGAACCTTACTGCTCCAGCTAAGGAATGGATTGCAGGTGGGATTCCTACAACGATGATGATGAACATGGAGCGTCGTCATGGTGAGATGAAGCCCGTAATCCAGAAGGCTCTAGTTGATTTGAATGGGAAGCCCTTTGCCTTCTTTGCTGCACATCGTGCAGAGTGGGCGAAGACAACGAGCTTTATCTACCCAGGGCCTATCCAGTTCTACGGACCAGCAGAGCTGTGTGACCAGCCTTCACGTACGCTAGCTCTCGAGCAAGGCAAGTAATCGCTCGGCGCATCCCCAAGGTCGGAGTAACCGCACTCCTAAAGGCCTAGCTCCGACCCTTGGTAAAAGACAAAGGCAACACCTCTCAAAGTGAGAGGTGTTGCCTTTGTTCCTTTATATCTAGGCTTGTGTAGGTCGTCCACAAGCGGTGGTGTTTACTTAGGACTCTTTGGAGAGCATCTGTATTCTTTTAGTCTCGGAGAGGTAGAGTAGGGGGGATTTCCCTGTATTTGGTGTGAGAGATGTTTGGGGATTCGTAGGATGCTTAGCCTCGGTAGAGCCGTGCGCCGAGGAGCCAGACGAGGGTACTGCGCACCGTGAGGTAGCTGAGGAAAGCAATCCAAAGACCATGCGCCCCGAGAGGATGAATGGTCACAGCATAGACCAAGAAGAACGTAGCTCCAGCAACCAGCATAGCCATACCCATCGTACGGCTGTCCGTAGCTCCAACGAGTATCCCATCCCAGAGGAAGGCAGCAAAGGAAACCAAGGGTACGAGTGCCATCCAATACCGAAACTCCAATGCACGCTCCAGCACATTGGTCTTGTCCGTCAGCAGAGAGAGGAAGGGCTCGGGTAGGAAAGCATAGAGTACAGCACCAATGGAGGCTAGGATGAGCCCGACACGAAGCACCGTTGGGATAACCTGCTTCAGCCGATTTCGATCTCTTGCTCCGATTGCTTCCCCGACAAGAGCCTCTGCTGCATAGGCTATCCCATCCATGAAATAGGAGAAGAGGGTGAAGAGCTGCATCAAGAGGCTGTTAGCCGCCAAGGTTGTGACTCCAATCATTCCGCCTGCATGTATGAAGAAGAGCGTCACAGCTTGTAGGGTAAGCGTGCGGATGAGTAGATATTTCCCTACATGGAAGTAGCGGACAAGTGTCGGCGGATGCCAGAGATACTTCCGAGAGAAGAGCCTCAGGATACGTCTATGGCTATGCCAAGCACCGAGAGCAAGAGCAATGATGGCTGCATACTGAGCTAGAGCCGTACCTAGAGCTAGCCCCCCGACGCCCATCTTGAAGGGGAAGGCTAGGAGATAACTGAAGAGGATATTGGCGAGGTTGCTCCCGATGCTCACGCTCATCACGAGCTTCATGCGCTGCACTCCGATGAGCCAACCATTATATACGTACAGAAGGAGTGCCGCAGGAGCGCCAAGGAAAGAGTAACTGAGGTACTCTTGTGCCTCTAAGGAAAGGGAGGCAGAGCCGTCCTGCAGGAGGTCTGCAGCCGGTGTGATATAGAGTGGACGAAGCAGTACGAGTATGAGCCCGACAGTGAGGGCAATGATTGATCCTGAGGAGAGCTGACGAAGGAGTGCACGCACATCGCCTGCTCCCCAGGCCTGTGCTGTAAAGCCTGTTGTTCCCATCCTCAGAAGGCTCCAGATGCCGATGACAAAGTGCGTCACGGCTGCACCAATGGCTACGGCAGCAATGCTCTCGGAGTGAGCCATCCGCCCTGCCATAGCCATGTCGCAGAGCATCAGGAGTGGGACGGTGACGTTCGATAGGATATTGGGCAAAGCCAGTGCCCAGACCTTCTGTGTTAGGGTCGTCTGTCGCTGATTGCCTCCTATCAGATATGTGTTCTTCGTCTTACCCAAGCTGTCGATAGTTGTGCTTGAACCTCGATGGCTACTTCTTGGTGTGTTGCTCGAAGACGATGAGCAGGATGTCACCTACCTCGAGTGCGAGCTTTCCCTTAGGCACCATGTAGTTATCGCCACGGCGTACCAGGATGACAAGTTCCTCCTCCCTGAGGTCAATCTCCATCAAGAGACGTCCGTCGGAGAGCATTTCGTTCGTTACCTCCCGCTCTACCATCTGCGCACCTGTGTGCTGAGGGATTTCCACACCGAATAGGCTCACTTTATCCTTCGCTTCTTCGTCCAGTTTCAGCAAGCGTGCCACCGCAGGCATGGTACTACCCTGGATGAGTAGCGAGAGTAGGGTGATGAAGAAGACAATATTAAAGAGAGTCTCTGCTCCCTCAACTTGGCTCATCAAAGGGTAGGTAGCAAAGATAATCGGTACAGCACCTCGGAGCCCAACCCAGGAGAGGAACCACCGACCACGCATACTGATGCTCGGGAAGAAGACGAGACAGAGGTGTACGGCCAGAGGTCGGGCAACGAAGATCATGAACAGACCAGCCAAGAGGGCAAAGCCTGCAATCGGTAGCAGGTTGTGTGCATCGACAAACAGCCCCAATATGATGAAGAGGGCAATCTGCAGTAGCCACGTCAGCCCGTCGAAGAAGGTGACGATACTCTTCTTGTGTATGACTTTTTTATTTCCTACGACCACTCCCATGATGTAGACAGCTAGATAGCCATTACCTTGTAGGAGCGTTGTAGCGGAGAAGGTTAGGAAGACCGCACAGAGCAGGAGGATGGGATATAGGGCTTCGTTGCCAATATTCGCTTTGTTGAGAAACTTGACTGTTAGCCATCCCATCGCATAGCCTAGCAATCCACCGACTGAGAATTGTAGTAGGAAGGTCAGTAGGATGCTCCCTATGGAGCCTTCGCTCCCCCCCGTGACATACTGAATGAGGGCAATGGTGAGCATGTAGGCCATCGGGTCATTACTCCCGCTCTCGAGCTCTAGGATGGGGCGCAGACCCTCCTTGAGGTGCATGTTCTTCGAGCGTAGCAGGGCGAAGACAGAAGCCGAGTCAGTACTGGACATCGTGGCGGCCAGCAGCAGAGCGATGGGGAAGGTAAAGTGTACGGGAGCAAAGCCTAGCTGATCCATTCCATAGAGGAAGCCTCCGAAGCTGACGGTTGTCAGTAGTACACCCAGCGTGGAGAGCGTAATCCCTGGCCCGAGGATGGGACGGATCTCTATGAACTTCGTCTCTAGTCCCCCGAAGAAGAGGATGACGGTGAGGGCGATCATCCCAACGAATTGGGTGTGCCCTGCGTCATTATACTGTATCCCGAGTCCCGAGCTACCGAAGATCATCCCCGTGATGAGGAAGAGGAGCAGGGCAGGCACGCCAAAGCGCGTCCCAACCTTGCCTGCCATGATCCCAGCGAGCATGAGGATTGACCCGACGAGTAGAATAGGTTCGTATGCTAATGGGGCATGCTCCATGAGTGCATGATGTTATCTAGTCTTTTTTGTTCCGTGTCAAGTGTCGAATTTAACAAAGATATGAAAATGCAACTACTTTTTCAATAATAAGTCTCGAAAAGCCCTCTTTATCACATCTTTTGCTCTCCTAGGATGAATCTCCAGAGTATGACGAAATGGTGTTTTGTAAGTGTTTAAATATAAGCTAGATACATTTGTGTGAAATGAAGTAACTGCGAGTTGCCATAAGTCGCTTCGACGAGTTATGGTAACTCGTCGCAACGAGTTGTGGTAAGTCATCTCAGCGAGTTATGGTAAGTCGTAGAGACGAGTTATGGTAACTCGTTTAGGTGTGTTTTTGTGTGCTTGTATCGAATTGATTTGTAGTGGTTTGTGCCTTGCCTAGGGTTTGGGTGTAGTCCACTAGAGGAAGGCGTGCGTTTTCCTATACACGGAAACTGTTTATACACCAAGGGCAGGAGGGTCTTAGGAGTTGACCTTCCTGCCATAGTGCTTTTGAGGAAATAGAGGGAAAGGATTGAGCTTTGGGGAGAGAGTTCGCCTGTTAGAGAGGTCGGGGCTTGCCCTGCGAGCGTGCGAGGAGGCAAGTAGGGGTAGAAGTGGAGGGACTTTATCCCTCCTTGCGGAAGAGGAGACGAAAGGCCTCCTCCACAGTCTTTACCCCAACGAGACGGATCTTACGTGTAGGATCCTCAGGCAGGCTTGCGAGATTTCCCTCGGGTAGGATCATTGCACGGAAGCCGATGCGCTCCGCCTCCATCAGACGCTGCTCTATGCGACTAACGGGGCGTACTTCACCCGATAGCCCGACTTCGCCCGTGAGGCAAACACCCTCGGGGAGTGCGAGATCAAGGCTCGAGGAGAGTACGGCGGAGATGACGGCAAGATCCGAGGCAGGATCGCTCAGCCGTATGCCACCAGCGATGTTGAGGAAGACGTCCTTTTGGATGAGCTTAAAGCCTGCTCGTTTCTCCAAGACCGCTAGGAGCATATTCATACGTCGGGTATCGTAGCCTGTCGAGGAGCGTTGGGGGGTGGCGTAGACTGCTGAGCTGACGAGGGCTTGCGTCTCGATGAGGAAGGGGCGTACTCCCTCCATGGCAGCAGCAATGGCTACCCCACTGAGACGTAGCCCGGTGTGGCTCATCAAGTGCTCGGATGGGTTATCTACAGGGCGTAGCCCGCTGTGACGCATCTCATAGATGCCTAGCTCGGCGGTACTGCCAAAGCGGTTCTTTTGCCCCCTGAGGATACGGTACATGTAGTGCTTGTCCCCATCGAACTGCAGGACGACATCCACCGTATGCTCCAGTATCTTGGGGCCAGCGATGCTACCTTCTTTATTGATATGTCCGATGAGGATGACTGCCACACCCTCCGTCTTACAGTATTTAAGTAGCGCCCCAGCACATTCCCTGATCTGTGAGACGCTCCCCGCTGAGGAGTCCGATAGCTCAGTCTGGATCGTCTGTATGGAGTCTATGACGAGGAGGTCAGGGTGGATGTCGTGAGCTGTGTGAAGGATTTTCTCTAGGCTGGTCTCTGCATAGATGAGACATTCGCTCTCAGACCCGCCCAAGCGATCAGCACGCATCTTGAGCTGAGAGAGGCTCTCCTCCCCCGAGATGTAGAGCGTGCGATAGGGTGTGCCTAGGACGGTTTGTAGGATGAGGGTGGACTTCCCGATGCCGGGCTCACCACCGAGCAGGACAAAGGAGCCTGGGACAAGACCACCACCAAGTACACGATTGAGCTCTGGGTCACCGAGGTCGAGACGTACCTCCTCCCTGCGCTCAATGTCTTGGATACGTATCGGTCGAGAGGGGCTTAGGGTTGTGGCGGAGAAGGAAGAGGATGCGTCCTTCTTGCCTACTACGATTTCTTCCTCCTCAATGCTATTCCATACGCCACACTGTGAGCAGAAGCCTTGCCATTTCGGGTACTGAGCCCCACACTCGGTGCAGTGGTAGATCGTCTTTTTCTTAGCCATAGATTATTCGGCAATGTCCTCGGTAGGGAAGGGGATAGGAGCAGCGTTAATCCCGACATAGATAGTACATGAGCCGGGGAAGATACTTTCGTAGAAGGCCTCCCGAAAGCCTGCCTCCTTTAGGATCTCGACCATTTGCTCCCTCTGTGGCATTGCCTTGATGGACTGAGGAAGGTAGCTGTAGGCATCCTTATCCTCCGTCATAAGGCGTCCGATGAGGGGGACAATGTGCCCTGCGTAGAGCTTGTAGCCTAGGTGTAGAATGGGGTTTGTAGGCTCGGAGAGCTCGACAATGATGAGGACACCAGAGGGACGTAGTATGCGGTGTAGCTCACGAGCTGCAGCGGGGATGTCAGAGAAGTTCCGAATGCCAAAGCCAATCGTCGCCGCATCAAACGTTGCCTCAGTGAAGTCTGTGGCGGTGGAGTCCTGCCTAAGGAAGTCAATCTTCCTATCTAAGCCCAGCATGCGTACTTTCTCACCCCCTATGCGCATCATCTCCTCGGATATATCAATCCCTGTCACGTGGGTGATGGATGGGATCGTTTGTACAAGTTCGATGGCGAGATCCCCTGTCCCCGTGGCGACATCCAGCACTTCTTTTGGCTGATAGGGGGCTAATAGATGCAGAGCTCGTCTTCGCCATGAGCGGTCGAGACCTAGTGAAATGATTCGATTAAGCCGGTCATACTTCGGAGCGATCCGATTAAACATCTTGCGTATCTGATCGACCTTAGGCTCGTCACTGTCTTTGTATGGGGTGATCATTTTAGGGTAATATAAAGGAGAAGGCGACCTTACGGCTTGGGACTTCGCTCGTTGAGGTACGTGTAGGGACAACCGTTGCCACATACTGCCCCGAAGGGAGGCTGAGAGGAAGGGTTAGATGATCCTGATTGAAGGAATAGCGAGCACGTAATACTTCTTCGCCCAGCATGGAGTAAATGCGTACGTCTACTGACTTGTAGAGGGCGAGGTCAGCCTTGATATGGAGCTGGCGGTCGTGATAGTAGGCGTGGATAAGTGCATCTTGTGTAGAGACGTTACGACCTGTCTTAGCGGGGGTGGACGTTTCGATGAGGAGGTCAATCCAATATGCCCCATTGGATACATCCGCACTGCGTTGCCAAGCCTCGCCCACCTTGCGTGTCCATGCTGACCAACCATGCGAATCTATTGGCCCACCCTGATGCATGAGTACGGGTAGACGCATCGCTCCTCCCTCCTTATTGCCACAAGAGAGGATATATTGTCCTTCGGGTAGGGTAAGGGTAGGGGTTGCAGGGGCTGGGAAAAAGACCTCAATAGAGTCTTGTCTCAGCGTGCGCGAGCGGAGGACATACTTATTCCCCTGCTCCTCGTGGGCGCTGAACTTCCCAACGTTTGTTGAAGCGAACTCAAAGAGTGGAGTCGTTAGCTCCCCATCGCCTCGGAAGGGAGATAGTGCAACACGTAGCTGAGGGAGTTGCGTACGAGCTAGGTCTTTATTCGACTTAAAGACAACGTACGCTCCGAGGACACGTACCGTACGACTCTCGGGGAGGGTGAAGACGCTTCCTAGCTCCTCGGTACTTGTCGTTGGCTTATAGATATAATTAGGTCTATTGCCTCCCTGGCTCGGAGTATTGGGGTCAGGGTAGAGATGACTGATGCGCTGGATGACCTTGGGAGCTATGGGATCATAGCCTGCACAAGTCTCTTGCCCTGTGCCCGAAGGGTCGAGCCAAGGTTGTAGGGCGGTGAGGCTTCCCTTGGTTGGGTCTTTTCGCCAAGCTTCTTTAATTGCCCAATAGGCATCTTCTGTGGGTGAAGAGCAATTGGAGGAGCCTCCCGTCAATGCCCCGATGACACGACCTTCGCCATCGAAGAGTGGAGAGCCAGAGGAACCTGCTGCCGTGGAGCCTATTTTCCAGCGATGTACCATCCAGTGCTTACCCTCCCATGAAGGGTCGCACAACAAGCCCAAACAATAGTCTTCTAGTGAGAGCGTCCTATCGGCAGCCTCTGAGTAGCGTTTGGTAGAGCCAAGTGGATGGTGTATGCCAAAGAATGGGGCGCGAGGCTGTGCCTCGATGCTCCAGCCTGCGAAGTAAGGCTGATAAGCCTCTGGGATCTTCCTCGAGGCAGGGAGCCCCACGATACGAAGGAGCGCCATGTCGGAGTCCTCATTGTAGGCTATGAGCTCTGCACCACTGAGGCTTTGCTCCTCGGTGGCACGTATATTACCTTCTCGCTGTGGCGTTTGGAAGTTAAAGAAGAAGACGGTCGTGGCAGCTTCCTTCTTAACCTTGAGGAGGTCTCCTTTTAATGCAAATAGCTGATTGACGCAGTGCCCTGAGGTCAGGACGTAGGGCGTACCATCGGAGCGTGTGGTGTTGATGAGCACACCACTGCTGATCCGCGATCCCCCGACCATGAGCTGTACAACACTGCGGGTCTCCTTCCAACGACTAGGATAGGCAAGGACATTTGGTATGCAAGCAATCTCTGTGAGTCCATTATACCCATTGATGGTATAGTCATAGAAGGGCTCACCAGGATGAGCAAAGTCAGGCTCTGCCCTCCAGCTACGGAAGCCATGGAAAAGTGCCTGTATCTGGAAGGGTAGTTCACCACGCTCGGGCGTATATCCCATGGGGAAGTCATACTCCAACCTCAGGTAATCGCCCTCTAAGGGTCGCAGTTGTAAGAGGCTGTCTGGTGCGTTGTTTTGGCTCGTGAGGGCTCCGATTTGGTCTCCCTCTGCACCTGTAATGAAGAGCCGTCCTCCCTCGGGGAGAGCAAAACGACTCAGACACAGGCTGACGTTCTTTGCTCCCGTAGCGATGAGCTCTGCCCTCCATACATAGTTGCCCGCTCCATCTACGAGATATTCTCCGAAGCTGTGGGCATCCGCATCGAGGGGACGCTCTAGGGCGAACTGATAGGTGCGAAAGCCTTTCCCCTTGTGGGTGTCTAGCTTGGGTAGCTCTGCTGTCCTCAGCTCTGGTAGACGGAGGACAGTAGGTACCAAAGCTGCTGTGCGAGCTTCGCCTACGAACGCCTTACGTAGTACGCCCTCACTAGAGCGTGCTGGTAGTGGCTGAGTAATCTGTGCCTCACTCCTGAGCCCTCCCAAGAGGGTGAGGACGAGGAGCGTGAGGAGACCTATTTGTGATGGGGCTAGTCCTTTGTGGAGGTAGCTGAGGGATCGCTTCATCTTCATATTTTATAGAGGCAAAGATAAGCTAATCTCATGCGACTACTTCCCTGTCATCTCGATAGAGTGGGATAAAGTGAGGAAAGAGGAGTGTAACTCTGACCGATTGTCAGCGGGTATTCGATACAAGTACTTTAAACTGTTTGGAGTGGTTTATACCTTGCTCTTACAGAGTGAAATGCGCAGGTCAAAAAATGTGGCATGACGAGTTACCATAACTCGTTACAAAGAGTTATGGTAACTCGCTGAAGAGAGTTGTGGTAAGTCGTTGAAGAGAGTTATGGTAACTCGTTTTGGCGACTTATGGTAAGTCGTTACGCCTCGCTCACTAGCCCTGTATCTAGGGCGTTTGAGAGAGATGGCAATCGATAATAAAGAGGGACAAGGCAAGAAGAACTAAAAGCGAGAGAAACGAAGAAGTAGCCATTAGGGGTACCATCCTAGCCTGTAGACTATGAGGATGAACTTAACCTAATGGCTACGTCTTTGCTTCCTGTTGTGCGATGACCTGCTGTAATCGAACGCGTGTGTTATCAAGGCTTCACGCTAGCCGATTAGCTGAGGTTGAAGTCGAGCTGCCTAAGGAGCAGTGCCTCTGCCTCATCATACCCTACAATATGGTAAGCCGAAGCCTCACGAGGGAAGAGATAGCTCTTGCGTAGACGATTGAAATCCTGAGGTGTGGCTTGCAGCTCTTGTGTCGTTGCACTGGGGTTAGCTGTGTGAAGTAGGGCACGACGTACACGCTCCCCCTTGGGGTAGCATGAGAGGTCAATCATGGGGGTGCTGGGTGTGGGTAGGCAGGAGGCATCCCATAGCCCCTTGGGCTTATTTAGTGCTAAGTCATCACAGATTGCCTCGAGAGCCATGCGTGACCCACGCCACTTCCCATCGGCAGTCCAGCCTGCGATATGTGGGGTGGCAATGAAGGCTTTGCGTGCTAGCCTACCATCAATCGTAGGTTCGCCTTCCCAGCAGTCGAGGATAACATCTCTGATCCAGCCTTTGTCTAGTGCTTCGTGTAGAGCCATGCTGGGTGTCACTCCTCCCCGGCAAGCGTTGATGAGGAGAGGCCTCCGAGAGCATCGTTTGAGGAAAGCAGGATCCACCATCCCTTGGGTTGGGTAGCGTCCATCTTTGGTCAGAGGTACGTGTAATGTGATGATGTCGCTCTCTGCGAGGAGTGTCTCGAGGGAGGTTGTGAAGCCTTCCGCTCCCTCACGCTCCACTCGAGGAGGGTCGTAGAGCAAGGGTTGTAGTCCGAGTGCTGTGACACGCTTGGCGAGTCTTCCCCCGACGTTCCCTACGCCAATGATCCCGATGGTCTTGCCTTGTAGCGTCTCACCTCGTTGTAGCGACCAGAGCGAGAGAGCCGAGAGTACATATTGCACCACGCCGAGGGCGTTGCATCCAGGGCTGTTGTGCCAGTGAATATGATGCTCCTCGCAGTAGGCAGTGTCGATATGGTCAAACCCTGCCGTTGCGGAGGCAATGACGCGTACGGAGCTCCCCTCGAGGAGGGTTTCATCACATTGTACGACACTTCTGATGAGCAGGGCATCGGCGTTCTTAATCCGTTCGGAAGAGAAGTCTGTACTGTCCAAACGTATGACTTCGCCGACCTCCTCTGCTAATGTGCTTAGGTAGGGCAGCGAACTGTCTATGATGAGTTGTGGCTTTTTCATCCCAGTCTTTCGGCTCTATGATATGTGAGCAAATAATCTTTCACACCCCAAAGGTGCATAGGGTACCTCAGAGGAGTGCTCGGCGAGATGAGAAGATGATAATATGGTACTATTGGGTACTATCGCAGGCTGAGACGTGTGTATAGATATGGAGCGTGCAGGAAGAGCCAAGTTTTCATAGCATGTATTCGACCTCCTGCTACATTGAGGTAGGGACGTCGACGTGCTCGCTTCAAATAAGGAAGGAAGGCTTTAGTTATTTCTTGATACTTCTCCGGGGCTTCTAAGTAAAGTTGATACCAGTACATCCACAGGTAATTTACAGCCATTGTGTTTGCGTGCAGGAGCATATCCCTATCTCTTGTGTAGCGGCTCATTAGTTCCTCTATGTTATTGAAGAGGTAGGACATGCGCTCACTGAATACCCCAGTTGTAGAGCCATCTCGCCCCATCCTATAGTTGTATCCTGCAATAGGAAGTAGGTAGTAAGACTTAATCTTGTGGAGGACTTCAAGCACGAAGCTGTTGTCCTCGTACACATAGCCTTCGCGGAAACGTATGGTGCCAATTGCTTCCTGTCTGAAGACTTTAGACCATACGGATGGGCCAAGTTTAAAAGAAAAGCCTTGAGTGACCTCACGTAGAGCTTCCTCTCGGGAGTAGAGTCTGCCAACAGATTCTCCGCAATAAACTTTCCCCTCCGTGCGTAGCTCATTAATTCCAAAGCCGACAATATCAACCTCTTGGTGTTCCTCCAGAAACGAGATTGCAGCCTTATAAATGTCTGGCTCTATGTAGTCATCGCTGTCGACGAAAGTAATGTAGGTGGCATCTTTGGCTAACTCTAGCCCTCTGTTACGTGCTGTAGATTGACCACCATTCTCCTTATGTACGACAATGACTCGAGGGTCTTGGTGAGCATATTCTTCGCAGATTTCACCGCTGCGATCAGGGGATCCATCATCCACAAGGATTACACGAAGTGAGGTATAAGACTGGGAGAGGATGGAGTCAATGCACTCACGAAGATAATCTTCTACCTTGTAGACAGGTACAATGACGGCAAGGAGAGGAGAGGTGTTCATAGTCTTATTTCTTTTCTTTGGTCAATGACTGGAAGAGAGCATCCCACTGAGGAAGGATTACCTCAGGGCTAAAGCGATGAGCGTTAGCTTTGGCAGCTTGCCCCATCTTGTATCTCAGTTCTTCGTCTTCCATGAGTAGGCTGAGCTTTTCCGCAAAGGCGTGCCTATCTCCGTACGGGACAACGAATCCAGGTGCTTCAATAGCATCACAAATTACATCACGTGCACCGCAGTGGAAAGCATAGCATATTGAGGGTAATCCCACCTCCTGTGCCTCCAGAAGAACCATAGGGAGCCCTTCAGAGTGGGATGTCATAAGAAGGATGGAGGATTGCAGATACTCTTGCGTAATCGTGTTCGTTGGAGAGTAGAAGTGGCAGCTTGTGTCAATCTTTAAGGCTCTAGCCCGATCCTCTAGGCTTTGTTGCAGGTAGCCATCTCCGAAGAAAACAAGTTCCCAGTCTGGATGTTGCGCAGAGACTATTGCCCATATCTCTAAGATTTCATGGAGATTCTTCTCATGACTAAAACGAGCAACTACAATACATCGCTTGTTAGAAAGTGGAGCTGTAATATCGGAGTGAATGGGGACAATGTTATGAATCACTTGCAGGTGCTTGATTTTTCCATCCCAGAACGAAGCATCCTCTTTTGTTAATAGTTGCATGCAATCATAGCGAGAAGCATGCGATGCGAATGAACGTGTCGCCCACCAAGCCATAAGGCGGCGTAGGTAGTTTTTTGAAGAGAATCGATGCTCTTTTTTTATGTTCCCAAATGACCCGTGGTGTTCTCCTACCTTGACGCTACCATCTTTGATGGAGTGCAGGAAGGAAAACTCATGATAGCCCGTTGATATAGTGATATCAGGCTGTGCTTGCTTGAGGTATTCCGTGAGGAGCTTTCTGTGATGCTTTCTATGTTTATAAAGGTGCCAGTACTTCCTTAGTCGAGATGTCCCATCTATCTCATCATAATTGATAGATAAATCTACTACATGAATAGATGGATTGAGGAGGAAGAAAGGCTCCCGTCTAGATAGGTCAGTGACGACAATGGTGACATCATGCCCCTGCTCTGCAAAGTAGTTTGCCTTCGTTGTTGTGACACGCTCCATCCCTCCAGCGTGATGGAGGCTCTTGATGCAATAGACTATTTTCATTTTCTTCAGACAGATTTTTAAGCTAAAAGCATTTGGTACAAAGGTTGTTTAGCTCTTTTGACCTTTGATACGAGTGGGGTTTTGACGGACGAAGTCTCTCCAGGTCTTCGCTGCACCTGCACTGCTAGAGGTTAAGGGGGAAGAAGTGAGGAAGTGATGACAAAGAGCTGCAGCAAGACCATCCGTGGCATCTAGCTCCTTGGGCATATCCCCTTCGGGTATTTTTAGATAACGCTGGAGCATCCCTGCTACTTGCTCTTTTGATGCCGCTCCGTTGCCAGTGATAGCTTGCTTGATACGCATTGGGACATATTCGGTGATGGGGATGTCGCGCGTTAGGGCGGCAGCCATAGCTACACCTTGGGCTCGGCCGAGCTTGAGCATACTCTGCACATTCTTGCCGAAGAAGGGGGCTTCGATGGCGAGCTCATCAGGATGATACTCATCGATGAGCCCCAGCACACGATCAAAGATACGACGCAGGCGCAGATAATGGTTGTCGAACTTATTCAGATTAATCGTCCCTAGGGCGAGGAGCTTTGCCTCTTGCCCTTTTACCTCGAGTAGGCCATATCCCATGATGATGGTGCCTGGGTCTATGCCCATGATTATGCGCTCAGAGACGTGCTTCATCCTGCCTAACCGACTTCCTCCATTATGGTGCTGAACCCAATAACAGCTTCCCCGAAGCGTGCGACGAGAGCCTCTGCCAGACGTAGCCCAGTATTGGAGAGGACGTCCTGTAGATGGTACTCTGTCGGTGTATAGAAGTGCAAGGCATAGCTGATGCTGTCTACCTCTTCACCCTGCTGACGGATGCGGTGCAGGCGAAGGCTTCCTTCTTTGATGAGGTCATCCTGAGCTAAGGCAGGGAGGTAAACCTCTTGCATAAACTCCAGAAAAGCACCCTCCGAGAGCGGTGCCATGACAAAGGTCGTATTATATAGGATCATCCAATACTTGGGTTAGTATGCAGAATTTGTAAGACAAAGTTACCCTTATTCTTCATAACTAGGCTTAGATGAAAGGGAAACATTAAGGGCTGATACATATGGATGATGATGAGTACGTCGTATAATAATCCCTTTGCTAAGATGGTCTGTCACCTCCCTTCATAAAATCCCCAGATACGGGGTTTGTGAAAGGGTGGTAAAGACTTACTATAAGTCGTTGTAACGAGTTACCATAACTCTCTTCGACGAGTTACCATAACTTTTCATCACGAGTTACTATAACTCTTTGTGACGAGTTATGGCAAGTCGTCAATTCGTGTTTTGGTGATCTTTGTATTTGATTGTGTATGAGTTTCCTATAAGCTCCTCCTCATCCATGGCCTTCGCCAGATTGGTGAGCTCTGAAGCGATGTGAATAAATGCGACCTGCACCCCTTTTCAAGGACTGACCTAGGAGCAAAAGCATTTATCAGCTCTCTCCAATCTAGCTATTAGACTTGGACCTGTAGTGAGAGGGTAGCTCTTTATACTTCAGTCATGGAATAAGATCCCGTGTGCTAGGACTGCCCTTCCGTAATTGCAATCGATGGGCATGTGGTGAGGGCTACTCTACGCCTAACGATGCAATGAGGGGAAGATGCTCCAATAAAATATGTCTGGAGGTGCCGCCTCTGGAGTTGATGGAGACGGGTATGTGGGGAAGGGAATACAAGGATTTACGGTAACTTTGTGCCTCAAAGAAAGGAGATGCGCAGGTCGTATCGCTTTCTCTGAATGATACGTAATCCGGATTTACAGCTTATGGCTACAGATATGCAACGCTTTGTACACCTGCATGTGCACTCTCAGTTCTCTCTCCTAGACGGACAAGCCTCAATTAAGGGTCTTGTCGATAAGGCAATCCAGGATGGGATGAGTGGTATCGCCCTGACTGACCATGGGGCAATGTTTGGTATCAAAGAGTTCTATAATTATGTAGCCAAAAAGAATGACCCAATTCTCTCAGAAGTAAAGAGGCTGAAAAAGGAGATACAGAAGCTTGAGGAGAAGGCGGAACGGACGACCGAAGATGAAGCTACATTGGCTGATCTACGAGAGAAGTTAAAAGAGGCTGAGGCAAAGCCTTTATTTAAGCCCATCCTAGGCTGTGAAGTCTATTGTGCGCGTCGCTCACGGTTCAAGAAAGAGGCAAACGTCCCCAACCCCTACCGACCTAATCAATCCATAGATAATAGTGGCTGGCATCTTGTCTTGCTGGCTAAGAATATCACGGGATACAAGAACCTTATTAAGATGGTCTCTCGTGCATGGATTGATGGCTACTATTATCGTCCACGCATCGATAAGGAGCTTCTAGAGAAGCATCATGAGGGTATTATTGTCTCCTCTGCCTGCTTAGGAGGAGAGATCCCTCAGCACATCATGCATGGGAATATAGAGGAAGCAGAGAAGAGCATCCAATGGTTCAAGGGGATCTTTGGTGAGGACTTTTACCTTGAGCTACAACGACACAAGACCGATAATCCCCTCGGGAACCAAGAGACCTACGAGAAACAACAACAGGTGAATGCTGTCCTGCTGGAGCTAGGGAAGAAGCATGGAGTGAAGGTGATTGCGACAAACGATATTCACTTCCTGAATGAAGAGGATGCCGAGGCACACGATCGCTTGATTTGTCTGAGCACGGGGAAGGATCTCAACGACCCCAAGCGCATGCGCTATAGCAAGCAGGAGTGGATGAAGACGACGCAGGAGATGAATGCCTTGTTCGCAGACGTCCCTGAGGTACTTGCCACGACACAAGAGATTTGTGACAAGGTGGAGTTCTATAGCATAGACCATGGACCTTTGATGCCTGACTTCCCTATCCCTGAGGAGTTCGCTTCGGCAGATGAATATCTGCGCCATCTAACCTATGAGGGGGCAAAGCGTAAGTATGGTGACGAGCTAACAGAGACTGTACGTGAGCGTATTGACTTCGAGCTGGAGACGATTGCAAATATGGGCTTCCCTGGGTACTTCCTCATCGTGCAGGACTTCATTGCTGCGGCACGTTCGATGGGGGTCTTCGTGGGGCCTGGGCGTGGATCGGCGGCGGGCTCTGCTGTGGCCTATTGTCTAAACATTACGGATATTGACCCTATTCGCTACGACCTCCTGTTTGAGCGTTTCCTCAATCCTGACCGTATCTCGATGCCTGATATTGATGTGGACTTCGATGATGACGGGCGAGCGGATGTCTTGCGGTGGGTAACGGAGAAGTACGGTTACGAGCGAGTAGCACATATCGTGACCTATGGTACGATGGCAGCCAAGAGTGCTATTAAGGATGTGGCACGAGTGCAGAAGCTCCCCCTCTCTGAGAGTGATCGCCTTGCCAAACTCATTCCAGATAAGATACCCGATGTCAAGTCCGTAAACATTCCCGCTGCCATCAACTTCGTGCCAGAGCTTCGCCAGGCTTCGCTTAGCCCAGATCCCCTGGTACATGATACGCTGAAGTATGCGCAGATGCTGGAGGGGAATATTCGCAGTACGGGGGTGCATGCCTGTGGTATCATCATCGGGAAGATGGATATCAGTGACGTCGTCCCACTTAGTACGGCGGAGGATAAAGCTACAGGCGAAAGCCTCCTCGTTACACAGTACGAAGGCTCAGTGATCGAGTCCACTGGGCTTATCAAAATGGACTTCCTCGGTCTAAAGACCTTGTCTATCATCAAGGAGGCTCTGCATAATATCAAGAAGCGCAGAGGGGAGGAGATTGACATTGATACCATATCAAGGGAGGATGAGAAGACATATGAACTCTATCAAGCTGGTCGGACGATAGGTACCTTCCAATTTGAGTCTGCGGGTATGCAGAAATACCTCCGAGAGCTCCAGCCTACGACCTTTGAGGATCTGATAGCGATGAATGCCCTTTATCGTCCAGGGCCGATGGAGTATATCCCGGATTTTATTGAGAGGAAGCACGGGCGCAAGGAGATTGTGTACGACCTCCCTTGCATGGAGCGATACCTGAAGGATACCTACGGCATCACGGTATATCAGGAGCAGGTGATGTTACTCTCCCGAGAGATCGCAGACTTCACCCGAGGACAATCGGATGAGCTTCGTAAGGCGATGGGGAAGAAGCTCAAGGATAAGATGGAAGCGCTCAAGGTGAAGTTCTTAGCGGGGGGAAGTAAAAAGGGTTATAAGGAGGACATCCTAGAGAAGATATGGGCTGACTGGGCGAAGTTTGCGAGCTATGCGTTTAACAAGAGCCATGCTACCTGCTACAGCTGGGTGGCGTATCAGACAGCCTACCTCAAGGCAAACTACCCCGCAGAATACATGGCGGGTGCCCTGAGTCGTAACCTAAACAATATCACGGAGCTGGTGAAGCTCATGGACGAGTGTCGGGCAATGGGGATTGCGGTCCTCGGGCCAGACGTCAATGAGTCTGACTATAAGTTTTCGGTCAATGCAGAGGGGAGCATCCGCTTTGGGCTCAATGCCATTAAGGGCGTAGCTAGCTCTGCTGTGGATATGATTGTTGCCGAGCGGGAGAAGGATGGCCCCTTCGTCTCCGTCTTTGACTTCTTTGAGCGTATTTCCTCGAGTGTTGCCAATAAAAAGACTTTGGAGAGCCTTGTCTTCTCTGGAGCATTTGACAGCTTTGGTTTCCCAAGAGAGCTGTATCTAGCTCCAATGGAGAGTGGGGAAGACTCATTCCTCACCGCCCTCGTGCGCTATGGACAGGTTGTGATGAGTGAGCAGGGGCTGAATGAGGCCTCCCTCTTCGGGGGGGATGAAGATGCTCTGCAGATACCACGCCCGACGCCACCGAGCATTCGCCCAGAGTTCTCGGATCTCGAGCGCCTCAATAGGGAGCGGGACTTGATTGGGATTTATATTTCGGGCCATCCACTAGACCCATATCGCGTAATCCTAGAGTGCTACTGCACACATCGCACGACAGAGCTTAGTGACCTAGCTGCTGTTGGTGAGGGACGTCAGGTGAGCTTCGGTGGATTGATCTCGAAGGTATTCCAGGGTATGACTAAGCGTGGAGATCCCTATGCTCGTATCACGGTCGAGGATCTTGCAGGCTCGATAGATGTCGCCTTCTTTGGAGAGAGCTATGCCAATCATGCCAAGTATTGCATGAAGGGCTTGTATGTGCTCCTATCAGGTACGGTACAGAAGAGACGTTATGGAGATGAGCTGGAGCTCAACATACAGCGTATCGACTTACTCTCCTCTGTAGCAGCGAGCCTAATTACCTCTGTACACCTTGTCATCGACGTGCGTACTATCAGTGAAGAGATTATAGCGGAGCTAAGCACTCTACTCGCTCCTGTGGTGGCAAATCCTAGCGATGAAAACAATAAGGGTGCCGCCATGTTATCTATTCGTATCACAGACGGTACAGGGCGAAACGATGTCGAGCTTTCTTACGATCGTAACCTCATCGCTCCCTCGCCTGTCCTCTTGGATTTCTGCCGTCTGCATGGTATCCAGATGACGGTAAATAAGTAGCATATATCACCTATTAATAACGAAAGGAATAAATCATGGCACTAGAAATCAACAGCCAAAACTTCGAGACCCTTATTGCTGATGGCAAGCCCGTGGTAGTGGACTTTTGGGCCACATGGTGCGGTCCCTGCCAGATGGTAGGTCCCTTCATCGAGCAACTTGCACAAGAGTATGAAGGTCGTGTGACGATCGGGAAGTGTGACGTCGACAAGGACGAAGAACTCCCCAGCCGCTTCAGCGTGCGTAATATCCCCACGATCCTCTTCATCAAGAACGGCGAAGTTGCTAAGAAGCTCGTCGGAGCACAGAGCATCGACGTGCTGAGGAAGGCGGTCGAAGAGCTGCTCTAATCCCTTTAGGATTACATAACGGATCCCCCTGTGAGGCGCCTGCTTCACAGGGGGATCCTCTTTTTAGACCTTTGGGTGGGGGGCTCATCGGGGGTGAGTAATATCTCTTCGTCGTATCTTTGTGTATCGTAATCACTTAAGACAAGGCAAGGAAGATGAGCTACTCTGCTACCCCCAGCACCCTACCCAAGGAATATACTATTGCCATCAAGGGCATCCTCTCGCTCTTCATCGTTGGTACACACCTCTGTGCTACGTGTGCGCCCGGTGAGGCCTCCCTTTGGCTACAGCTCTGTAGTGCTCTCACTCCCCTTGCTCTTGCTTTCTTTTTCTTCTTCTCGGGCTTTGGCCTCATGACACAGCTGAGGTTGCAGGAGGCACGCCAAGGGGGAGCCCTTACGAAGTATTGGTCGGGTTGGCTTAGGAAAAGGCTCTGGGGACTGGTTAAGCCCTTCCTCTTTTTCTTTGTTCTGGCTCATCTGCTCACGATTGTTGCCCAAGGGGTCGATACCTTTACATGGGGGGCGTTGGGAGAGAGACTCCTAGCCTCTTGGTCTGGGCTGAGGTATGGGGTGATTGGCCCGCCCTATCCGGCTTGGTTTTTGGGTGAGCTCTTCTTCCTCTATATTTTCTTTTTCCTCGCCTTTCGCTGGGGCGTGAAGCGATGGATTGCGCTCCTCTTACTCGTGGGGCAGACGCTTGCCCTTATACTCTTTGCTTCGCGAGCTGAGTTCGGTGGCTATTGGCTCCGTTACCCTCTTTGCTTTGCTGTTGGGGTGGGTTTTGCTCTGTGGGAGCAACCGATCTATGGGTTTATGAAGCGATACCTTGCCCTTTCGATCCCAATGCTACTGCTCGGGATGGTCTCTTATGTCCTCGGGATTGTGGCACCTGGACTACAGGCACGCTTTTTCATCGATACATACCAAGCCTCGCTCTTCTTGCTCCCGATCCTCCTGATGACCCTTGCCAAAGCCCTAGGTTTGACGAACCTTTTTCTGGCTCATCAGCAGGGGAAGATGGGGCGTTCCCTTCTCCTTTTGGGCGATATTTCGCTAGAGGTATATCTTCTACACATGTCCTTCGTGGAGCTTTTCCATAGCCCTGTGCTTTATATTCATTCTGTTTGGGGCTACACGCTGGCAACCTATGGAGCAACGCTCCTCGGAGCTTATCTCATTGCCCGCTATCTGCGTCCACTAGTGAGAGGGTAGAGGAGTAGGCTGTCGAGGGAGGAATGCCTGCCGTGGAAGGGAGGACAAGTAGCACAGCTGGTGAGGGTGTGCGTCTCCTACCTCGCTAGCATAGATTCACTGCATAGCCTAAATGAGTGAATGGGGGAATGCCGCCATGCGTCCTTGGTCTTATTGAAAATACCTCACACCCTTTTATCAAAGCCTTTTGCTCCATCGCCTCAAGAGAGTCATGAGGTTGCGTGGATGACTCTCCCCTAAAAGCATCGAATTAGGTAACGAGGAAACCTCTCGGGAGGTATCCCCGTAAAGTCAGGAGGGGTATCCCCGTAACCTCCTCAGAGGTGTCCCCGATACCTATTGAGGGGTGTCTGCTCCTGCTTGGGAAGCCTTCTCCCGATGGTGAAGGGAGGTCATACAGCAATGTGGTTAGCCTTTTTTAGGTAGAAAAACATAGGGCTTTTCCTGCTTTCACAGCCGAATATACCTAGATATGGTGATGGAGGTTCGTACGATTATGCCTTTTTTTCGCTAATAATAGTACTTGATATACCTAATTGATTTATCTTTGTAGTGCGTTGGGGTGACTACGCCGTGTCGCTGGGAGGATCAGCAGAGGAGATAATGGCATGTGGCACGTCACCTACCCTTGGAGATGCATAAATAGATAAACAACAGTATAAACAGAACTTGTATGTCGTGGTTAATCAAATCTTCGATCGGGCGTAAGTTGGTCATGAGTATCTCAGGGCTAGCACTTATCCTGTTCTTGACCTTCCACATGTCGATGAACCTTGTGGCTCTTTTCTCAGAGGAGGGTTACAACGCTATCTGTGAATTCCTCGGGGCGAATTGGTACGCGCTTGTGGGGACGATGGGCTTGGCCTTCCTCTTCATCGTGCATATCGTCTATGCGTTCATCTTGACCTATCAGAATCGTAAGGCACGAGGCAACGACCGCTATGGCGTTGTAGACAAGCCTAAGGGCGTAGAGTGGGCTTCGCAGAACATGATGGCCCTCGGTGTGGTCGTCATCCTCGGGCTGGCACTGCACTTCTTTAACTTCTGGGCTAAGATGCAGCTAGCCGAGATCATCGGTCAGCATGACCTGGGTATCGATGGGGTGTCAGGCCCTACGGATGGTGCTGGGCTCATTCGCTACACCTTCTCTAATCCTATTTTTGTCGTGCTATACCTCGTATGGCTGGTTGCGCTGTGGTTCCACCTGTCACATGGCTTCTGGAGCTCGCTACACACCATCGGGTTCAACAATAAGATTTGGTTCAACCGCCTACGCTGCCTCTCGAACGTTTACACAACGATCATCGTCCTAGGCTTTGCCGTTGTCGTACTGTATTACTTCATCCAATCCCTTTGCGGGGGTGCTTGTGGTCTCTAATCGTTAGCGATAAAGACACTACACGCGATCCATTATCAGTCATATAAACACTATGTCTCAGATAGATTCCAAGATCCCCGCCGGCCCATTGGCCGAGAAGTGGACCAACTATAAGGACCATCAGAAGCTCGTTAACCCTGCGAACAAGCGCCGCCTCGACATCATCGTTGTAGGAACGGGGCTGGCAGGTGCCTCCGCTGCTGCTTCGCTGGCAGAGATGGGATTTAACGTCCTGAACTTCTGTATCCAGGATTCTCCTCGCCGCGCACACTCGATTGCGGCACAAGGGGGTATTAACGCTGCTAAGAACTACCAGAATGATGGTGACTCCGTCTATCGTCTCTTTTACGATACGATCAAGGGTGGTGACTACCGTGCCCGTGAAGCGAATGTCTACCGTCTAGCAGAGGTCGCGAACAGCATCATCGACCAGTGCGTGGCACAGGGCGTGCCTTTTGCTCGTGAGTACGGCGGTCTCTTGGACAACCGTTCCTTCGGGGGCGCACAGGTCTCACGTACGTTCTATGCCCGTGGTCAGACGGGACAGCAGCTCCTACTCGGTGCTTACTCAGCCCTGAGCCGTCAGGTAGGGAAGGGTGCGGTGAAGATGTACACCCGCTACGAGATGCTCGATGTAGTCATCATTGACGGACGCGCACGAGGTATCATCGCTCGTAACCTAGTCACTGGGAAAATTGAGCGCTTCGCTGCTCATGCGGTAGTAATCGGGACGGGGGGCTATGGTAATGCCTTCTTCCTCTCCACCAACGCTATGGCCTCCAACGGGTCTGCAGCTTGGCAGTGCTATAAGAAGGGGGCTTACTTCGCTAACCCCTGTATGGCACAGATCCACCCTACCTGTATCCCTGTTCATGGAGAGTTTCAGTCTAAGCTCACGCTGATGTCTGAGTCGCTCCGTAACGATGGTCGTATCTGGGTGCCCAAGAACCTAGAGGATGCCAAGAAGCTCCAGGCTGGCACGCTACGTCCTACCGAGATCAAGGAGGAAGATCGTGACTATTACCTCGAGCGTCGTTATCCAGCCTTCGGTAATCTCGTCCCTCGTGACGTGGCTAGCCGTGCGGCTAAGGAGCGTTGTGACGCTGGCTATGGTGTGAATAACACAGGTCTGGCTGTATTCCTAGACTTCTCTTCGGCTATCCAACGCCTCGGTAAGGACGTTGTAGAGGCTCGCTATGGGAACCTCTTCCAGATGTACGAAAAGATTACCAACGATAATCCCTACGAGACTCCTATGATGATCTACCCTGCTATCCACTACACCATGGGTGGAATTTGGGTAGACTACGAGCTGATGACCTCCGTACCAGGGCTCTTTGCTATCGGGGAGGCTAACTTCTCCGACCATGGTGCTAACCGCCTCGGGGCTTCAGCTCTGATGCAGGGGCTTGCTGACGGGTACTTCGTGCTACCCTATACCATCCAGAACTATCTGGCAGACCAAATTCAGGTGCCACGTTTCAGCACAGACTTGCCCGAGTTTGATGAAGCAGAGAAGGGTATCCAGGATCGTATCAACCGCCTGATGTCCGTCAAGGGCTCACAGTCGGTAGATAGCCTGCACAAGAAGCTTGGTCACATCATGTGGGACTTCGTAGGTATGGGACGTGAGCGTGAAGGTCTGGAGAAGGCCATCGTTGAGCTCAAGGCGCTCAAGAAGGAATTCTGGAGCGATGTCCGCATCCCAGGTAAGGCTGATGATTTGAATGTTGAGCTAGAGAAGGCTCTCCGTCTGGCTGACTTTATCGAGATTGGCGAACTGATGGCTCGTGATGCTCACGACCGTGAGGAGAGCTGCGGTGGTCACTTCCGCCTCGAGCACCAGACTCCCGAAGGTGAAGCTCTTCGCCATGACGATAAGTTCGCTTATGTCTCCTGCTGGGAGTATCAAGGTGAAGACCAGGATCCTGTCCTCTTGAAGGAGCCTCTCGACTACGAGTTTGTCGTACGTCAGCAGCGTAATTATAAGAACTAACCCTTAGCCATTACACGTACAATGGACAAGAATATTAACATCAAGGTAAAGGTCTGGCGCCAACGTGGTCCCGAGGTACAAGGGGCTTTCGAGACGTATGATCTAGAAAATATATCGCAGGGAAGCTCGTTCCTAGAGATGCTTGACATCCTCAACGAGCAGCTCGTGCGCCAAGGGAAGGAACCCGTCGTCTTCGATCATGACTGCCGCGAAGGGATCTGCGGGATGTGTTCACTCTATATCAATGGTCATCCCCATGGACCCGATGACAGTATCACTACTTGCCAGCTACACATGCGTCGCTTCAACGATGGCGATACGATTACCATCGAGCCCTGGCGTTCGGCTGGCTTCCCAATTATTCGCGACCTCATGGTGGACCGCTCGGCCTATGACAAGATCATCCAAGCTGGTGGTTTCGTGTCGGTCAATACGGGAGGTGTGCCTGATGCCAACGCAATCCCCATCCCTAAGGCCAACGCTGATATGGCAATGGATGCCGCTGCATGTATTGGCTGTGGTGCTTGTGCCGCTGCTTGTAAGAACGGCTCTGCCATGCTCTTCGTTTCTGCAAAGGTTAGCCAGCTAGCCCTCCTGCCACAGGGACGTGTCGAAGCTGCTCGTCGTGCAAAGGCTATGGTAGCTAAGATGGATGAGTTGGGCTTCGGGAACTGTACCAATACCCGTGCCTGCGAGGTGGAGTGCCCGAAGAATATCTCGATCTCGAACATTGCCCGTCTGAACCGCGAGTTCCTTGCGGCAAAGTTCAAGGACTAAGTTTTCATGCCAAGCCTCTGAGCAAAGGTTTGGAGGCTTGATATCCAATCTCCTCTTAATTAGGCTCTACTTCCTTTGAGTATGAGTTTCAGTCTCTCTTAGTGTGCCATCGCACTGAGAGGGTTTGAGTGAGGAGGATTATTTGATCCTTTTGAGAGACTAGAGCGTCTCTTCACAATAGGTTAGATTGATGTAGTATCGCCCGCCCTGATGAGTCCTAGGCTTATCACGGTGGGCGATCATCTTTTATCATGGGGTGATGAGGAGAGAACAGGGTGATATGTTTCATTCTTTGTATCTTTGCGCCACGATCCGATGCGTCGTTTGTCTTCCTCTGAGGGAGTGATAGCTTGCGACGGCGGTATTTTGTTTCACTATTTAAGTACTAGTATTTATGTATCTAGATTCAGCTAAGAAGGCAGAGCTCTTCGAAAAGCATGGTAAGTCCGCCAAGGATACTGGCTCACCTGAGAGCCAGATCGCTCTCTTCACTTTCCGCATTGCCCACCTAACGGGACACCTGCAGAAGAACAAGAAGGATTACAGCACCCAGCGTGCTCTAAAGATGATCATCGGGAAGCGTCGCCGCATGCTCGACTACCTCCAGAAGATTGACATCGAGCGTTATCGTGCCATCATCAAGGAGCTAGGCATTCGTCGCTAATCTCAGTGACTACTCTTCGCTAGCTCTAGAGGCTAGTGACCCCAAGAGGCGGTACCCAAGTGGCATCGCCTCTTTTTTGTGTTTGCCCTAATGGTCAGTTATCGCCTTTCACTATGTTCTATCATTGATTTTTAGAGCAAAAAGAATATCTTTGTGGCCTTGAGTTGTGACCTTGGAAAGTCATATAAGTAAAACCCTTACGTAATATTATCAATAAAGATGAAGAGAATCTTTACTCTACTCCTCTCCCTTGTGCTAGCTTCCTCTGCCATGGCACAAAAAGAACACTTTGACCCTAGTAGCTGGGGATTACTCGATGGGAAGACGATCGTTAAAGCGAATATCACAAGCCCAATCTTCCGTAACTATAGCTTCGCAGCAGAGCGTATCCTTACCCCTGGCCTCGGGGTACAGCTTGCGCTGAATACAATGCCTCGTGGGGGGCTACCTCTTGTCCCAGCTGAAGGGACTCTAGGTCTAAGTGAAGAGTACTCCTTAGACTTTGGGCTGAGCTCGTTTGCTCTCACTCCAGAGCTTCGTTGGTACACAGGTGGAGGCTATGGACATGGCTTCTATCTCATGGCTTACTATCGCTTCCAGAACTATGGCCTCTCGAACTATAGCTACGACTTCCATGTGACGCCAGAGTCGGGTAGCAGTGCTACGGGGACACTTGTTGTCGATGGCAAGCTCTCTACGCATTCCTTGGGCTTTGGTCTCGGGGTGCAGTGGCTACTCGGTCGGAATAAGAATATCGTCCTAGACTGGAATATCCTAGGTGCCCATATCGGACAGGGAAACCTAAGCTTCTCGGGGAAATACTTCATGTGGGCAGGAAGAAGACTTACTCAGAGAGAGATTCAGTCTCTGAAGTCGGAGATCCTTAATCCCTTGGATAATCTTGCTGTCATCAAGCAAAGGCATACGGAGCTTGAAGTGGATGAACATAACCAGACTGTTGAGCTAAAGAACCTTGCTACACCTTGGGCATTCTTCCGCATGTCCGTATCGGTAGGTTTCCGCTTCTAGGCCAGGATCCACTATCTAGAGCGAAAGAAATAGCCTGCACGCTACCATAGCGTGTAGGCTATTTCTTTATTGTGGTGATAAGTAAGTTCAGTAGAACACCCTCCACAGCTTAAATATACTCGCTGATTGGGCTTAGATAGGAAGGGATATAGGCTGTACAAGCTCCAAATAAATAGGGGATAGCTAGTCTTAGGTATTGAGAAGCCCGCAATTTATTTGAGGGAACTGAAGTAAACAAGTAAGAGAAATGGGGTAGCGGGGAATGAGGATGGAGTATAAAAACAGCGGAGCCAGCTTCCCAGCTGACTCCAACCTATTAACCAAAACCTTAACTATGAAAAATCTTACATTTTCACCACAAATATAAAGGAGAATATTTGAACTACCAAATACAAGGTATACGAAGTCTCTATTTATATTGGTGCTGTGTAGGGGCGAAATCTAGGTGATGGAGCCACTGATGATGTGTTTCTCCCTGCATCGTAGTACTTTTGCACTCACAAGTATAATGTATCACTTAATAGTCCTTTTATGACGAGAAACGAGACGGCGGACTCTAAATCCGCTTCGTCCCTTAGCGAAAAGCGTGTTTATATCGAGACCTATGGCTGCCAAATGAATGTAGCCGATAGTGAAGTCGTAGCGTCTATCATGCAGATGGATGGCTACCACCTGACCGAAGATCCAGAGCTTGCAGATGCGGTGCTTATCAATACTTGTTCGGTACGAGATAATGCAGAGCAGAAGGTACTCAACCGCATTGAGTATTACCACTCGATCCGTAAGAAGCGGAAACGGAGCCTGACGATTGGGGTCTTGGGCTGTATGGCTGAGCGTGCGAAGGGAGAGCTGATCGAGAAGCACCACGTCGACCTAGTCGTCGGGCCAGACAGCTACCTAGACTTGCCGAACCTAGTTGGTGCGGTGGAGCGGGGCGAGAAGGCAATCAACGTTGAGCTCTCTACCAGCGAGACCTACAAGGATGTGATGCCTCTGAAGATGAGCGGTGTGCATATCTCGGGCTTTGTATCCATCATGCGTGGCTGCAATAACTTCTGCTCCTATTGCATCGTGCCTTATACACGTGGTAGGGAGCGTAGCCGTGAGCTAGAGAGCATTATTCGAGAGGTAACAGATTTAGCCAGCAAGGGCTACCGAGAGGTAACACTGCTGGGGCAAAACGTGAATTCTTATCGCTTCGTAGATGGTGATCGGGTTTATGACTTCGCTGATTTGCTGGAGGCTGTGGCACTGGCGGTACCTGGTATGCGTATCCGTTTTACTTCCCCACACCCCAAGGATATGGATGACAAAGCCATCCGCACGATGGCGAAGTATCCCAATATCTGTAAGCATATCCACCTGCCTGCTCAGTCTGGGAATAACCGCATCTTGAAGCTGATGAAGCGTAACTACACGCGCGAGTGGTACCTTGAGCGTGTTGCTGCCATTCGTGCCGTTATGCCTGACTGTGCAATTACCTCGGATCTTTTCTGTGGCTTCCATGACGAGAGCGAGGAGGACTTCCAGGAAACCCTGAGTCTCATGCGTGAGGTGGGTTACGAGGCATCCTTTATGTTTAAGTATTCTGAGCGCCCTGGTACCTACGCCGCTAAGTACCTGGAGGATAACGTGCCTGAGGAGGTGAAGATCCGTCGCCTGCAGGAGATGATTGACCTGCAGAGCCAGCTGTCGCTAGAGAGCAATCTTCGTGATGTGGGGCATGTGGTTGAGGTGCTGATAGAGGGCTTCAGCAAACGCTCTCGTGAGCAGCTCTTCGGTAGGACACAGCAGAATAAGGTTGTGGTCTTTGACAAGCAAGGCTATCGTATCGGGCAGTACGTCCAGGTACTCGTTGAGAGTGCTACGGCAGCGACACTTCTGGGGAAGCCTGTCCAGCCTGCCGAGGGCTACGTACTGGCCCCTTAGCTAGAGATGTCAGTTTAATAGAGGAGCCATCCCCCTCCATGGATTACTAGGCCATGGAGGGGGATGGCTCTTTTATTTAGTCTTTCTGCGAGGGGGAAAATTGAGTGAATGTGTGTAGGATGGTAGAGAGAAGGTGTGGGGGAAATAAAAGGTCACTATTGGTGCAGATAAAAGACTGTTGTAGGGAGAGTAGACAGTTGTTTTTGGGGTAGAGTAAAGAATCGCTCTTGGCGTAGGTAGAAGGAGGGATATTGGGCAGAGTAGAAGGTCGTCACTAGGATAGGTGAGTTATCCCTACCCTCAGCTCGCTCTATACGGAGAGGATTGTTGCTACCAGCTCTTTGTAGAGCTCAGAGGTGGGGAGATTAGCGTCTACACCCTTGGAGGCTGCGTCAATCATCCTCAGGTGATGCACGATGGCATAGACTTGGGCTGCGGAGTAGACTCGGCGGGCTTGGTCGTAGTCTCGTGCTGCATAGGGTGAGAGCTTTAGGGCTTCGGCTATAGTGCGCTCGTTGGGCTGGTTTAGGTAGTACACCGCCATTAGGTTCGAGAAAAAGCCAAAGAGGGTAGCGAGAGTAATCTGTATGGGGTGGCTTCGCTCATTGGCAGCAAAGTAGAAGGCAATGCGCCAAGCACGCTGAACATCTCGCTTGATGAGGGCAGAGAGGAGCTCGAAGTTATTGTACTCCTTGCTCACCCCCACATAATACTCGATGATTTCGGGAGTGATAACCTGTGTTCTCCCTTGTAGAGCAAGGGTGATTTTGTCTACCTCCCCAAGGATTTTCTCTAGGTCATTCCCCGTGGCCTCAGCCATGAGGGAGGCTGTGCGCTGGTCGATGGATAGCCCTTTTGTCGAGAAGCTCTTTGTGATAAAATCGGGGATCTTGGAGTCGTAGATACGTGTAGACTCGTAGACGGTATCCTCTGCTTGGAGTGTCTTGTAGAGGGATTTTCGCTTATCAGGTTTTTTCTTGTAGCACAGCACGAGGCATGTACTCTGAGGGAGGTCGTTGATATGGCTTGCAATCTGCTCGATGTCTCGCACTTGCTGTGCCTCCTTCACGAGGACAAGTACCCGCTCCCCCATCATCGGGAAGCGCAAGGCATCGAGGAGGATGTCCCGAGCAGATACATCTGCACCATAGAGGACGGAGAGGTTGAAGTCTTGCTCATCCGCAGGGATAACCTCCGAGAGGAAAAGCTCCGCCAGTTGGTCGATGAAGAGCGGTTCATCCCCTGCGATGAGGTAGACGGACTTCAATGCCCTCTTCTTGATGGACTTCGCAATATCCTCGTAGGTAGCCATATCGACAATTATTGTATAACTTCGTGTGTGCCTCTCTGGAGGGTACACGCTAGACAAAGATAAGAATGATAGAGCTAAATCTCCCTACCTACCCCCTGCGCCTCACGAAGAAATACGGCAAGCCTTATATCTATGATGACCTACGCCATCGGTTTGTTGCCCTCACACCCGAGGAATGGGTACGCCAACACTTCGTCCATTACCTATTGGAGCATCTGGGTTACCCTCGTGAGTTGATGATGAATGAGGTTTCCCTTGTAGTAGGCCTAACGAAGAAGCGTTGCGATAGCCTCCTTTATAGCCGAAGTCTCACACCTCGCTTACTCATCGAGTACAAAGCTCCACACGTACCCCTGACGGAGGAAGTCCTGCAGCAGATCTTGCGCTACAACTATACCCTACGTGTGCCTTACCTCATTCTCTCCAATGGGATAGAGCATCTAGCCTGGCACCTTGACTACGAGCAAATGACCTCTAGCCCCCTCGACCATATCCCTCACTATACCGAGCTGGTTGACTAACCTTTTACTCCGCTCCCTTCGGCACTCTTTACCACCCCTTGCTTACGCCCTTCCCTTTTTATGGAGGCCTTCCTGCACTACGTTTGGCTCCGACGTCTCTATTGCGAACTTATCCCGACAGGTAGGCTTGCAGGAGCAAAGATTGAGGTCATTGACCCCGGAGAATTAAACCGAAATGCCGGGCCAGATTTCTTCCTCTCCAAGGTTAAGATCAATGGTCTGCTCTGGGTAGGCTCTGTGGAGATTCATCACGCTTCCTCCGAATGGTTCACGCATCATCATGACGAAGACCCCGCCTACCATTCGGTAATTCTTCATGTCGTGGAGCTGGATAATCGGGAGGTATCTCTCCCCTCTGGTGAAGGTATGCCGACCTGCCTTCTCATGGTGCCCGATGCTCTACGTCCAGAGGCAACCAACCTTGTTTCATTGTCAAATAAGCTCCCATGTGCAGGAGGTGAGAAGGGGGGCAAAAATCCTCCACTCTCTGGTGTAGAGACAGAGGTGAAGGACGTGTGGCTACACTGCCTGCTACACGCTCGCCTGCGAGAAAAGACACGTGCTTTCCAAGACCTTTTGCTTCGTGCATCAGGTAACTGGAATCAAGCCTTCTATACACTCCTGCTCCGCTATTTTGGCTTTGGGCTAAATGCAGAGGCCATGGAGCGTCTTGCCTTTGCGTTGCCCTACGCTACGCTCATGAAGCACCGAGACCATCCCGACCAAGTGGAGGCTCTGCTCTTGGGGCAAGCAGGGTTACTCTCTGTGCTTCCCACGGGTGACTACGCCGAGCATCTTGTGGAGGAATACACGTTCCTAAGGCATAAGTATTCCCTTAGCCCCTTGCCCGAGGGGACATTTCAGAGAGCGCGCACCCGACCAGCGAACCTGCCCGAGCGTCGTCTCGTACAGCTCGCTACGTTACTCTCTGCCTCGGACTTCCTTCCCGACCGCTTCCTGCACCTCACTACACCCGAGGAGGCCTATGCCTTGCTCCAACATCCGCTCTCTGAGGCTTGGGCAGCGTGGGATAAGGGGCAAGGGGGATGCCTCTCGAGGAAGGCCTGTGACCTCTTGCTCATCAATGTGCTGGTGCCCTATCGCCTTGCCTATCGCCTCCGCTATGGAGCTTTGCATTCCTCCGTTCCCTCTCTCAAGTCTCTCCCTTCTGCTTCCTCTTCCTCTCCCCTCGCTGTGGCTGGATTTTCCTCTTCAAGTCAAGAGGGAGATCCCCATCCTAATTCAGCAGGAAGCCCCTCCCACGAAGCCCCCACAGACACCTACCCAGAGCTGATGCTCCTTCAGGGTATTTCAGCAGAGGACAATCGTATAGTCCGACTCTTCGCCGATGCAGGCCTGCAGGTGAAGACTGCCGCAGAGAGTCAGGCGCTCCTCCACCTGCATCGCTTCTATTGTACCAAGGGGCTTTGCTCCGCTTGTCCCTTCTCTCACTTGGGCTAATGCTCTATCACCTACCCTAGCTCTGCTCTACCCTTTCCCCTGTAACCCCTCAGGAGGTATCCCCGTAACCTCTCGAGAGGTTACGGGGAAAACTCCTATGAGGTATTGGGGATACCTCTCGACAGGTTTCCTCGTAACCTTAGGGGAGGAGCGAATGGGCGGAGAGGAAAAGTACTGGGTATGGGGCATTTGGGGTAATTTTCCTATTTTTGTGGGGAAAAAGAAAATAACATCCTTTAGTTAGATATTTATGGCTACTACAGCAGATTTCCGTAATGGTATGTGCCTTGACATCGATGGGCAGTACTACTTCATCGTGGAGTTCCTTCACGTTAAGCCGGGTAAAGGTCCAGCTTTTGTTCGCTCAAAGCTCAAGAACGTCTCCACAGGACGTGTCATTGATAAGACTTGGAACAGCGGTGTGAAGGTCGAGGAAGTGCGTATCGAGCGTCGCCCATACCAGTACCTATATAAGGACGAAATGGGGCTGAACTTTATGCATCCAGAGACCTTCGAGCAGATCTCAATCCCTGAGGCTGTCATCGATGGCGTCCAGTTCCTCAAGGAAGGGGATACTGTAGAGGCGATGGTTCATGCAGCCTCCGAGACTGTCCTCACCTGCGAGTTGCCAGCACATGTGACCCTTCGTGTGACTTATACCGAGCCAGGTCTCAAGGGCGATACCGCTACAAACACGCTGAAGCCCGCTACGGTAGAGACGGGGGCAGAGGTGCGTGTGCCTCTCTTCATCAACGAAGGTGAGCTCATCACCATCGATACACGTGATGGCTCGTATGTGGGTCGTGTGAAGGAGGCTTAGTCACTCCATCCCTAAACGACAAGGCCGTGCACCTCAAGCGAGATGCACGGCCTTGTCGTTGCTATGTGAAGCTGTAAATTATGGAAGGCTAAGGGAGAGGATACAGGACTAAGACAAATGAAAGGTGGGGTGTACGGCAAGGGAAACACTTGCCGAGGTGGGCAGAGAGTGGCGGAGAAGAGAAGAGGAGGAAGGGATGGCAGAGGAAAAGAAAAAATCCCTCAGACTAGGTGTAAAAGCTAGCCTGAGGGATCGAGGGTGGTAAGCTGGAGCTTAGTAGCGAGAGGCTACGACAGACCAGTCAATGATGCCCCATACATCCTTGATGTGATCGGCACGGCGGTTCTGGTAGCTCAAGTAGTAAGCATGCTCCCAAACGTCGATACCCATGAGCGGACGAAGTCCGTGTACGACAGGGTTGCTCCCGTTGGGCTCCTTCGTGATAACTAGTTCGCCATCAGCCTTAGCAGCTAGCCAAGCCCAGCCCGAGCCAAAGAGGGTAGTACACGCCGTAAGGAACTCCTGCTGAAACGCTTCAAAGCTGCCCCACTTAGCCTCGATGGCTGCGAGTAGCTTCCCCGTAGGAGCACCTCCAGCATTGGGGGCAAACTGTGTGAAGTATAGATTGTGATTGAGGGTCTGGCCTGCGTTGTTAAAGAGGGCACCTTCGCTCTTGCACACGATTTCCTCTAGCGAGGCATCAGCGAACTCCGTACCCTCGATGAGGCTATTGAGTGTATTAACGTAGCCTGCTAGATGCTTGCCGTGGTGGAAGGAGAGAGTCTCTGCGCTAATGGCGGGGGCGAGAGCGTCGGGAGCATAGGGGAGTTGAATAAGCTCGAACTTCATAGATTCTACTGTTTGAGTGATTATGCATTACGTAATACCCCTCCGAGAGGGGCTATACAAGCATAACTATGATACAGAGGCTATTGTTCCCCAGCTAGCCAGCCATTGTAGTAGCGTGGATTACCCGTAACCTCATCCCCAACCCATGGGGGAAGGGGGAAGGTCTCATCGAGGCTGGTGACCTCAAGTTCGGCTAGGATCAGTCCCTCATGTCTGCCCGAGAAGACATCTACCTCCCAGGTGTAACCTGCGTAGGGGACTAGGTAGCGGGTCTTGGTCAGTCGCCGAGGGCCACAGAGGGCAAGTAGTGCCTTGGCGTCGGAGAGGGGGATCTCGTATTCGTATTCCTCTCTTGCTAGACCGCTTTTGTCACTCCCTCCCTTGATGGTGAGGAAGCCTTGCTCGCCACGTACACGTACACGTAGGGTAGGGGGTGAGGCATGTAGATAGCCTTGGTCTATGGGGTAAGCCTCGGTAGCTTCGCTGAGGAAGTCCATAGAGCGTACGAGGAACTTATGCTCAATCTCCTGCATACTATCTGATTGTTACCTGAGTGGCACCATAGCCGTATTCTCTGAAGGAGGCGTCTTGATACGTGCAGCTCTTATACTTGTGCTTCAGCTCACGCTCTATGGAGCTACGTAGTACGCCGTCTCCCTTGCCGTGGATGAAGATGACCTTGCGCCCCTTATATGGAAGTTCCTCCTGCATGATGCGATGAAAGTACTCGATCTGATACTCGTGGATATCTGCACTCGACATACCAGCTGTTGTCTCTAGTAGGCTGTGGGCGTGCAGGTCAATGACCAGAGGTTCATTGGGATTTCTCTTGGGGGCAGGTTGCTTCTTGTGGGGCTGGCTTTTCTCTTTTGTAGAGGGGCTTTTTAGGGCTTCCTCTAGCTTAGCTGTCTCCACTTTTAGCTCCTCGGTAGCCCTGCCTCCCTCCAGCACGGGGATGAGCAGAGCATCGTCTTGGAAGAACTCATTCTCGGTGAAGCTATGCAGCTTAAAGAACTTGCGTGTGTCAAGGCGAAGACGTACGAGCTCTGGGTTAAGGAGCTTGAACGGACGCTGGTCATCGTAGGGGGCAAGCTGAAGGGCAAGCTGCTCCAGATCATTGAGCGAAGCAGGGGTAAACTCCTCTAGGAAGGCATCGCCATTGGGCTCAATTACCCCCGAGGCACGTAGCTTGTAACTTGTGCCGACACTGCTGAGGTAGGTGAAGAAGAGGCAGTAGTTGCTCTTATTCACGAGGTAGGCTTCGTAGCTGGTCAGCCCCAGCTGGGTGCGGTCTATGGGGAGGAAGGCTAGGTAAACACTTAGCTCTGAGTGATCAGGGAGGTAAGTGTAGGGCAAGCCCTTGGTGGGGAGATGCGGAGACTGTCCCAGAGTCTGTGCAGGGGAGCCTTCGGAGCTTACGGGGATACCTCCCTTGGGGTTACGGGGATACCTCTCTTGAGGTTGTGAGGATACCTCTCTCGAGGTTACGGGGATACCTTTTCTCGTGGAGTGGGAGGCGTTGCCTTGAGTTCGTCCTAGTTCCCCTCCAGAGCTGGAGGATTTGAGTTTATCCTGGATGACCTTGGGGGGGCGGATAGCTGGGATAAAAGTGTCGTCCTTCTCTACGACGACACAGTCCTTGAGGGGCGTGGGAATCTCGAAGCCATCTTCATCCTCCACCCACGCCGTGTCGCCCGTGATACGGGCAACATGCCCTCCGCCGACAGCATTGAGGAAGCGTACCTCAGAGCCGACGTGTACGTTATGGGGATTATTCATTGTAGTATTGGTGCAAAGTGGGGTAGGGTAGCGTAGTATGTGTGGGCGAACATCATACCGAGTAGGGTAAGGAAGATCACTGCACGCAGGGCATAGGCGAGCTTGGGGGGGACGTCTGCCATCCCCCGAGCAAGGAGGAGGGAGAGTGGGATAACTGAGAGAGTGAGTAGCTCTGAGGCATGCGCACCGAAGATGAAGCTAAAGCCAATAAGCAGGAAGGCATCGAGCTGTAGAGCTCCAATCATACCTCGCTGGCGGATTTTCTCTCGCCCAAAGCTCCTCCTATAAAGCAAGCATCCTAAGGCTAAGAGGATAGTGAGCAGTAGGACATAAGTGAGACTTATACCTGAGATAGCGGGAAACTGTGTGGGGGTAAAGTCAAGGAATTGCTCGTAGAGATAGGCTAGGTAGTTGTTTAGCTCCCCTTGATCACATAGTAGGAGCAGGAAGGGAAGCAAGAGCCAGGCAGGCAAGAAAAGCCCAAGCAGCGTAGCTAGGATATTCCTCAGTGTGGCTAGGCGTAGGATGTATTGGGTGGTAATGACCAGCGGTGTAATGAGCAGGTAGATAGGATGAACCAGCGCCAGTGTACCGATGAGTAGGCCTGTGATTAGATAGGGAATGGGTTGCTCCTCCCTTCCCTCCCCTCCAAACGAGGTAAACAGGATGAGTGTCATCAAGAGAAGGGATGAACTCTTCAGCAGGGTGAGTCCTGGTAGGCTTAGGGCAAGTGTTGTGAGGAAGAGCAGCGCTACGGGATGCTCAGGCTTCCCCAAGAGTATATCCCGCTCACTGAGGTACACGATGACCAGATAAGAGAGCAGGATAGGAACAAGTGTCCCTAGACGTGCCGCTAGTGTACTGGGCTGAGAGAGCAGTATACCCCAGGGGAGGCTGCCGATGGCTGAGGGGAGCGGAGAAAAGGGAGAGAGCAGGTAAAGCGCAAGAAAGAGCGAGAGCCAAAGGACAAACTCATGCCAGTTGGCTCTATGTCTGCGTACGGGCTGTCTGTAAGACATCTATCGTTTGTGGGGGTGAAAGGGTAGAGGCTATGCCTTTACAGAAGGAAGCCTATGAGCCTGCCTGCAGAGGGCGAGGCTCATAGGCTGAAGATGAGGTTATTCGCCCTGGAGCTTGATGAGGTCTTGACCAATATCTCGGCGTAGGGCCTTGCCTCGATAATGCACTTGGTCAGCTAGATGGTAGCACCTGTCAAGTGCCTCCTGGAGCGTGGTGCCAAGGCAACTAGCTGTCAGTACTCGCCCTCCGCTGGTGACGAGATGCCCTGAGGCATCTTGCATGGTGCCAGCATGAAAGAGTGCCGAGTCAAACGTCGGCATATGTGGGTAGCTAATCGGGAAGCCCTTGGGGTAGTTCTCTGGGTAACCCTGTGAGACTAGCACAACAGTGGCTGCATATTCAGGTGATTCCTGGAGCTGATAGTCCCCGAGGTCCCCCATAGCCATGCGCTCCAGTAGCTCTACAAAGTCAGAGTCGATACGCAGCATGACGGATTCTGTCTCGGGGTCTCCCATGCGACAATTATACTCAATGACGTAGGGGTCACCTGATACATTCATGAGTCCGATGAAGATGAAGCCTCGGTAGTCAATCCCTTCTTTCTGTAGCCCCTCGATCGTGGGGCGAATGATGCGCTCTTCGACCTTCGCCATGAAAGCTTCGTCGGCGAATGCCACAGGGGAGACTGAACCCATACCGCCAGTGTTTGCCCCTGTATCTCCTTCGCCTATGCGCTTGTAGTCCTTAGCAACGGGGAGCACACGCCAGTTCTTGCCGTCGGTGGCAACGAAGACAGAGCACTCAATGCCAGAGAGGTACTCCTCGATGACCACACGGGCACTAGCCTCCCCAAAGCGCCCAGAGAGCATCCACTGTAGCTCTCGTCCAGCCTCCTCTAGAGTCTCAGCAATCACGACCCCCTTGCCGGCAGCCAGACCATCGGCCTTCAGTACATAGGGTGGTTGTAGCTCCTTCAGATACTCTAAGGCCTGTGTATAGCCAGCCTTGTCGAAGGTGCGGTAGCTGGCTGTCGGGATATTGTAGCGAAGCATGAAGGCCTTACTGAATTCCTTGCTCCCTTCAATCTGAGCACCTTTGGCATCAGGCCCCACGATAAGTAGGTTGTGCATCCCCTTCTTAGTACGTAGATAGTCCACTAGCCCTTCGACTAAGGGGACCTCTGGCCCTACAACGAGGAGATTGATATTTAGTTTGGTGATGAGCTCCGCAATCGCAGGGAAATCCGTCACGCCAACTTCAGGGAAGCATGTCCCATAGGGTGCCATGCCTGGGTTTCCTGGAGCTATATACAATTCCCTCAGACGAGGACTACGAGCCATGCGCCAAGCTAGGGCATGCTCTCGCCCTCCAGACCCTAATAGAAGTATATTCATATATGTCGTGGTATAATTATCGTGAATGGTGAGGACTAAAGATGATCCTTGAAGAAACGTGTGATTACCCCATTGAGGTGTACACGATCTGCTCCCCGTACGTTATGCTCGTGCTCTGGGTAGATCATGTAGTCGGGGTAAGTGTCTGCCTTCACGCAAGCCTCTACGAAGAGCTGTGTGTGTTGCCAGAGGACAACCGGGTCAATCGTCCCATGGATCAAAAGGAGGCGTCCCCGTAAGTCTTTAGCCCGAAGTGCGAGGTTTGTCGCCTTGTACCCTTCTGGATTTTCCTGGGGTGTGTCCATATAGCGCTCGCCGTACATAGCTTCGTAGCGACTCCAGTCCATCACAGCACCACCCGCTACACCGACCTTGAAGGTCTCGGGGTGTGTGAGCATGAGGTTGGTTGTCATGAATCCCCCATAGCTCCAGCCATAGACACCGATACGATTAGTATCTACGTAGGGCAAGCTCTTGAGGAAGTCTACGCCTCGCATCTGGTCAGCCATCTCATGGAGGCCAAGGTGACGATGTATGACTTGCTCAAAGGCTGTGCCTCGAGCATCTGAGCCTCGTCCATCGATGGTGAAGAGCACATAGCCCTGTGTGGCCATATAGAGATCCCAGCCAAGAGAGCCTGCATGGAAGCGGTTCTGCACGAGCTGAGCATGTGGACCGTTGTAGACGTAGACGATGGTAGGATACTTCTTCGTTGGATCGAAGTTCGTGGGCTTAATCAGGCGATAGTGCAGGTCTGTCTTGCCATCGTCTGCCTTGATTGTCCCGAGGATAATCTCTGGCGTAATGTAGCTAGCCTCGGGGTTGTCTGACTGATAGAGCCTTTGGTCTCTGCCTGTAGCTGTCGAGACCAACCTGTTCTCCCGCACGTCATGAAGTGACTCGAAGGTGTCGAGGAGGTATTTCCCACTCTTCGATGCTGAGGCTATGTGCCAGCCAGGCTGAGGTGTGAGGAGCTTCTTCCCCTTCCCATCAATACTGATTCGGTAAGCGACACGGTTGATTGGGCTTTGCTCTGTCGAGGTGTAAAGTAGAGTCTTCCCCCCATCTGCAAAGCCAAGGAAGCTAATGACCTCAAAGTCTCCCTTGGTAATTTGCCCAAGGAGCTTACCCGAGGTTGTATATCGATAGAGATGGGAGAAGCCGTCACGGCGTGTTTGCCAAATGAATTCATTTGGACGGTTAGGTATGAAGTAGAGTGGGTGCTGAGGCTCAATATACTTCTCGTTCTCCTCAACGAAGAGTGTTTGTAGTGGCTCCCCTGTTTCAGCTGAATAGCTTTTCAGCTCCATACGGTTTTGCTGTCTGTTGACCTCTGCGATGTAAATCGTTTTACCCTCGGGAGACCAAGTGATGTTGGTTAGATATTTCTCCTTCGGTAGTCCTGTGTTCAGATAGATGGTCTTCCCCGTAGCCCTATTGTAGACCCCTACGGTGACGTGGTGAATGGGCATGCCTGCCATGGGATAGTAAAGGTCTTGGCGGGTTGCCTTGCGGGTGTTGGTATGTACGATGGGATAAGGTGCGACCATGCTTTGATCCATGCGGTAGAAAGCAAGCTGGCTACCATCGGGACTCCAGAATAGTCCACCATGGATGCCGAACTCGTTCTGATGTACCGAGCTGCCATAGACAAGTGTTGGGCTACCATCGGTGGTGACTTGTACCTCTTCGCCACGGCTTGTGGTGACATAGATGTTGTGGTCCTTGATGATAGCAGATGCCTCTAGCGTTGGAGCGAGGTCAAATGTTTTCTCACGCTTGGTGTCCTGCTCAAAGGTAGTGGTCAGTTGCTTCGTTCGTGGATCGAGGACGTAGTGCTTGCCTGAAAAAGTAATGAGCAAGTGGCGCTGGTCTCTACCAACCACTTGGAACGGGCTGAAGTACTTCGCTGTATTCCCTTTCGTGCCTTCCCCGATGAGAGCTAGGAGTTCGTCTTGTGTCAGCAGGGTGCGCTCTGCCTTCTTTGCTCCAGGTGTCCCGAGGATGAGGTTTCGCTCCTGGATATAGATGTAGTCATCACCGAGCCATTGTAGAGCTCTGAGCGAAGTAGGGCGGAGCTGTGAGGGGGACCCTGAGGTATATTCAGCGAGTGTGGGTGTGCGAGTGGCTTCTCGCTCCTGAGCAGAGGCAGAGGGAAGTGCTGTAGGGAGCATGACGAGTAGGGCTACGAGCGATCTGAGTTTCATTGTTCCTTAGCGTGATGTATTTGTCTGCAAGCAAAGATAGGTATTCTCATTGGTTTCTCTAGGGGAGATAAAAAGCCTGAGTGAAGCTGATTATAGGGCGATCACTCGCTCCCTTCACTCTCTTTGCTTCACCCTCTTGCCTGCCCCTAGGGTGTAGCTAGAGGCGACACGTGGCCGAGCATTTACGTGTCTCGTCTACACGGCAGCTCGTGAGTCGAATCCCCGTACCTGCCAGACATTGAGGCCCAACGACATGGACGAGATGCTGGGCTATCTGCTCTGCTGTGGGGTTGAAGGGGACGATGCAGAGATCCTCCGAGGCGATGCGTTGTAGCTCGGGTAGTAGTGGATCTTCCTGCCAGATCATCAAGCGATGATCCCAGTGTTCCTCGAGCCACTGACAGAGGCGATCGTTGATAAGCCCAAAGTCAATCACACGGCCAAGTGCATCAAGCTGGTCAGCCTCACAGACGAAATGGATGCGGTAGTTATGCCCGTGTAGGTGTCGGCATTTATTCTCATGTCCTACGACACGGTGTCCCATGCTGATGTCGTGATAACGCTCTGCTGTGATCATTGTCTCTGCTGTTTGTTTGCTTATTATTGCTTGCTTCTACTTAGGCAAAGATACGGTATCTGCCCCTCTATAAGTCAAGTGGCTATCCCATCACATCGATGAGATAGCCACTTGGTAAGGTCTGTGCTTTGCCTCTGGCTTGTACTTCACCGAAGGCTTTGCGTGCCCCTCATTGGGGTGCCTACTACTTCTTACGCTCTCCGTAGCGGCTCATGAACTTATCGACACGACCAGCCGTATCAACAAGCTTTGCCTTCCCAGTAAAGAAGGGGTGTGATGTGCTAGAGATTTCTACCTTGATCAGAGGATACTCTACGCCATCAACTACGATTGTTTCCTTCGCTGCCATCGTGGAGCGGGTGATAAAGATGTCTTCGTTTGACATATCCTTGAAGACTACGGGACGGTAGTTTTCAGGATGGATACCTTTCTTCATTCTTTCGTTATAACGTTATAATATTGTTGCTTACGCTGTTGCTTGTGGTAACCGTACGAGCGTTAATGGACTGCAAATATAGTGATAATTTATGGAATATCATAGCGATGTGCCTCTCTGTGTCTCATCCCTCATGCCTCGTGAAGAGGGAGCTTGGGGTAAGTGGGGCCGTGTTGGCGTTAGCCTAGGGATCAAGGTGCTGTGGTGTAGGTGTTGGGCTCTCTTCGAGTGGAAACACTACGGCTTCTTTATGCTGCCCTAGGGCGGTAAATGGATGCTGATTCTCAGTCCCTTATGGAGGGAGATGACGACTTACCACAACTCGTCGCGACGAGTTGTGGTAAGTCGCTTGAGCGAGTTATGGTAAGTCTTCGGAACGAGTTATGGTAACTCGTTGTGACGACTTATGGTAAGTCGTTCAGGGTGTCTCGTGGAGTGGGGGTATGTCTATTGATACATAGTGTGTTACGTCTTTGTTTGGGGTGTGGGAAGAGGACTTTTATAAGATTTTTGAGAAAGGTGCAGATTGTATGGACAAAATTCCGTAATTTTGTAGGGCAAAAAGGTTGCTTTCTGCTTGCAGATCAGGTGAAGAGGTTGTATTGACCTCAACTTTTAGGCATTGCGATGGAGTATCCTCGTTGCATAGTGACAAGTAATCAGAGTTTCTAACGATAAGAATAAGTAAGATGATTAAAGTTGGTATTAACGGCTTCGGACGTATTGGCCGTTTTGTCTTCCGTGCTGCCCAGAAGCGCAGCGACATCGAGATCGTAGGTATCAATGACCTGCTCGACGCAGAGTACATGGCCTACATGCTCAAGTACGATACGATGCATGGTCGTTTCGATGGTACTGTCGAAGTAAAGGACGGTAACCTCATCGTAAACGGTAAGACCATCCGTGTAACTGCAGAAAAGAATCCAGCTGACCTCAAGTGGTCTGCTATCGGTGCTGAATACGTAGTAGAATCAACAGGTCTCTTCCTAACCAAGGAAAAGGCTCAGGGACACATCGACGCAGGTGCTAAGTACGTCGTCATGTCTGCTCCCTCAAAGGACGATACCCCAATGTTCGTATGCGGTGTGAACACCGACAAGTACGTCAAGGGTACTCAGTTCGTCTCTAACGCTTCCTGCACCACGAACTGCCTTGCTCCTCTTGCTAAGGTGCTTCACGACAACTTCGGTATCACCGATGGTCTCATGACCACCGTTCACGCTACCACCGCTACGCAGAAGACCGTCGATGGTCCTAGCGTGAAGGACTGGCGTGGTGGCCGTGCTGCTGCTGGGAACATCATCCCCTCTAGCACCGGTGCTGCTAAGGCTGTAGGTAAGGTTATCCCCGAGCTCAATGGTAAGCTCACGGGTATGAGCTTCCGCGTTCCTACCCTCGACGTCTCTGTCGTTGACCTCACGGTGAACCTCGCTAAGCCTGCTACCTACGCAGAGATCTGCGAAGCTATCAAGAAGGCTTCTGAAGGTGAACTCAAGGGCATCCTCGGCTACACGGACGAGGACGTTGTATCTAGCGACTTCCTCGGCGACACTCGCACGTCTATCTTCGACGCTAAGGCTGGTATCGCTCTTACCGACAAGTTCGTTAAGCTCGTTAGCTGGTACGACAACGAAATCGGTTACTCCAACAAGGTCCTTGACCTCGTAGCTCACATGGCTAAGGTAAACGGCTAAGCCACTACCCCAAGCAACCATAAGTCTACAGCCCCGCACTACGTCAGGTAGTGCGGGGCTGTTGCGTTTCTTCAGCTTGTACAGACATTGTATCTTTGTCTCATCGTAATACTATGTTAGAGCAAACTTAACTATAGTTAGATGGAGAAAAAAGCAACAACACTAGATGAGCAAATTCAGCTGATGCGCAGTCGGGGGATACAGATAGAAGATGAAGGCAAAGCTAAAGAATACCTTATGGATATTGGCTACTACAGGCTTGGCTTCTATATGTTCCCCTACGAGAAGAGCTATCCCAATCTAAGTAGACGGACACATGAGGTAGCCGAGGGAACTCGAATCGAAGATGCTGTCCGCCTTTATTACTTCGACTATGACCTACACACCATCTTGAGCAAATATCTACGCAGAATAGAGGTTGCACTCCGAACCAAGATGATTTATGAAATATCTAATCGCTACCCTGAGAACCCTGTCTGGTTCGTAGATCCAGAGGTTATAGAAGATCAGTTTATTAGGACTTTTGATAAGAAGATATATACAACCCTCAAGCGGGGTAGTGACGCAATCAAGCACCACCATAAGACACACCCTAGGGATACCTATCCTCCAGCCTGGAAGGTAATAGAGTTTATGACATTCGGATCGGTAGAATGTCTATATAATAGCTTGATTAAAGGTTCTGACAAGAGTGTCATAAGTCGCCACTTTGGTATAAAGAATACTTTAACCTTCTCTGCCTATCTGATGGTTTGTCGCCACTTGCGGAATATCTGCGCTCATGGAGGACGACTCTTTGATTACCACCCACATTATCAGATAGCGACAAAGCCTGCCTCTCTGATGAATAGCGACCAGTATTACCTAAGTGGATGCCTCAAGGTCGTCTCATATCTACTTGGGGAGATCTCTCACAACCGCAAGAAAGAGATGATGGACGAATTGGGTACAGCAGCAAGATGCCTTTTAGAACATTCTCCTAGAGCCCAAGAGACCCTTCTTAATACCTCTCATATCAACTTGAAGGATCTTGCAAGCGGAGCAAGCTTATAAGTAGATTAATCTACCTAGATTAAAAAATGTACTATCTTTGTGGTAGAATACAGTGTAGGTGTATTACCTAAGTCGTGTACACAAGGCACTCTAAAATCCTGCAACGCCCTAGTACTGCTTCAGTGCTGGGGCGTTTTGCTTTTAGTAGGAGAGTGAAAATATGATTATGGCAGGGCAGCGTCAGGGGCGTTAGATAAAGTTTGTATCGTTTGCCCTAAATGGGAAAAGAGATTATCTCTCCTCGCGCGCGTACACTATTTATATGGAGAGATGAAGATGGATGTGGATGCTCTGTTAAGGAATGAAAAACTTTTGGGGAGAGTTATAGTAACTCGGCATGAATTTCTTTGGGGGGCTTGGTGGACTAAAAAACTCATTCTACCTTTGTCTTGTCGAAAGGGATAAACCTCAAAACGGCTAGAGTATACCGAGGATCACTCCTATATATTTGGTGCACCAAGTGACCCGAAGCGTACCTGTCTGATATGAGGGGAAACCTGAGATGGAAACGACTACCTATGTATTCTTTTTTATTTAAGTAACTACTATGATTCACTTTGAAGTAAAGTCCAAGAAGCTCAATCTTGGCAAGCGTAAAGGACAGACTGTCTTCTATGCAAAGCGCAAGCACTATGATCGTGTTTCTCTCAAAGAAGTAGAGAACGAAATCGTCTACTCTACGTCACTCACCCATGCCGATGTCCGAGCTGCTATCTCAGCCCTCTCTCGCTTCGTCCTCCGTGCCCTGGAGGAAGGTCGAGCTGTAGATCTTGGCGAGCTGGGCTCACTCCGTGTCACCGTCCCCGTACGTATGGTGGATAAGGAGGAGGACGTCACCCTCCACTCCCTTCGCCATCCCGTGGTGCGATTTGCTCCGAAGGCGGATATGCGTCGGTCAGCACAGCGAGTCTCCATCGGGGTTCACAACCCCAAGGCAAAGGATGCTAAGCCCAAGACTCCTCAGCCAGGGAAACCTGGTGCTGATAGTGGCCAGCCTGGTGGCGGAGGTGTAGGTATATAGCCTCTGTATAGCCCCTTTGGGGATCCATCTAGCCCCTACCGCATATTCAAGATGTATGTGGTAGGGGCTTCTTTTTGGTTTATTGAGGTGGAGAGAGGGGGCTTTGCCACAAGGGAGTGAGCGGAAAGTCGTAACTTTGGTATAATTATTGTATTCATTTCGGTGTGCCATCTAGCCGTTATAATAAAGTCAAGTAGGCTAGAGTGGCATTGTTAATGATTTTGGATGAAAGATATTTTGATGCTTGTGCAGCGATTTATTGCCCCTAAATACAAGGGGCTTTTATCTCTCGCTGTCTTCTTTAATATACTTAGTGCGCTACTTAATCTTGTGGCGTTCTCCCTCGTGATGCCGATCTTAAATATCCTCTTCCAGATCGAGGGTCGGGTCACGACGTTTATTCCTTGGTCAACGCTTGACCTAGCCTCTCAAGAGGGATGGAGACAACTACCCCAGGTACTGTCTCACAACTTTGGTTATGCTGTCTCTAATATGATCGAGACGAAGGGTGGCTCCTATACGCTCATTGTACTCGGGGTGTACCTTGTCCTGATGACGATGCTCAAGGTTGGGGCTACCTATCTTGGAGGGTTCTTCCTGATCCCAATGCGTACAGGGGTGGTGCGTGACCTTCGCAATATGATGAATCGTAAGATCCTCTCACTACCCCTTGCCTTCTTCAGCGAGGAGCGTAAAGGAGATGTGCTGGCTCGTATCACAGGTGATGTTGGGGAGGTGGAGAACTCTGTGATGAGTTCGCTTGACCTGCTCCTAAAAAATCCCATCCTAATCACTGTGTACCTTGGGTCGATGTTTATCATTAGCTGGGAGCTCACCCTCTTTGTAATCTTTGTCCTGCCCATCGCAGGGTTTATCATGGGACGAGTGGGGAAGTCGCTCAAGCGTACAAGCCTAGAGGCTCAGAATCAGTCCGGAGAGTTGATTAGCCAAGTGGAGGAAACGCTAGGAGGTCTTCGCATTGTGAAGGCTTTCACAGCAGAGGAGTATGTGGCTAGGCGATTTGAGACGCTCAATGAGAAGCTCAGACGTACGGTCATCGGTGTAGGGCGTAGGCAGCTCTTAGCACATCCGATGAGTGAGTTCTTGGGCACGATTGCTATCGTCATAGTCCTTTGGTATGGAGGTTCACTCATTCTTGCTCAATCAAGTGAGATTACAGCCTCTACGTTCATTTATTACCTCGTTATCTTCTACAGCCTCATTAATCCACTCAAGGAGCTGAGCAAAGGTCTCTATGCTATTCGAAGGGGGATGGCTTCGATGGAGCGTGTCGATCGTATTCTAAAGGCTGAGAGCACAATCTTAGACCCTGAGTACCCAATGCCCGTGACCTTCCAGGACGCAATCGAGCTACATCATGTATCCTTTCGCTATGCCGAGGAATGGGTTCTTCGGGATGTAAACCTCAAGATTCGCAAGGGACAAACGGTGGCTCTTGTTGGCCACTCGGGATCGGGTAAAACCACGCTTGTTGATCTTATCCCACGCTTCTACGATGTAGTGGAGGGGAGCATCACGATTGATGGCGTTGATATAAGGGATGTCGCTGTACAAGACCTCAGACATCTGATGGGGAATGTAAACCAAGATCCCATTCTATTCAACGGCTCGGTCTTTGACAACATAGCTTTTGGAATCGAAGATGCTACAGAGGAGGCTGTACGGCGTGCCGCAGAGGTGGCTCATGCTGACGAATTCATTGATGTGCTTCCTGATGGCTATCAGACGAATATTGGAGACCGAGGTGGTAAGCTCTCGGGAGGGCAACGCCAGCGTCTCTCTATAGCACGTGCAGTCTATAAAAACCCCCCAATTCTCATCCTTGATGAGGCAACATCAGCTCTTGACACCAAGAGTGAACGCCTTGTACAGAGTGCTCTAGATCGGCTGATGACAGGACGCACAACGATTGTCATTGCCCACCGCCTCTCTACAATCGTTCATGCGGATCTTATCTGTGTTGTCGATGGTGGACGTATTGTGGAGCAAGGTACACATGAGGAGCTACTAGCACTAAATGGTCATTACGCTAAGCTCCATGCTATCCAGGTTAAGGCTTAGTAAGCAAAGGAAAAGATGAAGTATAACTATACAGACACCTTTCGCTCAGCCCTTGAGTTAGCCTCTGAGCAAGCTCGTGAGCTCGGGGTGTCGGAGGTCAATCCCAATCTCCTCCTCTGGGGCATATTGAAAGAAGGCACAAGTGCCGCTATCAAGTTCTTTAATGACCGTGGCCTCTCTCACCTTGAGCTGATGCGCCGACTAGAGGAAATGCTGGAGCGGGGATCTGGGACTGCTTCGGAGCCCATCTTATACAACGTAGAGGCACACGAGACCATTGCACGTGCTGCTGAGATTTCGACCCTTTTAGGTGATAAGGCTATAAGTCCATTACACCTCCTATTGAGCATCTATTTCAGTGAAGAGACTACAATTCTCTCCTCCTATCTGGTTGCACACGACATTGTACCCCAGCGTGACTCTCTGCTCTCTCGTGTGGAGGGTGGACTTAGTGGACACCAGCAGGGGATGACTGAGCATGCAGATATGCCCTCAGAGGGGGAGCTACAGATGTCCTCGGCGAAGTCTCTACTTGGGAGGGCACACATCACAGCTGTACGCCTTGATGAGAACTTCAAGCCTGTATCCGCTTTTGCCAAAGGACCGGATGGTGAGACTTCGATTGATGGGGAGGCAATGCTTCGTATGCTCAAAGGGCTCGCAGACCATTTGGAGTCTGTAGATGCAGAGCAAGGGGGTAATGCCAATAGTCACTTCCCGTTTGCAGACTTTGGGGTAGATTTAGTTGAGCGCCTCCAGCGAGAAGAGAAAGAGCCTGACACTTGTGTTGGGCGGGAGAATCAGTTAGCACATCTTCAGCAGCTGCTCCTTCGGTATAAGAAGTGTAGCCCAATAATTATAGGTGAACCTAAGGTTGGTAAGACCGAAGTTGTACGTCAGCTTGCTCGGATGATTGCCCGTGGTGATGAGCTGCCCGAAGGCTTCCCATATAGGCATATCCTACAGCTGAGTATGGCGAGGCTTTTTGCTGGCTCACAGTTTCAAGGGGGGGTAGAGAGCTCTGTTCGTTCGCTTGTGGAGGCTCTGCGTAGTCACCCAGAGGTACTTCTTTTCATTGATGATATTCATCTGATGAAGTCTGGGGGGCGAGGCTCCAGTGTTGATGCTGCTGAGCTGATTTTCTCTGCCCTAGAGCTTCATGGGCTTCGCCTAATAGGTACAGCTACGAGTAGTGGCTTCTCTCAGAGTATTGATGATAGTGATTTGATGTCGCGCTACTGCTATCCAATCCTCGTTGAGCCCTTAACAAAAGAGCAGACTCACCAAGTCCTCCTTGCTAAGAGTCGCCTATATGGAGACTTCTTTGGTATAGACTTGCAGCCCCTCCTTGAGCGTATTCTTATACTCTCCGAGCGGTATATGCCTGCTCTTCCATACCCTTACAAGGCGATTGAGCTCATGGATGCCACTGGTGCAGAGGTCCGAACTCGTATCAAACGTGCAGACCTTAACCGAGGGCAAATGGAGTTTGGATATACTGAGGATGATGTCGATCAAGCTCTTGCCCGGCTTACAGGCCTTCCTTTAGAGCGCATTACAACAGAGAGTGAGCTGAAGCGCCTCATCGGCCTACCACACTATCTGAAAGAGCGTGTCATTGGGCAGGATAAGGCAGTGGAAGCGATTGCCCGTACCGTGCAGCGATCACGTCTTGGACTGCGAGATAGCCGTCGCCCTATTGCTTCAATGCTTTTCCTCGGACCGACAGGAGTTGGGAAGACGTATCTAGCAAAAGCCCTTGCCCGCGAGGTCTTCGGGAGTGAGGATGCTATGGTTCGCATCGATATGAGTGAATTCTCTGAGCGTTTTGCCGTCTCTCGTCTCATCGGATCACCACCGGGATACGTAGGCTTTGGTGAAGGAGGAGAGCTGACCCAGCCGATACGCACGAAGCCCTATTCCCTTGTCCTCCTAGACGAGATAGAGAAAGCCCACCCGGACACATATAATATTCTCTTGCAGGTCTTCGAGGATGGTCGTCTGACCGATACGGAGGGTAACGTGGTGGACTTCCGCAATACGATTGTGATCATGACCAGTAATGTGGGTTCTCGTCAAGCTCAAGACTTTGCTCGAGGGGTTGGCTTTGCTGAGCTGTCGGACGAAGCCACACGCAGTGAGGGTATTATACGGAAGGCACTACAGCGGACATTTAGCCCTGAATTCCTCAACCGTTTGGATGAAGTCATTGCCTTCGAGCCTCTCTCTGATGACGCCCTTGTCCGCATCCTTGAGCTGGAGTTAGCACAGTTGAAGGAGCGCGTGACCCAGCAAGGATATAATGTAAAGGTATCACCTGAGGCTTGCCGAGTGCTTGCTCTCCGCGACAACGATCGTACAATGGGTGCGCGCCCAATCCGCCGTACGCTCCAGCACACCGTAGAGGATAAGCTCCTCTCCTACATACTAGAGGGGAAACTCAATGAAGGGGAAACACTCTCCATCGCTCTAGGGCGAGATAAGATGCTCCGCTACAGTGTCACTCGCCCCCGACGCCAAGTAAAGAACCACCGATGACTACCCCACTGATTACCGAAGAAGAATTGCAACGCCAGCTTGCCGAGCCTAGCTCTCGGCGGGTGGCGTTTTCTCTTGTTGTGCGTCTCTACTCCAAGCAGATCTATTGGCAGATTCGCCGTATGGTCTATTCGCATGAAGATGCAGACGACCTTGTTCAGAATACGTTCATTAAGGCGTGGGAGGCGATAGAAGGCTTCCGTGGAGAAGCGAAGGTCTCGACTTGGCTGTATCGCATTGCCACTTACGAGGCGCTGAACTTCCTGAAAAAACGTCGCAGTGAGGAGGAGCATCGCATTAGCCCGAGTGAAGAGGCTGATGCTGCGTATTTATTGTCTCGACTCCATGCAGATGAGTACTTCGATGCGGATGAAGTAGAGGAACGCTTTCAGAAAGCCATCCTTACCCTTCCTGCCAAGCAGCAACTGGTCTTCCGACTGCGCTACTATGATGAGATGCCTTACGAGCAAATGTCTAAGCTGACGGGAACGAGTGAGGGCGCTCTCAAAGCATCCTACCACCACGCTCATCGCAAGATTCTTGAGCTTCTTGATGCTGAAGAATAAACCTTTCCCTTAATATCTTGTCTCACCCATTGAAGTCTAGTGCTTCACAGTTATATATGGATAAGCAAACCAAACTTCCGACCCCTGAAGAGAGTCGTCAGCACTACTCCGTCCCTGAGGGCTATTTTGATAGGCTCGAGGAGCGTATCCTCGCTCGTCTACCCGAGACCCCGCAGGAGGATAACCCCGAGCATGCACGTCCTTCACTATGGATACGTGTACGTCCGATCGTTTATCTGGCGGCTGTCTTCGTCTCGATGAACCTCATCTTCCGCACCTTTTTCAGCCCAGCACATAAGGAAGGCACTCAGCGGGTCGCTACTACGACTGCTGAGGTGCAGGACGAAGACTACAGTGCCTATTATGCCGAATATGGAGGGCAGGTCGCTGCGTATGATGCTGATAAATCTCTCTTCTTGGGTGAAGCAGGCTTTGCTTCGACTTCGTATTCTAGTTACTATTAACTCTATTGTTTATGATGAAGAAGATTGTCTATGGCCTCCTCACGATTGCTCTGGGGGTAGGTCTTACTGCCGAGGCCCAGCAGACAGGCTCTCACTGGAGGCGAGATAGGGCGAGGTATGAGCAGCGTCTTGACCACCAGCGACAGCGTCTTGCCCTGCTTCATGAGCGACTGCAAGAGCAAAGGCACGAGCGAGCTAGGGCAAGGCACGAGCGTCTTTTGGCTCAGAAGCAAGAGCAATCCACAGCGAAACGTGAACGCCCTCGTGGCAATAAGCAGGAGCGTATGGCCTCGATGCGTGAGCGTATCCGAGCAGAGAAGCGAGCCTATCTCATCCAACACCTCGAGCTGACGGAAAAGGAAGCCGATGGAGTCATGTCCATCCTCAACGAGCTAGACGAGAAACGTTTCCAGCTCTGGCGTGAAGGCGAAGCCCTCGGTGGTCGTGTCCGCAAGTCTGACAAGACGCTCACCGAAGAAGAACTAAACGCCTTCCTTGAGCAATCCCTCTCGGCTCGCATCAAGGAAGCTGAGCTTGAGAAGGCCTACTATCTACGTTGCCGTACTGTCCTCCCGGTACAGAAGGCTGTTCGTCTGCCCCATGTTTGCCGGGCTTTTGCTCGTCGTTTTTTTGAGCAACATAAGCACTAGTGTTGGTAGCCTCTGTAGCACCAGGTGCAGAGGTGAGTCCACAGAGAGCTAGAGTTGAGCATACCGCTATCTAGCATCTACATTTGGCAACCTGCTTAGATTAAAGTCTCAGTCTCCTAATAAGGCTTTGGTCTTATTCTCTCTGCATCCTTATTGATTGCTTCGGATGCGCCCCCTATTCTCCGTCCCCTCATCGAGGCTCTGAGTAGGGGGCTTTATTTTTTGATGTAAGTGGCCATGGATAATATGAGGAAATTCGTTATGCCTTTAGGTGAGATGGGTAATCGACTGTGTGCCAGAGGGAAATGTTTTTGTTGAATCTGCTTTTAATGAGTTGCCATAACTCGTTTCAGAGAGTTATGGTAACTCGTCTGAGCGAGTTATGGTAACTCGTCTGAGCGAGTTGTGGTAAGTCGCTCCAACGACTTATGGTAACTCGTTTTGATGACTTATGGTAACTCTCTACCTACCCTTCTGGGGTATGGTGGAGGAAGTTGGTATACTTCGTACTTTGGCTTTGGGGGCTTCTCATGTCTCATCTCGGACGGGTAGAGGTCTTGTAGATATTTAAGCTGAGATTTTCCTGGATGAGAAGTGGAATGATGTGTGTTCTAGGAAGGTTGTCTTTGTTTAACTTGTTGATAATAAGTATCTGTTTTGAATTTCAGAGTGAAGATTATTTGCTTACCTTTGTGGGAGAAGAACGTTCCTTGCTATGGTACATAGAGGAGCAAACATAAGCAAAGATATAGAAAGAGAGGCTACTCCCTTCAGTCTCTTTGTGTGCCTAATAAATGCACCATCCATCCCGCTCCTATCAGTCCCCACTCTATGCTCTGTGATCAAGTCTGATCACCATCCTACCCTCAAAGAGGTAGTGAGGTACATGCAAGTCCCATGGCCCCTCCTCCGCTCTATGTAAAGTAAACTACTGCAGTTGTAGCATGTAAGCACCGAAGAAAATACGTGAAGATATGAGACTTACAAACCAAACGAATTTCCTATTTCTCTTCCTGATGACTTTAGCTCTTTGCCTTGTGGTAAGTTGCAAGAGCCGAGAGATAGATCCCCAGCCTACCGAGAGTCCCGAGCACACCTACTGGAGAAATAGTATCGACTCGGTGCTATCTATTGGTGGTGAACTTATCCAAGGAAAACTCCGAGCCGTCGAGCCCAAAGAGACGAGGTATGATATCACTGAGGGAGGGAAGCCTGTCGTAGAGCATAAGGGTAGCGATAGCTATGATGTCGTCCGTCCAGGCTACTATAGGAAGATACGGAGAATCTTTGATTTCTACGGTTACCGTACGGATGACGACTATATTCCTAAACTGAGCGAAGAGGCTATCTGGCCGGGGAATATTATTCATGTTAAGTCTCTCAAGAGCTCTCAAATCGAGAGTCTTAGAGAATTAAATGAATACCGATGTCCAGGGCGTGTGACGATGGCCGTTGTCAATGGCTCGAGGGATCTTACTCGTGAGTTGACCGACTTTCGCTTCTCTGAGGTGACAAAGCAGATTAACTCACTCGTTGCAGCAAATGAGGGTGAGCTACCCGCCAATCTTGAGTATAGCATCCACACGGTACGTACGCTGGGTGAGGCTGCCTACTACCTACGTGTGCCACAGAGTGAGCTAGAGAATGGTAAGAAATACAAAGAGTTTCGTGCCGTACGCTGGACGGATAATACGCTGAAGTTTATCCTGACCTTTAGACAAAAGTTCTTTACGCTCGTCTATGATACTCCAGAGACAGGTTCAGCTCTTTTCAAACCTAGCCTTACTGCGGAGAAGCTCAGTAGCTACACGGGTAAAGGTGATCCATTGGGCTATGTCTCCTCTGTGACCTATGGGCGTCGCTTCGTAGCACTCGTTGAGGAGACACGCCGTACCTACAGCGATAGCACCGAGCTCAAGCAAATCCTAGAGAAACAGCTCCCCAGTGGTGATCGGATTAAAAACATTGGACGTAAAGTGCTGGATAAACTCCCGAATACGAAGCAGACCCTTCGGAATGTGAGGATATACCTTCACCTAGAGGGAGGCCGAGATATCTTTACGACAGATGTTAGTATGCTTCCTTCAATGGCTGAGCTGAATAAGTTCCTTATCTCTACCGCAACGGGTGCACATATTCGCTATGGTATCCCGATTACTTGTACCATCAAGTATCTAAAGAACCTGAAGACCGTTATCATACCTCATAAGATGGAGGGACGTTACTCCTTCGATGACTACGAGCCAGAGGAAGACGACAACAAGATCATCATCTCTGGGCTAAGGCTCGAGGGAAAAGGTGCGGGGAAATACGCAGAGCCTGGAGCAAACTATGATGAGATTAGCAATAGGTCAAGTGTCCACATTAAGCATATCCAAGTGTCGTATAGCACGGATAACAAGGAGGAGAATGTGATTGACGTGGCTGCTCGACTTAGGGATTACCCACAGAGCTATCAGGATGGATTTACGCATTACTTCCCCAACATCGAGCTTCCAGCCTTTGGTAAGACTCCTGTCGGACATATTAGATTGAGTATTAACCTGTTGTATAAGACGGTCCGCTATGCGGGCGGATACGAGTACGATCCGCCCCAGGATATTGTGCGGAGCATAGAATTTCGTTACAGTCCTACACGAGGCTGGTTCATAGAGGATGATGGTAAGGTAAGTGCCGTGGATGCCCCCTTCCAACGTCTCGGATACAAGGGGTCTCATCGGTTCTGCCCGATTGAGTTTACGCTCCACTACCATCTAAGTACACAGCTGAAAGGCTCCCTTAATGAGTAGTCTAGATATAGAAGCATTATTCACACATCTAACTAATAAAAAGCAATGAAGCAGAATCTCCTTGCCCTCGTGGCATTCGTTGGTCTTGGTCTCTTTGCCTCCTGTAAGCAAAAGGACGTAGACCCCAACAAGGGTGGATCAAATGATCCTCAGAACATCCGCGAAGTAGCTGCACTACTACAGTCCGCTGGTAAGCTCCCTGAAGGAGCAAAGCCTAAGACCGAACTAACCAAGTGCGATACCCTAAAGAAAGAAAGTGCTGGTATCCAAAAGTTGGAGTACACAGGCGAGAATAGAGACTGTGACAAGGTCTCTACCGAGGAACACTATGACTACATAGGTCGCTCTGAAGAGTTCGCTATCCTCGACCCATGGGCTTCCATACTATGGCCTGGTTGCTTGATACAAGGAGCCTCGATCCGTGGGGATAATGTCCCAACGGCAATCCCCATAGTGAGCAAGCGTAAACCTGGGAAGATCCTCCTACAGATCGTATCTGGTGCTGACTCTCGACTTACAGGGAAGGACCAAGAAGGCTCTTGGTCAGAGCCTGTCAAGACAATGAATGAGAGTAGTGTGCTTCAAGCGCAGAACAATCTACTTCGTCGCTGGCGAGAGAGTGGCATCCCTGCTAGTACCTCGTACTCTATGGAGGTGGTCCATAGTCTGAAGGAGACTGCGATCGCTACGGGGCTTGATATAGATAAGTTCTTTGGCAAGATACAAGCAGCTTTTAGGACAGACTTCAGCGAGAGGAAAAGCTATGTACTGGTAAAGCTTTACCAGCGTTTCTATACCCTGAGCTACGAAGATCCCGAAGGCTTCAAGGGAGTCTTCACGGACAATATCCAGAGGAGTGACCTCGCACCTTACACTGGGTCAGGTAACCCAATCTGTTACATCTCCTCTGTATCCTACGGACGTATCTATTACCTTCTTTATGAGAGCTCAGAGAAGTCAGACGTCTTGATGACCTCTCTGAAGACCTCATTTGCCTCCATTAATATTGATGGAAGCATAAAGAAGAATGAAGTAGTCTCGAATAGCCGTGTCCACCTCATCCAGCGTGGCGGAGATGCTCAGCTGGGTCTTGAGGGGGCGATCAATCCCAATAAGGTAGCAGACTTCATCATTAAAGGTGCTATCCCATCGGAGAAGAATGTTGGAGCTCCCATCTCCTTTACGGTTAAGCATCTCTATGATGCTAGCCTTGTCCGTATGTCTAATACGACATCATACTCATACAGAAAGACGCAGTTCATCCCGAAGTCAAAGTATAATACGGTGACTGTTCTACTTCGAGACATTAGTGTGCATGCTTCGGCTAAAGGTAAATACCAGATATCAAACAATGCACATGTCCGCCTTGTAGATGCGAAGGTAGAGTATGTAGCAAAGACGAAACCAAAGACACGCCCTGCACAGAGAGAGTTCTCTCTTATGCCTGATGGTAAACAGCTACTCTATGGGTTACGAAGTCTTACCTTCATTAATGTGTACAAGGCTCAGTCTAATGACTGTGGTTTCGCAGAGGATGACCGTAACGACCGTGTCCTCCTTCGAGTAAAGCTCGCTATCCGTCCAGAGGCCTATCACAATGGCGTCTTGGGTACAGGTCTAGGAGGAAGTAGGACAGGCGAAAGTGAGCAATTTGTTGAGTTTATCCAAGAGTTGGAGTACGAAACAAAGGAAGGTTGGGAAGCTGTGGCTCCATCATCACCTTACTCGTATAACGCCTTCCAGTCCATATCCAGGTCACTAGATCTAACAGATCTCCAGCTGAATGTCTCTGTCAACTACTCCGTCTACGTAGATAATACTCGCCTACGTCCTCAAAGCCGTAACAGGAAGTAGCATTCGTTTTATATGTAGTCTCTTATCCAAGGTCTTTTAATAGGCCTTGGGTGGGACTGCCTATACTGTACAGCGATGAAAATATATCGAAATATCACCCTCTGTCTCGTAGCTTGTTTCGTCCTCACCCTCTTGTCGTGCAAAGACAGCCGGAAGGGGGAGGAGCCTACGCCGACCAGGCCACATAAGCAGGAGCAGAAAGGGCAAGGGGCAGGAGGCGAGCAAGGAGGGAAAGGTAAGGAAGGCAAGAAGGACGTGCATAAAGTCAAGACGCTTATCATCGAATGGGAAGGCCACGAGTTCATAAGTAGCAAGCGACGTAGGACGATGCACTATAGTGAAGAGGGGCTGCTCACGGAGGACATCACAGAGTACCTTTCGGATGGTGGAGTCTATGAAGAGACTTCCCATATAGTCAAGGCTTATGATGCTCAGGGTAACCTTATCCAAGTGAGCAATCTTAGTCGAGAAAACTCGGAGGATGGGGCTAGGACATCCTATTATACCTATGACTACAAAGCCAATCTAAAGGGGCAACTCACTACAATCAAGCAGTACGACCAAGCAGATGCGCCGATACAAACTATAGAATATACGTGGAGAGCAGGCCGTCTTCAGCGTATAGAGTCTTTCCCTGCACCTGGCGCCCGATTTGCCAAGGCCTACTATCGTGATTTCTTCTATGAAGGAGAACGTAGGGTGAGGGAGGTGCGGAACGGGACATATGAGCGAACTAGACCCTCAACTGTTATAACGAGGGAGTATGATAGTAAAGGACGCCTCATCAAGGAAGCATCGGAGGTCCCCCTAGCACCAGAGATCTTCGGTGGAGGGGGGTATCGCTGGTTCTACAGCTACACAGATGCAACTTACGAGTATGACCCTCAGGACACCTTCCTTTCGCGCCTCTACTACCTTCGTCGCAAGAGTAAGGATAGAAATACCATGCAACGAACCGAATCGGAGCATGAAGACTATTATGTAAACCAGAGGTATGATAACCGAGGCAATGTGACACAGCGACTACACGTCCAAGAGACTAAGGGTAGCAAACCTAAAGAGTACCTCGAGAAATTTTCCTATACCTACTACGATTAAGTCTTACTCTATTTTGTATACACCTTTTTTTCTCGCATAGCTCCTGTATTTTCCCCTTCTTTGGAGGGCTATCTCCCCGTTTAGGGGAGCTTTTTATTGATGTAGCCCAGTGTGTGCAGGACTGTTTGGTGATGAGTTCTCAGCAAGTTACCATAACTCGTTTCAGGGAGTTATGGTAACTCGTCTGAGCGAGTTGTGGTAAGTCGCTCCAACGACTTATGGTAACTCGTTGCAACGACTTATGGTAACTCATGGATATTCTATTTTTGTGATTTCTATCTTGTTGTATGTCAGTCTTCTCTGTTTCCTCAGTTTAGTGCTCAAATTCCTCTTGGGTATGTGTTGTTTTTGAAGTGAGAAGGGTGAAGTATATTAGACTGGGGAAGGTAGATGGGAATGTAATAAAAAGTTTAGATGGCGTATAGCCCCGATATGCCGATGTATTCACAGAAGATTTTAGGTAGGAGGGGGCTTCATAATGGGAAGAATTTGTACCTTTGTCCGCCTAGTCACACTCTGGCTTGTGAAAGCGGGGTGTTGGTTTATGAATAATTTAAAACCCCATATTCGATGACAAGACGTCTATTTCTGTGTGCTATTGTGGCCTTGCTGTGCGGTATTTCCTCTAGTTGGGCTCAGAGCTTTAGCATCAGTACTAATATTCCCTCTTTGCTGACTGGGAATATCAATGTCGAGCCTTCTATCGGGCTTGGATCACGAGTATCGCTACAGCTCTCCCTGCAGGTAAAGCCCTTTAAGTTCGGCATCCCTTTGCCCACAGGACTAATCCATACAGCTTATCACAACGCTAAGCTGGACTCTAAGGATCGCTTCGACTGGAGTACTGTGGAGCATACCGAGAACGCAACCTTCACGCCAAGCCTGCGTTACTGGGCGAAAGGGACGTACAATCGTGGGCTGTTCTTTGGTCTACATGGGGTTGTCTCCATATATAAGTATGGATTGGATAAGTTTGATCGTAACTATTCTAAGGGCTTCCTCTATGGAGGTGGACTCTCTGCTGGATATTCGCACGAACTCTCCACGCACTGGAACATTGAGGCTGAGCTAGGAGCTTCGGTCGTCTATACACAGTATGATCTGCTGAATGCCCGTGATGTAGTCCTACGCAAGGATATGACACGTACGCTCATCCTCCCTACACGCGTCTCGCTTAGCTTGGTTTACGTGCTCTAACCCTCCTTTCCTATAAGATGAAACCAACTCAAATGATACAGCGCGCAGCTTGTCTGCTAGCAGTGGTTATGCTTGCTTCGTGTGGTGAGCCAATGACCAAGAAACTTTTCTTCCAGTCTCAACGCCCACAGGTCCTACTCCCGACAGAGAAGGAGGAGCAGGCGGGTCGTATGGGACAGCTCTCTGAGATCGTTACCTACCAGCAGAAGGTCGATACGTTGAAGCGTACTAATAAGGCTTTAGATAGCGTCCAGAAGGGGGATGACGGCATCAAGACCTTCTCGATCAAGGAAGTCACCATCACGGCTGAACGCCCTCGTGTGAAGATCTCTACGCTACGTAAGGGGAAGGTGAACCTAACCTTCCTGATTAAGATTCCTCGTGGTTTTATGGATGATCGCTATCAGATGGTTCTTTCTCCGACTGTGATGAGCGGTGATACATCGTTTGTCCTGCCTCCCGTTGTGCTCAAGGGGAAGGAGTTTGCTAAGGTGCAGGCGAAGGAGCTGAAAGCCTTTGGGATGTTTAAGGAGAGCCTTGTAGACTCAGCAAAGTACGATAGCGTATTCTTTGACCAGAAGCGTTTCCAAACGGTGATGCAACGCTTCCAAGGTGACTATTACTACGCCTATAAGTCTCAGCTAAACCGCCTATTGGGCTACGAGAACTGGCGACGTAAGATGGAGACTCGCTACTTCCAATACAATGTGGAGGTCAAGGGTAACTACGATGCGGCCTACCATAATAGGGCACTTAACATGCTCCGTAATACCTATCGTGAAGACCTAGCTGGGAAGGATAGTGTAGGCCTACGCCATCGCTTCGACTCTGTCTACACGCCTGAGCGTGAAGCGAAGTACTTGGCTCGCAAGGAGCGTCAGATAACAGTGCGTAACGTCCCTCGGATATATCGTAATATTTACCTACGTGGGCTGACGATTGACTCGCTAGAGAATAAGTCGCTCACAGAGCGTGACTCTCTGGAGCTCTCTCGACACACCTATGACTTCCGAGCCATCGCACGCAATGAGAACAAGAAGCAAAACCAAGACGCCTATCGTCGCCACATGGTGAGCTTCCCTCTCATTGACAGTGCTCACCTAGAGCAGACCATCAATCCTAACCAAGAGTTTGTCTATCTCTACAGCAGGGATATTGATGTGACGCCACAGATCCAGAAGAAGATCCGTGTCGCCGTAGGTGCACGTGTCACTGCAATGGATAAGAGCACGTGGTCACAGAGAGGCTTGGATACGCTGAGCTTTGTTATATCAGGGATCAACGACCTCGTTGATGCATCGCTCATCGAGCGTTGGAGTGACAAGGTAGAGTCCGCTGAGGAATATAAGCAGGGGCTTGAGCGTATGGCAGCACGAGACTACCACGGTGCACTGGAGATCTTCCGTAAGTACCCTGACTACAACGCTGCAGTAGCTTTCGCAGGGCTTGGGGATGATGAGCGTGCGCTCGTTGTTTTGAACCAGCTGAATCCAACGGGTAAGGTGGAGTACCTCAAGGCCCTATGTTACGCCCGACAGAAGAAGAATGATGAGGCTCGAGAAGCACTGAAGAGAGCTGTCAAGCAAGAGAGCTTCCTAGCCTTCAAGGCGGAGTCTGAAGCAGTGTTTGCTGAGATCCTTGAGGACAAGGCCTTCCATCAGCAGCTCCTCGAGGACAATGAAGAGCTAGAGTAATCGCCCCTATTCTAAATAAGCAACAAACAGCCCCCACCGGCAGATGCTGGTGGGGGCTGTTTTACTTCGTCTGGCTAGAGAGCCTAGGGTATCCTAGCAAACTCACTGAGACCCTGTGGGTAGATCCTGTTAGGTTATCTTGACTGGGCTTACAGGGAGGGTGTTTGTGGTGTTATTGAGCTTCCTAGGTTGTCCAGAGTAGGTTGCGGCCTCTAGCCTCTACGTCGAATGGTCTCAATCATATCGGCCGTCATGGAGGGGAGGTCATACTTGGGTTGCCAGCCCCATTCGGCACGTGCGCAGCTATCATCGAGGGAGTTGGGCCAAGAATCCGCGATGCCTTGGCGTAGCGGATCGAGTTCGTATTCCATCGTGAAGCTAGGGATGACGGCACGGATTGAGTTAGCGATCTCCTCGGGATCAAAGCTCATAGCAGTGACGTTAAACGAATTGCGGTGTATGAGCTTCGTGGGGTCTGCTTCCATCAGTTCGATACAAGCACGCAGGGCATCAGGCATGTACATCATGTCCATGTAGGTACCAGGCTTTAGAGGGCAATGGAAATGCCCTTCGCGCACAGCTGCGTAATAGATATCTACGGCATAGTCTGTCGTCCCTCCTCCTGGAGGTGCTACGTTTGAAATCAGTCCGGGGAAACGTACGGAGCGTGTATCCACCCCAAATCGCTTGTGATAGTAGTCACTGAGTAGCTCTCCAGAGACTTTGGTCACACCATACATAGTCTTGGGGCGCTGGATGGTATCCTGTGGGGTCTTATCGTGTGGTGTCTCTGGTCCAAAGGAGCCGATGGAGCTAGGGGTAAAGACAGCACAGCCCTCTTCTCTTGCCACCTCAAGCACGTTGAATAGCCCCCCGAGTCCAATCTTCCATGCTAGCTGAGGCTTTGCTTCTGCTACGGCGCTAAGCAAGGCTGCGAGGTTGAAGATGGTATCGACCTTATGACGGCGTACTACCTCGGCTATTTGGTCGGGGTTCGTAATGTCTACAATCTCCGATGGACCACTCTCCAGTAGCTCGCCCTTAGGTGGGGCAGCAGGGATATAGCCAGCGATGACGGTAGGATAGATCTTACGGAGTGTCAGTGCCAGCTCTGTGCCGATCTGACCCGTAGACCCAATGATGAGAATGTTTTTCATACTCTCGTCAGTTTAATGTTACTTGTGTGAAAGCTATGTACTATGGATGTATGTGCCATGAGGGTAAGACGTACAAATGTCTTATCGACGAGGCAAATGTACGTATTCTCATTTGAACTTACTGTATATTTGTACAAAATACTCATATACAGATCGAAGTGAACGAACGAAGCACTCCCTCTTCCTCCCATTCATCTCTTCCTATCCTTAGGGTTGCACTCATTGGCCTCGGCAGTCGTGGGCTACGTACGCTCCAGCGTTACCGCCATTTAGATGGGGTGAGTGTGGTCGCAGTCGCTGATAAAGAACCCAAGCAAATCGCCGAAGCACAAGCCCTCCTCCATGCCCAAGGCATGCCTGCTCCGCTCTGCAGTAGTACGGAGGTGCAGGATATCTTCCAGCGAGGGGATGTGGATTTGGTGCTTGTGTGTACGGACTGGTTTAGCCATGCTCATTTGGCAGTAGAGGCTATGGAGGCAGGGAAGCATGTCGCAGTAGAGGTCCCAGCTGCTGTCACGCTAGAGGAGTGCTGGCAGATCGTTGAGGTCTCTCGGCGTACTGGGCGGTGCTTCTTCCTCCTAGAGAATTGTTGTTTTGACCCCTTCCATCTGCATACGCTTGAGCTAGTAGGCTCAGGGCATTTGGGTGAAATCAAGCACAGTGAAGGTGCCTATCTCCATGACCTACATACGTGGGAGCGTGAGCATGCCTCTGAGGTCCCACTCTATAGATGGATGGATGAGGGGCACCCATTTACTTCGGGGAATGCCTATCCTACGCATGGCATTGGCCCCATGTCTCAGCTCTTAGGCATCCATCGGGGGGATCGCTTCACGGAGCTCTATGCCACCTCTGCGCTCCCCGAGCAACCCCTCTCGAGACGTCTTAGCACGATCCTCCTGCGCACGGCACGGGGGCGTACGGCTCTACTCCAACTAGACCTCTCGACGCCACGCCCTTACTCACGTCTGCAGTCAGTCATGGGGACGGAGGGCTACCTATGCAAATATCCCTCGCCCCACCTCCAGCTTAGCTCTCTCCCTGAAGCTCTTAGAGGGGATGCTGTGGCAGACTTCCTTGCTCGATCAGCTCCCTCCCCGATGGATCGCTGGATCAAAGAAGGGCAGGCAAAGGGAGTTGAGAATGTAATGAACTACGTGATGGATGCACACCTCATTGATTGCCTCAAGCGAGGCATCCCACCTGCCATCTCCGTAGAGGATGCCGCGCTGTGGTCTTCGATCATTGAGCTGAGTGCTTGGTCGGAGGAGACAAATCGCCCCGTACCCATCCCTGACTTTACCCAAGACCGTCCAGCAAGATAAGCATAAAAGGATACCTCCGCTTGTCTTATAACTTCCCAAAAGAAATGCATGCATGGGTTTGAATCGGAACCCATGCATGCATTTTCTTTGAGACCCATGCAAGCATTTCGCCAGAAGCCCACGAGAGGGTTTCATTGCTCCTCTAGAGACCGCCAAGGGGAAGACCTTCATGAGGAAAAAGAACCCTCCCCTAGAGACCTGTCAGAGCGAGTCTCTAAGGGAGGGCTTTCCTTATCCTTGTTTTGCTCCTAGAGCGGGCTTGCTTGCCCTATTCGGGGGAGGCTAAGAGGACAAATGCACCCTCAGGAGCATAGAGGCGGTAGCGGAGTGTGAAGCCTTTGGGCAGGAGTACCTCTACTGCTGCACCCCGAGGGCGACGTACGATGATACCAGGGTGGCGAATGAGCTTCTCCTCGAGTGTGTCGTCTGGACAGCCCATCTTCGTTGAGAGTGTCGTGCCGTCTGAGTGGAAGGTGTAGCTCAGCGTAGCGGTAGACTCTCGTAGGAGCTCGAAGCGGCCATTCAGCGTATGGATGTTGCAGTCTACCTTCATGAGCTTACTTGGGATCAGCTCGATGTAGTAATCCTCGGCAGCATCCGAGCCTTGGGGGGCTGTGATGCGATAGGGTAGGAAACCTTCCTTCGTCTGGGTATAGGTCTCGGAGGGGGATGCCTCTTGGGGCGCACCTACTGCACGCCAATAGCGGTAGCCCAAACGTACGCTATCTCGCATGGTCACAGCCACACGGCGGTTGCCTCGGAAGGGTAGGAGAAGTGGTTCTCCGTAGCAGAACTGGGTTTCGATCGGTGGCGCTCCGTGGGTATAGACTTTTGAGGTTATTGGATCTGCCTCCCCATCATAGACGTAGTAGTTCAGCGAGTCTCGTTGCTCCGTAGAGACGAGGCGTCCATTCATGCGACATACCGTGCCTGGAGTGGTATTGAGCCGAATAGGTGTAAGCTCAAAGCGGTACTCCTCTATGGAGGGGACAAGAGGAAGGGTAAAGATAAAGGTGTGAGGGGGGAAACCTACAGCTTCGGCATCATAGGTGAGCATCGTCCCTTCGCTAGGGAGCTGTGCCTCTTCGGTCTGTGCTTCTCTAGAGGCGCGACAGCCCCAGAGGAGGAGAAGCATCAGCCCATAGAGGATGGAGCGAGAGGCAACACGGATAAAACGAGTAACCGTCATGAGTATAGGGGTAAGCGTGTGGAGGATGGAGAAAGTGGGTGTAGATAGTGTGAAGTGACGTGTATATAAAGGAGCATCGGGTGCTCCACTCTAGAGAGCAAAGCACCCGATGCTTAGGTTATCCAGTATCCCTAGTTGCCTAAGCCTTGGCATGTAGGGGAATATTCAGCTCTATGAATACTTTGTGCAGCGTATCAATTGCACGATCGAGCTGCTCATAGGTATGTGTGGCCATGAGTGAGAAGCGTATCAGTGTATCCTCGGGAGCTACCGCAGGTGCCACCACAGGATTAACAAAGACCCCTTCGTGGAATAGTGCCGCTGTCACACGGAAGGTCTTCTCATTGTCACGTACGAAGAGCGGAATAATAGGGGTGGAGGTGTTTCCAATCTCAAAGCCAAGACTACGGAACCTCTCTAGGCAGTATTGTGTCTTCTCCTGCAGAGCCTGTACACGCTCTGGCTCACGAAGCATTATATCTAGAGCCTTGCTTGCTGCAGCAGTTGCGGCAGGCGTACAGCTAGCACTGAAGATATAGGAGCGTGCATGGTGTCGGATGTAGTTGATGGTAGTTTTGCTCCCAGCAATGAAACCACCAATTGAGGCAAAGCTCTTACTGAAGGTACCCATGATGAGATCTACCTTGTCGGTCAAGCCGAAGTGGTTACAGACACCACGTCCATGGTCGCCTAGTACGCCAAAGCCATGAGCCTCATCGACCATCACCGAAGCACCATACTTCTCTGCGAGCTTGATGATCTCGGGGAGCTTACAGAGGTCTCCTTCCATAGAGAAGACCCCGTCGACGACGATGAGCTTGATCTTACCATCTTCGCACTGCTTTAGACGACGCTCGAGCGCCTCCATATCATTGTGCTTGTAACGAAGGCTCTTAGCAGGGGAGAGGCGGATACCCTCGATGATGGAGGCATGATCGAGTGCATCCCAGATGATATAGTCCTCACGTCCCAGTAGACATGAGATAACGCCTAGGTTGACTTGGAAGCCAGTCGAGAAGATAATCGCATCTTCCTTCCCAGCGAACGCTGCTAAACGCTTCTCTAGCTCTAGGTGAGAGTCTAGCGTACCATTGAGGAAACGGCTCCCGGCACAACCCGTACCATACTTCTCAACAGCTGCAATGGCAGCCGCTTTGACTTCTGGATGATTCGTTAGACCAAGGTATGCATTAGAGCCAAACATCAATACCTTTTTGCCGTCGATCAGGACCTCTGTGTCCTGGTCACTCTCTATCTTTCTAAAGTAAGGATAGATGCCTGCGGCTTGAGCGCGCTGAGGCTCTGTATAGCACGCTAATTTCTGCTCGAGTAAGTTCATTCTGTTCTATCTTGTGGCCTAGAGACTCCGAGGTGAGATGCATGAGATGCCCTCCCTTGGGCAACTCATGAACTCATCTTTGGGTGGAGCTCAGAGCAGGTGATAAGACCTATTCCGTTGCATTGCTTGCTACGGGGATAAAGATCGCTCACCTCATACAAATGAGATAATGGGTCACGACATGATCCGAGGACCATTCTAGGGTCGTTACCCAAGTTTATAAATACGGGCAAAAATACACATTTCTCACAAAATCGTGCAACCCTACGAGTAGATCTCCTCCCGATCTGTGGTGTAAAGGTCTAGGAACAAGTAGAATACGTTGGATGTGGAGGGTAAGGGAATTTCCGTGCTGATTACCAGCTTTGCCCCGAACTATAGCCATGTTTATCCCACTTGACATCGTGCAGCATACTGCTCTTGACGCCGATGGAGATGCTGTAGCTACGATAAGGGCCAAAGGGAATAGCATTGGCTGATAGCGTCCAACAGTGTAGGTCACGACTAATGCCAACGGTCATATTAGCAATCCGCTTGGCTAGGAAGTCATAGCTGGCATTGAAGTTAAAAGACCAGTTCTTCGTTGGTTGGATACTCCCAGAGAACATAAGACTATGCGTTAGGCCATAGTTGTACTCATCCCGACGAGGGTCAAAGGTTGTCCGGTTGAGGTTCACACCATACGAGAAGGAGATATTCCAAGGAATGCTGGTCTTCAGATAGCCATCCTCATCGTATTCCCCTTCATTATTATTGTTCCCGTAGAGAGACTTCTTCTCCTGCTTTTTTGCTGCGATGTCCGCCAGAGAGGTATCCTTACCATCGGGGGGGGGATTATTGGGGTCTGTATTCAGACTATCGGCATCGTTGTCCTTACGCTTATCTTTCTCTTTGTTCCCCTTGCCTGTGAGGAAGTTCTTCAGCTTCTCAAAGGTTTGGTTATTCAGTGTGTAGCTAAAGGAGGTTCCTGTGCCACGTAGGCTACCGAAGCCCTTACCATTGAAGATACGAAGCTTATTCACTCGGTGTGGGGTGACGTACCCACTGCCATCGGTCGTATGCCCATAGAGGTAAGGGTCGAAAGAGCCACTGAGGTTGATATTCAGTGACTGGGAGAGCCTAATGGAGATGCTCGCATTGATATCTGCTAGTTGGAAGGAGTCGGCTGCGAGGTTGTAGCTGGAGCTTACGGAGAAGTTGTCAATGAGGCTAATCTTCTTGTAGCTCTCTGTGCTATCCGTCTTGCTACGTACCTTCATCTCAAGGTTGTTATCAATGCCGAAGTTAATCGAAGCGGACTTACCTCGCCCCGGAGCTCCGAAGATATGCCCATCACCGTAGCGTGAGTAAATCTCTTGACGTGCCCGTCCATCTTTATCTATATAGTCCAGCGTCTCATAGTAGCCCCACATGGGTGCGCCGAAGTCGGGTGTGTAGCTGATACCGATACGTGGCGTCATGCGGTGGCGTATCATCTGTACCTTGTCACCGAAAAGCCGCCATGGCTTATAGAAGCCATAGAGTGTAGTGTTTAAGCTGGCTGAGGTAGAGAAGTCAAAGACGCGGTTGAAGCCGTACTTACGCTCGTAGACTGTTGCATTCTTTGTCGCATCGTAGTGCTTGACGGACTTGTAGGTGTACCATCGTTCGTTGTAGTTCGCACTCAGAGTCAGATCAATGTAGTCAAAGAGCTTGTACGATGCTGAGATGGGGATATTGTGCGAGAAGGCATTCTGCCAGTCACGGATAAGGTTAGACTTGAAGAGTCGGTACTCTTTTGTGGAGATGCTGTTGCGGAACTGTCCAGAGTAGCTTAGGCTGATCTTCTCATACCAACGTTCGGCTCCGACACGCTTCTTGCGCTTGAAGGGGTAGATACGATTCATGCTGATCGATACGTTGGGGAGGCTCATAGAGACCATTGAGTCTGCAGAGGTCTGTGTGGCATCGATCGAAGCAGAGAGGCGGAAAGGGGTGCCAGCGAAGGTGCGACTGTAGTTAATGGAGGAGTTTTTCGTATTCTGCCCCGATACCATCGGGTTGTAGAGGGTGCTTAGGGAGTTATGATTAAAGCTGCTCGTCGAGTAGTTTACGCTCGCTGAGAAGGTCTCATTCGGGTTAGCTTTAGCATCTTGGCTATGAGTCCAGTTGATGCGGAAGTCTGAACTCCGGGAGAAAGAGCCTACTACGTCCTTCTCCCCTGTTTTGGTGACAAGGTAGCTCAGATTGAAGTTCCCATTGTAGCGATAACGCTTCCGATAGTTGGAGCGTGCATTTACACCCCAAGAGCCAAGAGAATACCAATCCCCTGTGACCGCCATGTCGATATAGTCATTGAAGGCGAAGTAATATCCCCCCTCTCTGAGATAGAAGCCTCGCTGAGTCTCTTCTCCATACTTAGGCATGATAATCCCTGAGGAGTAGCTTTTATTGAAGGGGAAGAAGCCGAAAGGTAGACCAATCGGTGTAGGGACATCGGCGATGACAAGGTAGGATGGACCAGCCACGACGTTCTTCTGTGGACGAGCCTTCCCCTTGGTGAGCATGAAGTAGAAGTGAGGATGCTCGTGGTTATCACATGTGCTGTAGCGTCCGTTCTCCATGTAGAGACAGTTGTTATCCATCAGTTTAGTACGCTCAGCGGTGATGTAACCTTCGCCCTGCTGGGTGACAGCTCCTGTGATGAACCCCTTACTGGTCTTGAAGTTGTAGTTCAGGCTCTTGGCCTCGTAGCTCTCCCCTCCGTCCTTAAACTTTGGGTAAGCAGTTGCCTTCCCTGCACTATCAATCGTGTAGTGTGCATAGACGAGGGAGCTATCGGTATTCATGCGCATGAAGTTAGCCTCTAGCCCTTTGTCCTTATAGTCTACTGTGCTTGGTCCGAAGAGATAGGTGAGGTTCTGTCCGAGGAGGACCATTGAATCCTGTGCTTTGTAGGCGATGATGTCGTCGAAGGTCTCCGCAGCTCTTCGTTTACGAACCTTCTCTAGACTGTCGGCGTTAGCCTTAGCTTGAGAGAGGCTATCCAGCACTTTCCCCTGCTGAAGGCTGTCAGGAAGGGTGTCAATGGTTTGGGTAAGGCTCTCATTTCTCAAGGTAGCCCTTCCTTTGTCTCCTAGGGTTAAGGAGTCAGAAGATGTACTGTCGGAGAAGATTGAGCGGAGCTGCTCCAGTGTGCTGATGCCCGCACCTTGGGGGTGCGTCGTATCGCCTACTAGGGTCTTAGTGACCTTAGTAGACGCTCGTGGGGTCTTGTATCGGGTAGCACAGGAAACGAAGACCATCAAGGTGATGATCCCGAGGGCAAGCCGTCTACTAGTGGAGTCTCTACGTCTGAGCATCTGCTTGGATAACGCCGTAGGTCAGGAGCCTAGTGTAACCTCTACACTACGAAGTGGAATGCCCCAGCTACAGCCCCACAAAGATAGCTAAAAGTGGATACTATACAGTGGGTTACTGAGGTAGAGATACGGGGGAGTAGAGAGGATTACTTTGGTCTGGATCTTGAGCCGAACACTTACTCTGATTATGTTACTCTCTGCTACAGGTGGATTATATACTTGTTTTCAATAGCCCTCTGTAGTTAAGTCAATAGGTATAGACTGAAAGAAGTCACCCCTCCTAAGCTCGATGCTTAAGAGGGGCGACTTCGTTAAAGGGGATACAGCCTTGCTATGCTTCCTCACCGAGGAGGATCTCAAGGACCTTAGCAGCGGAGTAAGCTACTGGTGTACCAGGGCCGAAGATAGCAGCTACACCAGCGTTGTAGAGGTACTCGTAGTCCTGTGCGGGAATCACACCACCTGCTGTGACCAGGATATCAGGACGACCAAGCTTCTTCAGTTCCTCGATGACCTGAGGAATGAGCGTCTTGTGCCCTGCAGCAAGGGAAGAAACTCCCATGACGTGTACGTCGTTCTCTACAGCCTGACGTGCAGACTCCTCTGGTGTCTGGAAGAGAGGACCCATATCAACGTCAAAGCCACAGTCTGCGTAGCCCGTAGCTACGACCTTCGCACCACGGTCATGCCCGTCCTGACCCATCTTAGCGATCATGATACGGGGCTGACGACCTTCACGCTCTGCGAACTTCTTCGCAAGTGCCTTAGCACGGACGAAGTCCTTGTCTTCGCCTGATTCAGATGAGTACACGCCTGAGATTGTTCTAATGATTGCTTTATAACGACCTACGATCTTCTCACAAGCATCGGAGATTTCACCGAGCGAAGCACGGAGAGCAGCAGCCTTGACAGCGAGGTCGAGGAGGTTACCTTCCTTGGTCTCTACGCAGTGAGTGATCGCCTCAAGAGCCTTCTTGACGGCAGCCTCATCACGGTTCTTACGGAGGTCGTTGAGTCGTGCGATTTGCTGCTCACGTACAGCGGTGTTGTCGATCTCAAGGATATCAATAGGATCTTCCTTCTCGAGGCGATATTTATTGATCCCTACGATGACCTGCTGACGAGAGTCGATACGAGCCTGAGTACGAGCTGCAGCCTCTTCGATACGCATCTTAGGTAGACCCGTTTCAATCGCCTTAGCCATACCGCCCATGCTCTCTACTTCCTTGATGTGCTCCCAAGCCTTGTGCATGAGTTCGTTGGTCAGGCTCTCTACGTAGTATGAACCTGCCCATGGATCGATCTCCTTACATACGAGGGTTTCCTCCTGGATGTAGATCTGTGTGTTACGAGCAATACGAGCGGAGAAGTCCGTAGGCAGAGCGATCGCTTCGTCAAGGGCGTTGGTGTGGAGCGACTGCGTGTGCCCGAGGGCTGCACCCATAGCTTCGATACACGTACGACCGACGTTGTTGAAGGGATCCTGCTCCGTGAGTGACCATCCAGAGGTCTGGCTGTGCGTACGCAGAGCAAGGCTCTTAGGGTTCTCGGGGTGGAACTGGTTCACAATCTTAGCCCACAGACAGCGAGCAGCACGCATCTTAGCGATCTCCATGAAGTGGTTCATACCAATCGCCCAGAAGAAGGAGAGACGTGGTGCGAACTTATCGACAGGGATACCAGCTGCGATACCAGCCTTGAGGTATTCGAGACCGTCTGCTAGCGTGTAAGCCATCTCGATGTCAGCCGTAGCCCCAGCCTCCTGCATGTGGTAGCCAGAGATAGAGATCGAGTTGAACTTAGGCATGTTCTGTGACGTGTACTCGAAGATGTCGGCGATGATACGCATCGAGAATTCGGGTGGGTAGATATAGGTATTACGCACCATGAATTCCTTGAGGATGTCGTTCTGGATCGTACCTGCCATCTCATCGAGTTGAGCACCCTGCTCTAGCCCTGCGTTGATGTAGAAAGCCATTACGGGAAGTACGGCTCCGTTCATCGTCATCGAGACGGACATCTTGTTGAGGGGGATACCATCGAAGAGCACCTTCATGTCCTCTAGGGAGCAGATAGACACCCCAGCCTTACCGACGTCCCCGACTACACGTGGGTGGTCAGCGTCGTAACCACGGTGGGTAGCAAGGTCAAAGGCCACGGATAGCCCCTTCTGCCCAGAGGCAAGGTTACGGCGATAGAAGGCGTTGGATTCCTCAGCCGTTGAGAAGCCTGCGTACTGACGAATCGTCCAGGGGCGCATAGCGTACATACCGCTATATGGGCCACGTAGGTAAGGAGGAATACCCGAAGCATAGTCTAGGTGCTCCATGCCCTCTAGGTCATGAGCGGTGTAGACGGGCTTGACGAGGATCTGCTCAGCCGTACGCCATACAGCGTCGTTCTTCTGCTCTTCAGCCCACTTGACGGGACAGGTATGAGCGAAGCCAGCAGACTTAATATCTATGTTCTTGAATTGTGGTTTCATTTCTTTCGTCTCCTTACCTATTAGTTAATACCGAGCTTTTGGTTAAACTGGCGGAGCGTTTCGAGGACGTTGCTCTTGACGTTGATGTAGTTCTCGATGCCGACGGCCTTGAGGTCCTCCATGCAAGCAGGAGCACCAGCTACGACGAACTCTGCACGACCAGCGAGGTACTTGTAGGCCTCGGGGGCATACTCTGCATATTCGTCATCACTTGAGCAAAGGACGATGATCGAGGCTCCAGCTGCCAGCCCTGCATCTATACCCTCCTGTACGGTAGCGAAGCCCAGGTTATCCTGAATCTTGTAGCCAGCGCAAGCGAAGAAGTTACTGGAGAACTGAGAGCGAGCTAGACGCATCGCGAGATTACCGATGGTGAGCATGAAGACCTTAACCTCCTTGCCACTACGTTCGGTAGAGAGACGGAGAGCCTCGAACTCAGAGGCACCACGATCGAAGCATAGGGCTTCGATGGTTGGAGTACCACAGCCACAGCTGTGACCACCCTTCTCTTCAGCGTGTACCTTCTGTGAGGCGGTCTCGGTGAAGTTAGGGAACTGGTTTGTACCGAGGAAGATTTCCTTACGTGCAGCTACAGCAGCGTGACGCTTGGTGTTGCTTGCATTGACCGCCTTCTGCACGGCACCAGCCTCAGCAGCAGCAGCGAAGCCACCTTCTTCCTCTACTGCGAGGAAGAGCTTCCAAGCCTCACCAGCAATCGCGTTCGTCAGGTGCTCTAGGTAGTAGGAGCCTGCAGCAGGGTCGATGACCTTGTCGAAGTGAGACTCTTCCTTGAGCAGGAGTTGCTGATTGCGTGCGATACGCTCAGAGAAGTTATCCGGCTCCTGATAGGTAACGTCGAAGGGCTGTACGGTAAGCGAATCAACACCACCCAGTGTAGCGGACATCGCTTCGGTCTGTGTACGAAGGAGGTTCACGTGCGCATCATAGATGGTTTTGTTCCAAGTGGAGGTGACAGCATGCATGTGGATCTTAGCTGCTTCACCCTTATACTGGTCACCATAGGCACCTACGATCTCAGCCCAGAGCCAGCGTGCTGCACGGAACTTAGCCAGCTCCATGAAGTAGTTGGACCCGACGCCGAAGACGAACTTGATACGAGAGGTAAGCTCCTCGATTGAGTAGCCAGCATCCCCCAGCTTATCGAGTAGCTCTGCACCCCAAGCTAGGGCATAACCAAGCTCCTGATAGATATAGGCACCAGCGTTGCTGATATTCAGTGCGTTCACCGTGAGGACACGGAAGCCAGGCAGAGGACGGATAGCCTCGAGTAGCTCGGTGCACATGGCCACCCACTGAGGGTTAGAGATACCCTTGACGAGTTGCTTCTTGAATGGGTCAAAGTTGATCGATCCCTTGCACTCCTTGACGTTTGCACCTGCTCCTGTGAGGTACTCTACTAGAGCGCCAGCGAGCTTGCTAGCGACAGAGATACAGCAGGTGAAGTTCAGCTCGATGGCCTCGGGCATGATGCCCTTCAGGAGGATGGCTAGGGTCTCCTTGTTTACCTGGTCACGGCTAAGCTTGAAGCCGAGCGAGGTAACACCCTTGTTGAGGATGTCCAGAGCCTTTGCATTTGCTTCCTTGGGGTCGGTGACGTGGATGTCTTGGCGGATAAGCCACTCATTGTCCATGCGTGTGGAGCGCACGTAGGGGTACTCGCCAGGCATTACATTAGGTGTGGAGAGGCCTTCGAGGTCTTCACGGCGGTAGTAGGGATTTACGTTAAATCCTTCGTTCGTACGCCAAACGAGTCTTTTGTCGAAGTCTGCTCCCTTCAAGTCGGCTACGATCTTATCCTTCCATTCCTGTGTGCTAATGGCCGGAAATTCACTCAGTAACCGTTCTTTGTCAGTTGCCATAATAGTTCAATTTAGTGAATTGATTATTTATTGCGCAAAGGTAAGGTAAATCACTGAGATAGCCTACCCTAATGTGCTGTATTGGTAATTATATATCCTCATTCCCATCATCGGAGCTGTGTGAGGGGAAGTACCCAAGGAACTACAGACTAAATATGAGCCTAGGGCTAGGATGGTATATGAAGCCTCGAGGCTTGGTGTAGAGGGCCTCATCTATGATGTTTATGTAGAGCGGGATATGGGTGGTGTAAAAAGGTGGTTGGACGAGTTATGGTAAGTCGTTGCAACGAGTTACTATAACTCTCTAAAGCGAGTTACCACAACTCTTCGTGACGAGTTACCATAAGTCGTTTTCGCGAGTTATGGCAACTCGTTTCCCACCTTTTGAAAGCCCTTTAGATAGGTCGTTTGGGAGGGGGCGATAAAAAGAGGTGTGAAAATGAAAAGACCTCTTCCCGTTTAGAGCTTTTGGGAGAGGTATCAACCTTTGCTATTCTGTAATGTATCCCCTATTAAATACTGTATGGAGGTGGGAAGGTACTACCCCTAGCGTGTCTAGACGAGGCGTGTTGCGTCTTGCCCTAAGGAGGGTAGTGTTGCGAAATAAGGCTTTTGTGGTGTGGGGGAAGAGCTAGGCTAGTGGGTCTTCATCGGGGGATGCAGCGTAGTCACTGTAATTGACCTCTGCGGTGCTGGGTGTTTTGCCTTGGGTATTTGAGGTTGGCTTTGTGGTGGTGCTATGCTCTGCCTTGTGCTGGAGCTGTACGTGCTGACAGATAATCTCTGTCAGATGAGTGACCTGCCCTGTGCGATCAACCTGCGTAGCGTATTCGATGCGCCCTGCCACGGAAATGGTGTCACCTGCATGGACATGACGCTCCACAAACATCCCTGCCTCACCACGCAAGACGACCCGATGCCAGTAGCTTTGCGTGTGGGTTTTCCCCTCGATACGTTGCTGCAGGATCTCGGTGGTCCTTAGGCGTAGGCGCACCTCGGGATATTCGGGGGCGAGGTAACGGGTGACAGGCTCATCTGTCACCTCGCCTGTGAGGATCACTTGATTGATGGGTGGGGTAGGGCTAGGCATAGGGTTGGGGTTAGCGGCCGAGGACTTTGTTCTTGGCTACCACTGCCACGTACTCCTTCAGATAGTTTGGAGTCCAATAGGCTGTATCTACAAAAGAACCAGCCTCGAAGGCCTCCGTAGCAAGGGAAACCATCTGCTTGGCATCAGGTGCAAAGCCCTCATCCCAAACCTCGTAGTTTAGCTCAGGCCATAGGTCACTAGCCTTGGTCGCTCCATCACCTACGAGGAGATGTTTGCCCTCGGAGAAGAGAGGAGCTTCGGCAGAGAGAACGACAGGGCGGTCTTCGCTGAGACGTGTCCGGTCGCTCAAGAAGCTCGCTGTATAGACCTCCATACGTCGAGCATCAAGCATAGGATGGATGGTTATTCCGCCCTCATGAAGGTGGGCAATAGCTCCGGCTGCGATCAGCTCCAGAGTGTCGATAGCGATGAGTGGGAGCTGTAGACCGAGGCAAAGACCTTTAGCGAGTGAGGTGCTGATACGTAGCCCCGTATAGCTCCCCGGGCCAGCACTCACAGCGATAGCTCGAAGCTCTTGGCCCGAGGCGTGTAGCTCTTTGAGCAGTTCGTCAGTGAGGGGGGCAAGGGCTGCTGCATGCCCTCCCTCAGGAGCATCTAGGGCTCGTGAGGCAAGGACTTGTTGCCCCCATCCGATAGCTGCACTACAGCGTGTCGTGGAGGTCTCTAGGCAAAGTATCATAGAGGAAAGTGGAGGGATGAGGTGTGAGTAAGTATTACTTCAGTACCAGCTCGACAGGACAGTGGTCGGAGCCAAAGATCTCGGTGTGGATCTTCGCTGAGGCAAGCTGTGGTGCAAGGCGCTGTGAGGTGACGAAGTAGTCGATACGCCAGCCTGAGTTGCGCTCACGTGCCCTGAAGCGGTAAGACCACCAAGAGTAGATGTCACGCTGGTCGGGATGGAAGTATCGGAAGGTGTCAATGAAGCCTGCGTCAAGAAGTTCCTGAAACTTCCCTCGCTCCTCATCGGTGAAGCCCGCATTGCGTCTGTTGCTTTTCGGGTTCTTCAAATCAATCTCTTGGTGAGCAACATTTAAATCCCCACAGACGATGACAGGCTTCTTCTTATCGAGCTCAACGAGGTAGACCCGAAAATCATCTTCCCAAGTCATGCGGTAACCGAGGCGACGAAGGTCGTCCTGCGAATTAGGGACATACACTGTGACGAGGTAGAAATCCGTGTACTCGAGCGTTATCACACGCCCCTCGGTATCGTGGTGGTCGATGCCTATGCCATAGGAGACGCTGAGTGGCTCATGGCGGGTATAGATTGCTGTACCAGAGTAGCCCTTCTTCTCGGCATAGTTCCAGTACGTATGGTAAGAGGGTAGGTCAGCCTCTAGTTGGCCAGCCTGCATCTTGGTCTCTTGCAGACAAACAAAGTCTGCGTCTAGCTCTTGGATAATCTCTGGGAAACCCTTCCCGAAGACTGCCCGGAGACCATTCACATTCCACGATATAAATTTCATTGATTTCTTTGGCTTTTTGTGCTGAGATGCTCAGGACTTCGTCTAATATACCCTAGGCATTCTCTTTATAAATAGTGGGGTCGATAATCCTGGCCTCTTGCATTGCTTCACGGCGTTCGATGCATGTGGCGCATGTGCCACACTGCACGTCACCTCCCTCATAGCAACTCCAGGTCTCTGAATAATCGATACCCAGTCGCTTGCCATGAGTTGCTATATCACCCTTAGAGATGTCGGTGTAGGGAGCTTCGATAGAGACATGGTTGTTCGTCCCTTCGTAGACTGCGCTATGCATGGGTTGGATGAACGAGGCTCGGCAGTCAGGATAGATGGCATGGTCACCGAAGTGATTAGCGATGTAGACCCGATCAAGCCTCCGTGATTCGGCGAGACCTGCTGCGATGGAGAGCATAATGCCGTTGCGGAAGGGGACGACGGTCGATGCCATGTTCTGCTCATCATAGCTCCCCTTGGGGATGTCTCCTCCACCCTGGAGGAGGGCACTTTGGAAATATTGACTGATGAAGGAGAGGGGAATGGTCAGATGCTCGATACCGAGACGCTCACAGTGCAAGCGAGCATAGGGTAGCTCACGAGCATTGTGCTTCGAGCCATAGTCGAATGAGAGAGCAAGGGCAATGTCTGCTTGGTGCTCATAGAGCAGGGTGACGCTATCCATGCCTCCCGAGAGGACGATGAGTCCACGTTTATTTGTCATTCTTGATCGTTGTCGGTGCTTAGACAAAGAAGCTAAGCAGTATCTGTGCTGAGATGATGCGTACGAACATGGCCACGGGATACACGATGGCGTATGCTACACTGCTGGAGCGAGATTCATTGATACTCATGGCGTACTCCAGTGCCATAGAGTTGGCCATCGCCCCGCAAAGAAGTCCGACCGTCTCAGCATGCGTCTTCTTATACCCAAAGAGGGATGTGAGTCCAACAAGTAGCGTAGGAAGTACTGTGATGAGAAAGCCAAGACTTATCCAGAGTAACCCATCCCCGTGGATAATAGTTTCAAAGAAATGTGCTCCACTGGCCAGACCGAGACCAGCTAGATAGATAATAATACCCAGTTGCTTGATGAGCTGAGTGGCACTATTGCTCATGTAAGTGGCCAGACGGAAGCGTGCGCCAAAGGCTCCCATGAGTATCCCCATGACGATGGGTCCACCTGCCAGACCGAGCTTGATCGGCATGCTAAGTCCAGGGATAGCAATTGGGATAGAGCCGAGGATGCAACCAAAGGCAAGCCCAACGAAGAAACTCACGAGCTTAGGTTTGTCTAGCGTATTAATGGAGTCCCCCAGATAGGCAGATACCTTGGTGAGCTGCTGTAGCTCTCCGACGACTGTCAGACGGTCTCCCAGCTGAAGCCTCAGCTCAGGAGTGGCTAGGATCTCAATCCCTGCACGATCAATGCGTGTGATATTGATGCCATACTGGTTGCGTAGGCGTAGAGCCCCGAGCTTCACGCCATTTACCTTAGAGTTAGTAATGATGATGCGCTTGGAGATCAACTGGGCATCGATGGCATCCCAGTCGATGTCGGGTCTATTCCAGTCTCGAGACTCTGCTCGATGACCAAAGAATGTCTCTAGGATAGGTAGGTCATCCTTGTGAATGAGAATGAGTAGATGATCTCCTGCCTCAAGGACTGTGTGTGATGAAGGGATAATAAGGGTCTCTCCTCGCCAGATACGTGAGATGATGAATTTCTTTTTGATGAGCCCTACGGTATCTAGTACGGTCTTGCCAAAGAGCGCGGGGTTAGTGAGCTCTAGCTCGGTAATATAGGTTGTCTTTGCCTCTAGCTCATTGGGGGATTTCCCTCTATTGGGGTCAATGTAGTGCAAGACCATGATAGCTAAGATAACACCTACGACACCGAGAGGATAAGTTAAGGCGCATGCGAGTGCTAGATCTGCTACCTCTCGAGTACCACTTGCTCCGAGTATATCCTGTAGGGTACTTTGCACAGCGGCGAGCATGGGGGTATTGGTGACGGCACCCGACATGATTCCCAGCATATTGGGCATAGATACTCCACAGGTATAGTGCAGGATGACGACGAGTAACAGACCTATTGCTATGAGCATCAGCCCAAGTGCATTGTAGAGCAGGCCTTGCTTCTTGAGCGAAGGGAAGAATGAAGGGCCCACCTCGACCCCAAGGGCATAGACAAAGAGGGTAAGCCCGAGGGTCTGTGCAAAGCTATTCATCTCTACGTTGACCTTCACTCCGAAGTGTGCAGCTAGGATTCCGACAAAGAAGACAAATGTGATCCCTAATGATAGCTTCCCAATGCGTAGCTTGCCCATGACCAAGCCTACTGCGGAGACCAGCGTAAGCATTACGAGGGTCTGCAGGACAGAGGGCGTGACGAAGACTTCACGTAGCCACGTATGTATTACATCCATTTTTTGTCTACTATCTGCATATGCTGAGGTAGGTAAGCAAAGTCTCAGCACCGACAAAATTACCACTTTTTACCTAAGGTAAACATCTTTTATGTTGGACCTTTCTTTTATTGTGGTATAAGGTGTGACATGGGGAAGATGAAGGGTGTTCTTGGGTGGAGAATAAGACGAAAAGCCTTGCCGTAAGCATCTCTTACGGCAAGGCTTTTTATTGTAAGGGTGTGCAGAGGTCAGTTACTTCACTTCCTCGAAGTCAGCATCGGTGATGTTGTCACCAGAGGCCTGCGAAGAGGAAGCAGACTGCCCTGCAGCAGGATCGGTAGCACCAGCGTTAGCGTGGTGGTACATCTCCTCGCTCGCTGCTTGGAATGCCGACTGTACCTCAGCCGTAGCTGCGTCGATACCTTCGATATTCTGTGCCGAGTAAGCTTCCTTGAGCTTAGCGAGAGCACTCTCGACAGCTGCCTTCTTATCCGCAGAGAGCTTATCGCCGAATTCCTTCAGCTGCTTCTCCGTCTGGAAGATCAGACTATCTGCCTGATTGAGCTTAGTGATACGCTCGCTTTCACGCTTGTCTGCCTCGGCATTAGCCGCAGCCTCATCCTTCATACGCTTGATCTCGTCATCGGAGAGACCGCTGGAGGCTTCGATACGGATCTTCTGCTGCTTACCTGTAGCCTTGTCCAGAGCGGTTACGTTGAGGATACCATTAGCATCTATATCGAAGGTTACCTCGATCTGTGGGGTCTGGCGTGGAGCAGGTGCTACCTCGAGCTTGAAACGACCGATACTCTTATTATCCTTAGCGAGAGAGCGCTCCCCCTGTAGGACATGGATCTCTACCTCGGGCTGGTTATCAACAGCGGTGGTGAAGATTTCGCTCTTTTTCGTTGGAATCGTTGTATTGGCATCGATGAGACGGGTCATCACACCACCCATGGTCTCGATACCGAGGGAGAGGGGAGTGACGTCTAGCAGGAGTACGTCCTTGATTTCCCCCGTCAGTACACCACCCTGAATAGCAGCACCTACGGCAACGACTTCATCAGGATTTACACCCTTTGATGGGGCCTTCCCGAAGATCTTTTCTACTATTTCCTGAATAGCAGGTATGCGGGTAGAGCCACCGACGAGGATCACTTCATCAATGTCAGTTCTTGAGAGGCCAGCATCACGAAGTGCCTGTTCACATGGAGCGACACAAGCCTGGATCAGGCGATCGGCGAGCTGCTCAAACTTAGCACGAGTCAGCGTGCGTACTAGGTGCTTGGGGATACCGCCCACAGGCATGATGTAGGGGAGGTTAATCTCCGTACTTGTCGTGCTAGATAGCTCGATCTTTGCCTTTTCAGCTGCCTCCTTGAGACGCTGCATAGCCATCGGATCTTGACGTAGATCCACACCTTCGTCCGCCTTGAACTCATCGGCAAGCCAGTCGATAATCACGTGGTCGAAGTCATCACCACCTAGGTGGGTGTCACCGTTGGTAGAGCGTACCTCGAAGACCCCATCCCCTAGCTCAAGGATCGAGATATCGAATGTACCGCCACCGAGGTCAAAGACGGCGATCTTCATATCCTTATTTGCCTTATCTAGGCCGTAAGCCAGAGAAGCGGCAGTGGGCTCATTGATGATACGTCGTACGTTAAGCCCTGCGATCTCACCTGCTTCCTTTGTAGCCTGACGCTGGGCATCGTTGAAGTAAGCTGGTACGGTGATGACCGCATCGGTTACTTCTTGTCCGAGGTAGTCTTCGGCGGTCTTCTTCATCTTCTGTAGAATGATAGCCGAGATCTCCTGTGGTGTGTAGAGTCGTCCATCGATATCTACACGAGGTGTATTGTTGTCGCCTCGTACGACCTTGTAGGGGACACGAGTTATCTCGTCCTTGACCTGGTCGAAGGTCTCACCCATGAAGCGCTTGATCGAGTAGATGGTCTTCGTAGGGTTCGTGATAGCCTGACGCTTAGCAGGGTCACCGACCTTACGCTCACCACCGTCGATGAAGGCTACGACCGAGGGGGTCGTGCGCTTACCTTCACTATTTGTGATAACGATAGGCTCGTTACCTTCGAGGACTGCGACACAAGAGTTCGTCGTCCCTAAGTCTATTCCAATGATCTTTCCCATAATGTTTATTTCGTTGTTGTTCTATTTTTAGTTTGACTTACGCCCTACTAGGGTCAAAGCCTATGCCAAAGGACGAATAGCCTCTTCATGTGACAAACTGTCATTTATCCCCCCGCTCCCCCATGCCACACCATACCTATAATATATAAAGAAGACAGCCCTACCGCAGGAGGGTCTCTGCGGTAGGGCTGTCGAATAGGTGTAGACTCTGTACGGGAGTTTGCTAGAGGTGAAACTCGATCCCGAGCAGGAGGTTAGCTGGAGTGAAGGCTAGGCCAAAGCCCGAGGCACTCGTACCCTCTCCACCTGAGAAGGCAAACTTGGTACGGTAGCCAATGAAGCCCCAGTACATATTCAGGTGAATAAGGCGAGATAGCTCTAGGCTCATCCCAGGGCGCACCCCAATCTCAAAGCCTGTCGTTCCTCCACCAGTACTGACTCCTAGCCCTCCTTCGAGGTAGAAGTGTAGCGGATTTACATTAGCGAGGTAGTAGCGAGCAAAAGGACGAATTAGGAAGTGGGTTTGGGAGTTACCTCCTTCTTGTGATTGGTTCTGTATGGATAGGTTAGCACCGAAGCCCAGATCATCGTTAAGAAGATACATCGCCCCTGGAGAAAGGGCAAAGGCCGTAGTCTTAGCATCCTCATTACGCCAGAAGGAGAAGTTACCTCCAATAACGAAACGCCTTGAATCCCCATAGGACGACCCCGAGGAATATGCAGCATGGCTAGAGGCCGTAGAGCGCTGTGCTAGTACCGGTAGGCTAGTCGAGAGGCAGAGGATAGTGGCAAGAGCCATGCCCCATCGACGTGTAATCTGATTCATCATAGGTGTCATCTATTTAGTTATTGATAATCGGAGTCTACTTCCGCAAAGATAGTAAACTATTTGACTTGCAAACTATTTTTACCTTTCCTTATCTATAAGCGTACACTGAGGTCAATTCCTAGTGAACGGGGGGCAGAGGTCTGCACCATAGCTCCACCAGGCATCGGTGAGGCGGCAGAGAAGACGATGTAGGAGCGGTCTGCCAGATTGTTACCCCAGAGGGCTAGGCTTAGTCGGTCGTAGGCCACCCCGAGACGTGCCCGAAGGTTCGTTTGTAGGGGCTCAGAGGTGCTATTGTCCTCGGTCCAATAGATACGTCCAAAGCCCATGCACTCTGCCTCGCCAAAGAGACGGAACTTCCCCCCGACATGCTCATTGAAGGAAAGCATACCGCTGAAGGTGTGCTGGGGGATGAAGGGGACGACATTCCCCTTCTTCGCCCGACCCGTTTCCTCGGTAAACCGAGTGTCTGTCAGGCTATAGGTTGCTTGGGCAGAGAGGGAGCCAAGGAGACGCTTACTGGCAGAGAACTCCACCCCCAGCGAGCGTGATCCCCCAGCGTTGCCCACAATACGTCCTGCACCTGTGCTCACGAAGCGGGTAAGCTGTAGATCACGAACCTGCATGAGGTAGACCGAACCCTCCAGTCGAAGCCCTAGTGTAGGGTCATCGTAGTGCCCCCCGATCTCGTAGCTCCAACTGTGCTCGGGGCGGTAGGAAGTTCGCTCGGGAAGGGTCGTCGTGTCAAAGGGGCGACCTAATCCGGCTCCAGCACTGAGTGTATTCTGAGTCTGTACCTGTACCACGAGGTCGGAGAAGGACTGTTCGTTGAAGCCTCCTGCCTTGTGCCCTCTAGTGATAGTAGCATGAAGGGCAAGGTGGTCCAGGGGCTTCCATTGCAGAGCTAGCTTTGGGATGAGGTGCCAGTACTCGCTCTTCTGCGCTCCACGTAGTGAGACAGCCTGTCCTGCGATGACGCTATTATCTGTAGGGTTCTTTAGGGCAAAGTCCTCCAGCCCGCGCACATCATAGTCGAGATCGTGACGCTCGTAGTCTAGGCGAAGACCCGCCGTGAGGGTAAAGGCCTTACCTAGGGCAAGTGCGCTCTCGTGATACAGAGCTAGCCCCCAGTCAGGCATAGAGAAGGCGTTGAGATTCACCGCATCCGCTCCCCCTGGACGAGGTACGTACTGGTAGGCGGGGATACGGGCAGCAGCCTGAGGGTTACGGGCTGCGATCTGTCGCTTCATCTGGGCGATCCCTTGGGTGATCAGCAGGCTCGCTCCTCGGGGGGAATAGGTCACGGGGACGTCGATCTTCTTCGCATCGTAGTAGCCGAAGATCCCTGCACTCCAGCGATATTTTGCCTCCTCACTTGGCAGACCTTTGAGGATAAACTCCTGTGTGAAGCCGTGCTCCCTCAGTCGCTGATCCGCCATGAAGAGGCGCATACTAGAGGCGTCCATGTCGAGCTGGGCACGGTCATACAGATACTGATAGCTCGAGGCAGACTGGAGCTGGATACCTTCGCTTAGTCGGTAGCCGATGAGGAAGCGAGCCGTAGCAGTATGCCGTTCGTAGGTTTCGGGGGAATCGGCGGATAGGGCAAGGGGCTTGCGGGTCTGGATGTCCAGCAGTCTATAAGGGAAGCCTCCCTGATTTACGTAGTCACCCTGGAGACTTAGTGCCATATCGAGGCGATCGTTAGGGCGAAGCTCCAGCTTGACAAAGCCCGCTACCATACGTAGGCTATCCTGCTTAGCCTTCGTTGTCTCGTTGTAGAAGTACCCTTGACGCATCGAGCCTGAGAGCCCATAGCTTAGCCCGAGGGTCTCACTGAGGCGTAGGGCTTGCTCTACCGAGGCACGCAGGTAACCATGAGTCCCTGCCGAGAGCCTAGCCTCCCCACCTGCACGGTCAAAGGCTGAGCGGGTATAGTAGTTGATGATCCCCGACATAGCGTTGCGCCCATAGAGCGTCCCTTGGGGACCTCGGAGTACCTCGATACCGGAGATGCCGGGGAGGTCAAGGTTGAAGCCCGACTTATTGAGTACAGGCACTCCATCTAGGTATAGTCCTATCGTCTGTCCGGTACTACGGGCACCGCTACCACGGAGGTATATAGCTGCACTGCGCTTAGAGCCGTAGTCGGGGATGAAGAGGCTGGGCACGCGGCTCGTCAAATCCGTTACACTCTGGATGCGGTAGAGCTGAAGTTCCTTGCTGTTAATCCAGGTTAGGCTCACGGGAGCCTGCCCTGAAGGCGCCGTCATACGCTGGGGGACATAGCCACTGATGACTACCTCATCCAGCAGGTGCTGAGCTAGGCTATCCTGCCCTTCGGCTGAGGCGAGGGTAGGGGAGAGTAGGGCAGTAATGCCCCAAATAAGGGTAAGGCGAAGGGTCGACTTACTATGCTGTTTCATTATAATATATCTCTGATTTAATCGTGAGAAATTTCTCTTTTGGAGTCGCAAAGGTAGAGGCAGGATACCCCATGAGACAAAAAAGGGAGGGTTATCCTTGTTTTTCGCTGGATATTAGTACGAGGTAGCCGTTTTCTGCTTTGAGAAGGTACGATTTCGGGCAAATCGAGGGGGTGGGGCTTCTCCTCAAGAGGGGGAAGTGCATCTTTTGTCAGGTGCCATGCAGAGGGTGAAAATAGGTATCGGGGGAAACCCTCTAGAGGTATCCCCGTAACCTCTTTAGGGTTTCCCTCGATACCTCGAGATAGTTTCCCCCGATACCTATTGGTCACGTGCGGGGAGGTGTCTAGAGGACGACGGGTAGGAGACTGAAAGAGGAATATGGTGTCATGCGGTAGAGACACTCCCTAAAGCATGCTGACGGCAATCTGCTGACGGGCGGGATGTATCGCTGGATAGCTCTCGGGAGAGGCAGTGTTTGCTACCCTAGGGGAGTCACGTTTCCCTAGCTGAGGATACCTCCTGATCGTCTTCTTATCTAGGCAGTCTCTGTCCCGAGACTTCAAACCAAAATATCCTCTATCTTTGCCCTATACTTCTCGCTTGAGGGGCTTCGATTCTTACCTTTCCTTGGGCGAGTACACGACAGAGATGTTACATATATAGATATACCAATTCTCGATGGAAAAGATTCAAGGGCTACTCGTGGCCCCTTTCACCCCCTTCCACAAGAACGGCGAGGTGAACTATGAGCCAATTGCTCGCTATGCTGCGATGCTTCACAAGAACGGACTGAAGGGCGTCTTCATCAACGGCTCCTCGGGTGAGGGCTACATGCTCAGCGACGAAGAGCGCATGCGCCTAGCGGAGAAATGGGTGGAGGTTGCCCCTAAGGATTTCAAGATTATTGTGCATGTAGGTAGTACCTGTGTACGCTCTTCTCGCCAGCTAGCTGAGCACGCAGCTAAGATTGGGGCTTGGGGTATCGGTGCTATGGCTTCCCCCTTCCCCAAGGTAGGGCGTGTGGAGGAACTCGTGAAGTACTGCGAGGAGATCGCTGCAGGGGCTCCCTCGCTGCCCTTCTACTACTATCACATCCCCGTCTTCAACGGCGCTTACCTCTCCATGGTCGAGTTCCTAGAGGCTGTCGATGGACGTATCCCTAACTTCGCTGGGATCAAGTACACCTATGAGAGCCTATACGAATACAATCAATGTAAGCTCTACAAGGGTGGGAAGTATGACCTCCTCCATGGGCAAGACGAGACCCTACTAGCAGGGCTAGCTGCCTGCGACGTGCAGGGAGGCATCAGCGGTACTGCCAACTACTGCGGTAATGTGCTCGTGGGGGTCATCGAGGCCTTCCGTGCGGGCAACCTCGACAAGGCTCGTGAGCTACAGAACTACAACCAAGAGGTAATCAATGTCATCTGTCGCTACCGTGGTAATATCGTAGGTGGCAAGCGCATCATGAAGCTCATGGGGCTGGATCTGGGTGAGAACCGCACCCCCTTCCGCAACATGACCGCTGAGGAAGAAGCACAGATGAAGAAGGAGCTGGAGGCGATCAACTTCTTCGCTAAGGGTAATACATTTTAGCATGAAGGACGTAGGGAACTACCTAGCCTACTGGCGGGATCGCTATCGGGATGATCTCACCGAGTACATCCTGCCCTTCTGGTTGAAGCATGGGTTAGACCACAAGCATGGGGGTATTTATACTTGCCTCGACAGAGAGGGCAAGCTGATGGACACGACGAAGAGTGTGTGGTTTCAGGGACGCTTTGCCTTCATTGCTTCGTTTGCCTACAACCAGATCGAGCGTCGCCCCGAGTGGTTGGAGGCGGCACGCCTGACCATTGAGTTCATTGAGCGTCACTGCTTCGACAGCGATGGGCGTATGTACTTCGAGGTGACGGAGGAGGGGCTTCCCCTAAGGAAACGCCGCTATGTCTTCAGTGAGACCTTCGCCGCCATTGCCTTCAGTGAGTATGCTCTTGCCACGGGCAATCAGGCATACGCAGCGAAGGCACTGGGGCTCTTCCGAGACATCCAGTACTTCCTCTCCACCCCAGGTTTCCTGCCTGCAAAGTATACGGAGCACCTAAAGGCTGAGGGGCACTCCATCGTGATGATCCTCATCAATACCGCTAGTCGTATCCGTGAGGCAATCCAAGACCCTCTGCTGGATGAGCAGATAGAGCGATCGATACGTACCCTAGAGACGCACTTTATTCATCCCGAGTACAAGGCGTTACTTGAGATGGTAGGCCCTAACGGGGAGTTCATAGATACGCTTCAGGGGAGGCTCATCAACCCTGGTCACTGCATCGAGACTGCTTGGTTCCTCCTAGAGGAGGCAAAGGCACGAGGGGGTGACAAGCACCTAGTGGAGCTTGGCTGTAAGATCCTGGATTGGTCTTGGGCGTGGGGCTGGGATGAGCAGTATGGAGGCATCATCAACTTCCGTGACTGTAAGGGATTCCCATCACAGGATTATGCTCAGGATATGAAGTTCTGGTGGCCTCAGACAGAGGCTATCATAGCGACCCTCTATGCCTACCAGATGACGGGCGAGGAGCGGTACCTGCAGCTTCATCAGAGGATAAGTGACTGGACACACGCACACTTCCCCGATCCAACCTATGGGGAGTGGTATGGTTACCTCCACCGAGATGGTACGGTGGCTCAGCCAGCCAAGGGAAATCTATTTAAGGGTCCCTTCCATATCCCCCGTATGATGATCAAGGGCTATCAGCTCTGCCAAGAGCTGCTACGTCCTTAGTAGAGTCTACGTAAAATCCACAGCAGTACGCTGGAATCCGTATGTGTATGCTGAACGAGACATCGTAGACGGCTAGACGGAGAGCGTAGTATTAGCTGTCCCATATACTACATGATACAATAGGAGGGCAAGCCACTCAGGTTTGCCCTCTTGTCGTTTGGGGTGAGACCCTCATCCTTCTTTAGATATACCTGACGAGCTTCTTGTTGCGATCAGGTGCTGTCTCGTTGTCCTTATTCTAGAAACTTCGGCACGAAGGAGGATGAAAAATCGAATTATCCTCCCTATGTCTGATAGCCTTTTTTACCTGATTGCTGAGCGCAGTAGGCTGTATGTGAGGGGAATTAGGTATCTTTGAAAGATAGTTGGATGTGTAGCTCTAGGCCTCTCTTGCGTTTTGCTTCTGTAGGGAGCATGTGTGAGGGAAACTCTTGCTACGATTGCGTAAGAAATGAGCAGAAGGAAACAGAGACTATATATATTATGTACGCTAGGCTTGGTGCTTGGGTTCACCCCTCTCTGTGCGGGAGCGACCCCAAGAATCTCCGCAGGTACTCCACCTACCGATAGCCTAGATGCTCGGGCTAAGGCCTCCGAGTTTTTCTACAAAGGAACGCTTGCACAGCGAGTAGATAAGACGCAGGAGGCATTGGACCTACTTCGTCGTGCCCACACGTTGGCACCACAGGACCCTGCTATTGCCTTTGCCTTGGGACAGCTCTATATGAATATGGAGCGACAGACAGAGGCTCTTCCCCTCATAGAAACGGCCTATCGATCCGATAGCACCAATATAGCTTATGCCGAAGCGTTGTCGTCTGCCTATGTCGCTCTTGAGCGTATGCAGGATGCCCTTCATGTGAATGAGTATCTAGGGAAAGTCAGTCCAGATGATGTGGACATTAAGTATCGTCTCGTCCAGCTCTACGCCCGTACGGGTAATTTGGATAAGGCTATTCGTCTTGCCTCCGAGCTACAGCTCCGTTTCCGCTCTCACCCCGAAGCCTACGCACGCCTTACCCAGATGAAGATCCAGCTCCTGAAGATGAAGCATGACACCAAAGCTGTGGAGGCTGAGTATAAGGAGCAGGCAAGGCTATTCCCCGAGGAACGTCAGCCGTATTATGACTTTATCCTGTACCTCATCCAGAGCAAGCGGTATAAGGAGGTGGAGAAACAACTGAGTGAAGATCTCAGGAAGAAGAACATCCGAGAGGGGGATGCTGTCGCTCTGCGTGTGCATTCTCTCATAGCACAGGGGGCATACGATCGCGCTGAGCAGATGCTCTCTAACCTAAATAAAGACCGACAGATTAGTGCCTCAGAGAAGTTCGTGCTTTGGGCTCTACTCTCTAAATCTGTCTCAGGGGAGGAGAAACTTCTCTCCGAGCGTTACATGCCCTACATCAAGGAGCTTGTTGATCTTTACCCTGACGAGCTAGAGGTGCTTCGTAGCTATGCACGCCTGCTTCGTTATAGAGAGCAATACACGGATGCCATAGCTCTCCTTCGTCCAAAGACCAAACTTCACCCAGAGGACGCAGGGTTGTGGGATGAACTCTTTCAGGATGCTATTGGGGTATCGGATGAGGATCTTATTGTAGAGGTCGCTCGTGAGGCCTTGCACTTTGTGCCCGAGGATTGGCGTTACTACATAGCACTTGCCTCGGGTGATTTTGCTAAGGAGCAATATGACGATGCTAAGCGTATCCTAGAGAAGGGTGTGGAGTCTATCTCTCCACAAACAGGGATTGGGGCCGCAAAGCTCTACGGACTCCTAGCTGATCTCTATGCCGAGAAGGGCAATGCTGAGGAACAGCCGAAAGCCGATAGCCTCTATCAGCGTGCCATTGAGGCTAATCCTCAGGATGCCGATGTGCTGAATAATTATGCTTATCGTCTTGCCAAGACAGGACGTGAGCTAGCTTTAGCCGAGCGATACGCAGGACAAGCAATCAAGCTCCGCCCTAAGGCCGCACATATCCTAGATACATACGCCTACATCCTCTACCTTCGGGGGAACTATACGCTTGCCAAGTTGTATCAAAAGAATGCGCTTGATGAAGCAGGTGAAGAGGCTTCGGGGGATATGTATGAGCATATGGGGGACATCCTACTTGCCCTAGGTGATCAAGAGGAAGCTCTAAACTATCTAGCTAAGGCAGCGATAGGGTACGAGTCACAAGGAAAGAGCGACGAGAAGGCTAAGGTCGAGGTGAAGATCCTTCGAGTGAGAGACCTTAGTAAGTCTTCCACGAGGGAGAGTAACTCCCCGAAACCAATAAAGACAGATCCAAATAAGCAAAGATGAAGCAAACAGCGATATATATAATAGGTATCTTCCTCTGCCTCTCCCTCGCAGGCTGTGGTGTCTCGCACAGAGGCTCTCGAGCCAGCTCCTCTGGGGAACTTGGGGCAGAGGCTTACTCAGAGTCTCGACTACGTTCCCTGCTCAGTGCTCCATCGCAGCGGAAGACTCTACGTGGAGCTATGACTGTGGACTTACAGCTTGGTAAGGAGAACTTCTCCTCAAGAGTTAATACCACGATTGTGCAGGGAGAGGGTATTTATTGGTCGGTCGTACCCTTCCCCCTCGTGGAGGCTGGGCGTGTATGGTTCACACCATCGGGCGTTACTGTTGTGGATCGTATCCACGGGCGCTATGCTGAAGCAACCAATAGAGAGCTATCGGACTATCTAGGCTTTCCCCTCGGTTATACAGAGATTGAGGCTCTATTGACTGGTCAACCCTTCCTGCCTGAGGCTGCCCGAGAGCGCAGTGTGAAGGCTCTGGTTTATAGAGTACATGAGGGCGGGGGAGCAGAGCTCGCAGGAAATATCCAATCCACTTCGCCTGGGGATGGGGCAGCCTACACCTTTCGCTGGAGCTTCTCCAAGGAGGGTTTCCCTGAACTATTCGATGTGTGGCATAAGGATGCTGCTAAGGGGCGCATCTTTGCCTTACGCTATCGTCCCAATACGGAGTCAGAGGGTGTATTACCTGCTCTCACGGAGTTCTTCCTCGGTAAAGATCTCAACGCTAGCCCCAAGCTCATTATTGACTGGACACGGGTACAGCCCTATACGGGCAGTGTGCCGAGCCTTACACCTCATATAAAAGACAGCTACAAGCGTATAGCTGTCAGTGACCTACTTCGTACCTTAGCAAAGTGATGAAGTCCCGAATCTTCCTCTCCATACGTTTCTTTTGTTTATTCCTTGGTCTTTGCTCCATTCTTGCGTTTCCGCTTGTGGGAGAAGCTCAGACGAAGAAGTCGAAGGCCCTTCGCCGTCTTGAGCAGGAGCGTAAAGAGCTACTCAAGAAGATAGAAGCCTCAGATAAGAAGCTCCAACAGCTTCGGGTCTCAACCAAAAGCTCTGAGCAGACATTGCGTGCCGTGCAGCAACAGGTTGCTCAGCGCCGTGAGGTCATTTCGCTCTTAGGTAATGAGGTCAGTGGCTTGCAGGCTCGTATTGATACCCTCTCGGGACACATTGGACGTCTTAGGCGAGAGGAGAGTGCCTTGCTCCTTCGTTATCAGGCTGCCCTCCTTCAGCTCCAGCGTGTAGATACCCACATTGATCCTCTGATCTTTATTCTTTCCTCCTCTTCACCAAACCAAGCACGGGAACGGCAACGTTTCCTTAGCAAGTACGTGAAGGCTGTCCAGCAGGCCTCTCAAGCCCTACGAAATACCCGATCCGAAATTGAGGTCACAAAGGTGGAGGTGGGGCGCACGCACTCTGAGAAGGAGCAACTCCTTGCTCTGCGAGAACAAGAAAAGCGCAAGCTCGAGAAGGAAGAGGCAGTACGTGCTACAGAGGTGAAGAGCCTTAAGGGGCAAGAGAAGCAGGTAGCCCAAGATCTCTCTCGACAGAGACAGCGTGCCGAGGCTCTTGATAGGCAAATCCAGAGACAGGTAGAGGCTGAGATAGCTGCTGCCCAAAAACGTGCCGAAGAGCTACGTAAGAAGCAACTTGCAGCTCGCGCAAAGACCAAACCTACCCCTACACCTAAGGGTCACAAAGGCTCTACTCCTACTACCCCTACTACACCCAAAACTCCCCCCGAGGAGCCTGCTGATGAACGGCGTGCAGCCACTCCAGGTGGCTATGCGATGGATGCCAGCGAGCGAGCTCTTGCTTCCTCCTTTGCTCAGAATAAGGGTAAGCTCCCAGCCCCCATCAGAGGCTCTTATTCTCTCCTGCGTACCTTCGGTGTACACCAGCATAGCGAGCACACTCGCGTACAGGTTAGTAGCAGTGGGGTGGACTATGGGGTGCATGGCGATAGTCATGCTTATGCTGTCTTCTCTGGAGTGGTTAGCCGTGTTTTTGTTGTCCCTGGGTATGGTACGGCATTGATCCTGAGGCATGGGAACTACCTCACTGTTTACGCTAACCTCGCTTCCCTCTCTGTAGGGCAGGGAGCAAGGGTGAAGACAGGTCAAGCCCTCGGGGCAATAGCTACTGCGCCTGATGGAAGTGGCTCACGCCTACTACACTTCCAGCTGTGGCACGAACGAACCAAGTTAGATCCTCTTTCATGGGTAAGAAGGTAATCGCCACCATTGGCTCCTTCGATGGCGTACATCGTGGGCATGCGATGCTCTTAGAGCAGATGCATAGCATCGCTCAAGGCTATGACGAAGCAGAGCTGCATGTCGTGACCTTTTCCCCCTACCCATCCGATGTCCTTCGCCCCGATCTTAGGATCGAGCACTTGACAGCACCAGAGGAGCGTAATCAGTTGCTCCGTGAGCTAGGTGGCGTCGAGGTGCATGACCTGTCTTTTACTGAGGCTCTCGCTGCGATGTCCGCAGAAGCCTTCATGGAGGACGTTTTGCGCCGACAGATCGGTGTGACGGATCTTGTTATTGGCTATGACCACCACTTTGGTAAAGGAGCTAGCCTAAGTATCGAAGACTATGAACGCCTAGGGCAAAGGCTCGGTATTGCTATCCACCGAGGACGAAGCTACCAAGTCGATGGCGAGGTTGTGAGCTCAACACGTATCCGAGAGTGCATCAAGTCGGGTGACATCTCTCGTGCGGCTCTGCTCCTTGGCCGTCGCTACTCTCTGAAGGGGAAAGTCGTGCAGGGACAGCAGCTAGGACGGAAACTGGGCTACCCGACAGCCAATATCGACCTCGGCTATGCTACCCAAGTCCTCCCTCAGGATGGCGTCTACCTTGTTCGTGCCTACCTCCGAGAAGGGGGTAGGGAGGCAGAGTACAAGGCAATGCTCTATATCGGTACACGTCCGAGCATCGACCAAGGGACCATGCTTCGCAGTATCGAGGCTCATCTCTTGGACTTCGATCGGGATATTTATGGAGAGGAGCTGGTGCTCCAGCTAGAGCGTTTCTTCCTACCCGAGCAACGGTTTGCGAGTAAGGAGGAGCTAAAGCTAGCCCTCTCGCTCTACGAAGCGAGCGTCCGTATGTACTTCGCACTAGAGGAGCGTCAGGTAAGTGAGGCCACCCAGATTCTTCACGAGGCAGAGCGTAGATATGGGGATCGACTGACCCCATCGACGGCACCAATCTTAGTTCGCCTCCAAGAGAGTCTCACCCATGCTCCCCATCGGGAGGCTTCCTCGAGCCTTTAATGCCCCTTCGCCCTAGGGATAATAGCTGTGAGCCATACAGCCCTTAGGAAAGCTAACCCATTTCACAGATGAAAATAGAAGGCCTACATGTCGCTAGTGTTCATCCGATCCTCTTCCGTGGAGGGCTGGATGTCATTGTGCATGATACGGGCAAGCTCTTTGCCTCTATGGGCGTCCACCTACATTACTATACAGTAGAGTGGCGTGAGGCGGAGTGGCAGATACCTGACCCTACATACTGTTCTCTCTCGCTATTTCCTAAGGGGGCAAAGCTATGGAATCAGCAGGCAGTAGACTTTCTTATTCAAGAGCTACGTCTACATCAGATTTCGGTGCTCCTTATCCCCAATATCTCCCCATTCCCTTACCTAGATGCCCTCAGAAGCACTGGGGTAAAGCTAATCTTTTGGAACCACGGGATGCCCCTATGGGAATATCGGGCTGCTATTGACGATCGTCGTTTCTTGGTAAAGAAGAATCTTAGTCGGCGCCTAGAGTGGATCTTCCTACGTGTCCCCTTCAAGCTCTGGACGGGTGCCTATAGACGGCAATGGGAGGACTATTACCGACGTATCATAGAGGGTACGGATCTCTACCTCACACTTTGCCCTGCGTATGCTCGGGAGCTTGCCGAGCGACTTCACTTACCCGCCGAGCAAGCCTCCAAACTCGTTCCCCTCATCAATACACTACAGGTAGAGCCACATCCAACACTGGAGAAGGAGAAGCTCATCGTCTTCGTTGGGCGTCTGAGCTATGCGGACAAGCGGGTGGATCGTGTCATCGACATCTGGGCAAGGGCTCACGAGGCTTTGCCAGATTGGCATGTCGAGATACACGGCACAGGTCCTGATGAGGAGCGACTGAAGGCATACCTGGAGCAGAAGGGACTCCCTCGCATACGTTTCTGTGGCTATACCGCCGAGCCAAGCGAGGTCTACCGAAGAGCCTCTGTACTGCTACTGACCTCCACACATGAGGGATGGGGGATGGTACTTGCCGAGGCACAGAACCATGGTGTTGTTCCGATGGCTTTTGCCTGCTCCTCGGGGGTACGTGCCGTACTTGGCGAGGATGAGCGTGCTGGGGTGCTGGTTCGCCCCTTCAGCTTGAGCCAGTATGCACAGCGATTGATTAGGCTCTGTCGTGACACAGACTATCGAGCGAAGCTACAGCAGGGGTGTCTAAGCAAACGCTTGGAGTATAGCCCCGAGCGAAGCCGTGAGGCATGGGAGGAGATCTTCCAGCGTCTCTAGTCAGAATGTGATCTGACTGCTGAGGCAGGAGGTAGAGCCCTTCGCCTTGGCACTCGATGGACTTTAGTTCGTACATGATCCACCCTTTTTCCCGTTGAGAGATTGAGGGGGGAGTCTATGACCTCACGAAGGTACCGAGGAAACCCCTCCAGAGGTACCGAGGGAAACTGCGAAGAGGTACCGAGGGTACTTCCCACGAGGTTCCCCCGATACCTCTCTTGAGGTCTCTAGCTTTGCCCCCATGAGGGGCTTCTTTTTAGCTTGTTTTAGAATGGATACAAAGGGTTTGCATGTAGCGATTGTACACCGCCGGCTTGCGCTGGGGGGAGCAGAGGAAGTCTCTAGAGAGACGAGCCTTATCTTTCGCCAGATGGGTATCTGTACGCACTTCTTTGCCGAGGAGCATCGTGCCGAGGAATGGGTACTGCCCACTTGCCCTGAGATCAGTCTGACACTCTTCCCAGAGGGGGTAAGGCTTTGGACTCGGGAGAGTGCAGACGTTATCCTCAGAGAGTCCAAGGCACGAGGGATACAAGTCGTGATCATCCCTATAGCACTGCCTAATGACCAGCTGGCCTACCTGCGCTCGGCAGGTCTACGGCTCATCTATTGGTGCCATAGCTCGCCACTCTGGGAGCTGATTGACCGCAGGGAGCGTGCAGGCTATAAGCCTCATCACCCCTGGCATAAGAACATCTACAGCCTACTTATACGGCGCACCCGAAGGCTCCTTGTCCCCGATCGTGCACGGCTCATCAAGTGGTACCAACATCTGGTGAGCGAGGTAGACTGCTTCATCACCCTCGCACCAGGTTACATCAAGATCTTTGCGGACTCCCTCGGACTAAGCGAGGAGGAGCAGAAGAAGTTTGTCTCTCTGCCCAACATGGTGCGCCCCCCAAAGGGCGAGGTAACCCTCCTCGATCGTCCGAAGAAGATTATCTTCATGGGGCGGCTAAGCTATGCCGACAAGCGGGCTGATCGACTCATCTACATCTGGGAGCAGATACACCGAGAGCTCCCCGAGTGGTCGGTAGAGATCTATGGTCAGGGCAAAGAAGAGAAGTACCTAAGGGCACTGATCGAGGATAAGCAACTTCCCCGCATCAGCCTCCGAGGCTATGCCCCTGATCCTAGCCTTATTTATCCTCAGTCCTCCGTCCTAGCTATGACCTCTACCTACGAGGGCTGGGGACTTGTACTGACCGAGGCTCAGAGCTACGGAGTCGTACCCATTGCCTTCGGATGCTCCGATGGGGTCAAGGAGATCATAGGCACAGGGGAGCAGTATGGACGCCTCGTTACTCCCTTTGATTTAGACGAATACGCGACGAAGCTACGTGAGCTATGCCTTCGGGAGGAGCTACGCCAAAGCCTTGCCGAGGCCTCTATGCGACGTGTCGAGGAATACTTCCCCGAGCGAAACATACCACGCTGGCAGGGGATCTTTGACCAACTCTGAGTATCTTTACTCTCATGAAGCCCGTAAGTAGCCCTCGCCTGCTCATCGACTTAGAGCGTAGACGTTACCCATACTCTGGTTTGGGCTATTACTGTCGTGCCCTAGAGATGGGGCTCCGGGAGGTAGGGGATAGTGGGCTGGAGTACCACTTCTATGCCCCCCGAGGAGCAGGAGGAGAGGGTAGGGTGGCTTTCTCGCCGCTTCATGCCTTCTTCAACCCAAGCCCCCGAGGCTTTGACCTCATACACTTGACCCATCAGAGACAGCATTACTTCCCACAGCTGTGGGGGAAGCCCTGTCTCGTGACCCTTCATGACCTAAACTTCCTCACTGAGCCTCTTGCCCCGAAGAAGCGGGAGAAGCTACTGCGACTAGTCGCCTCTAACCTCCGTCGGGCTACGGGCATTGCCTGCATATCGCACTATGTGAAGGAGGATCTCATGAGGCATAGAGAGCTCTTTGAACTGGCGGAGGATCTGCCTGTGCGGGTGATCCACAACGGAATCTTCCTTCCCGACGAAGCCCATCTAGCGTCCCTCCCTAAACCTAGACTGATACCTAAGGCTCCCTATCTACTAGCCCTAGGGGTACTGCATGAGAAGAAGCAACAGCACCTACTCATCCCCATGCTCGCAGCCCTGCCCGAGGAGCTACAGCTCGTGCTGATCTATTCGGAGGCCAAAGCCGATTACCTAGAGCGCATTACCTCGCTCGTGGCTCGCTATGGGCTACAGGGGCGAGTACACCTGATGAAGGCGGTGAGGGATGAGGAGAAGGCTCAGCTCCTCTACCATTGTCGTGCACTCGTACATCCCTCGATGGCGGAGGGCTTTGGGCTCCCAGTCGTAGAGGCCATGTCCCTCGGTAAGCCTCTCTTCCTTCGCCCGATGACTAGCTTGCCGGAGGTAGGGGGAGCGGAAGCGTATTACTTCCGAGACGTCGAGCCCGAGGCTATGGCAAGCCTTGTCCTAGAGGGGCTGGAGCTCCATGAGCGAGAGGCAGAGCGAGGGCAGAGACTTCGTGAGCGTGCCCTTCTCTTTGACTATCGGGCAATGGCTCGGGGGTATCAGGACCTTTACACCACACTATTAGAGCGAAGATGAAGCTAGCCGTCATCGTACCCGTCTATAGGGTCGAACCTTATCTCCGTCAGTGCATAGAGTCTATCCTGAACCAGAGCTACCGAGATCTCCGAGTCATACTCGTCGATGATGGCTCGCCTGATGCTTCGGGGGTGATCTGTGAGGAGTATGCCCAGCGAGATGAGCGAGTGATCGTGCTACACAAGGAGAATGGAGGCCAGAGTTCGGCACGCAACCTTGGACTAAAGCACATCGACGGCTGTGACTATGTCACCTTCTTAGATTCGGATGATTGGCTGGAGGGGAATACCTATGAGCAGTGCATTCGTCACCTCGAGGAGCATCCCGAGGTGAGCATTGTAGGCTACGGGTACAATATGGTCTACCCCGATCATGTCCACCCCTTGATCCCATCGCAGGAGACGCTGACGAGGGAGCAGGCTCTGCGCCTCCTCCTCTCTTGCAAATCGCCTATCGTCGGAGCGTTGGTATGGAGCCGAGTCTATCGCCTCTCTGCCTTAGTAGGGCTTAGCTTCCCCGAGGGAAGGCTGTGGGAGGATGTGAGCTACACCCTAGAGGTGCTCTGGCAAAGCTCGGGTAGCTATGCCCTTCTCCCTATCGCTGGGTTGAACTACCGAGTCCAGAGACCAGGTGCAGCTACCGAGAGTAGACTGCTAGACCAACGTGACCTCTTCCTTTCCCTAGAGAGTCTCATCGATCGTCGGGGAGAGGATCAGGTTTTTCTTACTTATGCCAATACACTAGAGCTGAGCTATCTTTGGCTTCAGTTCAAGCGCATCACGAGGGAGAGGGTGCTCTTTGACACCCTTAGCTCTGACTATCTAGCCTTCCTAAGGAAGGTACAGTCCCGCCCCTACATTAGCGTCTTTAGCTCTCGGTGGGAGCGACTTCGTCATTACTGGCTTTATCGCCATCCCCTTAGCCTACTTCGGCTAAGGCTCTTGGTGCGGGAGCTGTTTCATCGTCATAAATAGGATTGCTCTTGGTCTCTAACCTTCACCCCACAGATGCCACTCTGGCAGTCATTGTAGCTGTCTACAAGGTCGAGCCCTACCTTAGGGCATGTATTGAGTCGATCTTGACACAGAGCTACAGGGCTCTTCGGGTTATTTTGGTCGATGACGGCTCCCCCGATAGCTGTGGTGCTATCTGTGAGGAATACGCAGCAGTAGACCCACGGGTACACGTCATCCACAAGGAGAATGGTGGGCTTAGCGATGCTCGAAATTCAGGGCTAGCGCTTGTAGGGGACTGCCCCTACGTGACCTTCGTAGACAGCGATGACTGGTTAGAGGAAGGCATTTATGAGGCTTGTATCTCCACCCTAGAGCGTCATCCCGAGCTTGACTTAGTCGGCTATGGGCATCGCAGGGTATCTCCAGAGCAGGTAGAGGAGGTCATCCCAGAGGCTCGTACCTATAGCCACGAGGAGGCTCTCCAGCACTATGTCTCTATGACTTCGCCGATCGTCGCGCCTCCTGTTTGGGCAAAGGTCTATCGAAGAGAGCTCGTAGAGGGCTTGACGTTCTTTAAGGGACATAAGTGGGAGGATGTCCCCTACACCCTTGAGGTTCTTTGGCGAAGTAGAGCCTATGCCCTCCTACCACGTGTGGGGGTGAACTATCGCATCCAGCGTCCAGGTGCCATCACGGATGTGACCATACCTGATCGGGAGACGCTCTTTGAGGATCTAGAGGTGCTTATCCAGCGGTATAACGACACGACCTTCACAGCTCTTGCCAATACCTTGGCAGTGAATTGCCTTTGGCGACACATGAAGCTCTTGGTCAAGTCCCCCGGAGCCTATGCAGAGCATGGGAGGAAGTACCTCAAGATCGCTCAGCGACTAAGCCAGCGTCCCTACCTCAACACCTTCCGTTCACGCTCTAGGTGGTGGAAGTATCGTTTGTTCCATCGGATGCCAAGAGCCTTCCTCGGGGTTCAATCCTTGCTCTATCGCATTGCTCACCACTAATTATCAAGCCTGCCTCTGTCTCACTACTATTAGCTTCCAAGCTCTATGTCGATCACGTCCCCGTCCAGTCCTCGTCTAGCTGTCATTATCCCTGTCTACAAGGTAGAGCCTTATCTGCGACAGTGCATTGAGTCTGTCCAGCATCAGACCTTCAGGGCGCTACGTATCATACTTGTCGATGATGGCTCCCCCGACTCCTGCGGGGCGATCTGTGAGGAGTATGCTCGGCAGGATGATCGTATCCTCGTGCTACATAAGGAGAACGGAGGACTAAGCTCTGCTCGTAATCTTGGGCTAGAGTACGTTGGGGACTGCCGCTATGTGACCTACCTTGATAGTGATGACTGGCTAGAGCTGGATACGTATGAGCGTTGTGTAGATGCCCTAGAGCGTGAGTCTGATCTTGACTTGGTCGGCTTTGGCTTTGATGAGGTTTACCCTGATCGGGTAGCATCACAAGACATTCCAAGTCATAGTGGTCGCTATACGAAGGAGGAAACATTAACCCGATATGTCTCTGGGGAGAACGTGAGTATATCTCCTGCCGTATGGCAACGGGTATATAGGAGGGAGCTTATCGAAGGGTTGCGCTTCGTGGAGGGGCATAGCCTAGAGGATGTGTGCTATACGTTTCAGGTCTTTTGGCGATGCTCTGTCTATCGGATCTTACCCTTTGTAGGGCTTCACTATCGAGTAGGGAGACCTGGGGCGATCACGGAGAAAATTACTCAGAAGAATGCCTTGACGCTCTTCGAAGACCTCGAGGGTCTCATTCTGGAGGGACAGCATAACTGTAGCTTTACTGCTTATGGGAATACCCTGCTTGTAAACTACCTTTGGAACTACTACATGCTCCACCTGCATGATGAAGAGGCCTATAACCTCTACACCAGGCTCTATAAGCCTTTCCTCGTGAGGGCACGTAAACGTCGCTACCTAAACTGCTTTACGAGGCTGAAGCACTATCGCCGTCACCTCCTCTTCCTCCATTTCACCGAGGCCTTCATGCGCTATTGGCGACGCAGGGAATATCGCAAGGGACGGCTTCGTAAGCATCGATAATAGTCGTCAGCACAAACTCAAACGAATCAATCTCTATGCTACTACATCATATTACCATCTCGGGCCTAGGCGGTGTCGGGGGCTACTACGGGGCGATGCTCGTCCAGGCTGCCCGTAGAGAGAGTAAGGGACGTCAGATAGCCTTCCTCGCAAGAGGTGCGCACCTCGAGGCTATTCGCTCTCGTGGGCTACATGTCCATACCCCAGAACGAGACTTCACTGTCGAGCCTAACTTCGTAGCGGAAGACCCCCACGAGCTCCCCAAGTCTGACCTCGTCATTCTCGCTACCAAGAGCTATGACCTAGAGGCTAATCTTCGTCAGCTCCTACCCATCATCACCCCTGAGACCATCATCCTGCCCCTGCTGAATGGTGCCGACATCACCGAGCAGGTGAAGCGCATCCTACCTAATAATAGGGTGTGGGATGGCTGTGTCTATATCTCGGGGCGAAAGCCCGAGGCAGGAGAGATTCTACTAGAGGCGGAGCGTGAGATTTTCATCTTCGGTAGCCGTGAGACCACACGCACCGAGGAGGAGCGGGAGCTAGCCGACCTACTTACCTCTGTGGGTGTGAAGGCGATCAACCCAGACGACATAGAGGATCATATCCGTAAGAAGTACCTCATGATCTCTGCCACTGCTACGGGGACCTCCTACTACAACCTCACCGTGGGCGAAGCGCTTGCTCAGCACCCTAGAGGGATGCGTGCGCTCATCGAGGAGCTCTGCCAGCTCTACACTGCCCTAGGGCACGACCTAGGGGAGGATGCGGTAGAGCGAACGATCGAGCGACAGACCTTCATGATCCCTACCAGCACCAGCTCTATGCACGTGGACTTCCTCGCTGGGGGAAAGACGGAGCTGGAGAACCTCACGGGCTATGTCGTACGTACGGCGCATCACCATGGGCTCATCCTGCCCACCTATGATCGTATGTACCGTGCCCTCAGAGACGAACCCTACCCTCCACACAGCCGTGTGTGACGTACTACTCTGCTACTTTAACTCATTAACGCTTCATGATCATGCGAAGAAAGACTACCTCCCTTCTCCTCGTCGCCCTCTGCCTCCTCATGGGATGGGCAGAGCGAGCTGCGGCACAGCACTTCGACACCTTCTTCAGAGACAGCACGCTGCGCCTGGACTACATCTTCTCGGGGGACTCTGAGCACACGACCATCTACCCAGAGGAGCATCATCTGCTCACGGGCTGGGCGGGTCGCAGGCATCACCTCGATACCCTCGCTCTACGGGGCAACGCTCGTCTCTATGTACGGGACGAAGCCTCGGGGAAGGTCATCTACTGCACGTCCTTCAACTCCCTTTACCAAGAGTGGCGACTGACCGATGAGGCCAAGCGGGTACAGCGTGCCTACGAGAATGTCTTCCTCATCCCTTACCCTAAGGCACCTATCACGGTGACGATGGAGCTAAGCGGTGCGCATGCAGAGGTCATTGCCACACAGGTGCAGCGCATTGACCCTACAGACATCTTGATCCACGACCGTACAAAGGAGCCCGCTCTGCCCCACGAGTACCTCATCAAGTCGGGTACGGCGAAGGACTGCATCGACCTAGCCATCCTTGCCGAAGGCTACACCGAGGCCGAGATGCCACTCTTCCTCAAGGATGCTCGGGCTGCCGTGGATGCCATCTTCTCCTACGAGCCCTTCAAGAGCTATCGAGAGCACTTCAATGTCGTTGCCGTCCGCTCGACATCCAAGGACTCGGGTGTCGCTGTCCCCCGTGAGCACTTCTGGCCCCGCACGCCCTTTAGCTCCCACTTCGATACCTTCTATAGCGATCGCTATCTGACCACCCGCCGGGTCAAGGCCATCAATGATGCCCTCGTAGGCATCCCCTATGAACACTTAATTATCCTCGTCAATAGCGATGTGTATGGTGGTGGCGGTATCTACAACTCCTACCTCATCAGCTCGACACACCACAAGTATTACCTCCCTGTGATCGTACATGAGTTCGGGCACAGCTTCGGGGGCTTGACCGACGAATACTTCTACGAAGATGATGCGGTATCGGAGAGTTACTCTAGGGATGTTGAGCCCTGGGAGCAGAACGTCACGAACCTCAAGGACTTCGAGGGCAAGAAGTGGTCACACCTGATTCGCAAGGGGACTCCCGTCCCCACACCACCTGCCCAGGCCAAGAAATACCCTGTGGGGCTATACGAAGGTGCAGCCTACAGCAAGAAGGGGATGTATCGCCCGAGCTTCGACTGTCGTATGCGGTCGAATGCCAACCCTGACTTCTGTCCAGCCTGTCACCTCGCACTGAATAAGCTCATGAGCTACTATCTCGATGGGATAAAGAAGACGAAATAGTCTAAAGAGCCTGTTCCGAAAAGCCCAAGGTGGTATGCTCAGTAGGTGAGCGTACCGCCTTGGGCTTTCGTGTTGTAGATGCACCTCAAAGAAGTCAGTAGGGACAAGCAATGATGGGAGGATTACAAGGTGTCTAAGGCAAAACTAATGAGGGGACATGGGTGACATGTGCGCTCCCAACCTAATAGGATGGAGGATGAAGAGGGAAAAATACGCCTCGCAATAGCCCTATTCTAAAGGGTTTCGGATGGGGTGTAGGTGAGTTATGGTAAGTCGCAAAGAAGAGTTGTGGTAACTCGTCTTCGAGACTTACCATAACTCGTTTGAACGAGTTACCATAACTTGTTAGGACGAGTTGTGGTAACTCGCTGTTGGTTTATTTTGATACGATTGTAAGTGCCTCTTCCATAGTCTTCTATGCTTCGCGTGGGGATGCTGTCTTACTTGCTTGGCCTACGACATACGCCTTGTGGTAATCTAAGATTGTCTAGTCAGGTATTCCTTCATATCGGTGGTTTTATAGTGCCCCCTCTAGACCGATATTTCTTATCTTTGTTGCGCATATAATAAGGATTTAAGAATACTTAGATTAACGGAAGAAAGAGATATATAATGTCTGCAACAAAGAAAATCAAAGCTGCTATCGTAGGCTATGGGAATATTGGCCGATATGCCGTGGAGGCTCTCCTTGCATCGCCAGACTTTGAGCTGGTTGGTGTCGTGCGTAGAGACGCAACGAACATTCCCTACGAACTTCGTCCCTACCATGTGGTAAGCTCTATTCGTGAGCTGGGGCAGGTCGATGTGGCCTTACTTTGTACCCCGACACGGCTCGTAGAGGAGACGGCAAGGGAGATTTTAGCCGAGGGTATTCGCACGGTTGATAGCTTCGATATTCATACGGATATAGTGTCTCTTCGTCGTTCGCTCGGCGAGGTAGCACGGCAACATGGCGTGGTCTCTGTGATTGCCTCGGGTTGGGATCCGGGTAGTGACTCCGTGGTGCGTACCCTCATGGAGGCTATTGTGCCTAAGGGGATTACCTACACGAACTTTGGTCCTGGTATGAGCATGGGGCATACTGTTGCCGTCAAAGCCATCAAGGGCGTACGGAAGGCACTCTCGATGACTATCCCCACAGGGACGGGCATCCACCGCCGTATGGTGTACATCGAGCTGGAGCAGGGCTTCCGTGCAGAAGACGTTATTTCTGCTATCAAGTCCGATGAATACTTTGCTCATGATGAGACGCATGTCTCCATCGTCGATGACGTGGAGGCACTTATTGATATGGGGCATGGCGTACACATGACTCGTAAGGGCGTCTCTGGTGTGACGCAGAATCAGCTCTTGGAGTTTAATATGAAAATCAATAACCCTGCTCTGACAGCACAGATTCTCGTCTCTGTGGCACGAGCCTCGATGCGCCTTGCGCCTGGCTGCTATACGATGCAGGAAATCCCTGTAATCGACCTGCTGCCTGGTGATCGGGAGGAGTGGATACGCAAACTCTGCTGATACGACTACACTAAGATACAAGTATAGATATGACGCTAGCATCTATCGTGTGGGATGTAGATCCCGTGATTTTTGAGGTTTTTGGGCGAGGTATCCGCTGGTATGGATTGCTCTTTGCCCTTGGACTCTTAATCCTTGGCCCACTGATCGAAGATAGGATGTGGAAGAGGGAGAAGTTGAAGCCCGAGTGGATCAATTCGCTCTTTATCTATGTCGTGGTGGGGACAGTTGTGGGAGCTCGTCTAGGGCATGTGCTCTTTTACGATCCAGCTTATTACCTAGCCAACCCAACGAAGATTTTCGCAGTGTGGGAGGGCGGATTGGCGAGCCATGGAGGGACGATTGGTATCATCATCGCTGTATGGTTTTACTCTAGGCGTGTGACTAAGCGTTCGATGCTTTGGACGCTTGACCGCCTAGCTGTGCCAACGGGTCTTGCGGCAGCACTCATACGCCTAGGTAATCTGATGAATAGCGAGATCTTCGGTAGACCTACGGAGCTTCCTTGGGGTTTCGTCTTCCCTCGTGCCTCAGAGTTTGCTGGCTTCGCTGAGCGAGGTCTCTCGATACCTGCTTGTCACCCGACACAGATTTATGAGGCGTTGGCGTACCTCGTTGTCTTTGCTTGGTGCATGTACCTCTATTGGGTGCGTGATGCTGCTCGTAGGTACTCGGGGCTGATACTTGGCTGGTTCTTGACTGGAGTCTTTGGCTTCCGTTTCTTTGTCGAGAGCATAAAGAATGTCCAGGAGTCTTGGGAGGTCGATATGGTGCTTAACTATGGGATCAATATGGGACAGCTATTGAGTATCCCCTTTGTTATCGCAGGGGTGTTCCTGATTGTCTACTCATTACGCCACCCGCTCCAACCAGAGCCCATCACGAAGAAATAACAGAAGGTGCTGGGGAGAGATGCCCTCAGCACCTTTTCTCTAATAGAAATACTACGCACTATGTATCAAGTACCTCAAATCACTGACTCCATATACTACGTCGGTGTGAATGACCGCATGAAGGCTCTCTTTGAGAACATGTGGAGCCTTCCCAATGGTGTGGCATATAACTCCTACCTGATTGTAGATGAACAAACGACCCTCATAGATACGGTGGATATATGTTACTCTGACATCTTCATGCATAAGCTGGAGCTTGTCCTTCAGGGGAGACCGATAGACTACCTCATCATAAACCATATGGAGCCAGACCATGGCGGCTCAATTGGTCTGCTGAGGCAACGGTACCCCGAGATGAAGATCGTGGGGAACAAGAAGACCTTTGATATGCTAAGTGGCTTCCATGGCATCACAGAGGGGTTACACGAAGTGAAGAATGGGGATGCCCTTCGGATCGGTAGGCATGAATTCTCATTCCTCATGGCTCCGATGGTACATTGGCCAGAGGTCATGTTCACCTATGAGCAGACCAACAAGATCCTCTTCACGGCAGATGCCTTTGGCTCATTTGGGGCGCTTGATGGTTACCTTTTCGATAGCCAGCTGCCAGATCGTACGGCCTACTTTAGAGAAATGCAACGATACTACGCTACGGTCATTGGCAAGTATGGAGGCTTTGTCCAAAAGGCACTTGCCAGCATCGACAAGCAGGGACTCGATATAGACTTTGTTTGTCCTGCGCATGGTGTCGTTTGGGGAAGAGAGGGATACGAAGAGGCACGAGCTATCTATGATCGTCTCGCACAGTTTGCCTCGACTCCTGGCGTAGTCATCCTCTACGGCTCTATGTATGGCAATACCGAGCAACTAGCAGACGTCATCGCGCAGAGTCTATCAGCCTCGGGGGTGCAGCATATCGTTTGTCATAATGTGACGAAATCAGACCCCTCGGAAATCCTCTGTGATATCTTCCGTTACCAAGGGCTCATCATTGGTTGCCCAACGTACTGTGGCGAACTCTTCTCACCCATCCAAAATCTCCTGCAGCTCATCCGTATACGAGATGTGAAAAATCGCCTCTACTCGGTTTTTGGCTCCTATACGTGGGCTCCTGGTGCGGTGAAGCGACTTGTTCCCTTTGCTGACGAAATGAAGTGGGAGCTCATTGGCGAATCGGTCGAGATGAAGATGTCGGATCTACCCTCTGTCCTAGATGCTGGGTGGGCACTCGGACAAGCAATGGCTGAGCGGCTGAAGGCTTAGCTACTCCTCATAAAGTTTACGAATAAGCATAACTAATCATCAACTAACCTCATGCGTCTTATTATCCAACCCGACTCCTCAGGCATCGCTCGCTGGGCTGCTGACTACGTCATTGCTCGTATCCAAACAGCTCGCCCTACGGCAGAGAAACCCTTTGTGCTAGGTCTTCCTACAGGCTCTTCGCCTCTAGGGATGTACAAAGCCCTAGTGGAGGCTCACAAGGCAGGGCGTGTCTCTTTCGAGCACGTCGTTACCTTCAACATGGACGAGTACGTAGGCATCCCAGAGGATCACCCACAGAGCTATCATAGCTTCATGTGGACGAACTTCTTCAGCCATATAGATATCAAGAAGGAGAACGTGCATATCCTCAATGGTAATGCCTCTGACCTCGAGGCGGAGTGTGCTGCCTACGAAGCTAAAATTGAGGCTGTGGGAGGTATCGACCTCTTCCTCGGTGGTATCGGCCCAGATGGTCATATTGCCTTCAACGAGCCAGGCTCATCCCTCTCCTCTCGTACTCGTATCAAGACGCTTACGACCGATACGATTATTGCCAATAGCCGTTTCTTCGAGGGCGACGTCAATAAGGTGCCTAAGACTGCGCTTACCGTAGGGGTAGGTACGGTGATGGCTGCACGTGAAGTGCTCATCCTAGCCAATGGACATGGCAAGGCCAGAGCTCTACAACAGGCTGTCGAGGGTGCTGTGAACCAGATGTGGACGATTACGGCACTGCAACTTCATCCCAAGGGCATCATCGTTTGTGATGAAGCGGCATGTATCGAACTCAAGGTGGGTACGTATAATTACTTCAAGGATATTGAGCGACTCTAGGCCCTTACACTAGCCTCTGGCTAGAAGCCATCGTTTAGGACGGTCGTGTGTTATGTATAGCGCACGACCGTCCTTTTTATGTGCTTGGGTAAATAGGCTAGGGATTTTCTTTCGGGGGCGATGGAGAAAACGTAAACACTCTTTGTGGAAGGGGAACCGGGGTTTCTAGCCTTCGAGATAAGTCTAGCTCTATATTCTTAGTAAGGCGCAGATTATCAGTGTGCTATACTTCCTCCAAAATTAGCCTCTAATGAGTTATGGTAAGTCGCTCGAACGACTTACCATAACTCTCGATTAAGAGTTACCATAAGTCGTTTAGACGAGTTACCGTAACTCGTTGCGACGAGTTATGGTAACTTGTTGGTAGGCACTGCAAGCGTCCCTAGATAGAGGAGTTTCGAGGGGGCAGTTCCGAGCCTTAGGCGGGTATGATTTTTAACTCTGCACAGGTGTTCTCACCCGATCTGTACCCTTGACCTGGTCTGAATTTATACAGCATGGGGAGGGACTGCCCAAGAGTGAGTACCTTTGCCCTAGGAAATAATATTTGGATACAGACAAAATACGTGCGCATAGATATACTGACCGTCGTTCCCGAGCTACTGGAGAGCCCGCTGAAGCACTCCATCATCGGGCGAGCACAGCAAGCTGGATACCTGGAGCTGGAGGTGCATAACATCCGAGACTATTCGACGAATAAATGGCGACGGGTAGATGACTATCCCTTTGGGGGCGAAGCAGGTATGATCTTACAGATTGAACCCATTGACAGAGCTATCAGTGATCTGAAATCGCAGCGTGCGTATGACGAAGTGATTTATACCTCTCCCGATGGGGAGACCTTCAGCCAAGGGATAGCCAATGAGCTGAGCCTAAGAGAGAACCTTATTATCCTCTGTGGACACTACAAGGGCATCGACCACCGCATCCGTGAGCACCTCATCACACGAGAGATCTCCGTGGGGGACTATGTCTTGACGGGGGGAGAGCTGCCAGCTGCGATTATGACGGACGCTATCGTGCGTCTGCTGCCCGGGGTAATCGGTGATGCTGAGAGTGCGCTCTCAGATACCTTCCAAGACGATCTCCTTGCTCCACCGATTTACACACGTCCAGCTGAGTACAAAGGATGGTGTGTGCCAGAGATTCTACTCAGTGGCCATGCTGCGAAGATAGAGGAGTGGAAGATGAATCAGGCCACAGAGCGTACCAAGCGTCTGAGACCTGACCTCTGGGAGCGACATAAGAATGCAGGGAAATAGCAAGGTATTTGTTACTTTTGCTTCTCAGTAAGTCTTTTATACGGAGAGAACAAACAAGGAACATAAAATATCCATATAAATAACGAATCATGGCTTTGAAGTTTATCACAGCAGATGAGGCTGCTGCGCTGGTGCAGCACAACGACAATGTTGGTTTCAGTGGCTTTACGCCTGCTGGCTGTCCGAAGGTAGTCCCAGGGGCTATCGCTCGTAGAGCAGAGGCGGAGCATGCCGCTGGTCGTCCATTCAAGATTGGGATGTTTACGGGTGCAAGCACGGGCGACCGTCTCGATGGTGCTCTGGCACGTGCCGAGGCAGTGAAGTTCCGTACTCCGTATCAATCCAACAAGGACATGCGTGCGGGGATCAATGCTGCGAGCAACCCCTATTTCGACATGCACCTCTCGATGGTAGCTCAGGAGCTCCGCTACGGCTTCCTTGGGAAGGTGAACGTAGCTATTGTAGAGGCTGCTGACGTGACCGAAGATGGAGAAATCGTGCCTACCTGTGGTGTGGGTATCCTACCTACCATCTGCCGTCTAGCAGACAAGATTATAGTCGAGCTGAATGATAAGCATCCTAAGGAAATACGAGGTATGCATGACCTTGCAGAGCCGCTCGACCCTCCTCACCGCAGAGATATAGCTATCTACAGCCCTAGTGACCGTGTCGGTGATACTTGCATCAAGGTCGATCCTGCTAAGATCGTCGGTGTAGTACGTACCAGTGAGCCTAATGACGAGGGTGGCTTCGCTCCTCTAGATGAGGTGACACAGGCTATTGGGAATAACGTTGCTCAGTTCCTCGTCTCTGAGATGGAGGCTGGTCGCCTGCCTAAGGAATTCCTCCCTCTACAGAGTGGTGTGGGTAATGTAGCGAATGCTGTACTTGGTGCGCTAGGAGATAATGAGAAGATTCCAGCCTTTAATGTCTACACTGAGGTCATCCAAGACGCTGTGATTGCGCTGATGAAGAAGGGGCGTGTTAAGTTCGCCAGTGGCTGCTCACTCTCTGTCTCTCGCCCCGTGATCCAAGACATCTATGCCAACCTTGACTTCTTCAAGGATAAGCTCCTTCTCCGTCCACAGGAGTACTCCAACAACCCAGAGATTGTCCGCCGTCTCGGTATCATTACAATCAATACTGCCCTAGAGGCCGATATCTTCGGTAATATCAACTCCACGCACGTCAATGGCACACGTATGATGAATGGGATTGGTGGCTCAGGAGACTTTGCACGTAACGGCTACCTCTCGATCTTCACCACACCTTCGACTGCTAAGGATGGAAAGATTTCTGCCTTTGTACCGATGGTTTCTCACCTCGACCACAGTGAGCACTCAGTGAAGATTATCATCACGGAGTATGGTATCGCTGACCTTCGTGGTAAGAGTCCACGCCAGAGAGCTGAGGAAATCATCGAGAAGTGCGTACACCCCGATTACAAGCCTCTGCTCCGTGAGTACCTAGAGCTCGGAGTGAAGGGGCAGACACCTCAGGATCTAGAGTGTTGCTTTGCTTTCCATCAGGAGATCGCAGCCTCTGGGGATATGCGTAACGTGGACTGGAAGAAGTACAAGAAGCAGTAAGTCCACACCTCCCTTTGTATCTCTCCTATTAGCCTTGCCCGCCCGCCTATCCGGAGCTCATCAATGAGCTTGGGTGAGCCGTGCTGGTAAGGCTAATGGGTGGATACAATCATTTCAAAAGAGATATGGCACACAGCAACGAAAGGGAACTACAACTCCTGCGTAAGCTCTTCCTTGCATTGGCTGGTGAAGAAGCGCCACTCCTAACCAGACCAGTGAATGACCTCTTCCTGCAAATCGATTGTGAAGAGGGAGAGCTACGCATCTATGATGATCAAGATGAACTCATAGCACATCAAGAGATTTTCTCTTGGTCTGATACGGGTACGATTGATGAGCCAGCGACAGAGGCTGTTGAGACGGTTCGTGAGCTGGTGACGCGTTTGGAGCAAAAAGGCTTCTGGAGCAAGGAGGTTTTTGCACGTCCCTTCTCGATTGAGCTCGTTCGCTCGGACTTCTCTGTGATTGAGGAGCTACTCTTTTTGGATGAAGACCTTGTGAAGCTCTCCACTCCGCTCTTGGATGGCTTGGGTAAGGAGCTGGATAAGTTCCTCGGAGAGCTTTTGGAGGATCTCAAATAAATCTCTATCTTTGCACCGCTTTTAGAGCGTAGTAAGACGCTCGGGGAGTTGCCGAAATAGCTCAGTTGGTAGAGCAATTCATTCGTAATGAATAGGTCGCCGGTTCGAGTCCGGCTTTCGGCTCAGTTTCTCAACTTATATTGTCATGCTTTTTTGTGGCAATAACACAGCTTTAACGCTGGCTCTCAGGAGGGAGTCAGCGTACTTCTTTTTTAGACTTACCTACGCACTACATATAAGAGTAGAATGAGGATGGCGTTCGGGTGTTTTCTCTCTTTATTACTAGCCATATCTTGCCTTTATTGGATGCCTTTTGGGGAGGTCTCTTATCCCGTCCTCATTTTTCTCCTAAGGTCAATATCTCCTGCTCTACCTACATTGTCGTATCTTTGTCCACACTTTAGCTGTATGTAAAGCGTTTAGGGTGTGGAGGAAGAGCTGTGGCTCGTGAGTGACAAGAAGAGTATTAAGGACGAAGGATGCGCTATTGGCAGGTAAATAAACATTTCCTGAAGGTTCTTCGGGTGGTGGCATGGATTGCTGCTTCCCTCTTCGTGCTACTCTATCTTGTCCCACTTGCTCTATTTCGTATCCCAGCTATACAAGAGGCTGCAGCTCGTCGAGTGGGTAACTTCCTCACCGAGCTCTTTGATAGTCCCGTGCAGCTCCAGCGTGTACGTCTCACGGGATGGACAGATATTGAGGTGCAGGGGGTGATGGTGCTTGACACAGCTGGGCGAGAGATGCTCAAGGCTGAGCGCCTTGTAGGGGGGATGACCCTCTCTGACTTAATCTATGACCAAGAGGTGCGTATCACCTCGGCACGCCTTTTCTCTGCCTCTCTCTCGCTCATCCGAGATGCGAAGACCGGACGCTTAAATATCCAGCATACCATTGACCACCTCAGCAAGCCAAAGAAGGATGGGGCATCTATGCCCGTAGACATCAATAGCATCATCGTGCGAGACCTTGGTATCACCCTCGAGGAGGGTGGGGGCAAGCGTGTCGTGGTCGATAAGCTCTCTACACGTATCCGTCGCCTACGTTTCTCTGAGGGCTATATAGGGGGGGCTATTGACGAACTGAGTTTCTCTCTTCAATCAGGGTTTCAACTCTCTGCACTAACGGGGCAGGCAGAGCTTCGTAGCCAGCTCCTCACCCTACGTAATATACAAGCTAAGTTTCCCGACAGTAGGCTCTCACTACCTCTACTTACACTTGACCTAAGGGGCAAGGGATTCATGCTCATACGAGAGGCTGAGCTCGCTGATAGTGATCTTGCCCTCTCTGACCTTGCCTTCCTCCATTCCACCCTCAAGGATCGTAAGGAGCATCTAGCACTTCGTGCTCTCTATAGCAGGGCAAAGCCTAACGAAGGCCAAGGGAATATCTCCCTTGAGATCCCAGGACTTTTCACTCTAGAGGAGCATGTCATCGCTCGGTGGAATCCCGAGGGGAAGCTCCAGCGAGCGATGCTAAACACGGAGCAACTCTATCTCCAAGCAAAACTTATAACCCTCCTCAGTCCTCTGCTCCCCGAGTCTACACGACCTTATCTGGAGTATGCTCAGCGGGTCGGCTCTCTCTCCTATCAGGGAGAGTTGGACTACAATGTGTCGGGTGAGGTCAAAAGCTCAGGGATGCTTCGCACCGATCAAGGAAAGTGGAGTTACCAGCTCGGGGTACAGCTCGAGGATAGGAGCCTCAGGCAAGTGGAGGCTGAGCTACAGACCGAAGCCTTTCGCCTCTCTCCATTCCTTGGTGAGACATTACCTCTAGATCAAATCGCTACATCTGTCAGGGTCAAGGCAAAGCGTACCACAGACCAGATGGATGACTGGCAGGTAGAGACGGAGCTAACCAGTCCAGAGTTTACCTACCGAGGCTATACCTATCGTGATCTGAACCTATCGCTCCGAACGCTACAACCTCATCGCCATGAAGTAATACTCAATCTAAAGGATCCCAACGCCACACTAGAGGCAGAAGGGGCTGTGACCTTTGCAAAGGGTGTACTTCGGGATGTAGACCTTTCGCTCAAGACGAATGTACACCCCGAGGCCATTGGCCTCACAGGTCTGCTAGGTAAGTACAGCATTGAGGGATCAGGGACAGCACATATTGACGAGCTAAATGCTGATAGAGGTCATGGACTTATTGCTCTAGAGTCACTGACGCTCGCCTCAGAGAAGCAGAGGCTTTCCCTAAGGGATATACAGCTACAGCTCGTAGGCAGTCCTGAGACTGGACGCCTCATACACCTGTCTTCACCCTATCTGACAGCTCAGCTCAGTGGGCGCTATACCCTTGCCTCACTCCTGCCTGACCTGAAGCAGTCACTCCGTCATTATTTCCCTTCCCTCCTAGTGGGGGATATCTCTCGACCTCGCTTGCTACGTCCAGCCCGATCGTCTTATGAGCTGGAGCTAAATATCCAGCACATCCCTGATGAGTGGGTAGAGGCACTTCATTTACCTGTGCAGATGGATAAGGGAGGGACGCTTCGTGCTACCTATCAAGGGACTACTCATGAGTTGACCCTGTATGCACAATCGCCTTTGTTGCGTTTCAATGGCAATACCTTCCAAGGCCTCTCCTTGAATTTTGCCGATCGCCATCTACAGCTCTCCTCTGATATCCGCCTAGCCAAGGGGGCAGAGATTAAAGGCTTTGGCATCACAAGCCACGTAGAGACAGATAGCGTACATACCCGCATTGATCTGGGACAAGATGCAACGGGTAAGGCCAATGGTCTAATTGATATTGGGACCCACTTCTCTCAAGAGACGAATTATGGAGTGAAGGGTACTTCTCTGAATACCTCCTTTAGCCTCGCACCCTCACGCATCCGTATCAATGGGGAGGATTGGACAATTGCTCCAGCCCAAGTACAGCTACATCAAGGGCAAGTACGTATCCATGGACTAGATCTCTCTAGTACGGAGCGTCGGATTAGCATCGATGGAGCTCTGAGTAACCAACCCAATGAATACCTGAATGTGGCTCTTCGCAAGATCAACCTTCTCTATATCCTGCAGTCGGCTGGTGTTACCTTTGATATTCTCGATACCGAGCTAACGGGCAATGCGAAAGCTAGCTTGCGTAGTGGAGTCATCCAAGCCAGTGCGGAGGTTTCCTCCCCTGCCTTCTATGTCAAGGGTGTGGATGTAGGGGCTCTTCGCGCAGGGCTTACCTTTGATAGTAAGGATGGACGTATTATGCTCCGTGGTCATGTGGCACAGGCTGATGGTGGCACGTCGGATGTAGAGGGCTACATACGACCTGCAGGAGGTGCGGGGATCGACCTTCGGTTTGATGCAACACGACTGAGAGCAGACTTTGTCGGTAAGTTCATGGATACGCTTTTCGACCGAGTAGAGGGGAGAGCCACAGGGAAGATGAGGCTCTTCGGGGTGTTTGAGGATGGCGTGACGGTAGAGGGGAGTGCTGACGTCGAGGATGGTTGTCTCGGGGTACGTCTGTTGGGGACGCGTTACTTCTTCTCCAAGCAACTCACCTTCACCCCAACCTCAATTCAGTTTAACAATATCCCTGCACGTGATGATGAGGGGCATACGGGACTTATCAATGGGGAGATTCGACATCGATACTTTGATGACTTTGAGCTGAACCTAGAGGCTAAGGATCTTGTCCAGATGAAGGTGCTTCAGACGAAGAGTAAGCAGCGGCTGCCTTTTTATGGTACGGCGTATGGTACGGGCTGGGCACGACTCAAGGGGAAGTTACCGCGCATCCTGCTCGAGGTGAATATGCGCAGTGCCGAGGGAACGGATGTTACTTTGGACTTCAACAAAACAGATGTCCGCAAGGAAGATCGTCTGATGGTCTTCAAGCCCCTACGCCCCCAGGCTCTACCTGATAGTCTACTCAATCCCCCTATTGCCCCCATTACAACCGAGGGGGAAACGGAGCTAAGCATGCGGATGGCACTACATGTCACGCCTGAGGCACGCCTCGCACTACGCCTCGGCTCAAGCAATATACCCAATGAGGTGAAGGCTCGCTGTGAGGGTGATTTGACGATTGATATTCCCCATACAGGAGCTGTCACGACCTATGGTGGACTTACCCTACATGAGGGGTCGTACGTGTTTAACTTCGAACAACTCACACGCCGTCGTTTCACTCTACGGGAGGGTGGCACACTTAACTTCCGGGGCGACCCGATGCAGGCCTCTATTGACCTAAAGGCAGTCTACAGCCTTACAGCCAACATCGCCGACCTCGATGCTGGGCTCTCTACGGAGTCTAAGCGTACACACATGCCTGTCAACTGCACGCTACAGCTTAGTGGCATAGTAGCTAAGCCCGACATCACACTTGGTCTAGAGCTCCCAGGGGCAGAGGTAGAGGTGGATCGCCGAGTGCAGTCACTGGTCAATACGCAGGACGAGCGTAATCGTCAGGTGCTGTATCTGATGACCTTGGGCAAGTTCTATACTCCAGAGAATAGGCGAAATACTAAGGGAGTCTCAGAGGGATGGGCGACACTGGCCACCACAACCCTATCAGAGCAATTGACGCATCTGCTAGGGAACTTCTCTCGGGATATCCAGCTGGGGACAAACATCCGTACAAGTAACTCTGCCTTTGAGGACACTGATATTGAGCTGCTCTTCTCTGGGAGCTGGCTCAACGATCGACTGATTATCAACGGGAATGTAGGCTATCATGACAATCCCTTCCTGCAAGGGAAGTACATCGGGGAGTTTGACCTAGAGTATAAGCTCAATCACACGGGGACACTCCGTCTGAAGGCCTATAACCACTACAACAATATGTACCAGTATCTGCGTCAGTCACTGACGACACAGGGGCTTGGCTTTATGTTCCAAAGACGTTTTGATTCATTCTCTGAGCTTGTCAATCCGAAGCGTAAGCAGAGAAAAAAACGTACATTTGCTAGCGATAATTCACAACCATAGTTAATTATACACTTCAACTAATTATGAGCTTCCTCACACAAGACAAGCTAACGATCGTCGGCGCAGCTGGCATGATCGGCTCAAACATGGCACAGACAGCTGCCATGATGTCCCTCACCCCCAATATCTGTCTCTATGACCCCTTCCCCACAGGACTAGAGGGAGTCGCTGAGGAGATCCGTCACTGTGGTTTCGAGGGACTTAATCTTACCTTTACCTCCTGCATCAAGGAGGCACTCACAGGGGCTAAGTATGTGGTTTCCTCGGGTGGTGCACCTCGTAAGGATGGGATGACCCGTGAAGACCTACTCAAGGGGAATGCAGAGATTGCTGCCCAGCTGGGTAAGGACATCAAGACCTATTGCCCTGATGTACGTCACGTAGTGATCATCTTCAATCCCGCTGACATCACAGGGCTCGTAACGCTCATTCACTCTGGGCTTCGTCCCGAGCAAGTCACTACACTTGCTGCCCTTGACTCTACACGCCTACAGAGCGAGCTAGCTAAGCACTTCGGCGTTGCACAGAGTGAGGTCGTCGGTGCTCGTACCTATGGTGGTCATGGCGAGGCTATGGCTGTCTTCTCCAGCGGTGCTACGGTAGCTGGTCAGTCGCTCTCTTCGCTCATCGGTACCGATAAGCTACCAGAGGCAACTTGGGCAGAGATTAAGGAACGTGTGACCAAGGGTGGGGCAAATATCATCAAGCTCCGTGGACGCTCTTCCTTCCAGAGCCCTGCATACGTCTCTATTGAGATGATCCGTGCAGCGATGGGTGGAGCTCCCTTCCGTTGGCCTGCAGGTTGCTATGTGGCTATCCCTGGGCTTGACCATGTGGTCATGGGGATGGAGACCGTGATCGACAAGGATGGTGTACATTACTCCCATGAACTGAAGGGTAGTGAGTCTGAAAAGGCAGCCCTGAAGAAGAGCTACGAACATCTAGTGAAGATGCGCGATGAAGTCATTGCTATGGGGGTAATCCCTGCCGTGGCAGACTGGAAGAGCGTTAATCCTAACCTCTAGACGCTTGTCGTAGGGGCTCTTTGCTCCGAAGGAGGCTACCGCTGGGTGCGAAAACCCTGCGGTAGCCTCTTTTCTTTCCCTATATCCTCGTCCGAGTGAGTCCTTGAAGCCTCGAGATGGGCGAGTGGGGTAGGCCGTGAGGGAACCCCTAGCATGCATTTGCTGTGATACCCATGCAAGGATTTGTGATGGAATGCATGCAAGGGTCTCTTTTTGCCCCTTGCAAGGGCTCTGTTCTCCTGCTATGAGGATCTTTGTCATTGGTGCTGTTTGCTCTTCTCCTTTGCCCATGCAGACCTCCCTTCCACAGCATCTTTAATGTCTCACTGGAGATGTTCGTTTGTGGTGTGCTGGATGTTATGTACCTTTGGTGAGGAGGAAATCCTAGCCCGACATACACAGCCCGTGTAGCAAAAGGAAGTAGCCCCATAAGATGCACTGCGTGGTGGAGCATGATGGGAGGGTACGGAGATGCAAGTGTGTGGACAGCGAGGGTGCAGAATGCTTTGGTATGTAGCTCTGATTTTGTTTTAGAGCGGAAAAGCTGTATTTTTGAAGCCGAAAGAGGTGTGTCTAGCGGTTTCCCTCCCTAGAGACGTAGCCAAGCGGGCCCGTTTCCCCTCTCTCCTTCATCGTAGCGAGTGTGGTCACCTAGCCTCCTAGAGATTCTCCCTGTCGGAGTGAGGTGGCGACTCCCTACATCGAGTAAAGGAATAAGTAAACGAAATAATAAACTTACTAACTCACAAACACTATTCGACAATGAAAAAGTTATTCGCAACGCTCGCTTGCGTAGCTCTTCTCTCTGCCGGCTTCTCTACAGTGGCTATGGCTCAGAATGCAGACAGCACTGCTGCTGCAGCTCAGGTAGATTCTGCCGCAGCCCCCGCGGAGGCTGTCGCTGCTGCTCCTAGTGAAGCAGATGCAACCGCTCCAGCTGAAGCTCAGCAGGTCGAAACGAGCTTCCACCAGTCCCTCAAGACAAAGTTCATCGAAGGGGGTGCTGACTTCATGGCTCTCGTTGCCATCACGCTCGTACTTGGTCTAGCTATCTGTCTAGAACGTATCATCTACCTCAATCTAGCCAACACCAACCCTGATAAGCTCCTCAAGGATATCGAAGATGCCCTCATCAAGGAAGGTAACATCGAGAAGGCAAAGGGTATCGCTCGTGACACACGTGGTCCTATCGCTTCCATCGCTTACCAGGCTCTCCTTCGCGCCGATCAGGGTATCGACATCGCTGAAAAGTCTGTCGTATCCTATGGTGGTGTACAGGGCGGTCTGCTCGAAAAGAACCTCTCATGGATCACCCTCTTCATCGCTATGGCTCCCTCACTCGGGTTCCTTGGTACGGTCGTAGGTATGGTGCTTGCATTCGATAACATCGAGCGCGTAGGTGATATCAGCCCAACGGTCGTAGCAGGTGGTATGAAGGTGGCTCTTATCACGACCATCGGTGGTCTTGTAGTAGCCCTGATCCTTCAGATCTTCTATAACTACATCCTATCCCTAGTAGAAGGTATCCTGAACCGCATGGAGGATGCTTCCATTAGCCTACTTGACCTCATCGTTAAGTACAACGTAAAGAACAACAAGTAATCCTAACTCATAGTAATAAAGACAATGGCTGTAACTAAGATACGCAAGGTATCCAGCTATACTTTATTAGTCCTATCTGCTATTAGCATCCTCATCTTTATCCTCTTCTTCGTGGGAGGATCGGAGCTGGACGCTAAGGGTAACAAGGTCTATGAGTATACGGGTGCCCTCCTATACTGGACGTATGCCCTCTTCCTGGTAGTCATCGTTACAACGATCGGCTTTGCCTGCAAGAACTTCTTCAACTCCTTCCAGACGAACTCTCGTGGCGCACTGCTCTCTGTGGGTGGTCTCGTAGCCTTCCTTGCTCTTCTGGGGATCACCTACGCCATCGGTAGCGGTGAGCCAATCCAGGGGCTGAATGAATCGTCCCAAGCCTACAATACATCGGGTTGGCTCAAGGTCACCGATATGTGGCTCTACTCAATCTATGTTCTCTTTATCCTAACTGTCGGCGCAGCTATTTGGGGTGGTATCTCCAAGGCACTGAAGAGATAAGCTTGTAATCAATAACGAATAAAAGCAGAAAGCACTATGGCCAAAAGAAAGACGCCCGGTATCAACGGGTCATCGTCAGCCGATATCGCTTTTATGTTGCTTATCTTCTTCTTGATTACAACTTCAATGGATACTGATAAGGGGCTGAAGAGGCGTCTGCCTCCTCTTCCTCCAAAGCAACAAGAGCAACAGCAAGTGGAGATCAATGACCGCAACGTCATGCGTCTCCTAGTGAATCGTGCCGATGAGATTGTGATCTCTCGTATGAATGCTGGCGGTGGCGACCAGCTCATCCCTGTGAAGCTGGATCAGCTAAAGGACTACGCTGTTGAATTCATCATGAATCCAGAAGAGAAGCCTTACCTCCCTGAGCTGGAGGTACGTGAAGTCGAGGGTCTCGGCAAGCGTAAGGTTGTTACCTCTGGGTATGCTATCTCCATCAAGAATGAGGTGGAAACGAGCTATCAGATGTATGTCAACGTGCAGAACGAGCTTATTCGCGCCTACAACGAAGTATGGGATCGATTTGCTAAGCAAGCCTTCCAAAAGCCTTTCGAAGATCTGACTCCTTCGCAGAAGAAGTCTGTAGCGGATGCCTATCCGATGCATATCTCCGAGATGCCTTTGTCTAACCTAGCTAAGAAGTAACAGCAATGGGAAAATTCAGTAAATCAGGTGGGCGTGAGATGCCCGAGTTGAATACCTCTTCTCTCCCTGACTTGGTCTTTGCCTTCCTGTTCTTCATCATGATGGTGACCTCCATCCGTGAGGTAACCCCTAAGGTAAGTTTCAGCAACCTTCCTTCGGCTACTGAGCTAACCAAGCTAGAGGAGAAGTCTCTGGTTACCTTCATCTACGTCGGTAAGCCCAATAAGGAGTACCGTGCGATGTATGGGAGTAACTCTGCTATCCAGCTCAACGATCAGGTAACGCAGAATCCTACGGCGGTCTATAGCTACCTCGAGCAAGCTAAGGCCAAGCTAAAGGATGATCGTCGTTCCCTGATGCAGGTCTCGCTGAAGGCAGACAAGGAGACGAAGATGAATATCATCTCTCAGATCAAGGAAGAGCTTCGTCGTGCTAATACGCTTAACCTAAGCTACTCTGCACGTCAAGGCAAAACGAACAATTAGCCTATCGGCTAGCTGTCCACCAGCAAACAGAAATGAAATGCCCTGTGGTAGTCTACTACCGCAGGGCATTTCGTTTCTTTTGGATGCTCTTTTACCTAAGGCCTCTTGCCCTTTCCTTTTGATGTGAAGGACTCGGCTTGTATGAGGTAAAGGGGAAAATATAGTCCAGGTTTAGCTTTGACTTCGTATTGAGAATAGCTCCAATGAATGATAAAGGGAGGGGAAGATATAGCCCAGATTGAGTGATAGGAGTAGCTCTCTCTTCCATGTAATATATCTTGCCTCTGGGGCTAAACCCACTAATATCCGTTACTTCACACATGTATCTGTTCCCTCATGCGGGGTGGCTGCCATCTAGTGTGAAGATTGGGAAGAACAACTTCTAGCTTTGCGGATAGATCTTGGTGCTAGAGGTGATATGGATATAAGTGAAGACCTAAGACCTAATAGCGGTCTCTAGATAGTAAGACCGGTATCATCCCTTATATCTATCTCACGTAGCAGTATAAACACCGAGCTAAGAGAAGCCTACGGTGCTAGCCCTAGGAGTAATATGTGGAGTGGATAGGGGAGTGATAGAATAGAAAAGAAGAGAACCCGACATATCATGAATGGGTAACTTAGGTGGTTTTGTAATCGCTTGATAGTAAGAGGGGTACGATGGGTATGAGAAGAGAGGTCAACGAGTTATGGTAAGTCGTCGTAACGAGTTATGGTAAGTCGTCGTAACGAGTTGTGGTAAGTCGTGTCAAAAAGTTATGGTAAGTCGTCAGGACGAGTTACCATAACTCGCTGTAACGAGTTATGGTAAGTCGTCAGGATAAATCGTTATGTCGTGTGTTTGAAGAGCCTGCTACGAGTTGTGGTAACTCGCTTCAGCGAGTTATGGTAACTCGTTGCAAAGACTTATGGTAAGTCGTCAGGGCGAGTTGTGGTAACTCGCAGAGACGAGTTATGGTAACTCGCTTTGGGGTCATTGGGAGACTGAATGGAGGATGTCGCTAAGGGTTGTCCGTGAGTGTGTTCGTGGTGTAGGTTGGGGTATATACTAGGTTCATTTATCCTGAGGCGGGGGTGAGAGGTGATAACAATAAAGCCTTCGGTGGTTTTATTCGCCTTCTTTTCGCTTAGCTTATACAGATCTTGGGGTACATATTGAGCAAAAAAGACTAAGATTTAAGATTTTGCTAAGTGAAATTGTTAGCCATGCTCCATCGCATAGCTGAAGTTGAAGGTATATCGTACGATAGCGCACATTATTTGCTATACTGACGATACCAATATCCCATGTCTTATTGTCTCTATAAATCAAGTCTGGTTAGCAAAATGAACATATATGCTTATCTGTTTCTGTTAAAAGTTTCTTGATTATTTGTTTTCAAAGAAAAGTTTGCTACTTTTGCTCTCAAGGTCTGGTCATGCTATCTACCATAATCCATTAGGCCCTAGAAAAGCGCCACACTCATAGATCAACTAATCTGGTAGAGCAAAATAGACAGTCGTGGCAAGCGGTCACAGTCGAGTACCTAGCACGAGCCTTGGCAAAATGGACTCCCCCCTCAGCAAAATCCGAAAGCATATCTACCTATATTAACCAGGAGAGGTCCCATACCAAGACACAGGCCCGAGGAGGTGGTTCCTCCTACCCTCACACATCCGTTTCACTCAAACACCAACAAGTCTAATGAACAAGAGATTACTCTTCTTCCTGCTCCTCACCTTTTCGGTCGGGGTAGCATGGGCGCAGAAGAAACCGAATATCGTCACTGGTGTAGTCATTGCCGCTGATGATAAGGAGCCTGTAATAGCTGCAGCCGTGTCGTGCGTGGAGTTCCCTACTCATGGAGCTTTGACCGATGTTAATGGGAAATTCTCTCTTACGCTCCCTGCGGAAGCTAAGAACCTGAAGATTTCCTGTATTGGTTTTGTTACCCAGACCGTCCCTATCACGGGCAAAGAGTTACGCATCGTCCTGCAGAACTCAGAGAAAACGCTGGATAAGGTCGTCGTTGTAGCCTACGGTACTCAGAGCAAAAACTCCTTTACGGGGTCTGCTGCACGTATCGATGTAGGGGCTCTAACGAAGAAGACAAGTTCCAATATTACTTCTGCACTTGAGGGTGCTTCCCCTGGTGTGCAGGTCTTCACCACGAGTGGTCAACCTGGCGCTAGTGCCACGGTGCAAGTGCGTGGTATCGGGTCTGTAAACTCAAGGACTGCACCTCTCTATGTCATTGATGGGATCCCCTATACCTCTCTGCTCAGTAGCTTCAATATGGCTGATGTAGAGACGCTCTCCGTCCTGAAGGATGCTTCTGCAACGGCTCTCTATGGGGCACGTGCTGCTAATGGGGTGGTCTTGATTACCACCAAGCAAGGTAGGTCTGGTCGTATCACGTTTGATGCAGAGGTGAAGCATGGGATTAATGCCCGTTACCTCCCTCAGTATGATGTAATCACATCACCCGAAGAGTATATGGAGATTGCTTACGAGGCAATGAAAAACTCCTACGAACGCTTTGGTCTCAAAGAGCAGTTGGAGGAACTGTACAATAGCCCCAAAGCAAAATTTAAACCTGGCAAAACGATAGCTGATAAACCTACTGGCCCAGGAGACCTGCTCTTCTTCTCAGGTATCCTCAAGGAAGGAGAAGATGAACAAGGGATTGTGCCACGATATAATCTCTGGAAGGCTTCTCCACGAGAACTGATCGATCCTGCTACAGGTAAGTTCAACCGTAATGTGCAGCGTCTCTATACCCCAGAGTCGTGGAGGGATCACATCTTCCGCACAGGGCGTATCACAGAGACCAACGTCCGTGCCTCTGGAGGCTCCGATAAGGTGAACTTCTCTACATCACTTGGGTATCAAGATAACGTCGGGTACTATATCGGATCAGAGTTCAATCGCTTGAACTTGAGAAATAACGTCACAGCTCGTCTCTCTGATGCGTTTAAGGTTACTCTTGGGTTGTCCTATGCTCGCTCGCTCTCCAAGAGCCCAGGGCAAGGATCTAACTCCAATAATGGCTTCCAGTTTGTCAATGAAATCCCTCCAATTTATCCTGTCTACGAGCATGATGAAAAGGGTAAAACGAAAGAAGACCCTAAGATCCCTGGGGGGACCAGCTATGACTACGGTCAATATACAGGGTATAGCCGTGCCTACTCCGGAGGTATTAACCCTGCTGGGGCTGTACGACTAGATAGAGATGAATATCTTCGCAACCTTACTACAGCAAACCTCAATCTGGAGTATCGTTTCCTCAAGGATTTCAAGATAGCAGTGAACTATGGTCTGCAAGCTATGGCTACCAAGCGAGAACAACTACAGAACCCATACTATGGTGATGGTGCGAAAGTAGGTCGTATATACAATACAAATACAAACAGCTTTAGCTGGACTCTTAATGAAATCCTGTCTTGGAATAGAACCTTTGGTAACCATACTTTTGATGCATTCGTGGCTCATGAGGCGTCAAAGGATGAGAGCGATATTCACTATTCGGTTAAGGAGAAGGTTGTCCTAGGAGGGAGAACCACACTCGATGATGGGATTATTCGTGGTGACATCTCTGGTTACCGTGTGGGATATGCCATTGAGAGCTATTTCGGTCAGCTACGCTATGAGTATGACAAGAAGTATCACTTCAGTCTCTCCATTCGTCGCGATGGATCTTCTCGCTTTGCTCCAGAGAACCGCTGGGGGACCTTTGGCTCTGTTGGTGCCGCATGGATCCTAAGCCAAGAGAAGTTCCTCTCCTCAGTCAAGTGGATCAATAATCTAAAGCTCAAAGCGAGCTATGGTATCCTAGGGAACCAAGACCTAGACCTAGATTATACGGCTTCCACTCCGGACTATTATCTCTATAAGGACTTCTATCAAACAGACAACCTAAATGGTAAGCCTTCATTCTCCTTCTACTCTAAGGGGAATAAAGACCTAACCTGGGAACGCTCTGGGACATTCAACACTGGGATTGAGGCACGTCTCTTCGATGCCCTTGAGCTCAACGTGGACTACTTCGTTAAGCGCACGGATAACATGCTTTTCAAGAAGCAGGTCGCTCCCTCCCTCGGTTATGCTTTCTATCCAGAGAGTGAAGGTGTGCTGCAGAACCAAGGGCTCGAAGTTGAGCTGAACTGGGATGCGTACAAGAGCAAGAATTTCTCTGTCAGTGTGCATGCTAATGGTGGATACTATAAGAATAAGATCTCTCGCATGTCCACTGATCCATTTGGTCAGCCTAAGCACTACGAGATACATGGCGCCTTTGCCTACAAGAAGGGTCACTCAGTGCAGGACTACTACATACGTACCTGGAAGGGGGTAAGTGACCAAGGGTTGCCACTCTGGAAGGCTTATACCTACAAGGGGGCTGGTAACAAGGATGTCTATGTCACTGACTATGAGAAGTACATCAGCTCTGGTGGTGACCCCTCTAAGCTTACAGAGACAACGACTTCGGATTACAATGATGCCGTGAGAGAGTTCGTTGGCAAGAGTGCCATCCCAGACTTCATTGGTGGTTTTGGCTTTGATATTCAGATTCAGAACTTCACCGTTTCAACGAACTTCAGCTATGGCCTTGGTGGATGGGGGTATGATGGCGTTTATGCTGACCTCATGGACAGCGGAAGCCAAATTGGTGCACATAACTTCCATAAGGATATTCGCAACTTCTGGAGATCGGATCGTCCAACGAACCTACCTATCCTGACACATGATATAGAGGCGCTGAAATATGCAAACTCTACCTCGACACGCTTCTTGACGAGCCGTTCCTACCTATCGCTAACGAATGCTCGTATTAGTTATAATGTCCCCAAGTCGCTTCTCAAGCGCCTCAGCATCAATGATGCCTCGGTCTATATCAGCGGGGACAATCTCTTCCTGATATCTGCACGTAAGGGTTATGCTGCTATGTCTAGCCAGAGTGGTGGATCGGGTCGTAGCCGCTACCTCCCTGTCTCTACTTTCGTAGCAGGTATCAAACTCAGCTTCTAATGTCTCACTTATGCACTATCATATCATGCGTACAAGTATAAGAAACGGCATCTGCCTGGTCTTCGCACTCGCAGCACTCTCTGCTTGTAAGAAGGACTTCCTAGATCTAGAGCCTACAGAGCTACCTACAGCAGATCAGATTAAGGAGGCTGGGAAGTGGAATCCCGATGTTCCGGAGGGTTTCGTTAATGGGATCCTATCGACCTTCTTCAAATCAATGCAGTCCACTAGAGGTAACCATGCAGACTTTGCACAGAAGGCTTTTGATATTTCATCAGATCTGATGTCTGGGGATATGGAGATGAGCCAAACAAACTATGCATGGTTCCAGAGCCCTGCTCGGCTTGTCTCCTACCAGAAGGATGATATTATGAATTATTCTGTCTGGCGTATTAGCTACCGTACGGTGGCTCTATCCAATAGTTTCTTCCAGTCAGCTGGTGGAGATGAGACTATCCCATCTGGATCAGTACAGAAACAGACTATCTTTAGCTGGGGGCAAGTTAAGACACTGCGAGCTTTGGCCTACCTTAATCTAGCTCACTTCTATGGAGGGGCTTATAGTGATGCTACCAAGAGTAAGCTCACTGTCCCCATCTATAAGGCTTCGGATGATGCAAGTAAGCCCAAGGGATTGTCTACGCTTGAGCAGGTCTATGATCAGATTGTGAAAGACCTGACACAGGGGATTGAGGCAATGGAGAGCTCTGGGCTAAAACGTTCTGATAAGCAGTATGTGGATCAGACCGTAGCACGAGGTGCGTTAGCCCGTGCCTATATGGATCTAGGTAATTGGGAAGAAGCATATAACGTGGCCAATAAGGTAATCACAGAGAAGGCCTCTATCTATAAACTGATCCCTGCCTCAGAACTAATAACTAACGGGTTTAATAACTATAAGACACCTGAATTTATCTGGGCTGTTGACATAACCAAGGATAATACAGGTGGACTTGCTTCCTTCTGGGGGCATATGGATGTTTACACCTATAGCTATGCTTTGGTTGGAGCCCATAAGGCTATTAACCAGTACCTCGCAGAGGAAATCCCAGACACAGACCTACGTAAGGGGTGGTTCCATACTGCATTTGGATTGCCAGTGGGTAAGTTCTTCTCTGCGATGGGGAATACGCATGGATTAGGCTATGACCGTACATGGCTTAGTGACATTGTCTTCATGCGTATGGCTGAGATATACCTCATCGCTTCCGAGGCAGCAGCTCGTAAGGGGGATGATCCAACAGCAAAGACCCTACTACTTAAACTGTTGAAGGAGCGTACTGAGGCAGCCAAGTACAGCGAGGTGGAAACTGAGATTAATGGGCTCAACCATGATGACCTTATTGAAAAGCTCCTCTATAACTGGCGTGTAGAGATGTGGGGAGAAGGCTTCTCTCTGGTAGTGATGAGGCGCTTTAAGAACGAGGTTAAGCGTTCTCCTCGTAACAGCTTCCTCCAAGGAGCAACAATTAAGTGGGATGATGCTCGTCTTATCTACGAAATCCCACAGCAAGAGTCTACTAACAACCAGCTCATCAAGTAAGAGTATTCTCTCACTTTTTCGTCAGAGTAACCCCTCCATCCCCTGTGGTTGGAGGGGTTACTCATTTATCCTAAAATCCCCCTCTCTCTAGATGAAATGTGAGGCATTATGGAGGCTTTCCTATAATGACCTCTGCTATGCTGGTAACTAGCTTAATGTCTAGGTTGATGCTCTTGCTCCAATATTGCTTGATGATGTAGGGAGCTTTATCACGGGCCATCAAGTTCTCACTATGTAGTTACGATGTGGTTGCTAGGTTTGCTGATTTGAGTGTAGGCTTTATCTGCCCGTTCTAGCGTGGGGTGTTAAGAGGCTCGTAACCTTAAAGGTCTTGTTACTACGCACTTTGGGTAATAGCTCTTATCTTTGTGGCATGGTACATTCATACTGCTAGATAGAAACATATACATGGAGTCCTTTAAGTTCGATAGACAGCTCGTCATCGACGGAGCATTAATTCTCTTTGGCTCGTTCTTGTTAGCTACGGGCTATAGTCTTTTCCTTGCCCCGGCACATATCAGTCCTGGGGGAGTGTATGGGCTAGCCTTGGTGATACGCGAGCTTCTCAAGCAGATCTTCCATATGGAGGTTGGGCTGGGGACAATTGCCCTTTTCTTCAATGTGCCCCTCTTCCTGTTGGCAATGCATGGACTGGGGAAGGTCGCGGCGGTGAAGACCATTGTGACGTTCATTTTGGTAGCGCTTTTCTCAGATCTCATTGATACGTGGTTTGCGGGAAAGCCTCTGGTGGAGGATGCTATTCTCTGCAGCTTCTATGGTGGAGCTATCCTAGGAGTGAGTGTGTGGATGATCTTCCGTGCACAGAGTACGTGTGCCGGGACAGATACTTTGGCTCGAGTGCTCTCCCGTACGTTTAATACCAAGGTCAGTACGCTCATCATGTTCATTGACTCCATCGTTGTGCTTCTGGGGCTTTGGGTTTTTGAGGATTGGCGTGTGCCTCTCTACTCTTGGATTGCTATTTTCATCTACAGCAAGGTTGTTGAGGCACTTCAGCCACAGAACCCCCATAAGTCTGTCTTCATCATCTCTGATAAGACTGAGGAGCTACGTGATGCACTCATTGGACGTATGGGGGTACGAGGGACATTCCTACATGGTAGGGGTATGTACACGAGGGCTGAGCGTGAGATCCTTTTCATCATCATAGAGCGTAAGAACATCCAGCCGTTGAAGAAGATTGTCCTCGAGCTAGATCCTCGAGCATTCATTACCACGGCAGATGTGTCAAATGATACCATGCCCATCCTACTTTAGTGCTAACCAAAATCAGATATAAGATGAAACGAAAGCTGTTTTACCTATTCCTTATTCTTCTTCCTTCTCTTGGTTTGTGGGCTCAGGAGCGACCGCAAGTCCTTGTCGAGACGAGTAAGGGAAGGTTTATTATAGAGCTCTTTAATGAGACGCCGATACACCGTGATAATTTCCTCAAGCTGGTTGATAGTGGGGCATATGAGGGTGTGCAGTTTCACCGTGTAATCAAGGACTTCATGGTACAGGCTGGGCATCTCAAGACGCGTGGACTCTCTCGCGAGCTAGAGCTACCTGAGGACTCTACGGAGGCAACGCTACCTGCGGAGCTACATCCTGAGCTCTTCGTGCATGTACGTGGTGCTTTGGCAGCGGCACGCCAGCCTGATGACGTAAATCCCGAGATGCGTTCGTCGTATAGTCAGTTCTATATCGTCACGGGTAAGTACTATACCGACTATGACCTGAAGGAGCAAGAAACAGGACGTAGCTGGACATACACCGATGCGCAGCGTAAGAGCTATATGTTTGAGGGAGGAGCCGCACACCTCGATGGCACCTATACCGTATTTGGACGCTTGCTCGATGGCTGGGGAACGATTGATAAGATCCAGCGAGTAGAGACAGATGATAACAATCGTCCTCTAAAGAATGTCATAATCAAATCCATGCGTCGCTACACTCCTAAGAAGTAGTATTCCCCAAATAACAATCTAGAAGTAAGCCTCACTACACCCATTGTTCCTATATCGGAGGAAACGATGGGTGTAGTGAGGCTTTTTGTTGCCTCGTGGAGGTGGGTAATAGAATGGGTAGGATTAAATGCTCGGTATCCTCTATTTTACTCCCTCCATATCAGAGGAGACGTGTCTTCGGTATAGGCTTCCTGTCTTTTGGGGATGAACTTATAGCGAGTTCATATTGAGCGAGATACAAGGGGAATAAAATGGGGGGTGACGAGTTGCCATAAGTCGCTCAAACGAGTTATGGTAACTCGTCTAAATGAGTTATGGTAAGTCGTCGAAGAGAGTTACTATAACTCGTTTGAGCGACTTATAGTGACTCTTTGTTGCCCTCCCGTATGCCCTTTGTCTAGGGGCGTTTGTAACTGTGGCAGGGGAAATGCCAAAGAGAAAATGAGTGATTGCCTCTTATATACTGAGCTCACAGGCTTAGAGGGGTTTATCTGCAGTCCATAGATAAAGGATGGATTGTTCCTAAATACAACATCTTCTGTGTATGAAAATGTGTTGTAGGTTGTGTGTTTGACGTATCTTTGCAATCAAGAAGGATAAGCCTCTTTTCTTCCGGTTTTCTCGCCTATAATGGTGCTCTGAAGGGTTCGTGAAGTGCGTTAAATCGTGGTTTCAGTGAGGCAGTATCCATATCACATGATCAGTACATTATATCTAGATGGAATAATGAGCAAAATGAATTGGAATAAAATGCTCCGCTATGCACTCCTTTGGGGCTTCATTGGTGCAATGGCTTCTCAGCCGAAGCTGGTTGCCCAGTCGGAGGTCAAGGTCGGCGAGGGTGCTACATCCCAGCCCCTAAGGCTTTCAATTGATGATGCCGTGCGCCTTGCCCTCGAGCATAGTGCACAGGTGAAGACATCTCGACTAGCAGTGGATCAAGCACGCTATGAGCAAAAGAAGACCATCGGAGGGTTGTATCCTAATGTCAGCCTTTCGGGTTCATATACCTACGTGCTCAAGAAGCAAAAGGTCTACTTCGGGGGAGATAATCCCTCCTCTCCTATGGCAGGGATGTTTCCCTCGGATGGGATCGAGATGGGAGAGAAGCATGCTCTACAGGGGGGGATTGTGGCAGGGATGCCTATCATTGCCCCACAGCTTTGGGCGAGTCTAGAGCTAGACAAACAGGCTGTAGCTCTAGCAGAGGAGAAGGCTCGTAGCTCTAAGATTGCTCTTGAGGCTGAGGTACGTAAGGCTTACATGGGTATCCTTCTCGCACGGGAGTCTGAGCGTGTCCTACAAAGCAACTACAACAATGCCAAGACGAACTACGATCAGATCGTAGCCAAGTGGCAGCAGGGTGTTGTAGCTGAGTACGATAAGATTCGTATGGATGCTCAAGTGAAGAATATACTGCCCAACCTCGTGCAAGCACGTGAAGCCATACGTCTCTCTGAGGCTAAGCTCAAGGTACTGCTTGCTCTAGACCCTTCGGTGCCTATTGAGGTGGCTGAGCAACTTGGCGATTACCAGCAGCGTGTGATGGGGGCAATCCCAGAGCGGATGGGCTCCATATCACTAGAGGAGAATAGTCAGCTACGTACCCTAGACCTTCAGGGAAAGCAGCTTGATGCAGCACTGCGTGTCAAGAAGATGGCCTTCATGCCTACGCTTTCGTTGAGCTTCAACTATATGTACAACTTCTCCTCGGATAAATTCAAGCTGGATAACTCCAAGCGTTGGTCTCCATATTCCTCGATCGCGCTCTCTTTAAATGTCCCACTCTTTAGTGGCTTCTCACGGCATAATGATGTTCGTGCCACCCGTAGCCAGATACAGCAACTGAGCCTGCAACGCATAGATGCCGAGCGTCAACTTCACCTCAGTGCGATGAATAGCCTCAGTGCACAGACGAATGCCATCGAGCAGTTTGTTGCTGCCAAGGAGGCTGTCGCTAGTGCAGAGAAAGGCTACGAGATTGCCCAGGTGCGCTACCGAACAGGAGAGGGAACCATCCTCGAGCTTAATGATGCTGATATGGCACTCCTACAGGCTCGTCTGAACTACAGCCAAGCGATCTACAACTATATGGTGGCCGTTTACTCCCTTGATGAGCTAAAGGGTATATCCTATAGTGCTAAGTAATGAAGTAGCAATAACGAAGAATAAAATATACAGAGATGACAAACAATAAAAAGCGCCTTTTGCTCTCGCTCTCGACGCTGATGCTCTTCGCAGCTACTGGCTGCTCTTCTTCGAGCAAAAGCAGTGAGGCAAGCGAGACAGTGAAGGACAGTATTCGCACTGTGGAGGTTGCCCTAGTTGAAGCACAGCCTCTACAACTTGTAGAGGAGTTTACAGCCCAGCTAGAGGCGAAGGTGACGAATAACATTACAGCCCAGGCAGGTGGACGTCTGAAGCAGCTCCTTGTCAAGGTCGGTGATCGTGTCGGGCAGGGACAGGTGATTGCTCGTATGGAGGGCACACAGGCTAGCCAAGCGCAAATCCAGCTAACCGATGCAAAGACAAACTTTGATCGTATGGATGAGCTATACAAGGTCGGAGGTGTATCAAAAGCCCAGTGGGATAATGCCAAGAGTGCACTCGAGCAGGCTCGCCTATCCTACAATAATGTAGCAGAGAACACCATCCTTCGTAGCCCCATCAGCGGCGTAGTCACGGCCAAGAACTATGACAACGGTGATATGACTTCGCCTCAGCTCCCCGTGGTCGTTATTCAGCAGATTGCCCCAGTAAAGGCTATGGTGAACGTATCAGAGAAGTACTATTCGCTACTGAAGGAGCGCACGCCTGTGACCTTGCGTGTAGATGCTTTGGAGGGGAAGGAGTTCTCTGGGGTGATCTCCAATGTCTATCCTACCCTAGACCCAGCGACACATACTATTGCTACGGAGATTGAGGTGCCTAATCGTGATGCCTCGCTTCGCCCAGGTATGTATGCTCGTGTACATATTGACTTCGGTTCAAAGGAAGCTCTCACTGTACAGGATAAAGCAGTCGTGCGTCAGGTCGGTAGTGGTGAACGCTATGTCTACGTATATCGTGATGGCAAGGCTGTCTATCAGGTCGTGGAGCTGGGGGATCAGCAGGGCGACCGCTACGAAGTGCTTAAAGGACTAAAGGCTGGAGACCAAGTAATCATCTCCGCTCCTAGCACAATTAAGAATGGTCAGGCTGTACAGCTACAGAAAACGACAAAGTAAGCCCTCCTCATGAGTATTTACGAAACATCCGTCCGTAAGCCGATCACCACGGCACTTATCTACGTGGCAATCGCTGTGTTGGGACTCTTCTCCCTATCACGGCTGGCCATTGAGCTGATGCCTAAGACAGATACGACGAATGTCATGATTATCACCTCGTACCCAGGTGCGAGTGCTGAGGACATCGAGACAAACCTCTCGAAGACCCTCGAGAACACGCTTAATGGGATCGATAAGCTCAAGCACATCACGTCCAAAAGCCGTGAGAATGTCTCTATTATTACGATGGAGTTCCGTGCAGGTACACCTATTGATGAGGCTACGAATGACATTCGTGACAAGCTCGATGCTATATCAGACAACCTACCTGATGGAGCAAAGAAGCCTGTCATCTTCAAGTTCGACAACAGCTCTATTCCTGTGGCAATCCTCTCAGTTGAGTCTGAGGAGAGCAATAAGGGACTTTACAAAATCCTAGAGGATAAGGTTAGTAATCCTTTGGCCCGAGTTGATGGTGTCGGGGCAATTACTATTGCTGGTGCACAGAAGCGTGTTGTGCAGGTCTACTGTGACCCTGCTAAGCTAGAGGCCTACCACTTAACACTCGGACAGATCTCTCAGCTTATTGCTGCTGAGAACACGAACGTCCCAGCTGGACAGATTGACTTAGGTTCTCGTACAAGTTCTATCCGCATTCAGGGTGAGTTCACCGATCCCAAGCAGCTAGAGAATATTGTTGTAGCGAGCATTGCGGGCAAGGATATCTATCTACGTGATGTAGCTCAAGTCAAGGATACTGTCGCAGAGCGCCAGCAGGAGAACTATGTGAATGGTAAGAGTGGGGCAATCATCATTGTTAATAAGCAGGATGGATCCAACTCCGTGCAGATTGCTGAGGAGATACGTCGCCTGCTCCCAGGTATCCAGTCTTCCCTCCCTTCGGATGTGAAGGTGGGCTACCTCATTGATACCTCTAACTTCATCGTTAGCACGGTAAGTAACCTCAAGGAGACAATCTTCATCACCTTCTTCATCGTGATGCTTGTTGTGTTTGTCTTCCTTGGTCGCTGGAAGGCTACATTTATTATTGTCCTAACGATTCCAATTTCGCTTGTAGCCTCCTTCATCTACCTGCTTGTCTCGGGGAATACGTTGAATATTATCTCCCTCAGTTCGCTCTCTATCGCTATTGGTATGGTTGTGGATGATGCGATCGTGGTGCTTGAGAATATTACGACCCATATTGAGCGAGGGAGCTATCCGAAGCAGGCAGCTGTACATGCGACCAATGAGGTTGGTATCTCCGTCATAGCCTCTACGCTGACGATGCTTGCCGTGTTCCTTCCTTTGACGATGATGCCTGGTGAGGCCGGTATTATGTTCCGTCAGCTAGGTTGGAGTATCAGTATTGTGATGATTGTATCCACTACTGCGGCTCTTTCGCTGACCCCGATGCTTTGCTCGCAGCTTCTCAAGCGAGATATGAATCGAGGAAAGCTGATGGAGCGTTTCATGGCACCCATTGAGCGTTTCCTCGGACGTTTGGATATGCTCTATGCTCGTATCTTGGGCTGGACGGTGCGTCACCGCCGTAGTACGATCTTGATTGCTATGGGGATCTTCGTTGCGAGCCTCTTTGGGTTGAACTTCATCAAAACCTCCTACATGCCCCAGCAGGATATTGGGTTCATGGAGGTAACCATTGAGCTTCCTATTGGGACACGTATCGAGGAGACCAAAGCTCTAGGTCTGGAGATCGAGGCACGTATACGTAAGGAGATACCCTCTATCGAGACAATCTCGATGAGTGTTGGGCAGGCTTCAGATGGTGATGCTTGGGCATCAGTCCGAGATAATGGTACCAACGTCATCACTATGTACGTAGGGCAGTACAAACGCTCCGAGCGTACACAGACACAGGATGAGGCTGCCGACCGTGTGCGTAGGATCATAGCCGAGTACCCCTCTATATCCTCCTACAAGGTACAGACAGGGGGTGGTCAGGAGCAAGGGGGGAATGGTGTATCCCTTGAGATCTACGGGCAGGACTTTACGGAGGCTGATACCTATGCACGCCTCTTCCATCAGGAGTTAGAGAAGAAGCCCTCTGCCTCTGGTATCACTATTAGCCGTAAGGACTACGTACCCGAGGTGCGCTTTGCTTTCGATCGACAGAAGCTTGCAGAGAACGGTCTGAACCTGGCCACTGCTGCCTCCTACCTACGCAATGCTATAAATGGGTCTGTCGCCTCTCACTTCCGTGAGGATGGGAACGAGTATGACATCCGCGTGAGCTTTGCCCCTGATACTCGCCAGTCCCTACAGGATGTGCAGAATATGGTTGTCTATACCCCTCAGGGTAAGGCTGTGCGCCTCTCTGAGCTGGGGCGTGTAGAGGAGGCCTTCACACCTCCGACGATCGAGCGCAAGGACCGCACACGTGTTGTCACGGTTTCTGTTACTCCTCGCCCCGGGCATCAGTTGAGTGACCTAGTGGCTGATGTACAGCAGACGATCAAGGATCATCCCCTCACCTCGGGACTATCCTATAAGATCACAGGTGCCTACGAGAGTCAGCAGGAGACCTTCGGTGATTTGACGGCTCTGATGCTCCTGATTATCATGCTTGTCTTCATCGTGATGGCTGCACAGTTCGAAAGCCTTGTTGATCCATTTGTCATCATGTTCTCCGTGCCGTTTGCCTTCACTGGGGTATTCATTGGGCTACTCGTCACGCAGGTGCCTCTGGATACGATGAGCTTCATCGGGATGATCATGTTGATTGGTATTGTGGTGAAGAATGGTATTGTGCTTATTGACTATATCCGTCTCTGCCGTGAGCGTGGCATGGGAGTGGCACTAGCTGTTACGACCTCAGGTAAGTCCCGTCTACGTCCCGTGCTGATGACGACGCTGACAACCGTACTCGGTATGGTGCCTATGGCATTAGGCATCGGTGAAGGATCAGAGATGTGGCAAGCTATGGGGATTACAGTAGCATGGGGGCTATCCTTCTCCACGCTCATCACACTTGTCCTCATCCCTACGCTCTATGCAGCACTGGAGGCTCGTCGTATGGTACGTGAGCGTCGTCGTATCGAGAAGAAGCTCACTCGTAAGCTGGCCACCGCTCGCTAACTGCTAAACGAATGATTATTATGAATGAGAATAAGTCCTTCGCTCCGAGTGAGCCATTGAAGACCGTCTTCATAGCGTATAATCAGGCCTATCACGATCTGATCCTACGCATCCTCGATAAGCAGAACCTTCGGGGCTATACCACGTGGGAGCAAGTCCAGGGGCATGGCACAGTTACAGGTGTTCCTCACCTAGGGAGCCATGCCTGGCCCACGATGAACTCTTCCATGCTCGTCGTGATACCTGCGACGAAGGTGAGAGGATTCCTCTCCGCCCTGCGCGAGTTGGATGAGGCTACTCCAGAGCAAGGTCTACGGGCCTTTGTCTGGTCAGTCGAGGAGACGATTTAGTAAGGGGAGGGGAAACTCCTCTCAGCGTAAAGAGAAAAGCCACCGAGATGCTGATTAAGTCAGTATCTCGGTGGCCTTTTTGTGGATTCTTGAGGATGTCTAGGAGGATTGCCCATACCCCAGGCTCCTATGTGATCTGCATCCTGTGTAGCCTCTTGGGGGAGTTTGTGGTCTCAGACAGATGTCTTCCCCTCCAGTGTTTTGTAGGCTAAGTTGCCCGAAGAGATACCTAAAGTCCTACGGCTCTCTAGGGAAGGGTGGCGTGGACTTAGCAGGTACAAGAAGGGCTTTAGTAAGGGTGATTGCTCTTCTGCCCCTCGTTGAGGGGGTGTGTAGGCTTATAGGATGTTGAGTACCTGCTCCTTAATTTGCTCCAGCTCATCCTTCATTTGGACGACGAGCTGTTGCATGGCAGCGTGATTGCTCTTAGAGCCCATGGTGTTGATCTCACGACCTATTTCCTGTGCGATGAAGCCTAGGGTCTTGCCCTGCCCGACGTTGGGCTGGTCGAGTATCTCGAGGAAGTAAGAGAGGTGATGTGCTAGGCGAGACTTCTCTTCGTTGATGTCGAGCTTTTCGATATAGAAGATCATTTCTTGCTCTAGGCGTGCACTGTCATAGCCACCTGCGGGGGCGATTTTAGCAAGGCCTTCCTCAAGTCGCTGGCGAATGGCAGTGATTCTCTCGCTCTCGGGGTAGGCAATTTGCTCTAGGAGGTAGGCAATCTTGCGTATACGTGTGGCACAGACTTCGTAGAGCATCCGTCCCTCCTGCTCACGGAAGGCTTGGAGAGCATCCACAGCCTCAAGTGTGGCAGAGCGTAGGGCATCCCATTCAGCCTTGCTTATCTCTGTACTGGTGGTACCCTCACTGTCCATTACCCCTGGCAGGCGAAGTAGTGCTACGAGATCAATCGGAGCTGTCTCGCCTAGCTCTCTGCTGATGGCTGTGAGCTGGTGTACGTAGCCGAGGAGGGCCTCTCTATTGATTGGTTTGGCATTTCCCTCTAGGGCATCATCCTCCATGGTAATGCTCAGCTCAATCTTCCCTCGCTGGAGGCGATCGGTGATGAGCGTTCGTAGCTCCAGCTCAGCATCTCGATAGGAGGAGGCGATGCGTGCAGAGAGGTCTGCTTGCTTGCTGTTGAGGGACTTGATGGTCACGGTGATGGTACGGGTCTCGAAGCGTGCCGTAGCCTTACCGAAGCCGGTCATTGAATGTATCATATCGCTATTTGGAAATGTCTCGGCGCAAACTTACGAAATATCTAGGAAAGCCTCTCTGTCTCGCTCCTCCCAAGCCCTCCTTTGCTCTTTTTCCTACATGCTACTTAGATTAGCTGTGGGAGATGAATGGCTGTAAATGGATTTTGTACTACAAGGTGGTAGATGGGGGGGGGGGGGTGGATTTTGTACTACAAGGTGGTAGATGGGGGGGGGGGAGGTTGTGTAATTTGTTTATTTATAGTGTGATA